>NZ_JBQFYW010000003.1:0-333552 GCF_056541825.1 Ruegeria sp. AF8 | reverse complement strand
CGCGGTCAGCGTCGTCTTGCCGTGGTCAACGTGGCCAATCGTGCCGATGTTGACATGCGGTTTATTACGCTCAAACTTTTCCTTTGCCATTGCAAAGCTCCTTTTTTCTTACGGATGGTGGGATCAAACCCCACCCTACAGTGGAATGGGTAGGGCGGGGTAAACCCCGCCACCCGGTCTTATGCGTATTTTGCCTGGATCTCGTCCGAGATGTTCTGCGGAACCGGATCGTAGTGGTCGAACTGCATGGTGAACTGGGCACGGCCCGACGACATCGAACGCAGAGTGTTGATGTAGCCGAACATGTTGGCCAGCGGCACGAACGCGTCGATCGCGATGGCGTTACCGCGCGGCTCTTGTCCAGACACCTGGCCACGACGCGATGTCAGGTCGCCGATGATACCGCCGGTGTATTCTTCCGGGGTGATCACTTCGACCTTCATGATCGGTTCCAGCAGTTTCGCGCCAGCTTTGCGCATACCTTCGCGCATGCACATCCGGGCGGCGATTTCAAAGGCCAGAACGCTGGAGTCCACGTCGTGGAACTTACCGTCGATCAGGGCAACCTTGAAGTCGATCACCGGGAAACCGGCCAGCGGGCCCGAGTCCATGACCGAATTGATGCCTTTTTCAACGCCCGGAATGTATTCCTTGGGCACCGAACCACCAACAATGCGGCTTTCGAACGAATAGCCTTCGGCAGGTTCTGTCGGCGAGATGATCAACTTCACTTCGGCGAACTGACCCGAACCACCCGACTGTTTCTTGTGGGTGTAGGTATGCTCAACCTCGTGACCGATGGTCTCACGGTAAGCCACCTGCGGTGCACCGATGTTCGCTTCGACCTTGAACTCGCGCTTGAGACGGTCCACCAGGATGTCCAGGTGAAGTTCGCCCATGCCCTTCATGATGGTCTGACCGGATTCGATATCGGTCTCCACGCGGAAGGACGGGTCTTCGGCGGCCAGACGGGCCAAGCCTTGCGACATCTTCTCCTGGTCGCCCTTGGTTTTGGGCTCGACCGCGATCTCGATCACCGGATCGGGGAAGGTCATGGTTTCCAGAACCACCGGATCCTTCGCGTCACACAGGGTGTCACCCGTGGTGGTGTCTTTCAGACCCGCCAGCGCGATGATGTCGCCTGCAAACGCTTCTTCGATCTCTTCCCGGTTGTTCGAGTGCATCATCATCATACGACCGATGCGCTCTTTCTTACCTTTGGTCGAGTTCAGGATCGAGTCACCTTTGTTCATGGTGCCCGAGTAGACCCGGGTGAAGGTCAGCGAGCCGACGAAGGGGTCGTTCATGATTTTGAACGCCAGGCCCGAGAAGGCCATGTTGTCGTCCGCACGACGGGCGATGTTACGAACTTCTTCCTCGTCGCCGGGTTTGAAGCCCATGTAGTCGACAACGTCCAGCGGGCTGGGCAGATAGTCGATTACTGCGTTGAGCAGCGGCTGAACGCCCTTGTTCTTGAAGGCCGAGCCACCCAGAACCGGAACGAAGTGCAGCGCCAGCGTGCCCTTGCGCAGCAGTTTGCGCAGGGTTGCGACGTCGGGTTCTTCACCTTCCAGGTACATCATCATCGCGTCGTCGTCTTCTTCGACGGCCGCTTCGATCATCTTGCCGCGCCATTCTTCAGCCATGTCTTTCAGGCTGTCGCGGATCGGCGCCTTGACCCAGCTTGCGCCCAGATCTTCGCCCTGCCACAGCCACTCTTCCATGGTGACCAGGTCGATCAGACCTTCCAGCTCGGACTCGGCACCGATCGGAATACCAACCGGAACAGCACGTGCGCCGGTGCGGTCTTCGATCATGCGAACGCAGTTGAAGAAGTCTGCGCCGATCTTGTCCATCTTGTTGACGAAAACCATACGCGGAACCTTGTAGCGGTCAGCCTGACGCCACACGGTTTCGGTCTGGGGTTCAACACCGGCGTTTGCGTCCAGAACGCAGACGGCACCGTCGAGAACCGCCAGCGAACGTTCAACTTCGATGGTGAAGTCAACGTGGCCGGGGGTGTCGATGATGTTCAGGCGGTGCTTGGGGGTATCGGCGGTCTGACCGTCCTCGGTGCGCTCCCAGAACGTGGTGGTCGCAGCCGAAGTGATGGTGATGCCGCGTTCCTGCTCCTGCTCCATCCAGTCCATGGTGGCTGCACCATCGTGCACCTCACCGATGTTGTGGGATTTACCAGTGTAATACAGGATACGCTCCGAGCAGGTGGTCTTACCTGCGTCGATGTGCGCCATGATACCGAAGTTGCGGTAAAGTTCGAGCGGATATTCGCGTGCCATTGGTCTAAGCCTCTCGGATTACCAACGATAATGGCTGAAGGCTTTGTTCGCCTCGGCCATCTTGTGGGTGTCTTCGCGTTTCTTGACGGCGGTACCGCGGGACTGAACGGCGTCCAGCAGTTCGCCGGCAAGGCGCTCTTCCATGGTATTTTCGTTACGGCCGCGCGCGGCAGTGATCAGCCAGCGGATGGCCAGTGCTTCGCGGCGCTCGGGGCGCACTTCGACCGGAACCTGATAGGTTGCACCACCAACTCGGCGCGAGCGGACCTCGACCGACGGTTTGATGTTGTCGAGCGCTTCGTGGAACACTTCGACCGGCGCGCGCTTGATCTTGTTCTCGACGCGGTCAAAAGCGTTGTAGACGATGCGCTCTGCGACCGACTTCTTGCCGTCGATCATCAGGTTGTTCATGAATTTGGTCAGAACCTTGTCGCCAAATTTGGCGTCAGGCAGGACTTCGCGTTTTTCGGCGGCGTGACGACGTGACATATCAGCCTCTCCTTCTTACTTGGGACGCTTCGCGCCGTATTTCGAACGGCGTTGCTTACGGTCTTTGACGCCCTGGGTATCCAGAACACCGCGCAGGATGTGGTAACGCACACCGGGAAGGTCTTTTACCCGGCCGCCACGGATCAGAACAACCGAGTGTTCCTGCAGGTTGTGGCTTTCACCGGGGATGTACGAGATGACCTCGAACCCGTTGGTCAGGCGCACCTTGGCAACCTTACGCATAGCCGAGTTCGGCTTTTTAGGCGTGGTGGTGTACACGCGGGTGCAGACGCCGCGTTTCTGCGGGCACTGCTCCAGGTGCATGGACTTCGAGCGTTTTACTTTGGGCTGCCGCGGTTTGCGGATCAGCTGTTGAATAGTTGGCATTCCGGTTTCTTCCCCGTTTTGCAACACATATGACATGCACGCGCGTTGCGTGCGGCTAAATTCGCTGCACTCATGCGTCCACAAGCGCAAAACCCGCGAGCGTTCCCATTCCGAGGTGAACGTCGCGGTTGGTTATCAGAGGACGCGAACTGCAAAATTGTCCGGGTCTTGACCAGTTCATTACTGGAATCGGTTTTGGGGCGGCCCCCGGCACCGAGATGACGCGCGTAATAGGGGGAGTCGGGCAAAGTGTCAACAGCCCGGCCCAGATCCACCCGGGTAACGCGGCACCCGGCGCTGATATCACCCTTTTCAACCACGGACCAGGTTGGCGCTGAGCGGTTGAAGACGATAGCGGCGATGGGCATAGTCCGCTGAAAATTGTCGCCGTTGGAAGCTACTGATGCAAGTTCTAGGCCTGTGCCGTTTTTCCTACCCCGCGCTTGGGGGGTTTCAGGTCGAACATGACACTGTCGAGGACAGGGTGCGCTATCTGTATCGCCGCGACCGGCTGGAACAGAGGTTCCACCTGTTCGAAACCGTGGCCTTGCCGGGCTTGCGCGCGCAAACCGACCAGGATTTCACATTCCTCATCGTAATCGGAGACAGCCTGCCGCAACCGGATCGCGACCGGCTGCACGATCTGACCGCCGGAATGCCTCAGATCAGAATCATCGCCCAGCCGCCGCGCCCACATCGGGAGGTGATGAAGGAAATCCTGAATGCCGCGCGGCGATCACCGGATAAGCCCTGTCTGCAGTTCCGCCACGACGACGACGACGCGGTCGCGGTGGATTTTGTCGCGCGATTTCGGCAGGCCGCCAGTGATTGCAGCGGGCTGCTGCGACGCAACAAGGCGGTGGCGGTCGATTTCAACCGGGGCTATTTGACTGAATTTCACCGCAGCGGCATTCACGTTTCCGAGCAGATCAAGCCATTTCTCGGAGTGGCGCTGGGGATGTATGTCCGCGGTGGTTGCCCGCTGACGATCATGAATTTCGCCCATAACAAGATCGCCCGGTTCATGCCTGCCGTGAGCTTTTCGGATACGCCGATGTGGGTGCGGTCCTACAATGGCCATAACGACTCGAGTCGGACACAGGTGCGGAGGGTCGGGGGCTCGCCCCTGACCGGCGAGCACAAGAGCGAATTCGCCAACCGGTTCGCAATAGATGTCGATCAGGTTCGAACGCGGGTTTTCACCCCCTGACCGCGCGTTCCCGAAACAGGGTGAACAGGCCCGCGCCCACCACAAGTGCCCCGCCAAACAGGGTCGTCGGGTCGGGCCAGTCGCCAAACATCAGCCAGCCGAGAAGCAGCGCCCAGAGCAGGCCTGAATACCGAAACGGAGCGACGAAACCGACCTCGCCCACGCGCATCACCATGACGCTGAACATATACCCCAGCAACACGAGAACCGCCGCCGACACAATCATGGCACCCGTGGCCGCCGATACCGGCACCCACTCCGTGGTCAGCGAGGCAAACGCCGCCACGATGGTTATGGAAATCGAGGTTGCCAGGGTCACAACCATCGACGGTACGGCGGCGGACATGCGCCGGGTCAGAAGATCCCGGGCGGTGATCAAGGCAACCGCCGCCAAAGCATAGAGCGCGTAGATGTTGAATCCGTCCGGGCCGGGCCGGACGATCAGCAACATGCCCGCAAATCCGACGGCAATCGCGGTCGCGCGCCGCCATCCGACGGTTTCCTTGAAAATGAGAGCCGCCCCCAGGGTCACCGTCAACGGCAGCGCCTGTAAAACCGCCGTCACATTGGCGAGCGGCATGTGCAGAAGCGCACTCAGGAAAAAGAATGTGACGCCGATCTCGCAGAGACAGCGGAGCAGCATCATGATCTTGTCACTGAGGGGGAAATTCAGATGCAGCGCCCCAAGGTGGCGCGCCAGAATATAGATCATTGTGGTGGCCAGAACGCCCCGCATGGTGACAAGTTGAAACAGGGGCAGGTCCGCCCCGACGGCTTTGACAATGGCGTCGTTGACCGTGAACGCCGCCATGCTGCACATCATCAGGGTTGCACCTGTCAGATTTGGTGCCATCTGCTGCCACTCCATGGTTCTGGAATGATCTGCCCGGAGGCCGACGTTCGACTGCAATTCTTCGGCATGCTCGTGCCGGCAAAAATCTGTTTGTCCATGCGTCACCTGCGCCCGTTCTGATCAGCCAACTGAACCGCACCCATCCGAACAGGAAAATCCCGGGTCGGCAAATCTCAAAAAAAAGACCCCGCAGGCATGCGGGGTCTTTCGGTCTTGATCGGGCGAAGCTTATTCGCGGCTTTCCGGAGTATCGACCAGAGTGTCGAACTCGTCCCCGATGATATCGTCATCCATGATCGGAGCAGCCAGGGCAGCGGCCGCTTCGGCCTCTTCCCGGCGGGCTTCGATCACCACGTTATCGCGGGTCTGTGCAATGTGGCGGACGCGCTGGGTGGCACCGCCGGTACCTGCCGGGATCAGACGGCCCACGATGACGTTTTCCTTGAGGCCGACCAGCTTGTCCTTCTTGCCCTGAACCGAGGCTTCGGTCAGCACGCGGGTGGTCTCCTGGAAGGATGCCGCCGAGATGAACGAACGCGTCTGCAGCGAGGCTTTGGTGATCCCCAGCAGGATCGGTTGACCCTGGGCCGGACGTCCACCGCGTGCGATGGTCTTTTCGTTGGCCGCGTCAAACTCCTGCTTGTCGACGTGTTCGCCCTTCAGCAGGGTGGTGTCGCCAGAATCCAGGATCTCCCACTTCTGCAGCATCTGGCGAACGATCACCTCGATGTGCTTGTCGTTGATCTTCACGCCCTGCAGACGATAAACGTCCTGAACCTCGTCGATCATGTAATCCGCCAACGCTTCGACACCCATGATGGACAGGATGTCATGCGGGGCCGGGTTACCGTCCATCAGGTATTCACCCTTCTGGATGAAGTCGCCTTCCGCGACCGGGATATGTTTGCCCTTGGGCACCATATACTCGATCGTTTCCATCGACTCGTCCGCCGGTTCGATGCTGATGCGGCGCTTGTTCTTGTAGTCGCGGCCAAAGCGCACGTAACCATCGGCTTCGGCGATGATCGCGTGATCCTTGGGACGACGCGCTTCGAACAGTTCGGCCACACGCGGCAGACCACCGGTGATGTCCTTGGTCTTGGCGCCTTCACGTGGGATACGCGCAACGACTTCGCCGGCTTCGATCTGCTGGCCATCTTCGACCGACAGGATCGCGTCCACCGACATCGGATAGTGAACCGGGTTGCCCGCGTCGTTGCGGACCGGCTCACCATCTTCGCCGACCAGAATGATCTCGGGCTTCAGGTCGCTGCCTTTCGGGGCGGCGCGCCAGTCGATCACGATTTTCTGGGTCATACCGGTTGCATCGTCGGTCTCGTCGCGGACGGCAAGGCCCGAAACAAGGTCGACATATTTCGCGGTACCGGCTTTCTCGGCAATGATCGGCAGGGTGTAGGGATCCCATTCGAACAGCTTGTCGCCGCGCGAGACCTTGGTGCCGTCCTTGACGAACAGCTTGGAGCCGTAACCCAGCTTGAAGCTGGCCCGCTCTTCGCCGTGTTCGTCGTTGATCACCAGCTTCATGTTCCGGCCCATGACCAGGCTTTCGCCTGCGGCATTGACCAGAATCTGCGGGTTCTCGAACGCAACGACACCATCCTGGCTGGCTTCCTGGAACGACTGCTGGCCACCTTGCGCAACACCACCGATGTGGAATGTCCGCATCGTCAGCTGCGTACCGGGCTCACCGATGGACTGGGCGGCGATGATGCCGACAGCCTCACCCGTGTTCACCATGGTACCGCGTGCAAGGTCACGACCGTAGCAGGTGGCACAAACGCCTTCCTCGGACTCACAGGTCAGCGGCGAGCGGATGCGCATCGACGCAACGGCGGCCTCATCAATGGTGTCGGCCATACGTTCGTCGATCAACTGACCCGCAGCGACCAGAACCTCATCCGTTCCCGGACGCAGAACGTCATCTGCAGATACACGGCCCAGCACACGTTCGGCCAGCGAGGCAACAACTTCACCGTCGTTGACCGCAGCTTCGGCAGTGATCGCGCGCTCGGTGCCACAATCGATCTCACGAACGATGCAGTCCTGTGCCACGTCCACCAGACGACGGGTCAGGTAACCCGAGTTCGCCGTCTTCAGAGCGGTATCCGACAGACCCTTACGAGCGCCGTGGGTCGAGTTGAAGTACTCGAGAACGGTCAGACCTTCCTTGAAGTTCGAGATGATCGGCGTCTCGATGATGTCACCGTTCGGCTTGGCCATCAGGCCACGCATACCACCCAGCTGTTTCATCTGAGTGACCGAGCCACGCGCACCCGAATGGGCCATCATGTAGACCGAGTTCGGTTCCTGCTCGGATCCGTCCTCCGCCCGATCCGACGACGAGATCGTGCTCATCATCGCTTCGGTGACGCGGTCGTTACACTTGGACCAGGCATCGACAACCTTGTTGTACTTTTCGCCCTGAGTGATCAGGCCGTCCATGTACTGCTGTTCAAAGTCCTTCACCTGACCGCGGGTGTCATCGACGATGCCCCACTTGTCGTCCGGGATGACCATGTCGTCCTTACCGAACGAGATACCGGCCTTGAACGCTTCCTTGAAACCCATCGACATGATCTGGTCACAGAAGATGACCGACTCTTTCTGACCGCAGTAGCGGTAGACGGTGTCGATCACCTGCTGCACTTCTTTCTTCCGCAGCAGGCGGTTGACCAGCTCGAACGGCGCCTTGTTGTTCATAGGCAGCAACGCACCCAGACGCAGACGGCCGGGAGTGGTTTCATAGCGCTTCTGAACTTCGTTGCCCTCATCGTCGATCTGCGCGATCCGCGCGGTGATCTTGGTGTGCAGATGCACCTCACCCGCGTCCAGCGCGTGCTGAACTTCTTCGATCGAGCCAAAGACCTTGCCTTCTCCCGGCATGCCTTCGCGTTCCAGGGTCACATAGTACAGACCCAGGATCATATCCTGCGACGGAACGATGATCGGCGCGCCGTTTGCGGGCGACAGAACGTTGTTCGTCGACATCATCAGAACGCGGGCTTCCAGCTGTGCCTCAAGGCTCAGCGGGACGTGAACGGCCATCTGGTCACCGTCAAAGTCGGCGTTAAAGGCCGAACAGACCAGCGGGTGCAGCTGGATGGCTTTACCTTCGATCAGAACCGGCTCGAACGCCTGAATGCCAAGACGGTGCAGCGTCGGCGCACGGTTCAGCATGACAGGGTGTTCGCGGATCACCTCGTCGAGGATATCCCACACTTCGGGGCGCTCTTTCTCGACCAGTTTCTTCGCCTGTTTCACGGTCGAAGACAGACCTTTGGCTTCAAGGCGCGAGTAGATGAACGGCTTGAACAGCTCCAGCGCCATCTTCTTGGGCAGACCACACTGGTGCAGCTTGAGCTCCGGACCGGTCACGATGACCGAACGGCCCGAGAAGTCGACGCGCTTACCCAGAAGGTTCTGACGGAAGCGGCCCTGCTTACCTTTCAGCATGTCCGACAGCGATTTCAGCGGACGTTTGTTGGCGCCGGTGATCACGCGGCCACGACGGCCGTTGTCGAACAGAGCGTCAACGGATTCCTGCAGCATCCGCTTTTCGTTGCGGACGATGATGTCAGGCGCGCGCAGTTCGATCAGACGCTTCAGGCGGTTGTTCCGGTTGATGACGCGGCGATACAGATCGTTCAGGTCCGAAGTCGCAAAACGGCCACCATCCAGCGGAACCAGCGGACGCAGTTCCGGCGGAATGACCGGGATCACGGTCATGACCATCCATTCGGGCCGGTTGCCCGACTCGAGGAAGGATTCAACAACCTTCAGACGCTTGATGATCTTCTTGGGCTTCAGTTCGCCGGTTGCTTCGGCCAGATCAGCGCGCAGCTGCTCGGCTTCGGCTTCCAGATCGATCTGGGCCAGCATCTCACGGATCGCTTCGGCACCGATATTCGCGGTGAACGCGTCCATGCCATAGGCATCCTGCGCGTCCATGAACTCTTCCTCGGTCAGCATCTGGCCGTAGGTCAGGTCGGTCAGGCCGGGCTCGATGACGACATAGTTTTCAAAGTACAGAACGCGTTCCAGATCGCGCAGCGTCATGTCCAGCATCAGACCGATGCGGGACGGCAGCGACTTCAGGAACCAGATATGCGCGACGGGCGCGGCCAGTTCGATATGGCCCATACGCTCGCGGCGGACTTTCTGCAGGGTGACTTCCACGCCGCATTTTTCGCAGACAACGCCGCGATACTTCATCCGCTTATATTTGCCGCACAGACATTCGTAGTCTTTGATCGGGCCAAAGATACGCGCACAGAACAGACCGTCACGCTCGGGCTTGAACGTCCGGTAGTTGATGGTTTCGGGTTTCTTGATCTCGCCATAGGACCAAGACAGAATCCGTTCCGGGCTGGCCAACGAGACCTTGATCTCGTCAAAGACCTTCGGCGGCGTCAGCGGGTTGAACGGGTTGTTGGTGATTTCCTGGTTCATTTTGATACCTCAAATTTTGCGGAAGGGGGGACGGGAGGAAGGGCCGAAGCCCTTACTCCTCAACCTCCGCATCCAGGAGTTCCATATTCAGGCCGAGGCCACGGACTTCTTTCACCAGAACGTTGAACGATTCCGGTACGCCCGCTTCAAAGTTATCCTCGCCCTTGACGATCGACTCATAGACCTTGGTCCGGCCGGCGACGTCATCCGATTTCACGGTGAGCATCTCCTGCAGGGTGTAGGCGGCGCCGTAAGCTTCCAGAGCCCAGACTTCCATCTCACCAAAGCGCTGACCACCAAACTGCGCCTTACCACCCAGCGGCTGCTGGGTAACCAGGCTGTACGGCCCGGTCGAACGCGCGTGGATCTTGTCGTCCACAAGGTGGTGCAGTTTCAGCAGGTACTTGATGCCCACGGTCACCGGACGTGCGAATTGCTCACCCGTACGACCGTCGAACAGGATCGACTGACCGCTTTGCGAGAAGCCCGCACGCACCAGCGCGTCGTTGACGTCTGCCTCTTTGGCGCCGTCAAAGACCGGGGTCGCGATCGGAACACCGCGGGTCACGTTGCCCGCTGCTTCGACCAGCGTATCCTCGTCCATGCCGGTGATGCCTTCTTCGTAGACATCTTCGCCATAGGCCAGCTTCATTGCTTCGCGTACCGGGGTCAGGTCGCCGGAACGGCGGTATTCACCCAGCGCGTCGTCGATGTTCAGCCCCAGACCGCGTGCGGCCCAACCCATGTGGGTTTCAAGGATCTGGCCAACGTTCATACGCGAAGGCACACCCAGCGGGTTCAGACAGAAGTCGACCGGTGTACCATCGGCCAGGAACGGCATGTCTTCCATCGGAACAACCTTGGAGATCACACCTTTGTTCCCGTGACGACCGGCCATCTTGTCACCTGGCTGCAGCTTGCGCTTCACGGCGATGAAGACTTTGACCATCTTCATCACACCCGGCGGCAGGTCGTCGCCACGGCGGACTTTCTCGACCTTGTCCTCGAAACGGGCGTCCAGAGCACGCTTTTGCACTTCGTACTGCTCGTTCAGAGCCTCAACGATCTGTGCATCCTTCTCGTCTTCCAGCGCCAGCTGCCACCACTGACCACGGGTCAGGGTTTCCAGCAGCTCCTCGGTGATCGCCGACCCTGCCTTGACGCCTTTCGGGCCTTTGACAGCGGTTTTACCCAGGATCAGGCCCTGCAGACGCGCATAGATGTTGCGGTCAAGGATCGCCAGCTCGTCGTCCCGGTCACGGGCCAGACGTTCGACTTCCTCACGCTCGATCTGCAGCGCACGCTCGTCTTTCTCGACACCGTGACGGTTGAAGACACGAACCTCAACGACCGTACCGTAATCGCCCGGCTTCACGCGCAGCGAGGTGTCGCGCACGTCAGATGCTTTTTCACCAAAGATGGCGCGCAGCAGCTTTTCTTCCGGGGTCATCGGGCTTTCGCCCTTCGGAGTGATCTTGCCGACCAGAATATCACCCGGCTCAACATCCGCACCGATGTAAACGATGCCCGCCTCGTCGAGGTTGCGCAGCGCTTCTTCACCGACGTTCGGGATGTCACGAGTGATTTCTTCCGGACCCAGCTTGGTGTCACGGGCGGCGACTTCGAATTCCTCGATATGGACCGAGGTAAAGACGTCGTCACGCGCGATACGTTCCGAGATCAGGATCGAGTCTTCGTAGTTGTAACCGTTCCACGGCATGAACGCGACGACCACGTTCTTGCCCAGGGCCAGTTCACCCATATCGGTCGACGGACCGTCGGCAATGACCTCGCCCTTCTGGACGGTGTCACCCACCTTGATCAGCGGACGCTGGTTGATGCAGGTGTTCTGGTTCGAACGCTGGAACTTGCGCAGACGGTAAATGTCAACGCCAGCGTCGCCCAGTTCCAGATCCTCGGTGGCGCGGATCACGATACGCTGGGCATCGACCTGGTCGATGATGCCGGCACGTTTCGCCTGGATCGCAGCGCCCGAGTCGATCGCTACCTTTTCCTCGATCCCGGTGCCGATCAGCGGCGCCTCGGCCCGCAGCAGCGGAACCGCCTGACGTTGCATGTTCGAGCCCATCAGAGCGCGGTTGGCGTCGTCATTTTCAAGGAACGGGATCAGCGATGCGGCAACCGAAACCAGCTGTTTCGGCGACACGTCGATCAGATCAACGCTTTCGACCGGTGCCAGCGTATAGTCGCCGGCCTGACGGGTGTTGACCATCTCGTTGATGAACTTGCCGTCTGCATCCAGCGTCGCGTTGGCCTGCGCCACGGTGTGGCGCATTTCCTCGGTCGCGGACATGTAGTGAACTTCATCGGTCACCTGACCTTCGCTGACGACGCGATAGGGGGTTTCGATGAAGCCGTACTTGTTCACGCGGGCAAAGGTGGCCAGCGAGTTGATCAGACCGATGTTCGGACCTTCCGGCGTTTCAATCGGACACATCCGGCCATAGTGGGTCGGGTGAACGTCGCGCACCTCAAAACCCGCGCGCTCACGCGTCAGGCCGCCCGGGCCAAGCGCCGAGAGGCGGCGTTTGTGTGTGACTTCCGACAGCGGGTTGGTCTGGTCCATGAACTGCGACAGCTGCGACGAGCCAAAGAATTCGCGAACAGCAGCGGCTGCCGGTTTCGCGTTGATCAGGTCCTGCGGCATGACGGTGTCGATCTCGACCGACGACATACGCTCTTTGATCGCGCGCTCCATGCGCAGCAGGCCGACGCGGTACTGATTTTCCATCAGTTCGCCGACCGAACGCACACGACGGTTGCCCAAATGGTCGATGTCGTCCACGTCGCCTTTGCCGTCGCGCAGTTCCACCAGCGCCTTGATGCAGGCGACAATATCCTCGCGATCCAGTGTGCGCTGGGTATCGGGCTTGTCGAGTGCAAGACGCATGTTCATCTTGACCCGGCCCACGGCGGACAGATCATAGCGCTCGCTGTCGAAGAACAGGGTGTCGAACAGGGCCGAGGCGGCCTCGACGGTGGGCGGCTCGCCCGGGCGCATGACGCGGTAGATGTCCATGAGCGCGGTTTCGCGGTTCATGTTCTTGTCCTGCGCCATCGTGTTGCGCATGTAGGGGCCGACATTGACGTTGTCGATGTCCAGAACCGGAATGTCGGTAATGCCCGCGTCGATCAGCTCTTTCGCGGTGCCGCCGATCAGGTCGCCATCCTTGTCGTATTCCAGCGTCAGCTCGTCCCCGGCCTCGACATAGATCGCGCCGGTTTCCTCGTTGATGATATCCTTGGCGACGAACTTGCCAACGATGTGATCGAAGGGCACCAGCAGGTTGGTGACAACGCCATCTTCAATCAGTTTCTTGACCGCGCGCGGGGTGATCTTCTTGCCCGCTTCGGCAATGACCTCGCCCGAGGCCGCGTCGATCAGATCATAGGTGGGACGGGTGCCGCGCACGCGTTCGGGGAAGAACGGGGTGACCCAACCTTTCTTCTTGTCCAGCTTGTAGGAGATGGTGTTGTAATAGGCATCCATGATGCCTTCCTGGTCCAGACCCAGAGCATAAAGCAGCGTGGTCACCGGCAGTTTGCGGCGGCGGTCGATACGGGCGAACACGATGTCTTTGGCGTCGAATTCGAAGTCCAGCCAGCTGCCGCGATACGGGATGATGCGGCAGGCAAACAGCAACTTGCCCGAGCTATGAGTCTTGCCCTTGTCGTGGTCAAAGAACACACCGGGCGAACGGTGCATCTGGGACACGATCACACGCTCGGTGCCGTTCACGATGAAAGTACCGTTCGGCGTCATCAGGGGCATGTCGCCCATGAACACGTCCTGTTCCTTGATGTCCTTGACCGACTTGGCGCCGGTGTCTTCGTCAACATCAAACACGATCAGACGCAAGGTGACCTTCAGCGGCGCGCTGTAGGTCATGTCGCGCTGCATGCATTCTTCGACGTCATATTTGGGGTTTTCCAGATCGTATTTCACGAATTCCAGGACGGAGGTTTCGTTGAAATCCTTGATCGGGAAAACCGATTGGAACACACCTTTGATGCCTTCGCCGTCAGCGGGCTGCTCTGCATCGCCGGAGCGCAGGAAAAGATCATAAGAAGATTTCTGCACCTCAATGAGGTTCGGCATCTCCAGCACTTCGCGGATTTTGCCGTAATATTTACGAAGACGTTTCTGGCCAAGGAACGTTTGAGCCATGTCAGATGTCACCTTTCGATGTTCTCAGCGGGCAAAGACACCGTCGGGCCCCGGCGCCTTGCACATTCGAGACGACACGTCCGGATCAATTCATGGCCACCGTCCCGAAGGCGGCCTCCCGATCCGCGAACCGCGTCTTAGAAAACGCCCCCTCACGAGGCCCTTTCTAAGACAGGTTCGGCTGGACCCGGATTTCTCCGGGCCCAGCCAAATTCTGCGGCGCATCACCGATGCACCTGTCAAATGGCTTAGGCCAGTTCGACTTCGGCGCCAGCTGCTTCCAGCTTGCCTTTGACTTCTTCGGCTTCTTCTTTCGAAACGCCTTCTTTGATCTTGCCGCCGGCTTCGACCAGTTCCTTGGCTTCTTTCAGGCCCAGACCGGTGATGCCGCGAACTTCTTTGATGACGTTGATTTTCGAAGCGCCGGCGTTCTTCAGAACGACGTCGAATTCGGTTTTTTCTTCTTCGGCTGCGCCACCGGCGTCGCCACCGGCTGCCATGACGACTGCGCCACCGGCTGCGGGCTCAATGCCATATTCGTCTTTGAGGATGGTTTTCAGTTCTTGTGCTTCCAGCAGGGTCAGACCCACGATGCTTTCTGCGAGTGCTTTCAGATCAGCCATTGTATCAGCTCTTTCCGTTTACAGTGTGTGTTCCAACGTCAGGGTATTTACCCTACGCAGATCATTCAGTGCCAACCGCTTACGCAGCTTCCGCCTTCTCTTCGATGGTGGAAAGGATGCTTGCGATGTTGCTTGCAGGTGCGCCAATCGCGCCAGCGATGTTCGAAGCGGGTGCGCCAATGCACGACACGATCTGAGCAATAAGCTCCTCGCGCGACGGCATTTTCGACACGGCTTCGACGCCGGCACGGTCCAGAGCGTTCTCGCCCATTGCACCGCCAAGGATTTCGAATTTCTTGTTATCCTTGGCGAAGTCCTCGGCCACCTTGGCTGCTGCCACGGGGTCCTCGGAATAGGTCAGAACGGTCATCCCCGTCAGCAGGTCGGCCATGCTTTCACACGGCTTACCCTCAAGGGCGATTTTGGCGAGCCTGTTTTTGGCAACACGCACGGAACCCCCGGCTTCGCGCGCACGCGAACGCAGGTCCTGCATCTCGGCAACTGTCAGACCGGCGTAGTGGGCAACCACTACGACGCCAGAGCTTTCGAAGATTTGGCCGAGTTCCTCGACCACTTTCTCTTTCTGGGCTCTATCCACAGTTCTCTCCAAGTTTGGGATGATACATCACCCCGGCTCATATTTGCCGAGGGCAAAACCCCGGCGTTCAGGTCCGTTGTTACGGGATGGGCCAAAATTCGCCCGAGGATCGTGACCCTCAGAATTCTTTGGTCTTACCCGTCTCAGGCAGGGAATTAAGGGGCCGGATGGACCCACCCACCGTCTTGGACGAAACAAAATAAAGCGCACGACGAATCGCACGCTTTATTCCGCAGCTCTATTTAGGCCAGACAAGCGGGGTTTCCAAGGGGTAAATTTGGTCAATCGGCCGGAATTCGGGCGCTGCAAATGTGTGGAACGCGACCTTTCCAGCCATTTTTAAATGGCATCGCATCCGGAACCGGGACGCCGGTATATCCACTCGCCGCGCGGGAACATCTAAAGCGTCAAGGCACCGATCAGAGGAATGGCAAGTAGGCTCAAAGCGAAGGTGGCAATCAAAAGCGCCGATGCAACGGCTGCGTCGCACCCATATCTGGCAGCAATCACGACGGCCAGGGCACCTGAAGGCATCGCCGCCTCAACAATCAAAATACTCCGCTGGAAATCAGGCAGACCGAGAACAACGGCAAACCCGCCTGCGACCAATGGCTCCAGTACCAACTTGAGGAAGCAAACAAGTAAAAACAGACCCGCCATTCGCTTCACCCCGATCGGTCGAAGCATGAGTCCTATAGTAAAAGCCACCAGAAAAGTCAGCGAATCGGCTGCTATCGCAAGAAATGCGTTCAGCAATTGCGTCAACTTGGTGTCCTGCGGAACCCCCAAAAGAGAGGCAAAGATTCCAAGCAAAAAGGCGACAAAAATCGGAGATCTAATAAATGTTCGCAGTGCCGAACTAACACGGGGGCCATCTTCGGAACTCTCTCCGAAATAGCTTGCGATGGCGACACCGATGGTAAACAGGGGTAGAACCACACCGACCTCGCCCATAATCACCAATTGGCTCATGACCGCGCTGTTGTCACCGTAGATGTTCTGAATAAGCGAGTATCCGAGTGTCGATGTGCTTCCGACACCCGACACCAAAATAACCGAACCAAGGACAGGGCTATCCAGCTTCATCCGACGGCCTATCTGCCAGGCCACGCACATGACTATCGCAATTGCTGCAAACAGAATTGCGGCAAGTTTGAAATTTCCAAAATCAAATGGCTCGCGGCTTAAGTTTGCAAAAATCAGAGCGGGAAGCGCAAAATCCGTAATCAGCCGGGCAAAAACGCCCTGTTCATGCTCCTGGATAACGGCCCTGCGTTTGAACCAGACTGCTGCCCCAACCAATGCCAACAAGACAACAAAGGAGTCTATAAGACTTTCGAACTGCACCTTGTCATCGACTCCAACTGGCTAATCACAAAACCAACACCTGCTTTTACGAAGGATTTGAGGATCATAGCAAAAAACCTTCCGCGACGATATCCTGCGCCTCTTGTGGCACAAAACAAAAAAACCCGGGCGGTTCGCACCACCCGGGACCAATTTTCAACGTGAAGGCTGGGGCTTATTCGCTCGAAGCGGCAGCCACGTCCACGGTCACGCCGGGGCCCATGGTCGAGCTCAGCGCGATTTTCTTCATGTAGGTGCCCTTGGCGCCCGACGGCTTGGCCTTGGCAACGGCCGAGACAAAGGCACGGATGTTTTCAACCAGCTTGGCTTCGTCAAAGGATGCTTTGCCGACGCCTGCGTGCACGACGCCGCCTTTTTCCGCCTTGAACTGAACTTCGCCGCCCTTGGCTGCTTCCACGGCCGCTTTCACGTCCATGGTAACGGTGCCGACCTTTGGGTTCGGCATCAGGTTGCGCGGGCCGAGGATCTTACCCAGACGGCCAACGACCGGCATCATGTCCGGGGTCGCGATGCAGCGATCGAACTCGATGGTGCCGCCCTGGATGGTTTCCATCAGGTCCTCTGCGCCAACGATGTCCGCGCCAGCTTCTTTCGCCTCGTCCGCCTTGGGGCCACGTGCGAAAACAGCAACGCGCATTGCTTTACCGGTGCCGTTGGGCAGGCCGACAACGCCGCGAACCATCTGGTCTGCGTGACGGGTGTCGACGCCGAGGTTCATCGCGATTTCGACGGTTTCGTCGAATTTAGAGGTTGCATTGGCTTTGACCAGGGCAACTGCATCTTCGACCGACAGGTTTTCCTTGCCAGCGAATGCCTCGCGCGCGGCGCGGGTACGTTTACCGAGTTTTGCCATCTTACTTCACCTCGATGCCCATGGAGCGGGCCGAGCCCAGGATGATCTGCATTGCGCCTTCGACGTCGTTGGCGTTCAGATCTTTCATTTTGGCTTCGGCGATTTCGCGAACCTGCTTCGAGGTCACGGTGGCCACGGTCTCGCGACCGGGGTTTTCCGCACCACGGGGCCGGTTACGCTTGCCGACCGGCTTCAGACCAGCCGCTTTTTTCAGGTAGTAAGACGCGGGCGGCGTCTTGATGTCCATGGTGAAGGACTTGTCCTGATAATAGGTGATCACGGTCGGGCACGGCGCGCCGGGCTCCATGTCTGCGGTCTTGGCGTTGAACGCCTTGCAGAATTCCATGATGTTGATGCCGCGCTGACCCAGCGCCGGACCAACTGGCGGCGACGGGTTCGCCTGACCTGCAGGAACCTGCAGCTTCATCGTACCAGCAAGCTTCTTGGCCATTTGGTTTTCCTTTCAACTCGGTTGGGGCGCGCCCCGACCAGATTATGTTGCGTGGTCCGATCCGGGATCGCGATCCCAGCAATCTCCCACGAGAGAATCTCGCCCGAAGACGATGGGCGGCGTTTATAGGGGAATGGCAGGGTTGGCAAGGGGACGAGACCACAATCATAAACTGTCACCTAGCGTCCAAAATGTTGAATGTGGATCGGTACGACGATGACAGTATCGGGTCCGCTAACGCCTGATGAATGGTTTTTAGCTTAATGCACGACCTAACGGCACTTAGCAGAACTCAAGAAACTATTTCTTGTCAGCCATGGCTAGTTGGGCAAGATGGAATTCAACTTTAAATTGACTTGAAGTGGTAGCAGGCATTTGTTCTACAAAAAAAGTTGTTCGCACGCACTGACGCTATTTGTCGTGGGCATACTAGGTATGCCGTCTATGGCGACCGCGGTAACACCTGAACTTGAAGCTCACGCCAAACAGTTGCCATCGATTGAAGGTACTGTCGTTGGTGTAACGTCAGGTGGTTTGATGTTGTTGAATCCAAGTGGCGAGAGCAATCATAAGATGGTGACAGTTCGCCAGTGGGGGTACGCAGTAGACCCGAAGCTACTTAGCCTTTCTGTTCTTGGCCGAGAAATAAACTGCGTCGTTTTGTACGAAAGTGATGAATTTCTGGGCGGAGACTGCACTATTCGGTTTTTTCCAAATTTTGAGACGGAAAGAAGATGGCGTAATCAAGACGATTTAAGCAGCATTTCAAGATATTATGGTACTTCGCTCACGCATTACCTCAAATCTCTGGGAATTGGGCACTACTCGTGTAGCGACGAGGACAGGCACTTCTTTTCCGAGATGCCGCAGGGGCCGCCCTATCGACGCGACTACCAGTTGGAACGCTGTGACTTTTTCGACAAGCGAAAACTCGAACAGGATACCCAATGAACACTGAAAACTAAGTTTCCGATTGTACAATTGTTCGTTAAACAAGCAAAAACGCCGCGTTGCCAGTGGCATCGCGGCGCTGCAAATCTCGTTGAAGAACTCGTTAGCTCTGCTTGGTCACCTGCGTGAAGTCCAGCTCGACCGGGGTTTCCCGGCCAAAGATCGAAACCGAGACCTTTAGCTTCTGGTTCTCGTCGTCCACGCCCTCGACCATGCCGTCGAAATCTTCGAACGGGCCGTCGTTGACCTTGACCTTTTCGCCGATCTCGAAGCTGATCATCAGCTTGGGCGCTTCTTCGCCTTCCTGAACGCGGTTGAGGATCTGGTTCACCTCGGCGTCGCGCATCGGCATCGGGCGGCCTTGCGGGCCCAGAAAACCGGTGACGCGGTTGATCGAGTTGATCAGATGATAGCCCTGATCCGACATTTCCATATGCACCAGAACGTAACCGGGCATGAACCGGCGTTCGGTCGTGACCTTCTTGCCCCGGCGCACTTCGATCACCTCTTCGGTGGGCACCAGAACCTCGTCGATATCGTCCTCAAGGCCCTGCTCGGCCACGGACGTGCGGATCTGCTCTGCGATCTTCTTTTCGAAATTCGAAAGAACGCTGACCGAGTACCACCGTTTCGCCATGAACCTGTTGTCCTTGTTCTGCCTTCGGCGCAACCCTATTGCGGCGTGCGCCCATCATTGAAATTCTGTCACATCACCCGGAATAAAAAGCGGCGCGCAGCCCGAATCGCCGCACGCCCATTCCGAATAGTACCGCGTGACCTACTCTGACATCGCGCCCTGTGCAAGGGGGCAGTGGCGTTCGCGCCCCGCCAGACCCGCCTTAACCGAACGCGCCCAGAACCAGTTGCAGGGCACCGCGAATGCCCAGATCGACCAGCGCAAAAAACACAGCCGTCAGCGCCGCCATGATGAACACCATGACCGTAGTCAACAGCACCTCGCGACGGGTCGGCCAGACGACCTTGGCAACTTCGGCGCGGACCTGCTGAATGAACTGGATCGGATTGATGGTGGCCATGTGGCTTGGTTCTCTCTGCTAGCGGATGGGCCGGACATAGCCGGGCATTGCGGTAATTTCAAGGGCAGTCGCGGCGCGTCCGCAGATTCCGATCGGATCGCCGCTAGGGCTTGGGCTTGTCATCCCATTCGTTGCTCAGAATCCGGCGTGCGTCGCCTTCCGGGTCATCATACTGGTTTGAACGCACCGTATAGATGAACGCGACAAGGCCGACGCCGCCCAGAAACAGGGAAATCGGGATCAGATAGGCCAGAACTTCCATCGGGTCACCTCAGCCGCAATGCGTTCAGGGATACGGTAATTGATGAGGTCGACATCGCCAAGGCCGCAATCAGCGGCGTCGCCAGCCCGGCGACCGCCAGGGGGACCGCGATGACGTTATAGACGGTGGCGATCTGAAAGTTCTCGCGAATGCGCCGAGTTGCCTTTGCAGCGGTATCGCAGGCCTCGGCAATCGGGGACAGGTCATTGCCCAGTAGCACGATATCCGACGCCACCCGCGCCGCATCCAGCGCCGAGGCGGGCGAGATCGACACATGCGCCGCCGCAAGCGCCGCCGTGTCGTTAAGACCATCACCCACCATCAAAACCTTGCGGCCCCTGTCTGTGAGGGCTTGCACCCGCCCAGCCTTTTCTTCGGGCAGGGCCTCAGACACCCAGTCCGCAATGCCAAGCCGGTCCGCCAGTGCCGCAACGGCGCCCTTGGTATCGCCCGAGATCAGCACCACATCTTTGCCCGCATCCCGAATCGCGGCGACCGCCTGCGCCGCACCGAGGCGCAACGCATCGGTATAGAAAAACGCCACCGGCGCCCGGTCGCCAACCGCCAGCCAGGCGGCGGTTTGATGCCCCTGCGCGGCACCCACCCACGCGGCACGGCCCAGGCGCACGATCTGCCCGCGATATTGCCCTTCGGTACCGAAACCGGGGATTTCGGCCAAGTCCGTCACATTGGCCGGTCTGATCCCGGCGGCGCGCGCGGCCCGGGCCAGCGAGACGGACAACGGATGCGACGACGCCCCGGCCAGCGCCAATGCAATTTCCAGATCGCTCCGCGCGTGTTCGCCCAGATTGGTCAGTTCAGGCATTCCGGCGGTCAGAGTGCCGGTCTTGTCGAAAACCACGGTATCCACCTCGGCCAGACGCTCCAGCGCGGTTGCGTGCTTGATCAGCATTCCGCGCCGAAACAGCCGCCCCGACGCGGCGGTGGTCACGGCGGGAACCGCCAGCCCCAGGGCGCAGGGGCAGGTGATGATGAGTACGGCAGCCGCGATATTCAGCGCCGTGCGCACATCGCCCGAATAGAGGTACCAGCCCACAAAACTAAGTGCCGACAGGATATGAACGCCGGGCGCGTAAAGCTTTGCTGCGCTGTCGGCCAGAGAGGTATAGCGCGACCGCCCCGACTCGGCGATGGCGACAAGATCGGCCATGCGGTGCAGCGAGGTATCCTGCCCCACCGCCGTGGCCCGGATGGTCAGGGGGCCGGTCAGGTTCACCTCACCCGCGCTGACGGCAAGGCCCGGCTCGGCGAAGACGGGGAGCGTTTCACCGGTCAAAAGCGAGCGGTCCAGCTCGGACCGGCCCGAAACGATCTCGCCATCCACCGGCATCCGTCCGCCGGGGCGGACAAGCACCAGATCCCCTGTCGCCAGAGCGGAAACCGCGACCTCCTCCTCGATTCCGTTGGACACACGGATGGCTCTGGGCACTTCAAGCGCCGCCAGTTCTTCGGCGGCCGAACGCGCCACCGCACGCGTGCGATAGTCGAGATAGCGACCCGCCAGAAGGAAAAAGGTCAGCGTCAGAGCGGCATCGAAATAGGCGTGTTCGCCGCTTAGCGAGGTTTCCCATACCGAAGTGGCAAGCGCCAGCAGGATCGCCAGAACGATCGGTACGTCCATGTTCAGGCGGCGCACCCGCAGCGCGCTCCACGCGTTGGCAAAGAACGGTTGTGCCGAGAACGCGATGGCCGGCAGCGCAATGGCCGCCGAAATCCAGTGGAACATGTCCCGCGTCGCGTCCGTTGCCCCGGACCAGACCGAAACCGAGAGCAGCATCACGTTCATCGACGCAAATCCCGCAACCGCAAGGCGCATCAGCAGGTCGCGACCGGCCTTGTCGGCCTGGGTTGTCTTCAACGCGCCCGGATCCAGTTCATGGGCCTCATAGCCCGCGCTTTCCAGCACCGGGATCAGATCGGCGGCGCGCACGTCCGGTGCGGCCTGCACCATCGCCCGTTTGAGCGTCAGGTTGACCCTGGCATTCTCGACGCCCGGACAGGCGTTCAGCTCGCGCTCGACCGTGGCGATGCAGCCGGAACAGTGGATGCCCGGCAGCGACAGCGCGATCTGCACGTCTTCGGGGACGGGACGCGCTGGTTCGGCTGGCGCCGCGAGGCAACCGGGGCAGGCGGCTGTTCCGGAGCGCATCTGAGCGGTCATGCGTTACCCTTTCACGTTCAGAACCACCCGCTGGGTGAATTCGGTTCCGTCTTCCGCCCTGGCCACCATCCGAATGTTCCAGTTGCCTTTCCCCAGTTCCGCCTTGGCGACATAGGCGGTGCCGTCAAAACGGAATTCGGGCCGGGTATCCTCGTTCACATGCGTGGCGCGGCCCACCACCGCGTCGAGCTTCTGAACCTCGACGGGTTTTCCTGCCTCATCCGTGATCGAAAGAAAAATCAGGCCGCCCGTGGCTTCGGCGCGAACGGTCCAGCCCAAAGCCTCCTGCGCATCACGGCGGTTGTCGAATTCCTGGCTGGCGACATAGGAATTCTTCACCTCAAGCCCCGGAAAGGTTTTGACCGCGCTATACGCCAGTATCAGGTTGACCGCGATGATCACGCCAAACGCCCCAACGAACACGGCCAGCGCATGCTTTCCGGTAAATTGACGTTCCGCCATAATCAGTTCCCTCGCCCGTTGAACGTGGTGTCCTTATAGGCCCGCTCGCCGCTGGTCAGATCCTCGACCCAGATCCGGACCGGGGTTGCCTGCGCCGCGGACGGTGCGGATTCCCTTGAGGACATGATATATACACGAGTAAGCTGCGCTGTGTCAGCCGGAACGTTGACAACGTCAAAGTCGGTGCCTTCGATCTGGATCCGCATCGACGGATCCCCCGTCAGGGACAGTTTGAACAGGCGGTCTTCGCCATATTTGTTGCGCAACCGGACATCATAGGTATTCCGGATCGACCCGTCGGACAGGGTGACGAAAGTCGGGTTGCGCACCGGGGCCACCGTCAGATCGATATCGGAACGGATAAAGAGCGCGAACAACAGCGCAAAACCCACGGCGGCCCAAAGTCCGGTATAGAGAATGGTGCGCGGGCGCAGGATGTGTTTCAAGACATCCTTTGGCGGTTGGCCGGCGCGTTCGCGGGTTTCGTCGCTCAGCGCCATATAATCGACCAGCCCGCGCGGCTTGCCGATCTTGGCCATCATGTCGTCACAGGCGTCAATGCACAGGGCGCAGGTGATGCATTCAAGCTGCTGCCCGTCGCGGATGTCGATGCCAACCGGGCAGACATTGACACAGGCCATGCAGTCGATGCAGTCACCCAGTTCCGAATCCGCCGTGCGCTTGCCCTTGCCGCGCGGCTCACCCCGCCATTCGCGATAGCCGACGACAAGCGTATCCTCGTCCATCATCGCCGCCTGAATGCGCGGCCAAGGGCAGGCATAGATACAGATCTGCTCGCGGGCGAAACCGCCGAAGAAAAACGTGGTGAAGGTCAGAACCGCCATTGTGGTATAGGCGATCGGATGCGCATTCAAAGTGACCAGATCCCGCGCGAGTGTCGGCGCATCGGCGAAATAGAACACCCAAGCCCCGCCGGTGGCGAGACCGATCAACAGCCACACGACCCATTTCGTCACCCGCAGCCTTACCTTCCGGAAATCGAGCTTCTTTTGGTGGTGCAGGCGCAAACGCGCGTTGCGGTCGCCTTCGATCCAGCGCTCCACCAGGATATAGAGATCGGTCCAGACCGTCTGCGGGCAGGCATAACCGCACCAGACCCGGCCAAGAGCCGAGGTGAACAGAAACAGGCCCAGCCCGGCCATGATCAGCAAACCGGCCACGAAATAAAATTCGTGCGGCCAGATTTCAATCCAAAAGAAATAGAACCGGCGATTGGCCATATCCAGCAGCACCGCCTGATCCGGCAGGTTTGGCCCCCGGTCCCAGCGAATCCATGGCGTCAGGTAGTAGATACCCAACGTCACCGCCATGATGATCCATTTCAGATTTCGGAACGGACCTGACACGCGGCGCGGAAAAATCGGCTCCCTCGCGGCGTAGAGGCTGGGTGCGGGATCGGAATCGCTCACGGAATTGCTCCAGATAAGGGGGGCTTCAAGCGCGTCTTGTTCCAGATCATACTTTGAACAGCTTTGACATGGGTCAAAAAGCGCATCGTACAAGCACCTTTTGTCAACCGCGCCGCGCCTCTTTCAGGAGCCATCCCAGAAAGGTCTTCGCCGCCGGGCGCAGCCCGGACGCGCCGGTAACGATGTAATATCCGGTTGCCTGCCGCTCCTGAAACAGCTCGACCAGCAGGCCCGCGTCGAGATCGCGCTCGACAAAATGCCGCACGGCGACGGTAACGCCCTGCCCGGCGCGCGCCGCGTCAAGCGTCAGGTTTCCCGGCAGGTGGATGTTGGTCGCCCCCGTTTTGTGCACGAGTCCGTGCGCCGACAGCCAGTTCGACATCTCGGTCGTGCCCAGCTGTTCCAGCCACGGCAGTTCGGCAATTTCCTGCGGTGTCAGCGTGTCACGCCCGGCCATCAACGAAGGCGCGGCAACAACCACCAGCGGCGACTCGAACAGCAATTGCGCCTGAACGCCGGGCCATTCACCCTGACCGAACCTTATGGCCAGATCCACACCACCGGGCCGGAACGCCACCAGGTCGGGTGTCGGATCCAGCACCAGGTCAATCTCGGGATGATCCTTCTGGAACGCCGGCAGCCGTGGCATCAGCCAGAATGCCGCAAAACTTGAAGTCAATGAAACGTGAACCGGGCGCGTTTCACCTTGACGCCCGACTTCTTCCACCGCCGTTGCTATGGCGCCGAACCCCAGTTCCAGAGCTTGCGCCAGCCGCCGCCCCTGGGGCGTCAGGGACAGGGCGCGGCCCCGCCGGTCGAGCAGATTGGCGCCCAAATGCTTTTCGAGCGCCCGCAACTGCTGGCTGATTGCAGCATGGCTGACATTCAGGGCCGCGCCTGCCTGCACCACATTTCCTGTTTCGGCAAAGGCAGAAAAAGCTCTGAGCGATGCCAGAGGAGGCAGTCGAAGCCAATTCATATGTAATCCTAACTTACATATTTACTTTCCTTTTGAGTCGCATTTCTGGCGACTTCGATCAAGGATGATTTCGGGAAGCGCAAAAAATGGAGGCCAAAGATGCTATCGATTTACGCCACAGCTTTCATGACCGCAGCCCGCGTCAAACCCGCGGCACCCGCATCCGGTGCCGCAAAGCGGCGGGCGCGTTGGTGGCACGAGTTGTTCTGACGCCGTTAGGGTTCGCCCCCTGACCTCACAAATTGAAAAACCGCCCGGTTCAGAGATCGTCTGGACCGGACGGTTTTTCATGGTGTAAACATGCATTGCGGATATGTATTTGGTGCCGGCTGTTCTGGAAACGCGCGAACAGATGGAACAGCCGGCACCTCACCCTCCGGGCGGCGTGCCGCCCGGAGGTATCCTCAAACCTTATTCACCGCCGCCCAGCTGGTGGACATAGGCCGAAACCGCGCGGATCTGGGCTTCGGTCAGACGGGTGTTCCAGGCAGGCATGACGCCGAACCGGCTGTTGCTGACGGTCTCGACAAGCGTGTCGTAGTCGCCGCCATAGAGCCAGATTGCATCCGTCAGATTCGGAGCGCCCTGGAAAACGTCGCCGGTGCCGTCCTCAGCGTGGCAGGCTGAGCAATTGTCGGCAAAGACCACCGATCCGGCTTCGACCGCGCCTGCGTCTTTCGGTTCACCCGACAACGACATGACATAGTTCACGACCTGATCGATTTCTTCATGGCCCAGCAATTCGTCGCGTCCGAATGCGGGCATTTCGGAATACCGCGCCTCGTCGCTGTCCTCGTTGCGAATGCCATGGGTGACGGTGAAGTGGATGCTTTCGATATCCCCGCCCCACAGCCAGCTGTCGTCCAGCAGGTTCGGATAACCCTTGGCCCCTGCCGCGCCCGAACCGTGGCACTGTGCGCACCATGTCTTGAACACGGCGCTGCCGGCCGAAACCGCATAGCCGTTCAGTTCGGCGTCACCCTGAATCGCAGTCAGTTCCACGGATGCCAGCTTGTCATTGATGGCCGCGTTGGACTCTTCCACCGCCGAGATCTCGGCGGCCACGTCGCCACGGGTCGACCAGCCCAGCACACCCGCAGTGGCCGAGTTGACCAGCGGCCAGGCCGGATAGGCGATAGTATAGATCACGGCCCAGATGATGGTGGCGTAAAAGGTCCACAGCCACCAGCGTGGCATCGGGTTGTCAAACTCCTCGATCCCGTCCCAGGTATGGCCGGTCGTCTTCGGATCACCCGGTTGCTTTTCAGGTGTCTTGCTCATTGCCGCGCCTCCTCGGATGTGGCGGGTTTATCTTGATGCCGGAACGGGATGTTGGCGCTGTCGCGATGCTCTTTGCCTGCACCGGGGCGGAAGACCCAAAGGACCACGCCGATGAAGAAGGCAAACAGCACCAGCAGCATCCAGCTATCCGCGAATTGCCGAAGGATCATGTATTCTTCCATCACATTCCTCCCTAGCGGCTTTCATCCGGGGTGAAGGTCGAGAAATCGACCAACGTGCCCAGCATCTGCAGATAGGCGATCATCGCATCGGCCTCGGAGATACCGGGCTGACCGTCGAAGTTGCGCACATTGACCTTGTCGCCATAGCGCTCGAGCAGGCCGTCATAGTCGCTGTCCGGATCGGCCTGCGCCCTGAAATCGGCGACAGCGTTTTCCAGCATCTCGTCGGTATAGGGCGTGCCGACCAGGGCGTTTGCGGCCATGATGTCGCCGATATACTTGCCGTCGATCTTCCGGTCTTCGAGGAAGCCGTACTTCGGCATCACCGATTCCGGGACCACCGCCTGCGGGTCGCGCAGGTGATCCACGTGCCATTCATCCGAGTAGCGGCCGCCGACGCGGGCCAGATCCGGCCCGGTGCGTTTCGACCCCCACTGGAACGGGTGGTCATACATCGACTCAGCCGCCAGCGAATAGTGGCCATAGCGTTCGACCTCGTCCCGCATCGGGCGGATCATCTGGCTGTGACAGACATAGCAGCCTTCGCGGATATAGACCTCACGCCCAGCCATCTCCAGAGGTGTGTAGGGGCGCATCCCCTCCACCTTCTCGATGGTGTTCTCAAGGTAGAACAACGGGGTGATCTGCACCAGGCCACCGATGGTCACGACCAGAAAGCTGAAGATCAGCAGGAGGGTCGCGTTGGTCTCGAGGATCTTGTGTTTGTCGAGAATTGCCATTGCTCCGGCCCTCCTTATTCAGCCGGGACCGCGACGCCGAGGCTGGCCTCTTTGGCCGGCGCCCGACGAACGGTCATCCACAGGTTGTAGCACATGATCACAGCACCCGCGAGGAACATGACCCCACCCAGCGCACGCACCACATACATCGGGAACTTGGCGGCCACGGTGTCGGCGAACGAGTTCACCAGGAAGCCGTTGGCATCCACTTCACGCCACATCAGGCCTTCCATGATACCGGTCACCCACATCGACGCGGCGTAGAGCACGATGCCGATGGTGGCGAGCCAGAAGTGCCAGCTGACCAGTTGCAGCGAGTAGAGCCGTTCACGCTTCCACAAGACGGGCACCAGATAATAAAGCGCGCCGAATGTGATCATGCCGTTCCAGCCCAGCGCGCCGGAATGCACGTGGCCGATGGTCCAGTCTGTATAGTGGCTCAACGAGTTCACCGCGCGGATCGACATCATCGGGCCTTCAAAGGTGGACATGCCGTAGAAGCCGACCGAGATCACCATCATCCGAATCACCGGATCGGTGCGCAGCTTGTCCCACGCGCCACTCAGCGTCATCAGACCGTTGATCATACCGCCCCAGGACGGCATCCACAGCACGACCGAGAACACCATGCCAAGCGTCGATGCCCAGTCAGGCAGCGCGGTATAGTGCAGGTGGTGCGGACCGGCCCAGATATACAGGAAGATCAGCGCCCAGAAGTGAATGATCGACAGCTTGTAGCTGAAGACCGGACGCTCGGCCTGTTTCGGGATGAAGTAATACATCATGCCCAGGAAACCGGCGGTCAGGAAGAAGCCCACGGCATTGTGGCCGTACCACCACTGAATCATGGCGTCCTGTACGCCCGACCAGACGATGACGGATTTCGAACCCCAGATGCTGACCGGGATGGTCATGTTGTTGACCAGGTGCAGCATGGCCACCGTCACGATGAACGACAGATAGAACCAGTTGGCCACATAGATATGCGGCTCTTTCCGCTTGATGATCGTACCCAGGTACACCGCCAGATAAGCAACCCAGACGATGGTCAGCCACAGGTCCACGTACCATTCAGGCTCGGCATATTCCTTGGATTGCGTCCCTCCAAGCAAATAGCCGGTCGCGGCCAGAACGATGAACAGCTGGTAACCCCAGAACACGAACCACGCCAGATTGCCGCCCCAAAGGCGTGCGGCGCTGGTGCGCTGAACCACATAGAATGAGGTCGCGATCAGCGCGTTGCCGCCAAAGGCAAAGATCACCGCCGATGTGTGCAGCGGGCGCAAACGGCCAAAATTTGCAAATCCCTGAGCCCATTCGAAGTTCAGCGCCGGGAAGGCAAGCTGAAATGCGATGAAGGTCCCCGCGAGAAAGCCGACAACGCCCCAGAATGCAGTTGCGATGACGCCATAGCGCACGACGTCGTCCATGTATTCGCCCGCATAATCGATGGGCAGGATTTCGTCGGTCCGGCGCAGCGTCCAGATGAAAAGGCCGGCGGCGACAACCATTATGAGTATGGCATGCACCTGATAAGCCAGATCTCGCGCATAGTTGGTCGCGATCGCGGCGAGTACCGCAATCAGACCAAGCGCGATAAGCTTGATGTAGTTTGACATTTTGCGTCCCTTTGCCATGTCCCGCGCGGTTCTTGCTGCCACGCAGACTCCTTTGACTGGCTGCCGTAATGTAGAATGGCAGCGAAAGTCGCTTTGATCTGTGTCAAGACAGTAGCCTGAAATCTATGACACGCATAACCTTAGAAATGTGAAAGTCGGTGACATGTTTTGACGCACCGAAATCCCAGAGGTGAAAATGTCCTACAAATCCCTGCTGACCGTGATGACGGATATCTCATCGGCGAGACCCGCACTGGCCCAGATGGTCGCGCTGGCCCAGGCGCAGGACAGCCACGCAGAAGCACTTTGCCTTGGCGTCGACCGCAGTCAGACCGGATACTATTATGCTGGCGCGAATGCGCTGATTCTTCAGGAAACACTCAGCCGCGCGAATGCGGAGGCCGACGAGATTCTCGACTTTGCCGAAGATTTCCTTGGAAAATCCGGCGTTCGCTGGTCGGCGGAAAACGGCGTTGCGCAGATTGCCGATCTGGGCCGCCATGTCGCGCATCGCGCGCGGTTCTCCGATCTGGTAATCCTGTCCCGCCCGTACGGCGAGGATCGTGGGGCCGAAGCCGAACCGATTGTCGAATCGGCAATGTTTGAAGGGCACGCCCCCGTGCTTGTGGTTCCCGACGATGTTGAGCCGGTGTCGCGGCCTGGCACCATTCTGATCGGTTGGAACGAAAGTGTCGAAGCGATGCGCGCCATCCGCAGCGCGCTGCCTTTCCTCATGGCCGCAGACCTGGTGCGGATCGTTGTGATCGACCCGCCCACGCATGGCCCTGATCGCTCGGACCCTGGCGGGCTGTTGTCGCAGTTGCTGTCGCGGCACGGGGTCAAATGCGAGATCGACGTTCTCAGCAAGACCATGACCCGGGTATCGGACATCCTGAACCGCCACGCCACCGACACGGATGCGGATATGCTGGTCATGGGCGCCTATGGGCATTCCCGTTTCCGCGAAGCCATTCTGGGCGGGGCCACGCGCAACATGCTGGAACAGGCAGCGGTGCCCGTTTTCATGGCACACTGAATTTCACCGATAGGCAGAAGGCGCCCAGCGAGGCGCCTTTTTTTGCGGTTCGGTTACAAATTCGCCTCGTCAGGCTGCTGCTCGGCCATGTATATCCTTTCAAGCCACTGGCAGCTTTTGCCGATCACGGCGCGGGCATTGGTTGGGGCGCTCAGGCAATAGCGAGTTTCGCGAAACTATCGGAGCCAACAGTGCCTCCACTGACGGGAGGCCCTCCCCTGCCGGTATCACGCCTTGCGGATCAATCCGATCAGGAACAGCAGGATCACCGCCCCGATCGTCGCGTGAAAGATCGACGCGATCACGCCGCCGCCGACGGAAAACCCCAAAGCCGGAAAAATCAGACCCGCCAGAAATGCGCCGACGACCCCGACGATGATGTTGCCAAATACGCCGAAACCACGCCCTTCCATGATCTTGCCCGACAACCAACCAGCGACGGCGCCGATGATCAACATGCTCAACAGGCTTCCAAATTGCATCTTCGCCTCCTCACGCGATTTGCCGAAGTAGAGCATGCAAGGACAATCAGGTCACGTACGAACGTAGTGCATCCCCTGAAACTGTGCCCTCAATGCCCGTGTTTTTTCTGCGATCGGTTGCGGGTCCGTTTCGGTGAGGCCCCGCGCAACCAATGCCGCCAGTTCAGCCGCGTGCTCAGGCTTTAGCCCCCGGCGCACCAATTCGGGCGTGCCAATCCGCAGACCATTCATGTCGCCTGCAACCGGCGCGATAGGCAGGCCGATACCGCAGGCAAGAAACCCGGCTGTGCGCAATGTCTTCGATGCCGCCTGCCCGCCGCCGAAGGCGGCCGCTTCGATCGCGAACTGGTGAGAGGTGGTCGCGCCCTCCCTGCCTTTGAAAACCGGTAAACCCGCAATTTCCATCTCGTCCGCCAGTGCCTGCGCCAGATCGACCATGGCCTGCCCGTAGTCCTCGCCATATTCGATCCAGTCGAGCATGGTTATCGCCAAGGCCGCGGACTTGGCAGCGTCGAAATTGGCGGTCATGCCGGGGAAGGCTATAGCATCCAGCCGCTCGGCGATTTCCGCATCGTTGGTCACGATCAAACCGCCCGCGGGCCCGCCAAGGCTTTTATATGTGCTCATGGTCATCAGATGCGCGCCCTGATCAAGCGGATTTGCCCACGCGCCGCCAGCAATGATCCCGCATTGGTGCGCGGCGTCGAACAGAACTCTGGCGCCGACTTCGTCGGCTATTTCGCGCACTGCTGCAACCGGGTGAGGGAACAGGTTCAACGACCCGCCTACAGTGATCAGGCGCGGCTTGTGTTCATGCGCCAGCGCCCGCAATCCGTTCAGGTCGAGGCTGTAGCCGTCGGCGTCGACCGGAGCCTCGAGCGTTGTCAGCCCATAGAGCCCTGCACAGCCCCCTTTGTGATGGGTTACATGGCCGCCGATGCTGGCCGGGGGCGCGATGATCGTATCGCCCGGGCGTGTCAGCGCCATGAAGCCGTAAAGATTGCCCAGCGCGCCGGAACCAACCCGGATTTCCACATATCGTGCGTTGAATACCTGAGCTGCAAGCTCTGCGGCGATCACTTCGATTTCCTCGATGGCTTCCAAACCCATCTCATATTTATCACCCGGATAACCCAGCGAGGGACGGCTGCCCAAACCCTCGGCCAGAACCGCCTCGGCGCGTGGGTTCATGACGTTGGTCGCCGGGTTGAGGTTGAAGCACTCGGCATCATGAATCTCGCGGTTGCGCACGACAAGTGCGTCCAGGCGCGCAGCGATCTGATCCATCGACGCGGTTGCGGTCTGGCCCGCGATATCCTGAACGCGGGCTTCGCAGTGGGCCGGAACCCAGGGGCGATCGGCGAGATTTGGCATGTGGACCTCCATCAGTTGGCCGCAGCATGCCCCGCTGATCCGCTTGCCCGCAAGCCAGTTTTCTGAAAAATTAGGGTCAGAAAAACTGCATCTCAATTTGCCCGTTACCCCTCTCCGCCCCTGACGGCCCTGCGCGCCTTCGAGGCCGCCGCACGGCTGTGGGTTTTTTCGCCGCTGCCCCTGAGATCATGGTGTCGCTGACGGCGATGGAGGCGCCGCCGAACCTCAAACGCACGCCTTATGATCTGTATCTGTTCCTTGGCGACCTGTCAGGAGAAGCTCTGGCCCGGAATGCGATCTTTCGCGTCTGCGCCCTGGTCTGGGCCGAGCGCCCGAAATCACCGCAGGGTCTGCGCGACATGCCCTGTATCCCCGATACATCCCGGAGTGACGACTGGGCCGCCTGGGCCAGGGCGGCCATGCCGGACCGGGCGTTTACCCCGCGCGGACCGGTATTTTCACGTTACTCACTCGCGGTCGAGGAAACCGTGAACGGTGCCGGTATTCTGATGGGGCATGAATTGCTGGTGGCCCCTATCTGAAAAGCGGCAAGCTGATCGCCCCTTTCAGGACCCGCGTGCCGCTGAACCATGGCCTCAAGCTTTGGGGGCCAAGATCGTACAAACCGGAATAGCCCATCGGTCAGGTCGCCAACTGGCTGCGGCAGACCGCCTAGACCGGGAACCCGCCATCCGAGTCGTCGCCCGCCTCTTCCATCAGACGGCTCATATCCGGGACGGTCACATGCCGCTTGCCCTCAAGCTGGATGATGCCGTCTTTTTTCAGGGCCGAGATTTGCCGGCTGACGGTTTCAAGCGTGAGGCCGAGATAATCCGCCATCGCCTCACGCGTCAGCGGCAGGTCGAACACGATCAGACCTGACGAACCGGTCTTGGTCAGCGACGCATCGCGGCGGGCGATGATTGACAGCAGGCTCGCGATCTTTTCGCGCGCGGTCTTGCGCCCCAGAACCAGCATCCACTCGCGTGCTGCGTCCAGTTCGTCCAACGTCATCTGCAAAAGGCGCTGCGCGATATGAGGCGTCTGCTCCATCATGTCTTCGAACGGTTTCTTACGGAAACAGCACATCACGACGTCGGTCGTCGCGACCACGTCATACGGGGCCGAATCGCGCCCCGGGCGGCCGACAAAGTCGCTGGGCAGCATCAGGCCCACCATCTGCGTGCGCCCGTCTTCCATTGTCTGGGTCAACGAGGCAATGCCCGAAACCATCGAGCCCACGAAATTCATCTGATCCCCCGACCAGATGATCGTCTGCCCGGCTTCGAAGGTGCGATAATACTTGATATCGTCCAGAGCTTCGAGTTCATTCCGGTCGCAATGCGCGCAAACCGCCCGATGCCGGATCGGGCAATCGGTGCAATTCGAATGGTCGAGCTGAATTTGCAGGGTCATCCGTTTATCCACTTGATCTCGGTCAATGCCGCCGAGCCAGACATCTCATAACGGTATCTTCATGATAGCGAAATCACAATTGGCTCGGCTCGGACTTTTTGACGCGAAGGTTCCGCGCTATACAAGCTACCCGACCGCCCCCCACTTCAACAACGATGTGGGGCCAGACTTATTTGGTGACTGGATTTCGGGCATCAAGCCCGGAAGCGCCATCTCACTTTATATCCACGTTCCCTTCTGCCGAAGGCTGTGCTGGTTCTGCGCCTGCCGGACACAGGGCACCCAGACCGACAATCCGGTCATTGCCTATGTCGATGTTCTAAAGGCGGAACTGGATCTTTTGGCCGCGCGACTGCCCGAGGGCGTGACCCTGTCGCGCCTGCATTGGGGCGGCGGTACGCCGACCCTGCTAAACCCGGACCTGATGCGGGATCTGGCCGCACGCATTCTGAGCATCGTGCCCCTGGGCGCAGACGCCGAGTTTTCCGTCGAAATCGACCCAAATGAAATCGACGATGGCCGCCTTGATGCGCTGGCCGAGGCCGGGATGAGCCGGGCCTCGATCGGGGTGCAGGACTTTGATGAGGACATTCAGAAAACCATCGGGCGCCTTCAAAGTTATGAAACCACCCGCAAGGCGGCGGAAATGATTCGCGAACGCGGTATTGCCAGCCTGAACGCGGACATCCTGTTCGGCCTGCCGCATCAGACCAAATCACGGATGACCGAAAGCGTACAAAAGCTGTTGTCGCTGAACCCCGACCGCGTGGCGCTATATGGCTATGCGCATGTGCCGTGGATGGCCAAGCGCCAGCAACTGATTCCGTCGGACGCGCTGCCGACGCCCGAAGAGCGGCTGGAACTGTTCGAAACCGCGCGCCGTCTGTTCCTGTGGGACAACTACGCGGAAATCGGCATCGATCATTTCGCCACTCAGGATGACGGGCTGACCCACGCGCTCAACGCCGGGCGGCTCAAGCGCAACTTTCAGGGATATACCGACGATCAGGCCGAAGTTCTGATCGGTGTCGGTGCCAGTTCGATCTCGCGCTTCCCGCAAGGATATGCCCAGAACGCTCCGGCGACCTCGGTGCACACCAAGGCCATTCGCGACGGGAAATTCTCGACATCGCGCGGACATCTGTTCAAAGGGCAGGATATTCTGCGGGCCCGGCTGATTGAGGCGCTGATGTGCGATTTCCGGATCGACTCGGCCGAAATTCTACGCAACCACAATGTAACAGCGGCCGAATTGCAACAGATGTACCGCGATGCCGATCAGGCCTTTCCCGGGATGCTTCGGATCACCGGGGACGGGCTGTTCATCCCGACCGAGGCACGCCCTCTGACCCGCATGATCGCCCGCAGTTTCGACGCATATGACCTGAGCAAAGCGGGTCACAGTTCAGCCATTTGACGAAAGGATCGCGCACCAGCAAGGCACGTCCGATGCAACGCTTGGCCAATATTCGCGCAGGGGCTTGACGCCGCGCGCCCGGATTTCCCACACTCGGGGGGCGGGCGCATCTGCGCCCCGCATTCGAGGCAGGCAGAATGACAGACAGACGGTGCCGACGCCAAGGCGTTCGACATTCCCTTTCGTGCAGCAGAAATTGCAACCAGAGAGAGGGACAGCACCCATGCGCGTCTTCACAGTCCTCGGCCCCACCCAATCGGGCAAATCCACATTGGTCGAGGCCATTAGCCGCCTCGACGGCCGCCCAACCACATTCGATGTATCCGGAACCGTGCATTTGCACGGTTTTTCTTACTTGGGCGAGCCGTGGTGCGCGGTCGACGTGGACGGCGGCGGCGATTCGCTGGCCTATGCCGGCCCGGCCATGGCGATTTCGGATGCGGCCGTGGTGGTCGTCCCCCCCGACCCCGACGCGGCGGTCCTGTGCGCGCCGTATCTGAGGCTGGTCGAAGAGGCGGGCATCCCCTGTTTCCTTTTCATCAACCGGATGGACCATCCCAATGGCCGCATCCGCGACATCATCTCGGCGCTTCAGACCTATTGCTCTCATCATATCGCTTTGCGCCAGGTGCCGATCCGCGAGGGAGACCAGGTCGTCGGAGCGGTCGATCTCATCTCGGAACGCGCATGGAAATACCAGGAGGGGCAGCCCTCGGCCCTCATCGAACTGCCGCAATCGGTCGAGGATCGGGAACAGGAGGCGCGGGCGGAGTTGCTGGAAACCCTGTCGGACTTTGACGACCATCTGCTGGAGCAGCTTATCGAGGACAAGCAGCCCCCGAGCGAAGAGATTTATGAACTGGCCGCGCAGGTGTTGCAGAACCACCAGATCATTCCGGCCTGCCTGGGTGCGGCGAGCCATGGCAACGGGCTGACGCGCCTCATGAAGGCCCTGCGTCACGAAGCACCCGAATTCGACATCGCGGCGGGCCGGGACGAGGCCGCCGACGGCGCCCGGGCCATCGCCGGATTCGCGGATGTCAAAAAGCACATCGGCAAGATCATCGTGCTTCGCGGCCTTGGCGAAGGGGTGAAAGCGCATGAAGCACTTGGAGGGGAAACCGTCGGCAACCTGACCACACTGGATGCCAAGACCCAGATTCCGGTGCTGGAGGCGGGGCATATCGGTCTGGCGGTCAAATCGGATCATCTGAATTCCGGCAACCTCTATGACAGTGCCAAGGCGATGCCGCTGCCGGAATGGGCGCAATCGCATCCCGTGGCACATCGCCAACTGGTTCTGCCCGCACATGAGCGGGACGATGTGCGGCTGTCGAATGCGCTGACCCGTCTCAACGAGATCGACCCGGGCTTGCATCTGAGTCAGGACGAAGCCAGCGGCCATGCCATCCTTGGCACTCAAGGCCCCCAGCACATACGCCGTGTCACCGCCAAACTGGCCGAGGATTTCGGGATCGAGATCGAAGCGGAATCGGTCGAGACCGCCTATCGCGAAACCATTCAGAAACCCGTGGAACACCGCCATCGCCACCGCAAGCAGTCCGGCGGGGCGGGGCAGTTTGCCGATGTGGTGATCTCGATCGATCCGATGCCGCGCGGTACGGGATTCCAGTTCGACGAAATCGTCAAGGGCGGTGCTGTACCCAAGAACTATATCCCGTCAGTAGCGCAAGGGGCCGAGGATGCCCTTGCACAGGGACCTGAAGGGTTTCCGGTCGTGGACCTCAAGGTCACGTTGAAGGATGGCAAGCATCATTCGGTCGACAGTTCCGACTATGCCTTCCGCACCGCCGGCAAGAACGCGGTCCGCGAAGCGCTGCCATTGGCCAAGCCGGTGGTTCTGCAGCCGATCCTGCGCGCCGAGATTCACCTGCCGTCGCTTTACGTGGGTGATCTGGTGCCAACCATCAGTTCGCTTCAGGGACAGGTGCTTGGGTTCGAGGGCAACCCGGAGGCGCCGGGATGGGAGATTTTCAATGCTCTGCTGCCTGCGGTCAACGAGGACGAGTTGCACCGCACGCTGGCCAGCGCCACACGCGGCACCGGCTGGGTGAAACTGAACTTCGATCACTACGAAGAACTGCGCGGTCAGGCGCCCAAAGTCTCGCGTGAAAAGGTCGCGAATGCCTGACACCATTGGCCGGGCCGGTTCCGCGGCCCGGCTTGCCTAGCCCGCGGCGGCAATCAGTTCGCGGGTATAGTCGGTTTGTGCGTTCTCGAAGAGATCTTCGGCCGTGCCCATTTCGATCACGTCGCCCTGCCGCATTACCAGAACCTTGTGCGACATGGCGCGCACGACTTTCAGATCGTGGCTGATGAACAGATAGGCCAGCCCGTATTTGCGCTGTAGGTTGCGCAGCAATTCGACGATCTGCACCTGCACCGTCATGTCCAACGCGCTGGTCGGCTCGTCCAGAACCAGCAGTTTCGGGCGCAGCACCATCGCCCGAGCGATAGCGATCCGCTGGCGCTGGCCGCCGGAAAACTCGTGCGGATAGCGGTCCATCGCCGCAGGGTCCAGACCAACTTCGCGCATCACTTCGGCCACCAGTTCGCGCGGGGCGCGGTGCGGGTCGACCTTGTGGATGGCCAAACCCTCAGCAATGATTTGCATGCAGGTCATGCGCGGGCTGAGACTTCCGAACGGGTCCTGAAAAACGATCTGCATGTCCTTGCGCAGCCGCCGAAGCTCACGTGTACTCCAACCCCGGACGTTCTGGCCCCGGAAAGTGATCCCGCCCTCGGACGAGATCAGGCGCATGATCGCAAGCGCCAGCGTGGTCTTGCCCGATCCACTTTCGCCAACGATGCCCAAGGTTTCGCCGGCGCGCACGGAAATCGTGGCCTCGTTGACCGCTTTCACATAACCCACCGTCCGCTTGAGGAACCCGCGCTGGATCGGGAACCAGATCTTCAGGTGGTCGGTACGCGCGATCTCTTCGGCGCTTTCCGGCACCGGATCGGGCGAACCGGACGGCTCTGCCGCCAGCAGCTTTTGCGTATAGGGGTGCTGCGGGTTACCGAATATTTCGGGAGTCGGGCCGCTTTCCACAATCTCGCCATCCTTCATCACACAGACCCGGTCGGCGATCCGGCGCACGATGCCGAGGTCGTGCGTGATGAACAGCATCCCCATGTTTTCGGATTTCTGAAGCTCGGCCAACAGCTCGAGAATCTGCGCCTGAATGGTCACGTCCAGCGCGGTCGTCGGTTCATCGGCGATCAGGATGTCGGGCTTGTTGGCCAGTGCCATGGCGATCATGACGCGCTGACGCTGACCACCCGAGAGCTGGTGCGGATAGCTGTCAAGCCGGTCTTGCGGGTCGCGGATACCAACCTTGTCCAAAAGCTCAAGAATAAGCGTGCGCGCCGCGTCGCCGGTCAGGCCCTGATGCAGGGCCAATGACTCCGCCATCTGCTTGTGGATCGTGTGCAGCGGATTGAGCGAGGTCATCGGTTCCTGAAAGATGAAACTGATGTCGTTGCCGCGCACATCCATCAGGCGTTGTTCGGAAGCACCGATCATCTCTTGTCCGTCATAGGAGACGGAACCCTCGATCATCGCGCTTTCACCCAACAGTGACACGGTGGACAGCGCGGTCACCGATTTGCCGGAGCCGGATTCGCCCACCAGGGCCACGGTCTCGCCCCGGTCCACGGTAAAGGATACGCCCTTGACGGCCGCGCTGATCTGCCCGTCCTGCCGGAACGAAACCCTGAGGTCTTTTACATCGAGCAGGCTCATGAAAATGTCTTTCTCGGATCGAACGCGTCCCGCACGCCTTCGAAGATGAAGACCAGAAGCGACAGCATGATGGCGAAAGTGAAGAAGGCGGTGAAGGCCAGCCACGGCGCCTGCAGGTTCTGTTTCGCCTGCAGGGTCAACTCACCCAGCGACGGCGCGGAAGAAGGCAGACCAAAACCCAGAAAATCGAGGCTGGCGAGTCCGCCGATGGTGCCGGTGACAATGAACGGCATGAAGGTCAGTGTGGCAACCATCGCATTGGGCAGCATGTGCCGGAACATGATGGTCATGTTGCCAACGCCCAGCGCCTTGGCGGCACGCACATATTCCAGGTTGCGCGCCCGCAGGAACTCGGCCCGGACCACGCCGACAAGCCCGGTCCAACTGAACAGGATCATGAGCGCGACCAGCAGCCAGAAACTTCGCCCCAGAATCGCGAACATGATGATGATGACGTAAAGCGATGGGGTGGCGGACCAGATCTCGATCACCCGCTGGAACACCAGATCCAGCCAGCCGCCAAAGAACCCCTGGACCGCCCCGGCAAATATCCCCACCAGACTGGCGACGCCGGTCACGATCAGGGTGAACAGGATCGACAAACGAAAGCCATAGATCACCCGCGCCAGCACATCGCGCTTGGTGTCGTCAGTGCCCAGCCAGTTCTGCCGATTGGGCGGCAGCGGCGCGGCGCCGGGCCGGTCCACGGTGGTGTTGAAGGAATAAGGGATGAGCGGCCAGATCGCCCAGCCCTTTTCGAACCCTTCCGCGGAAAACGTCCCGGCTCTGATCTCGTCGATGATCCCTTCGGGGTCGTCGAAACAGTCTTCCAGACCGCCGCTATCAATCAGGCATTGCACCTCGGGGTCACGATAGATGGCCTCGGTCCGGAAATCGCCGCCGAATGCAGTTTCCGGGTAGAAGCTGAAGATCGGCGTATAGAAATCGCCCCGATACTTCACAAGGATCGGTTTGTCATTGGCGATGAACTCGGCAAAAAGCGAGACGCCGAACACGACCGAAAAGATGATCAGCGACCAGAAGGCCCGCCCGTTGCGGCGGAAATTGCGCCAACGGCGCTGATTGAGCGGTGACAGCGCCATTTATCCCTCCCGGCTTTCAAAGTCGATGCGGGGGTCGACCAGCACATACATAAGATCGCTGATAATGCCGACGACCAGCCCCAGCAGGCCGAAAATGAAAAGCGTGCCGAAGATCACCGGATAGTCGCGCGCCACCGCGGCCTCGAACCCCAGTCGCCCCAGGCCGTCAAGTGAGAAAATCGTCTCGATGATGATTGAGCCACCAAAGAAAACGCCGATGAACACCGCCGGAAAACCGGCGATCACGATCAGCATTGCGTTGCGGAACACATGGCCATAAAGCACGCGGCCTTCGCTCAGGCCCTTGGCGCGCGCGGTCATGACATAGTGTTTCTTGATCTCGTCCAAAAACGAATTCTTGGTCAGCAATGTCAGCGTGGCGAAGGCAGAAATTGTCGAGGCCACCACCGGCAGGGTGATGTGCCAGAAATAATCCACGATCTTGCCACCCACGCTCAGGCTGTCCCAGTTGTCCGAAGTCAGACCGCGCAGGGGAAAGATCTGCCAGTAAGATCCGCCGGCGAACAGCACCAGCAGCAGGATAGCGAACAGAAAGCCCGGTATCGCATAGGCAACGATGATCGTGCCGCTTGTCCAGGTGTCGAAAGCCGATCCATCCCTGACCGCCTTACGGATGCCCAGCGGGATCGATACCAGATACGCGATCAGCGTCGACCACAGACCCAGCGAGATCGAAACCGGCATCTTTTCCAGCACCAGATCGACCACGTTGATCGAGCGGAAATAGCTGGTTCCGAAATCCAGCGTCAGATAGTTGCCCATCATGGTCAGAAACCGTTCAAGCGGTGGCTTGTCAAAGCCGAACTCCCGCTCCAGCTCCTCGATGAATTCCGGCGGCAAACCACGCGCGCCAACATATTTGTCGTCGAAGCCTCCGGCGGGCTCGGACCCTGCTCCGGCCTCGCCGGACCCGGCAAATCCGGCAAACACGTCTCCCTGACCTTCGATCTGGGCAATGATCTGTTCGACCGGCCCGCCCGGCACGAATTGCACCAGCGCGAAGTTCACGATCATGATGCCCAGCAGGGTCGGAATGACCAGCAGCAAGCGTCTTAGGATATACGCGCCCATCTTACCGCAGCGCGCCTTGTGCCTTGAGGGCCGCTTCCTTTTCAGGGTTCACCCACCACAGATCGAGATATCCCAAAGCAAACGGCGGCAGGTTCTCAGGGTATTCGTACATGTCGTAATAGGCCGTCCAGTATTCCGCGATATAGCCGTCGGGGATGACGAAGAACTCATGGCGCAGCGCCCGGTCCAGTGCCATCAGGGCGGCATCCTGAGTTTCCTGATTCTCGGTCTCGAACGAGGCCTCGATGATCGCGTCCACCAGCGGGCTGGCCAGGCCAGCCGGGTTGAAGAGGCTGAACGCCGCCTCTTGCGAGCCATACATCTGGCTCAGCCCGCCACCTGTCGACAGGAACGAGCCATAGCGGGTCGAATAGACCATATCGTAGTCCCGTTCACGGCTGCGCAGGGTGTACTGGGCCGGGTCCACCTTCTCGGCGGTGGCGTCCACACCGATGGATTGCAGGTTCTGCACATAGGTCTCGATCATCGTTGCCGTCGAGGTCGGAATGTTGGACGGGTAGGGAATGTTGACCTTCAGGGTCTGACCGTTTTCGTTCTTCCGCCGATTGCCGTCGGCAACCGGCCACCCGGCCTCATCCAGCATCTTCGACGCCTTGCGCAGGTTGCGGCGGTCGTTCAGCCGGTCCGATTTGGATTCGTGCGTCACGGTTACCGGCTCAGTCAGCAGCTCATCGGGCACAACATCGCCAAGCGACTGCAAAAACGCCAGCTCGGCGCCTTGCGGCGTCTCCGTCGCCTCAAGATGCGTGCCCTGCACGAAGGAGCTGCGCGGGGAATTGAGGCCGAACAGCAGGGATTCGTTGGCCCATTCGAAGTTGAACGCCAGCGCCAGCGCCTTGCGGACGGTTTTGTCGGCAAATTGCGGCTTGCCCAGGTTGAAGACGAAACCCGATGGGGTCGGCGGGCTGCCGTCCGGGATTTCGTCCTGAACCACGGACCCGCTTGTCAGCTTGGGGAAATCATAACTGGTGGCCCAGAGCTTGGGGTCGCTTTCGATCCGCATGGTGTATTCCCCGGCCTTGAACGCCTCAAACGCGGCGGTCTGGTCGGCGAAATATTCCACCCGGATGGTATCGTAGTTGTTTCGTCCGCGATTGAACGGCAGATCCTCGCCCCAATAGTCGTCGCGTCGCTTGTAGACGATGCGCCGGTTGATGTCGTAGCCGTCCAGCTTATAGGGGCCTGAGCCCACGGCAACCTCAAGCCGCGGCTCGTCCAGACGGCGGGAGTCATCGGCCTCAAACCATGCCTTGGAAAAGACCGGTGTGGCGCCCACGGTTTCGATCAGGCTGCGGCGGGTGACCTCGGGGTTGAAGGTGAACTTGACCGTATGCTCATCCAGAGCCTCCGCGTTGGTCACCATCCGGCCAACGGCCTGCGCGTAAGACGGAAGACCCTGTTCGATGAACAGCTTGTGGCTGTACACCGCATCCTCGGCGGTGACCGGCGTGCCGTCCCAGAACGTCGCCTCGGGGCGCAGATGGAAGATCACATAATTCCGCCCTTCGTCATATTCGAGGCTTTCGGCCAGCAACCCGTAATACTGCCCCACGCTGTCATCGGCGCTTTCGATCAGCCGGTCGTACTGGAGCGTGGTCAACGCCCCGGCGCGGCCCTTGCGCGAATAAGGGTTGAGGGAATCGAAGGTCCCGGACGCGGCCAGTGAAAGCTCCCCACCCTTGGGCGCGTCGGGATTGACGTAGTTGAGGTGCGGATAATCCGGCGGATAATCGAGGTTGCCGAAATACGAATAGCCATGGCTCCTGATGATCTTTTCCTCGGCGTGCAACTGGGTTGCCGTCAATACCAGAAGCGATAGTACAGCCCACAACACCATCGAGGTCCACTGCTGTGCATCACGGGCGAGGACTCGGATCTGAACTCGGGGTGGTCGCATCTGGCTCTTCCTCCGGGGTCGTTTTCATTCTTGATCTTGTTGTCGCTAGCTAAAGGTCCAGCCGCACGAGATTCAAGTTTAGAATGCGTGAACGCTTCGTGAAGTAACCCCCAAAATGGCCATTTGTCCGGCCGATATGCTATTCTTTGCAACAATTGGAACCCGGACCCGATTTCCATGAAGCATAACCAGTCTCTACCGTTACCCGCTTTCGGCACCTTCCTGCGAGAGGAATCGGCTTTTCTGATTGGTGCCGGCGCTGTCGGGGTTTTTCAGTTCGGCGGCGACGCATGGCTGAACAATCTGGCCAATCCTTTTCTCGCAATCACCATGTTTCTTTTGCTCATCGGTCCGGTCATGTGGGCTTCGTTCGGTGTCGTTCGCCACGCGGATACCCTGGCGGAGCGCCTGGGAGAACCTTATGGCACGCTTATTCTGACGGTGGCCGTCATCGGTATCGAAGTGTCGCTGATCATCGCCGTCATGTTGTCGGGAGATTCGGCGCCGACACTGGCGCGCGACACGATGTTTGCGGTTCTGATGATCGTACTGAACGGTCTAGTTGGGGCAGCTCTGTTATTCGGCGGCCTGAAACATTCGACCCAGAACTACAACCTTGAAGGTGCCCGGGCCTTTTTTGCGGTCCTGTTTCCCTTGGCGGTTCTGGCGCTTGTTCTGCCACGCTTCACCGTTACCAATCCGGACCCCAGCTATGCCCCGTTTCAGGCCGCTGTGCTGGCCGGGTCGACCACTCTCATGTATCTGGTGTTTCTCGGCATCCAAACCACCCGCCATCGTGGGTTTTTTGAACAACCTGCCGTTGCCAATGACAACTCCGCCCGCCACTCGGATATTGAACATGGTCACGTGGCGCACGGCCCCCCGCGGCCAACGTTATTTCACGCCGTCATGCTGATCCTGACTTTGTTGCCGATTATTCTTTTGGCAAAGCGTGTCGCCAAGCTCGTTGATTTCGGGATCGTCAGCGTTGGCGCCCCTGCCGCGTTGGGCGGGGTGTTGATCGCATTTCTGATACTGACGCCGGAAAGTATGGCGGCGATCAAGGCCGCTCAGGCAAACCGCCTGCAGCGCTCGGTCAACCTTCTTCTGGGATCGGCGCTTGCATCTATCGGCATGACCGTTCCAGCCGTGTTGGCCGTTGGCCTGATCATTGACGAACCCGTTCCCCTGGGACTGGAAAACGCATCGATCGTGATGCTTTTGCTGACGCTGCTGACCAGCACATTGACGTTTGGAGGCACAAGAACCAGCATCCTGCAGGGCGCAGTTCACCTTGTCTTATTCCTTGTCTACGTGATGCTGATTTTCAATCCCTGAACCCGTGCATACGACAGACCAACAAAAAAAGCCGCTGCGATCGGCAACGGCTTTTTCAAGAAGAGTCCGGTTCGAATCAGTTATCCAGGCTATCCAGATAGGCGATCACGTTCACCCGGTCGGTGGCCTTGTTCAGACCGGAAAAGCTCATCGAGGTGCCCGGTACGTCGGCGCTGGGTTTGGCCAGGAAGGCATCAAGCGCCTCCGGTGTCCAATCACCGCCCTTGCCCTGCATCGCGCCGGAATAGCCAAAGCCTGCGGCAGATGCGATCGGGCGGCCGACAACGCCGTACAGATACGGCCCGGTGCCGTTCACGCCGTCTTCCAGCTTGTGGCAGGCCTGACATTTCTTGAAAACCCTGGCGCCCTTGTCGATATCGGCAGCCATCATCATTTCGTCAAAACTGATTTCCTCAGCTTCGCTGATCTCATCGGTCGGCGTTTCGGTTTCGATGATATAAGCAGCCTCGCCATGGCCACCTACATGATAAAGAACCTCGGCCGCCCATTTGGCCAGAAGAAACGCCAGAAAGGCGCCGAACAGGCCGGCAGCGGCCTTGGTAACTGTCATCGTGTCGAACATTGCTCGCGAGTCCATTTCAGCTGTCTGCGCGGCTGTCTAAGGCTTCCCCTTGCAAGAGGCAAGGTATAGACACCGCGACTAAACGCCCAAAAAACGAACTTGTTGCATGGAAACGACCAAATGACCAACCGAATTGCCTTTCAGGGAGAGCCCGGCGCCTATAGTCACGAGGCCTGCCGGAACGCGCGGCCCGACATGGACGCCTTGCCCTGCCGCACATTCGAAGATGTGATCGAGGCGGTCCGGTCGGGCAAAGCGGATCTGGCGATGCTGCCGGTCGAAAACTCGACCTATGGGCGTGTTGCCGACATCCACCGCCTGCTTCCGCATAGCGGTCTGCACATTATCGACGAAGCGTTCGTGCGCGTGCATATCAACGTGTTGGGCGTTCCCGGCGCCACGCTTGACGACATTGCCGAGGCACATTCCCATCTTGTTCTGCTGCCCCAGTGCGAGGGGTTTCTGCGCGGCCACAACATCCGCGGCCGCGTCAGCCCCGACAATGCCCGCGCGGCGCGTGAGGTCGCCGAACGCGGCGACAAGAGCCATGCCGCACTGGCCAGTGAGTTGGCGGGCGAAATCTATGGGCTGAACGTTCTGGCCCGCCACATCGAGGATCAGGGCGACAACACCACCCGATTCCTTGTCATGTCACGCGCAATGGACGACTCACGTCGGGGCGGGCACGGCATGATTACCAGTTTCGTATTTCAGGTGCGCAACATCCCTGCAGCGCTTTACAAGGCAATGGGCGGGTTCGCCACCAACGGGGTGAACATGGTCAAGCTGGAAAGCTATATGGTCGACGGATCCTTCACCGCGACGCAGTTCTATGCAGACATCGTCGGGCACCCTGACGACCAGAATGTCCAACTGGCGATGGACGAACTGGAACACTTCACGACAAACGTGGAGATTTTGGGTGTCTATCCCGCAGCCCGGCCACGCAGCTAGACATGGCCCCGGCGGCCATCTGTTCGCCGGGTCAGCCCGATTGCGAATATCGCTGCTCCATATTTCCCGCGAACTCCGCCAGCCGAAGCCGAAACCGCCGTCTGAGACGCGATTTTCCGAGTTTTAGCGATTGCAACAGCAAACGCGCGGGCAGGGTCGTCGCCACAAAATCGATATCAACCAACAAACGCGTTCGTCGCGGCGACAGGGCCACAAGTTCAACCTGGGTATGACCGCTCATCCCTTTGCTGGCCGCATCAAACCGCATCAACGTAGGCGCGCGATATTTACCGAGAACAACCTGAACATGGCGCGCTTTGCCGCGTATCTGAAACTCGGTGTCCCATGTCAGCCCTTCGGAAGCCGGGGAAGTCGAATTCTGGCGCGTCACTTCAATTCCGCGCCGAATTGCAAGACGTTCGAAACGGTCGAAATCCGACAGCATCCGGAACACCGCTTCAATCGGCGCCTCGACATCTTCCTTTCCTGAAAACTTCATTCAGTCCCTCGGAATTTCAGCAGCGTTCGGTGTTTTGGCTCAATCGAGCGTATCCGCAAGCCAGTTCTGCAACAAGAAATGTGCAATCGCCCCTTTGCGCGCGGGCAACAAGGTCGGGTGCTCACCGGCAAATGCCTGCATCATCTCGCTTTTGCCGACCCACAGAGCATCTTCGATTTCAACCGGGTCAATTGTTATTTCCCGTGAAAGCGCTTCGCCTGCGCAGCCAAACATCAGTGATGCGGGAAACGGCCAGGGTTGGCTTGCCAGATATCGGACCCGCCCGACCGGAACGCCTGCTTCTTCCATGACTTCGCGGCGCACCGCCGCTTCCAGCGTCTCTCCCGGTTCAACAAACCCGGCCAGCAGCGAATACATGCCATCGGGCCAGCCCGGCGAACGCCCCATCAGAACCGAATCGCCATGCGTGATCAGCATTATGACCACCGGATCGGTGCGTGGGAAATGCTGACCTCCGCAGGCCGGGCAACTGCGCTGCCATCCTGCTTGCGACACATCGCTTTTGGTGCCGCAGCGTGCGCAAAATCCATGTGTTTCGTGCCAGCCGATCACCGCCTTGGCCGAGGCCGCCAGTTCGGCGTCGCGGGGGCTGAGGCGCGTCATGATTCGCCGCAACTCTGCGAATACATGGCCCTTCGGCAGAACCGGGTGTTGCTGTTCGCTGCGGTCCACGAAGGCCCCGACACCGGACAGATCGTGATCTTCGGCCTGCCAACCGGAGATATCCGCGGCAAAGATCGGCGCACCGGCCGCGGACAAGCCAAGAAATACGGGCGCTTCCATCACGTCCCCCGGCTCGTACCGGACAAGCCCGTGGGACATCGCGACCGTGGACAAGCGATCCAGCCGCTCACCCTGAACGAGAATTTTTCCGCGCCAAAGTAACAGGCATGCCGCGTCGGGATGCGCCACAGCTTGCTTCAGGGCATCCGCGTCGTCGCGGATGTGGGCGTTGCGATCCAGTTCCGATCCACCGAATGTGACCTGTTCCGCCCGTTTCATTCTTGCCCTCTTGTTTTCCGAACGGCTGCCACGGTTATGCGGCTAACGCAATGGCCCTGCCAACGGAAAGCGTAAATGGCATAAGTAACGCAATCACAAACTTTTCCCAAATCCCGCTTCAATTTGCCGTTTTTTCAAACTGTTAAGGACATCGGATCGGCTATAACAACAATCAGCCCCAAAACCGATGGCAGGACAATCGTTGAGTTCAAAATCCGAAAATGCCAATAGTTCTCCGCCGACCGTCCGCCTTAAGCTTCTGGCGACATCCGATCTGCACATGAACCTCATGGGGTATGACTATTACTCGGACCGACCGGAACCATCTGTCGGGCTGACACGAACGGCGACCCTGATCAGGGCGGCCCGTAAAGAGGCCGAGCGTCAAGGGGCGCGCGTGCTGTTGTTCGACAATGGCGATTCCCTGCAAGGTACACCCTTTGGTGATTGCGCCGCCGAAGCGGACGCTGGCATGCACCCGCTGATGCGTGCTTTCGAATGCCTGGGGTATGACGCTGTCGGGTTGGGCAACCATGATTTCAGCTTTGGACTGGAACGCCTGAGCAGTATTCTGGCACAATCGCCATGTCCGGTACTGTGCAGCAACCTGCATTGCCTCGAGACAAACCAGCCCTGGCAGGCATCGACCATTTTGGAACAGCGGTTTGTGGCTGGTGTCGAGACACGCGTGCTGCAAGTCGGTGTCTTTTCGGTTTTGCCGCCGCAAACGACGGATTGGGAAGCGCATCTGCTTGATGGCCGTGTGACCTCGACAGATATTCTTGAGACCGCCACAGCAACCGTACGCAACCTGAAGCAAAAGGGATGCGACGTGATCGTCGCCCTGGCCCATTCAGGTCTGGCCGAAGCTTCTTCCGAATCCCGGATGGAAAACGTGGTGGTTCCGCTGGCTGCAATTGAGGGGATTGACGCGGTGGTCGCCGGGCATACGCACCTGACGCTACCCGGGCTGGATCACAACGGCATTGCCCATGTCTCGGGCGACACTGGTCTGGTTCATGGCAAACCCGTTGTCATGCCCGGATCGTCAGGATCGCATCTGGGGGTGATCGATCTGACGCTTTCCCGAGAGGCTGGCGAGTGGAGAGTCGCGCAACATGCGGCTGAACTGCGCCCGATCTGCAGCAGAGACAGCAACGGGCGCGTTCGTCGCAACGCACCCGAGGACCCCGAGCTGGTTCAGATCTTCAAACCCGGGCATGGTGATACGCTGAAACGGATGCACCAGCCAGTCGGGCGGGTCGATCAGTCGATGCACAGCTATTTTTCCTTTTGCGCCGCAGACCGTGGCCTTGCACTGGTTGCAGCCGCGCAAATGGCGGCATTACGCCCGTTTCTGACTGGATTGCCCGAGGCGGCGCTGCCGATGCTGTCCGCCGTATCGCCGGCGAAATTCGGAGGCCGGGCCGGCCCAGGCAACTATACAGAGGTGCCGGCAGGCGCTGTGTCCATGCGCCATATTGCGGATCTGTGCGTTTTTCCCAACGAATTGCGCGCGGCTGTCGTGACCGGAGCGCAATTGCGGGAATGGCTGGAAATGTCGGCCTGCCTGTTCAATCAGGTTCCGGACGGAAGCCGGGATATCGATCTGATCGACCCGTCCCGCGCAGGCCACAATTTCGATGTCATTCATGGCGTTGAATACATGATCGATCTGACTTCACCACCTCGATTCCGCCCGGACGGCGGCCTGACGGACCTGACTCACCGGCGCATTCGTGACCTTGTCTGGAACGGCAGCCCCGTCGGTGACCGCCAGAGATTTGTCGTGGCCCTCAACAACTACCGGTTCAATGGCGGCGGTCATTTCTCTGCCCTGAGCGATGCGCGCGGCATCGACATCCCGCCTCTGCGCATTCAGCGCATCTTGAAGGATTATGTCGAGGGGCGCCTTCCAATCGACCCATTGCAGGCGACGGCGCACCCCTGGCGGTTCGCGGAGATGAACGAAACCTCGGTGATTCTGAAAACAGGCCCGGATGCCCTGCGCTATCTTGAAGAGCTTTCAGGCTTTGAACCGGTTCGGCTGGGCGTCGATCCGGGCGGATTCCTGTGCCTGCGCCTGTCCCTGTGACGGGTTGTCTTTGCCCGGCATCTCACCTATATCATCCGGCGAGAGGTTGGCGCGGGCGAGCGCCTCGCCAACCTGGTCAGGTCCGGAAGGAAGCAGCCACAACGAGTCCCGCTTGGGTCGATGTCCAACCTCTCACTATCCGAAAATCACCTGCAAACCGGTTCGGCCTAACCCGAGATGAGCGCGGGCCAGACTGCGGCATTTCTGCGTGCGAACGCCCCCAGATGCCCGACGTTCGTCAATCCGAATTCCTGCGGGGTCAATATGCGCCGGCGTGACCTGTTCCCGTAGACCTCCGCCAGTCGCCATACGCATTTCGGCGGGATCACGTGATCGTCGGAAAATGCGATTAAATCGACCGAGGCGCCACTTCTTTCCCAGTCCGGTCTCGGCAGCGTCTTTCCGGTTTCGGGCAGGTAACTATGCGCGGACGTGCACCACTTTCGCCATTGCCAATACACCTGCGGAGGCAGATCGGAGCCAAAGCCCGTCAGACGTCCCGGCAGATAACCCAAACTCTTGACGAGCAGAGGAACGTGTCCGAACCAGAACAGTCGGGCGAGCGCCTGATACGGCCAGGGATGATCGCGGTGCTGAACCAGCCCAGAACAGACACAGATCATCCGGTCGATCTGTTCAATTCCCGGCTGCAACGGGCCCAGCATCCCGCCAACCGAATGCCCGATGACCCACAGTTTCGCATCCGGAAACCGTTGCCGCATTTCGGCCGTGGCCGCCGGCATGTCGACCAGCGCCCAATCGGCCATCGACGTCGTGGATTTTTTCAGGCGGCCAACCTTGGAATTGCCGAAATCCCGATAGTCGTAAGTCAGGCAGGCCATGCCGTGTTCTCCGGCCAGCCATCTGGCGAAATGCCGGTAATAGTCTTTTGGAACGCCTGTCGCGCCGTTGATCACAACGGCAACCGAAGGCGCCTCTGTCGTGCGATAGAGGCGGGCGGCCAGCATGCGCGTTCCCGAGCGGAACTGAAATTCCTCGACCAGTACCGCATCCTGAGCATCCAACATAGCGCCATTCCTCGATGATCTAGACCAATCGGTCTACACATCCCCCTCTGGACCAATCGGTCCAATGATGTCAATAATCCCCGCAAATGACCGTACGTCCCTTGCCGACAAAAGAACGTCTGATACGCGCCGCCGCCAACCTGTTCCAGCGGTCGGGTTATCACGGTGTCGGCCTGTCCGAGGTTCTGATGGCGGCTGATGCGCCAAAGGGTTCACTTTACCACCATTTCCCGAATGGAAAGGCCGACCTGGCGCTTGCGGCGGCGACATGGGCGTCTGACGCGATGCTCGGGCTTATCGCCGATTCTTTTGAACCGGCGGAAAGTTTCGAGTCCGGCGCCGAAACCCTGTGCCACAAAATCGCGAAACTTTTTGACAAATCGGGGCAGTGGAACACCTGTCCCATCTCGGCCACCCTGTTCGAAGGGCCCGACAATACAAGGTTCCGCAACCACGCTTATCATCTGTACGAAGGCTGGATTTCCGAAGTTGCGCATCACGCAAAGCGGCTTGGCGTGGCAGAGCCCGGCGTTGCGGCAGATACGCTTTTCGTTTTGCTTCAGGGCGGATGGCAACTGGCGCGGGCAAGGCAGTCATCGGATATCCTGCGTGCCTTGCCGGGCCGACTGCACCCGTCGCCGGGCTCCCCGCGCAAAGATCCCCGGCGCGACGCAGCAAGGGCGCTTGCGAAATGGAAATCTCCTTGACCCGGTCCCGCCCGCCCGCTAGCGATTGAGCGATGGTTTCCGGTCGTGAGCACGGCCGGGATGAAAAGGGAACACGGTGCGGTTCAATTTCGAACCCAAGCCGCGACTGCCCCCGCAACTGTAGGCGGAGAGCACAGCCGAAACACCACTGGCCCATGGGCCGGGAAGGTCGGCCAAGCGACAACCCGCAAGTCAGGAGACCTGCCATCGGAACTGAAACTCGAATTCGGGCGGGGTGTCCGGGCTGGGTTTGACGGCAGCCCGCTGTCTATCCCGTCCATCGCCCTCGTCCACGGCGCGGAGGGCGCAATATGATCTGGAAAACCGACAACCACCTGTTCACGGCAACCCTGTGTCAGAAAACCGGGGAACCCTGCCCCGCATTGGCGCAGATGGCGACAAAGCTGACGCAGGCGATATCGGCGTCAAAATCCGTCACCGAAGACACCTTCGAAATCGACGGAAAATGCGAACTTGGACATTGCGCCGCCGGGTGCGACGCCAGTTTTCGCGCCGATCACACCCGCATCCGAATTTTCTGCGGTGTCGATGCTGACGCCGATGTCGAGCGGCTGAACCGGATCGCGGATGCGCTTTTGAACCCGACTGCGACCGCCTTTCCTTCGGGTTGGGTCAAAACGATGCCCTGCGCGCTTTTGGAGGCGCTTCCCGTCCAACGCAGAACGTCAGAGGCGCCGCACCACGCAGCTTTGTAACCGGATAGCCAAGGCCGCAGTTGGAACCGCAAGCCGGCCTCAGGGCCGGTGCGACACCCTTTGCCCTTTCAGCGCCCAATCCATTTGTGGCTCGGTTTCCACCGCGCAGGGGCGAATTGCGCGCAAGCGCGTCAGCGCATCTGCCGGCTTTTCGCCACATTCCACCATCAGTCTCAGCGCCGCCATCCCTGATCGCCCGCAGCCGCCACGGCAATGGATTAGCACCCGTCCGCCACCAGCCAGAGCCTGTCGGGCCGACGCGCTGGCCACAGCCCATTTCTCCTCGATGCTGCGGGACGGTATCCCGAAATCCTCGACCGGCAGATGCGACCACCGGCAGGCCCGGCCCTGAATGTCCAATCCGAAATGACGCGCCCCATCCTGAATCATCTCGACTTCGGTTGTCATCGAGATCGCAAGGCCCGGTTTCCAGTCGGCAATCGTATCAAGATCGTCAACATAGGTTCCGCCCCGGCCCGGCATCTGGCAAATTGCCAGAGTTCCCCCGCCCACCTGCAGGCCATAGATCACCAGTTGCGACACGATCAGTTCCCCCCCCACAACCAGCGCACTCAGATCCGGAATTCCCAATCGATACTCAGGTGTTTTACCCCGGCTTGTCTGCAATCCAAACCAAAATCGATGCGGCCGCTGTGGACGTGGGCATCGCGGCGCACTACGCTGCGTTTTCAAGACGAATCCGGCAGAGCAGACATGACCGACACCGCACCCGCCCCCTATCAGGTCCTTGCCCGCAAATATCGCCCTGAAACCTTTGCCGATCTGGTCGGTCAGGATGCGATGGTGCGCACGCTGAAAAACGCGTTCGAAGCGGACCGGATCGCGCAGGCATTCATCATGACCGGTATCCGGGGGACAGGAAAAACCACGACCGCGCGGATCATCGCCAAAGGCATGAATTGCATCGGTTCGGATGGAAATGGCGGGCCGACCACCGACCCTTGCGGCAAGTGCGAACATTGCGTCGCCATCATGGAAGGCCGCCATGTCGATGTGATGGAAATGGATGCCGCCAGCCGCACCGGTGTGAACGATATCCGCGAGATCATCGACAGCGTCCGCTACCGCGCCGCCAGCGCGCGCTACAAGATTTACATCATCGACGAGGTTCACATGCTGTCGACCAGCGCCTTCAACGCGCTGCTCAAGACGCTGGAAGAACCGCCCGAACATGTAAAGTTCATCTTCGCCACCACCGAGATTCGCAAGGTCCCGGTCACCGTTCTGTCCCGCTGTCAGCGGTTCGATCTGCGTCGGATCGAACCGGAAGTGATGATCGGGCTGCTACGCCGGATTGCCACTTCCGAAGGCGCGGAAATCGCCGAAGACGCCCTGGCGCTGATCACCCGCGCGGCGGAAGGTTCGGCGCGGGATGCGACCTCGCTTCTGGATCAGGCAATATCGCACGGCGCGGGAGAAACCACTGCCGATCAGGTTCGTGCGATGCTGGGTCTGGCGGATCGCGGCCGGGTTCTGGACCTGATGGACATGATCCTGCGCGGCGACGCGGGCGCGGCTTTGACCGAGCTTGGTGCGCAATATGCCGAGGGTGCCGATCCGCTGGCGGTGTTGCGGGACCTGGCGGAAATCACCCATTGGGTTTCAGTGGTGAAGATCACGCCCGATGCCGCCGAAGACCCGACCGTCTCCCCAGACGAGCGCGCGCGGGGAATGCAGATGGCCGAGGCGCTGCCCATGCGCGTCCTGACCCGGATGTGGCAGATGCTGCTGAAGGCGCTGGAGGAAGTTTCGGCTGCGCCAAACGCGATGATGGCCGCCGAAATGGCAGTAATCCGGCTGACCCATGTCTCGGATTTGCCAAGCCCGGAAGAATTGATCAAGCGGCTTCAGGATGCCCCAGCGCCCGCGGGTCCGGGTGGCGGAATGCCCGCAACGGGCCCGCGGGCGCAGGTCTCGCAATCCACCGCCGTCCTTGCATCGGCCGGCGCATCCTCACCACGCCACAACAGCAGTGCGCCGGTTGCGGCACTGGCTCAGGATCTGCAAGCGGCGCTGGCGCGCTATCCGACTTTCGAGCATGTGGTCGAACTGATCCGCGCCAATCGCAACGGAAAACTTCTGGTCGATGTCGAGGATGGCGTCCGCCTCGTGTCCTATCAGCCGGGGCGGATCGAATTCACCCCGTCCGCCAAGGCACCCACCGATCTGGCGCAGCGGCTGGGCGCAAGCCTGCAGAGTTGGACCGGTAACCGTTGGGCAGTGTCCATCGTGTCGGATGGCACGGCGCAGACAATTTCGGAAATCCGGAACGCCGCTGATATCGCCCTGAAAAAGCAAGCCGAGGCGCATCCGCTGGTGCAGGCCGTGCTCAGCCAGTTTCCCAAGGCCAGCATAACCCGCATTACAACTCCCGAACAACGCGCGGCTCAGGTTGAGGCCGAAGCCCTTCCCGAAGTCGAAGACGAGTGGGACCCGTTCGAAGAGGGTTGATCGTTCAACCGTTTCGCATTGGAATAAATGTCGCAAACGCGCTTGCCGGGTGGATTGCGTCCTCGCATCCTGCCCGAAATATCCTCTGATGGAGCCAGCCATGCGCACAGACCCCCTTCATTCGCGTTTCGGCCTGATCGTGCATGACGTCGACCTGCGCGATGTTAGGGCGGATTCCCACTATCCCGAGATCCGGCAGATGTTCGAGACCCATTCCACCCTGCTGTTTCGTGACCAGTCCCTGACGGACAGCGATCACACCCGGCTTGGCGAATTGTTTGGCCCGCTGGAAAACCGCGAGGCAATGGCGGCGGGGCGGGATATCGCATTCGAAGTGTCCGAATTGTCGAACCAAACCGCCGAGGGGCTGCGCGCCCACAATGATCTCCGGTTGCTCGATTTGCAGGCCAACATGCTCTGGCACACGGACAGCACGTTCTTGCCGACACCGGCGCTGGTCAACATCCTGACCGCACATGTGGTTCCGCCCTCGGGCGGCGAAACCGAAATCGCCTCGACCCGCGCCGCCTGGGCCGACATGCCGGAAACCCTGAAAGCGCCGTTGCGCGATGCGGTCATCTGGCACCGGCTGTCTCACTCCCGTGTGCAGATCTCTGCCGATCTCGCCGTACAGCACAAAATGACCCGCTGGCCCGACCGACCCTGGCGCGCGGTCTGGCCCAACCCGGTCACCGGCGAAGAGGCGCTGTTCATCGCTTCGCACGCCTTCGCGATCGAAGGGCTGGGACATGTGGAAAGCCAGGACATCCTGACCCGGGCCATGGCCTTCTGCACCCGGCCTGAATATGTCTATTCCCACGAGTGGTCCGTTGGCGACGTGCTGATCTGGGATGAACGCGCCACGGTGCACCGCGGCCGTCCCTGGGATTACGACCACCCCCGAACGCTTCGCTCGATCTGTTGCTCGGTCACATCCGACGACGGCCTGTCCGCAGTTCGCGTGATCTGAATTGCAAGCGTCCGCATCGTGCGGGCAACGCCCGCACGATGCCGGGCCCAACCGGAGAAACGGTCTCGCCAGAGACCGCGACGACGGGCGGGAGCGCCTGCCCCTTGTGCCAGACCGTTCGCACCCGTATCTAGGCTTCAAACCGAATTGCAGGAGAAACAATCATGCTCAAAGGACTCGGCGGGCTTGGCGACATGGCCAAGATGATGAAATCCGCGCAAGAGCTGCAGACCAAGATGACCCAGATGCAGGAAGACCTGCACAACGTCCTGGTCACGGGCGAATCCGGTGCCGGTCTGGTCAAGGCAACGGCCTCGGCCAAGGGCGAGCTCAAGGGGCTCGATATTGATCCGTCGATCTTCAATGGCGACGACAAGGAAGTGGTCGAGGACCTGATCCTTGCCGCCATCAAGGACGCACAGGCCAAGGCCTCCGAAAAAGCGCAGGAGGAAATGGCCCGTCTGACGGAAAGTATGGGTCTGCCCAAAGACATCAAACTGCCGTTCTGATAATAGCGCCTGCATCACAATTGACCGGGACGGCGGCAGCCCCGGCGGCAAGACAGGGGCGCAAGGGTGAGTTCCAACCGCGAAATCGACAATCTGATCGACCTGGTGGCCAAGCTTCCCGGCCTCGGTCCGCGTTCGGCGCGGCGCGTGGTCCTGCATCTGATCCGAAAGCGCGCCTTGCTGCTTGCTCCTCTGGCAGAGTCCATGCAGGCGGTGGCCGCTTCGGCGCGGGAATGTCTCAACTGCGGAAATGTCGGCACCACGGATATCTGCGATATCTGCGAGGACGAGGCCCGCGCAACGGGCGAGCTTTGCGTGGTCGAGGATGTGGCAGATCTGTGGGCCATGGAGCGGGCGGGCGTATTCAAGGGCCGCTATCACGTTCTGGGCGGAACCCTGTCAGCACTTGACGGCATCGGCCCGGACGAACTTCGCATTCCCCGCCTGAAGGACCGGGTCGTCGCCGAAGAGATCACCGAAATCATTCTGGCGCTGAACGCGACGGTCGATGGCCAGACAACTGCCCACTACATCGCCGACCAGCTTCAGGGGCAGGTGCGCCTGACGTCACTGGCGCAAGGCGTGCCGATTGGCGGCGAACTGGACTATCTTGATGACGGCACCATCACGGCCGCCTTGCGCGCGCGCAAGGATATCGGGTGAAAACAAGAGGGAAGCGGTGAAATGGCGCGGATCGCGTTCCGTCTGAAAGAATGGTGGCCCACATTGCTGGGTGCGGTCGGGCTGGTCATTGTCAGCTTTCTGGCATTTTTCTTTTTGTCCCGGCTCAGCCCGGAAACCGCGGGCGACACGATCGGAACATTGGCCACTATCCTGCTTGCCGTCTGGCTGCTGTCGCAGATCTGGATACATGCGACGCGCATCGACAAGGCCAAGCATCAGCTTTTGTTGATGGCCGTCTCTTTCATTCAGGTCGTTCCGTTTCTGTTTGCCGCTGCATACGGGTCTTTCGGATATACCGACCTCTGCGTAATCGGCGCAAAAGAACCGAGCGACGTTCTGTATTTTTCCTATGTCACATTCACAACGGTCGGGTTTGGCGATCTGCATCCGGGCGGTTTGTGCAGGGCGATTGCTGTCGCCGAAGCAATCACCGGGTATGTGTTGCTGGGATTGTTCGTCGCAGCGGCGGTCGCCCTATACGGGCGGGCCCGCCAAGCCTGACCCCCCCGACTAACGGTTTTGGTCGATCCAGGCCGACATCGCTGCCTTGTCACGAAAACACTCCGCCGGGATCGGGCGATGTTTGGCGCGTGCAATGCGTTCGGCAAAGGCGACCTGCTTTCCGGTTGGATAACTGTCAAAGGGCGATGTGTCGCGCGGTTTGTGGGCGGTAATCCAGTCCGACAGTGACCGGCGGTCCCGCTGCGCCTCAACAGGGATTTCCAGCGCGGATTTCTGCGCGATAGCGCGGGCATACCGCATCTGTTTTTCGGTCACGGGCAACAGGTGATAGTCGTTGCCAAGCTCATTCAGAGCCCGCCTGTGCAAAGGGTGGTTCATCCGATAATCCTCCGCCGAAGTAAGAACATAAATAGAACATAAACCAAAAAATTTCAAGGAACGCAGCTTCAGGGCAGGCGGGAAACCGCGCGAAATGATTTTATTGACTGACGGATCAATAACCGGTAGGGGCGTTTGAACCGAACCCTCCATCATGTGCGGTTGGGGCGTATTCAAGAAAGGGACACGGTATGAAATTCCAGCCCAAGGCCAGCCACTTTGTCGACGGCGAATATGTAGAGGACAGGTCCGGCGCCCCGATCGACGTCGTCTATCCCGCTACAGGCGAAGTCATCGCAAGGCTGCATTCCGCGACCCCGGCCATCATCGAAATGGCGTTGGAAAGTGCCAAAAACGCGCAGAAGGCATGGGGGGCGATGTCCGGAACGGAACGGGGTCGTATCCTGCGCCGCGCCGCCGACCTCATGCGTAACCGAAACCGCGCGCTGTCGATTATCGAGACACATGACACGGGCAAGCCACTGCAGGAGACGTTGGTGGCAGACGCGACTTCGGGTGCCGATGCGCTGGAGTATTTTGGCGGGCTGGCCGCATCGCTGACCGGCGAACATATCCCGCTGGGTGGCGGCGACTTTGTCTATACCATCCGCGAGGCGCTGGGGGTTTGCGTCGGTATCGGCGCATGGAATTACCCGACCCAGATCGCCTGCTGGAAAGGTGCGCCAGCATTGGCCTGCGGCAATACGATGATATTCAAGCCGTCGGAAACCACGCCTTTGTCTGCGCTGCAAGTGGCCGAAATACTGGTTGAGGCAGGTGCGCCCAAAGGTGTCTACAACGTGGTGCAGGGATATGGCGATGTGGGTGCCTCGCTGGTGACCGATCCACGCGTCGCCAAGGTCTCGCTTACCGGTTCGGTCCCCACGGGCCGCAAGGTCTATGCGGCCGCAGCCGATGGCATGAAGCACGTCACCATGGAACTGGGCGGCAAGTCCCCGATGATTGTTTTCGATGATGCGGATATCGAAAACGCAGTCTCGGGCGCGATCCTTGGCAACTTCTATTCCTCCGGTCAGGTCTGCTCGAACGGCACCCGCGTTTTCGTGCAGAATGGGATCAAGGATGCATTCCTGAACCGCCTTTCCGAACGTCTGGCAACCGCCAAAATCGGCGACCCGCTGGACGAGGAAACGAATTTCGGCCCGATGGTCAGCGAAAACCAGATGCGCATCGTTTTGGACTATGTCGAAAAAGGCAAATCCGAGGGGGCGCGGCTGGTTTACGGCGGCGAACGGATTGGCGGCGACGGGTTCTACTTGCAACCCGCCGTATTCGCCGACGTGACCGACGACATGACCATCGCGCGCGAGGAAATCTTTGGCCCGGTCATGTCGGTACTGGATTTCGATACCGAGGAAGAGGTCATGGCCCGCGCCAACGACACCGAATTCGGCTTGGCTGCGGGGGTCTTTACCAACGACCTTACCCGCGCCCATCGTGTCGTCGCCGGGTTCGAGGCCGGAACCTGCTATATCAACACCTACAACCTTGCTCCGGTTGAGGCGCCGTTTGGGGGTTCAAAAATGTCGGGCGTCGGGCGCGAGAACTCGAAACTGGCGATCAATCACTTCAGCGAAATGAAGACTGTGTATGTGTCGATGAACGATGTCGAAGCTCCGTACTGACATAGAAATCAGCTTGGTCGTCCCCGTCGGAATGACGCGGATCTGACATCGCCCGGGATCAGGGGTGAGGCCGCTTGAAAAGCACACGCCGGTCATCGTGAGCCAAGGTTGCCTTGAGGCTGTACGCTGCAATGCGTCCCGAAGGGGCGCCTTGGCAATCCGTCAGCCTTCCGGCGCGAGGGGATATTCGGCCAGGCACTCATGGCGTGCGCCTTTGGGATGCAGAATGGACGTGTAGAGCGAGAACCGTGTCGCAGCCATATCCGGATACTCGAAACCGGCCAGATCCCGAGACTGAGGAGGCAGTTGAAAGCCCGGCTTCATGCGCAGGATCGTGACATGCGGTCGGAAACGCCGACGGGGCAGCGTGAAACCGGCGCGGCGCGCCGCCGCCCGCACCTTGTCATGCAATACGCTCAGATGGGGATTGTCGGGGACCGCCAGATGAACGGCCCGGCCGAACTGACCCAAACCCGACAAGGTTACGGAAAACGGGGCCGCGTGAATGCGCAGCAATTCCTGGTGCAGCGCCTCAAGGGTTTCATCGGTCTGGTCGTCCAGAAAGGCAAGTGTCAGGTGCAGGTTTTCCGGCGGCACGGGCCGCCCCGTTCCAAGACGCTTTTGCAACCGCACCAAGGCTTGAACGGCCTCATCGGTCAGGGCAAGGGCAACAAAGCTGCGCATCCCGGATTATAGACCGTCGAACAGGCGTCCCGGCAACCGGTCATGACGAGGCAGGCCCAAATGGCGCATCAGGCAGAACATCAATGCCTGATTCGAGGTCACCACCGGTTTGCCCAGCACTGCCTCGATACGCTCGATGGCCTCGACCGAACGCATGTCGGTGCAACTCAGCACAATCGCTTGCGCCTTTGGATGGTCGGCTCGACAGGCAAGATCGAACACTTCGTCCGGGGTCAGTTCACCCTGGCCGTAGTTGCCCAATTCGCGTCCGATATCGGCGCGGGCCACGGTTTCGAACCCGTTTTGCGCCAAAAACTCCACCGCCTGATCATTGATCTCTCCGACATAGGGCGATGAAAATCCCACCTGTCTGACGCCCAGCGCACCCAGCGCCTCCACCAGTGATCCGGCAGCAGTCAACGAAATCGCGCCCGAGCCCGCCTTTATCCGGGCGGCCAGATCCGCGTCGAAAGCCGGGCCATGCGTCAGCGTCGCCGAGGTGCAGCCATAGAGAACCACCTGAGGTCGCACGCCCGAGATCATCCGCAGATCATTCCCGATATCCGAGGCACCCAGCCCCGCCATCTGTTCAGCGTCCGGAACCTCGTCCACGTCATAGCCGCCGAGACGCTGAAAATGCAGCGTGGTGCCCGGCGGGCGCATCAATTCCAGATCGGGTTCCAGATTGACATTGGTGAATGGCACCAGAACGCCAATCCTGGCCAGGGTACGAGGGGCGGTCATTTCAACACCCCCTGCAAGACATTCCGCGCACGGCCCATGATTTCCGGCGCGCAGACCGTGGCGCGCAGGCACTCCGGCAAGCCATAACCACCCATGCCGCGCATCAACAGGCCGCTTGCGCGCAGGGCCTCATCCGCGCGCTGCGCGATTTTGGCGCTTGCAAACTGCAAGAGCACGAAATTGGTGTGAGACTGCGGAACATTCAGACCCAACCCGCGCATATCGGCGGAAAACCTGTCGCGCAGTGCAGCAGTGTCAGCAACAACACTGCGGATATGCGCTTGATCCCGCATCGCGGCGGCTGCAGTAGCTTGTGAAGCGATAGAGATATTGTTCGGGTTCAACAACTTTCGAACCTGTCCGGCGATTTCGGCGGGAAAATACCCCCACCCGACCCGCGCCCCGGCAAGCCCGTAAGCCTTGGAGAAGGTGCGCAGAATCACGGTGTTGCCAAGATCCGTCAACGAAAAAACTTCGGCTGGCGACTGCTGAGCATCGGAAAACTCGGCATAGGCCTGATCGACGATCAAGAGGGTTTCCTCGGGCAGCGCGTGGCGCAAACGCAGGATTTCCGAATTCGGGATCAGCGTGCCGGTCGGATTTCCAGGGTTGCACAGAAAAACAATGCGGATTCCGGGGTGATAGGCGGTCAGAATTTCATCGACCGAAACCGTCATCGCCAACTCACACGCCGCGATGTATTCGGCACGGGCTTGTCGGGCTGCCGTGGCCACGAAAGCATAGCCAAACTGAGTGCCCAAAATGGCCTGCCCTGGTCCGGCATAGGCATGGATCACGCAGCCAATCAACTCCATCGAACCCGCGCCACACAAAATGCGCTGGGGGTCAAGGCCATGCGTTTCGGCAATTGCACGACGCAGGTCCGTCCAGTCCGGGTCGGGATAAAGCGGGCTGTTTACCAGCGCATTTTGCCCGGCGGCAATGGCGGCGAGGCTGGCCGGAAAGGCACTTTCGTTCTGCGCCATCGACACTGTGCCAGGCCCGCCCAGATCGGCCAGCGCGTACGGCGCCATGTCGGCAATATGGGGCATCGGCACGATCATGCTTCGCCTCCATATCGCTTCGCATCCTCTTCGGTGACAAGACCACGTTCCAGATCCAGTGCCAGGGCTCTTGGATCGCGTTCAGATGGTGGACCAAATCCGCCACCGCCGGGCGTGTCGAATATCAGGCGGTCACCAGGCTCGACGCGCAATTCTCCCTTGCCGGGAATATCACCATCGCGGCCGTCGATACGGATACGTCCGGGCGCACCGGGCAGGCCTCCCATGCGGCCAAGCGCGGGAAATTTCAGTCGCTCGACGGACAGGAACACCACAAAAGGTGCGTCGTTGGCCGAACTCATTTCGATCCGCTGGCCCAGCCCGCCGCGATACTTTCCCGGCCCGCCGGAATTCGGGCGCAGTTCACGTTTCCAGATTGTCACGGGAGCGACGCTTTCGGTGATTTCGACCTGGCTGCCAAAGACACCGGACGGATAGGCGGTTGCCGAAAGCCCATCGGCGTGGGGCCGTGCCCCGGTGCCACCATTGTGCACCGGTTCGATCGCGAATTCGCGCCCGCCATTGGCGGCCACTTCGGGCGCGTGACGCATGGGCAGATCGAACATGCACGAGGCACCCTCGGCCGGAACCTTGTCCGGCAGCGCCTGATGCAGGCACCCCAGCACCAGATCGGGTGTCACCTGTCCCAATGTATGGCGCATTGCCACCGGCACCGGGCGCTGCGCATTCAGGATGCAGCCCGGTGGTCCATCCACGGTAAAGGGTTCGAGCGAGCCTGCATTGTTGGGAATATCGGGACCCACAATGCAACGAAGCGCAAATACCGTATAGGCCGTGGCATAATTGAGCGGGACGTTGATCCCCTTTTTGGAACAGCGCGAGGTACCGGCAAAATCCACGTGCATGCCGGTTTCGGACACAGTGAGCGTGGCATGAAGCTCAACTTCTTCTTCATATCCGTCCATACGCAGCTTGTTGTGATAGACACCCGGCGGAACTTCGGCGATGGCGTCCAATGTGCCGCGCCGGGAAGTGTCGATGATATGGTTTCCCAGCACGTCAAGGTCGTCCAGGCCGAACTCTTCCATCATGCCCGAAAGGCGTTTCACCCCTGCTTCGCAGCACGCGATCAGGGCATAGATGTCGCCTTCGTTGGCGATGGGTTCACGCGAATTGGCGCGAACAATGTCCATCAGCAAAGCGTTCAGTTCCCCCTGATCGACCAGTTTGCACGGCGGGATGAGCAACCCCTCGTCAAAGATGTCGGATCCTTCCGGCCCCATTCCCAGCCCACCCAGGTCGACCAGGTGCGAGGTGCAGGCGGTAAACCCCACGACCCTACCATTGAAATATGCCGGCATCATCAGCAGGAAGTCGTTCAGATGCCCCGAGGCCAACCAGGGATCGTTGGTCATATAGATGTCGCCCGGTTTCATATTCTGAACCGGAAACCGCTCTCGCAGGTGCATCACCGCCTCGGCCATGGTATTGATATGGCCCGGCGTGCCGGTAACGGCCTGGGCCAGCATTCGGCCCTGGACATCGAATATTCCGGCGGAAATGTCGCCGCATTCCCGCACAATCGGGGAAAACGCGGCACGGATCAGCGTTTGACCCTGTTCTTCGACAACGGCCAGAAGACGGTTCCACATCACTTGCAGACGGGCGGGGGAAAAACCGGTCATCGGGCCGCTCCTTTTTCTTGCCTGGTCAGCACGAGGTTACCGATCACATCGACCTGTGCGATGAAATCCGCCGAGACGAGCGTTGTCGTCTGCGGTTCCGAAATCAGCGCGGGACCGCAAATCCGGTCGCCTGGCTTTAGCGTGGCACGCGGGTGAACTCCGGCTTGGGTAAGACGGCCACTGACATCACAATAGATGGGTCGGACGTCCCGAGAGACGATCGTATTGACCTCGCCGTTCTCCGGGATTTGTGGCGCCGCGAGATCGGGCGTCGCAACACGCACCGACCAGTTCAGAATTTCGATTTCCATCCCCGGAACCGGGCGCGAGAATTGCTGGCGGTATGCCTCTTCAAAGGCCGCGCGCAACGGCTCGATATCAACGGTGTCCAGTGGCCGGTCCGGCAAGAGAATTTCGATCTCATGCCCCTGACCGTGATAGCGCATAAACGCGCTGCGCCGGGTTTGGGTCGCCGAACCCCCGGCCCCCTGGGCGACTACTGTCTGAGCTTCCGCGATCATCTCGGAAAAAACCGAATTGACGGCCGGAATATCCATCCGGTCCAACAGGCAATAACGGCTGCGAATGACTTCGAAACCAACCGGCGCGTACAGGAAACCCACAGCTGACCCAACTCCGGGACTGGAGGGGATGACGATGCGATTTACACCTGCGGCGCGGGCGACGCGCGTGGCGTGCAACGGCCCGTTGCCACCAAAGGCAATCATCGTCCGTTCGCCCAGATCCTTACCCGATTCCACCGCGTGCATTCGACCCGCGCTCGCCATGTTGTCATCGACGATCCGGATGACGCCGTCCGCTGATTGCGCCGAATCGATCGCAAGTTTTCGTCCGATGTGATGGGCCAGCGCTTCGCTGGCGGCATTGGTGTCGATGTGCAATCGTCCCTCAGCAAAACTGTCCGGCTGGATATAGCCCAAAACAATGTCGCTATCGGTAACGGTCGGTTCGGTTCCACCGCGGCCGAAAGCGACGGGGCCCGGCTCGGACCCTGCGCTTTTCGGCCCGACCATCAGACGGCCCAAACGATCAACCGCCGCAATCGAGCCGCCGCCAGCACCGATTTCTATCATCTCGATCACCGGAATACGCACCGGCATCCCCGAGCCTTTGACGAACCGGGCCGCCCGTGCGATTTCGAATTGCCGGGCGGTCTGGGGACGGGCATCGTCGATCAGGCACAGTTTGGCCGTCGTGCCCCCCATGTCGAACGACACGACCCTGTCCAAACCTGTCTGAGCGGCGATCCTGGCGGCAAGAATGGCGCCACCGGCAGGGCCGGATTCCACCAGACGGATTGGAAACTTTTTGGCACTGTCGAGCGAGCACATGCCACCGCCCGCGGTCATCATCAGGATCGGACAGGTAACGCCCTCCGCCGCAAAGCTTTTGGCAAACTCTGTCAGATAAGTCTCCATCAGAGGCAGAATATATGCGTTGGCAACCGTGGTGCAGAGCCGGTCAAATTCCCGGGCTTCGGGGCTGACATCGCTTGATAAGGACACGGCCAGACCCGGAAGCCTGCGTGCCAAAGCATCACGCAACCGCCGTTCGTGGGCCGGGTTTGCATAGGCATGCAAAAGGCAGATTGCAGCTGCTTCGGCCCCTGACGCCTCGATTTCATGAGCCAGATCCTCTATCGCTTCCGCCCCCAGCGGAACCAGGACGCTTCCGTCCGCAGATATGCGTTCCTGAACCGTCAACGCGCGTTCACGCGGCACCAGAAGATCGGGTTTTTCCAGATTGATGTCATATTGCGCGTATCGCCGTTCATAGGCGATCTCCAGAATATCCCGGAACCCTTGGGTGGTAACGGTCACCACCTTCGCACCGCGTTTTTCGATCAGGGCATTTGTCGCCAGAGTGGTCCCGTGTATGAACCCTGTAACGTCGTCGGATCGTCGCCCGGAAAGCGACAATACCCGTCTTACACCTTCCATCGCCCCCTCGGCCGGGTTGATGTGAGTCGTCAGCGTTTTTGTTGATGCAAGGATTTGATCAGTTCCCTGAACCAATACCGTATCGGTGAAGGTTCCACCGATGTCCACGGCGAGTCGTAGCACAGATTCTTTTGACATTGGTCATTCCAGTCATTGCGCGTCGAAATAAGCGGGTGGATAGCCCGCCTATATCGCAACAAGATCCGCACCGGTTGCCCTGCGGTGCATTGGTTTTGGAATGGTCCCGATCATGACAAAGCAGTTGCACTGACGACAGACAATATCTGTTCCAAAGGCGACAGTTTATTTCGTTAGCGACTTTCCTTTCGGGTCTCTCAACCGCTCAAGGCACTATAGCACTTTGCGAAATACCTATATCACTCAACCGTGACTGAATTCGAAGTTTCAACACGTTGAGTGATAACCGATATTTCAAGTTTTTCGCGAAGTGCTTTAGTTGTTTTCCAATGCGGCCAACATGCCAGAAATTTCCGCGCGCGTTTGTTGGCTTGCAGCCAACAGACTTTTGGCGCTTGCCAATGGGGGGCCGTCAGCCGGCTGCACCGTATTCTCCATTCCAATGGCCATCCCGGCCAAACCGGAGTATTTCCCGGCATCCATTTCCTGCGCCTGTTTCCAGTTTTCAGACAGCCAAAGCAGGCGGGCCGCCGTTTCGGCATCACCAAGCTGCTTCAGGATTTCGACCGCCCGATCGATGTCTCCGGTGTCCGAATAGGCTCGGACCCTCAACTGCTGCGCCGCGTCGCTTTCCTCTCCGTCCAGCTGCCACAAAGATCTGTGTGGCTGCCCAGTTCCCTGGGACACGCGCGCCAGAGTCATGGAATATCGGGTGGGATCGCGCCGTTGCCCCAGTTGCCCGGCAAACGGGGCGGCCGCGTTGGCAAACCCAAGCTCCGTCAATCTCTCGGCGGTATCTGAAACCGTCTGATCGGACAACATGGTGATCTGTTCGGCAGAAAATCCAAATACGTGACGCAGAAATGCGATATCGTCCCCACGCTCGACCAGCATGGCTGCAACTTGCTCAAATGCCCGCGCAACCTCCGGTGCGTTCCGAGCCCAGTCCGCCTCTGACAGCGCCGCAAAGGACTGATTGAACTGATTGCTCAAGGCCAGCGCCACAATGTGTGCCAGCACCAGCCTGTGACCAAGTTCTGAACGGCGGTATTGCAGCGCGAACGAGGCCGCCAGTTCGACTTCATGCTCGGTCACCGCAGCGCCTTCAGCCCAGCGTTTTTCAATCAGCTCGATCAGAGCGACCGGAGCGGCATCAATCTGGCGCTTGGACTCGACGGCCGTTGTCAGCAGGGCATCTTGGCTGTCCGCAGCCCCCGCTGCCCGCGCCAGTCCGGCTTTGGCCAAAGCCAGCTGCCCATCCTCTTCCTTGCCTGAACCCTCCATCAACCTCAATACCCGCCGGGCGGCTTCCAGCCGGCCCGCCTTCGTGAGGGTTGCGACCAGATCATCCGAAAACAGGCTCCGCAAGTGCGGCGGCAGCCGGGCAAATGCCAGCTCGATTGCGGAGAGATTGGCGTCATCCGCCAAATACCCGTCGGCCAAAAGCCCCCACAGCGACAGACTCGTGTCACATCCTTGTTGGTATGAAAACGGATGTGGCGTTGGCAGGGGCAGCCCTTCGGTCACCGAGGCCACCGCGCGGATGAACCGATGATCCGGCTCATCCGCCCCGGCCAGGTTCAATACGTGCACCGCCTCTGCCCCGAACCCAAAGTAGGCGTACGCACGAGCGAGTTTCAGCACCTGATCGGAATTCACGCGATCAAACTCGGAAAACAGCAGCACCCTTGAAGATGCGATTTGGTTGGAAAACAGTGACCCGTCGTTCCACGTCTCAAACCCGAAATCGTTGTCGCCAAAGCAATTTCGGAGTTGGCCAATCGACCTCCCGTCTGTCGAGTTCACATCCGGTTCCCGATCCAGCGCCGTGGAAACCACGATATTGGCCAGCTCAGTTTCCCAGGGAAGGTTTTGTTCGATATTCGCCCGTATAGTGTTTCGCGGACCAATCCGGGCGAGGTTGAGGTCGAGAACCTGCTGATCCGCCCCCCGTATGAGTCTTGACATCACCTCCGTCTCCAATCCGACGAACAAGTGCTTCAATTCGTTTTCCGCCGGCACCAGCGGCAATAGCGGCGGCGCGCCTGTGTTTCGCTCATCCTCGTCAATCGCCCCGGCCAACACCGGTGGCCCTTGCGGCAGCGAGACTGCCGCGTTCCGAGGAACTTCCCCGGGTGCTATATCCATCACGATCATTGTCCCTGCATGCAGGAACGACCTCACGACACAGTCGCACGCCAATTCCAGCTGCAACGGCGCGCCCGGATCATCCTGCTTCAGCTCCGCCAGGCGCTCGCGGGAAATCCGACTGAACACACCGCTAAGATCAAAATCAACATCACCAAGCTCAACGGTCAATGTGGCCACATGACCATACTGATCCAGACGCCAATCCGTTCCGGCCGGTACTGTCGCTACCAATCTGGTATACGCGCCATGTTCGCCGGACTTCACGATGACCGGTTCCGACGTCGCATCGGTGGCAAGCAAGGCCAAGGCTATGAGCGCAACGAGTCCCCGCATCATGCTGCCGATTTCTTGAGTTCCTTGAGCGCGTCCTCCAAATCGGAGAAGCCGGGCCGGTTGTGAGTCGGCGTGTTCTGACGTCCGACTTCGATGCACATGGCGGCGTTGTGATTGTGCAGATTTGCCACCAGCACTTCCTTGATCAACTGGTAAAAATGGTTGTCCTCTTCGACGACCGACTTCAGCTTTCCTGCGAATGGTCCCACCAGCCCATAGGCCAGAAACACGCCCAAAAACGTACCCACCAGTGCACCGCCAATGAGCTTGCCCAGTATTTCCGGTGGCTGATCAATAGATCCCATCGTCTTGATGACTCCGAGCACAGCCGCGACGATACCCAGTGCCGGAAGGCCGTCCGCGACCGTTTGCAGGGCATGGCTGGAGTGCATGGCGTGATGAAAATTGGCCTCCATCCGCTTTTCCAGTACTTCCTCTACCTGATGTGGATCGTCATAGTTCATCGCCGCCGAGCGCATCGTGTCACAGATCAGGTCCACGGCCTCGCGGTCGGCCTGAATTTTCGGAAAGCTTGAGAACAATGAGGAGTTTTGAGGATCTTCGATATGCTGCTCCATCTCCACGGCGCTGCTGCGGGCGATTCGGATCAGGGAAAACAACAGGCACAAGAGATCGCGATAGTCCTGCGGCTTCCATTTCGGTCCCTTGAAAACCTTTCCGATGTCCTTGACCGTATGCTTGATACCGCCCATGTCGTTGCTGATCAGGAATGCTCCTACGGCTGCGCCGCCGATCATCATCAACTCGAAAGGCAGCGATTTCAGAATGATGGTCATCTTGCCTCCGGCGGCCAGATAGCCGCCAAAAACCATCGAGAAAATTAGAACGATTCCGATGATCCCTATCACGTCCGATCTCCCCTGAAATTGTTGGCCGTCATTGTTGTCATTGCAGCTATTCTTTCGGCACTGACGCGTTTCGCCCCGCCAGCACCACGCTGATCGTATAGGCCGCTTGTGGGCTGAGCCCGGCCATCACACCGGCCGCATTTTCCGGTGCCATCCGGGCCAGAAATCCGGCAGCAAAGGTCGGGTCCATCTCTTCGAAAAGCGCGGCGGCCTCTTTCGGCTTCATGTTTTCGTAGACGTCCGTCAGCCGGGCCAGATCGCTTTCGGACGCGGTTTCGACCAATATCAGCGTCGCCCTGAGTGCTTCTTCCGCCTCGGTCAACTCCGCCAACCGTCTTTCAATTGCTTTGTCGGCGACTTCCAGAACCTTCATCCGATCCTGATGGGCGCGTTCGCGCCGCTCAAGCTCGGCCTCGCGCGTTGAAAATTCCCCTAGCAGGCGCCTCAATTTCTCGTCGCTTGGCTCGGGCCCCCGGTCTGGCTGCATTTCGAGGTTTTTCGGCTGTTCCGACATTTCCCGTGCCAGCGCAGGGCCTGCTTCCACTGCAAACCGAATGATTGCGGAGCCGATCATCAGGACAGAGATCAGGAGCAATGTACCCCCGCGACCGTTACCCGGTTTTCCGGCGGTCATGGCGCCGCCCCCCCCATCGTGCGCCCGTGGCGAAAGAACATGAGCCCGGCCGGCGTCGGCTCGTCTGTTTCTCCGGTCGGGGCTGCACTCCGGTTTTCGGGCTCCGCCGGGGCGGACGCGTCATGCGGGTCGTTTTCATCCCTGCTTTTCGAAACATCCGATGCCTGCACCTCGCTGTCCGAAGCGACGTCGTGCATCGATGCCATGATCAGTTCCAGCCTGTTTGCCACAGCCTCGGCCCTGCCTGCGAGATCTTGCAGCGACAGGTTGGATTGATCCGACACCGAGCGCGCGGACACCAGTGATTTGTTCAGTTCATCAACCTGAGTGGACAGCACGGCGACCGCCCCTCCCACGCCTTTTTCAAGGTCGTTGAAACGCTTCAGGCGGTGGCCAAGGATGAAACAATACAGCCCCGCGCCCAACGCGCCCGCGACCAGCAAGATATCGGCGATTAGTTCCAAATCAGTCTCCTAGCTCAAAACGAATTCCATGATCAGGACGTCGCGAACCCGTCCGTCACCCACAACGATATTGATGCGGCGCAGCATGTGACCGCGCAGCCGCGTCAGGGCGAGCGGGTCCTGCAGATCAGATATCTCGACTGCACGCAGGTAACCGTTGAGCAGGTCGAGAATGCGCGGGCGGAGCTTTTCCACTTCCGCCAGATAGGCCTCATCCACTTCCAGCTGGGCATGAAAGCGAAGGTGCCTGCCATTGCTGCCCGCCTCGACCGAAATGACGAAAGGATGCAGATCGACGTAACCGACCGCAGGCAAGGCCGACGGCGTCGCCTCAGCAGCCGCGCCATGTTTCCCCGCCGTTCCGTGGCCGCCATTCAAAATACCCGAAGCCGTCAGGTAGTACCCGGCGGCAGCCCCTGCGATCGCAAGGATTCCAGCCAGTATGATGCCCGACTTTCGTTTGGGTTTGGGTGCTTCGATCTGTTCGGCAGTTGCGTCGGTCATGACGGTCCTCTTGGTCGGCCTGTCCGACTCATAACCATTGAGGGACTAACCGATTGTTAAGGCCGATCGTCCAAACAGTACGCATGCCGCACAGAAGGTCGGCAAGACGGAGGTGAACGTGCAGCAGGTAAGAACTGTCTGGGCAGGTTTGAATAAAGGACAGAAAATTACGGTCGCCGGCGCGGTGGTTGCCATGTTCCTTGCCATCCTCACCATGACCCGAATCGCCAGCGCGCCGTCGATGGTTCTGCTGTATGCGGGGCTGGAAAACGCCACGGCGGGCGAAGTTGTTCGCGCGCTGGATCAGCGCAACATACCCTATGAGGTCCGCGGGGGATCAATTTATGTTCCCGACGCACGACGAGACGAATTGCGCATGACCCTGGCCAGCGAAGGCCTGCCAGCTAACGGCGGCAAGGGCTACGAGTTGCTTGATGCGCTCAGCGGATTTGGAACGACATCGCAGATGTTCGATGCCGCCTACTGGCGCGCGAAAGAGGGCGAGTTGGCCCGGACAATCATCGCGAGCCCGTATGCCAGCCAGGCCCGTGTACACATCGCCAACGGCGCGGCCAATCCCTTTCAGCGCGAGATCCAGCCCACCGCCTCGGTTTCCGTGATGTCCGCCAGCGCTCAGCTCACCGCTGCGCAGGCCAAGGCCATCAGATTTCTCGTGGCCTCTGCGGTCAGCGGGCTATCGGTGGACAATGTCACCGTAATCGACGCGGACGGAACGATTATCGGAGCTTTGGAGGACACATCGGCAACAAGTGTATCAGATGATCGCGCACGGCAGCTTCGCGAAAGGGTTCTGAGATTGGTCGAGGCACGCGTCGGCACCGGCAATGCGGTGGTCGAGGTCAGTGTCGACACGGTGACGGAAACCGAATCGATCCGCGAGCGCCGGTTCGACCCGAACGGACGGGTCGCCATCAGCACTGATGTCGAGGAGCGTTCGGACAATTCGCGCAATCAATCTGCAGGGGTGACGGTCGCTTCGAACCTTCCTGATGGCGATGGGGCCGAGGGCGACGAAACCAATTCGACGGCGAGCCAGTCCCGGGAGCGTGTGAACTATGAGGTATCAGAGACTGAGCTGGAAATTCTGCGTGTGCCCGGCGCGATCAAGCGCCTGACCGTCGCGGTCTTGGTCAATGGCACCAAAACAGCCGATGCATCCGGCGCCCTGAAATTCGAGCCATTGCCGCAGGCGGAACTTGACGCCCTGAAAGAGCTGGTGGCCTCGGCAGTCGGCTTTGACACCGAAAGAGGCGATGTGATTACGCTGAAATCGCTGGACATGCCTGCGGTCGAACCAATCGGCACCTTGGCTGAATCCACGCTGTGGCAGCGGCTGAATTTCGACGTGATGTCACTGATTCAACTGGCGACCCTGGCTGTGGTCACTTTGTTTGTGGGGCTGTTTGTCGTCCGGCCGATATTCTCGAAACAGGTTGCTGCGTCCCCGTTGCTGACCCCGCCCGAGCGCAACGCGGGCAACCGCGTGCTCACCGGAGAGATAGAAACCGACATTGATCCGGCCACGGCGCTTCCTGGCGCTCCTGAACAAAATCAAGCCGTTGCCGTGATCGGCGGTCAAAGACCTGACGAGGCGGTTGAGCGTCTGCGCGCGATGATCGGCGACAAACAGGAGGAAACTGTCGAGATCCTGCGCAACTGGCTGGAAGAGAATGAGGAAGTCGCCTGATGTCGATCGCGCATCTTCTGGAACAGTTCGAACCGGGCGCGGTGGCCGGAAAGGAAATACATATTCTGCCCGAGGAAGCTTTGGAAGAACAGAAACTGGAAGCCTTTGAACGCGGCTATGGCGCAGGCTGGGAAGATGCGGTCAAAGCACAGTCGGACAGCAGCGCGCATCTGAACGCAGAACTGGTAAGAGTTCTCGAAGATAGTTCGTTCACCTATCACGAGGCGCTCAGCCAGATGGCCTTGTCGCTGGAGCCGATGTTTCAAAGCCTGATGGCGCAGGTGCTGCCGCAAACCATCGATCAGGGTTTCGTCCACCATATCGCCGCGCAGCTTCGGGATATGGCGCAATCGGAAATTGCGCAACCGATTCAGATTGTCGTGCCCGAAGGGGCCGGTGCTGGTCTTTCGCCTGTACTCGATCATCAGCTTCAAATGCCTGTCGATGTGATCGAAGACACCACGCTGCCGCCCGGACAGGCTCGGATATCTGTCGGCACGGCCGAGCGGGAATTGGATCTCGCATCTCTCATGACATCCATAAACGAGGCGCTCACCGCCTTTCTTCATCAGGCCAAGGAGGTTTCCAACTCATGACTGACGGCAGCAGAACAGCGGACACTCAGACCCCCTTCGATTCGGTCCCAATTGAAATCACGGTCTCGGTCGGGCGCGCGCGGCCGGCCATTCGGGAATTGCTGAATTTGGGCGAAAACGCAGTTCTGACGCTGGACAAGCGGATTGAAGATCCCGTCGACCTATATGTCGGTGACCAGCTCGTTGCCCGAGGGCAGCTTGAGGAAATGGATGGCGAAAACGCCGGTCAACTGGCCGTGCGCCTGACCGAGATCGCCGAGTTTCGGAACGGTCTGCGATGACGAACACGGCCGCACGCTGTGCCGCACTGGCCCTTTGTTTCACCCTGTTGCCACAACTGGCGTTGGCTCAGGATCTCACGTTGTCCCTGGGCGAAGGCGGGTCTCTGTCGGCAAGAACCATCCAGCTGATCCTGTTGATCACAGTCCTGAGCATCGCGCCTGGGCTCGCTATCATGATTACCTGCTTTCCGTTTCTGGTCACCGTTTTGGCCATTCTTCGGCAAGGTATCGGTCTGCAACAATCACCCCCGAACATGTTGATCATCAGCCTTGCTTTGTTCCTTACCTATTTCATCATGGAACCGGTTTTCACCGAAGCCTGGACCGTCGGAATACGTCCCATGATGGACGAGGAACTGGAAGTGGAACCAGCAATCGAAAAGGCACTGGTTCCCTTCAAGATTTTCATGGCGGCTCGGGTCGATCCGGACACATTCCATGCCATCTCTTCGCTTCGGCCCGCAAGTGCCGGCGTCACGCTGTCTCCGGAAGCGCCGGTTTCGGCCCTGATCCCATCCTTTATGCTGTCCGAGATCGCGCGGGCCTTTCAGATCGGGTTTCTGGTCTTTTTGCCTTTCCTGATCATCGATCTGGTGGTCGCGGCGGTCCTGATGTCGATGGGGATGATGATGGTTCCGCCTGCAACCGTGGCCCTGCCTTTCAAACTTGCATTTTTTGTCATTGCCGATGGATGGTCTCTGATCGCCGGGGCCTTGGTGCGGAGCTATGCCCCGTGAACACAGAATATATGCACGTCCGTCAGGCGCGCTGATTGTGGCTTCTGGCCTCGACGAACAGGTCACTCGCGCGCCGTGTTTCCCTCTTCTCAGCGCCGCGGCAATCTCTTGCCGGGTCAGCGGAACTCGTGGCATGGCCAGTGGAGCTTTTAGAAATGCCCATTCCCATTGGGACAGTGATACCTGAACCCGCATAGTTTTCCACGCCGGAGGCCGCCCGGCTCTGCGACGGGTCCAACACCCGGCAAAGGCAGACTCCGGACCTTGCTTTTGACGCGACCAAATTGTCCTATCTCCTCACCAAAAATGGCGAGAGGTTGAATTGATCCGATGCGGCTGGTCGCGGATGTTGGTGGTACGAATGCCCGCTTTGGCCTGACCTTGGGAAGGGGTCAGGCACCTACCGGCGTCAAAACCTACCGAAACGATGAATTCGGGGATTTTCAGGATGCTTTGCGGCGGTATCTCGCGGATACTCGTAACCCTGACGTTTCGGACATTGTCCTTGCGGTCGCAGGCCCCGTCATCGGCAGGATAGCCCGTCTGACCAACCGCGACTGGATCATCGATGCGGACAGGATCAGCGCTGGCGTCAGAGGCGTGCCGGTTCACCTGATGAACGATCTGAAGGCCCTGGCTCACGCGATTTCGTATTTGGGTCCGAATGATGTGGCGACGGTCTCTTCGGCCTCTTGCCTTCCCGAAGGGCATCAGTCGCTTGTTGTGGGCATCGGAACCGGGTTCAATGTCAGCCTGGCCTTCATCGGCGGTGAGACTGTCATCTGTCATGCCGCCGAATATGGGCACACCAGTCTGCCTTCCACCATCAACCGCCGGTTGAAACAGGAACTTCCGAGTCTTGAAACCCTGCCTACAGTGGAAGACTGTTTTTCCGGACGGGGCCATGCAAGGTTGCATAGCGCATGGACAAGTCGAAACCCGGAGGATCGGAGTTTTCCGGACTTTTACGCGGAACTGCTCGGGCTTTTGACCCGCGATCTACTGCTGGTCTTCATGCCGATGGCGGGCATCTATTTCGCAGGCAGTGTGGCACGCGGGGTCTTGCTGCCGGATGCCCGTACTCGCTTTACAGAAACGTTCAACAGCCCGAATTCACTTGCGGAGCGCCCGCGCGCACCCGTTTTTGTCATCACCAACGATGCTGCGGCACTGCGCGGGTGCAGCGCGCTGACGGACGCGTCCTGAGAAAACCTACGGGGTCAATGCATCGGCCCCGCAAGCAAAGATACGCCCGAAGCCTTCGATCCGATCGTCAATTCCGGCGCGGCGCAGGCAACTCCAGAAATGGGCCTGATTGCTGGTCAGAACCGGTTTTCCGGTGACCTGTTCGATCTCTTCAATGGCATCCAGAGAGCGAATTCCGCTGCACGACAGGAAAATCGCATCGGCCTCGGGCTGGTCGATCTCGCAGGCAAACTTTTTCCAATAGGCAGGGGTCACCTTGCCGAAATCCAGACCAGTGGACAGGTTCAGCCCCTGTATGTCCAAAAGGTCGAACCCCTTTCGGACAAGGAAATCCGCCTCGACCGTGTTGATCTCGTCAAGATAGGGCGTCCCGACCACGATCCGTTTTGCATTCAAAGCCTTCAGCGCATCGACCACGCCGGTAACCAGGCACATGGGCTGTGCCCAGGGCGCGCCCTTGCGGATTTCCGCGAACACCCGCTCTTCGCCGTTCACGATGGATCCGCTGGTACAGCAATAGCTGACGACGCTTGGCCGGACATCCGGTTGCAGCCGCGCCGCCGCTTCGGCCATGTGATCTATATGGCGGGCCAATGTTTCGTTGGTGGTGTGATCCTCGGTCTTCAGACGGGTGATGTGAATGCCCACACCTTCGGGAGCCATCGCGAAAAGATCCGCTTCGCAGGCCAGATCGGTGGACATGAGGATGAATCCCAGACTGACCCGATAGTGCCGCCCCGCATCCATTTCCGGTGTGCGGGCAGCGGATCTGATGGGTGTGCCGGGGACGTACATGTTTTGAAACCTCGTTCAAATAATTGGCAGTTCCGGCGCGGCGCGGGCCGTCAACAGTTCAGGCCCCGACGCTCGGATTACGATGTTTTCCTCATGCACCATGATACGTCCATCACCATACCCAAGCGAGGGTTCCAGCGTCAGCACCATGTTCTCCTGCAACTCGGTGTGGTCAAAGGCCGCGTGCGACGGCCACTCGGTCAGTTGCATTCCCAGACCGTGGCCCAAACGCCCGACATCGCCGCCCTGGTCGTCCATTTCGCGAATGACCGATTGCATGGCATCGAACAGGTTCCGGCAGGTCGCACCGGGCCGGGCCGCTGCCAATCCGGCCTCGGTCGCGCGCCACAAGACATCATAGGCGCGGCGGGATAGCTCATTGGCGCGGCCGATGGCATAGTTCCGGTCGAAATCGCAGAAATACCCGTCCCATGTCGCGCCGGTGTCGAACATGAGGATGTCGCCAACTTGCAATTGCCGGGTGGACGGTGGCGAAATCACGTCGAAATACCCCCCCTGATCGGCCCCACCGACCAGATAGGGCACATCATCGACACCTTGCGCCAGCGCCTCGCGCCGGAAGGCCCGAAAGGCACCATCCAGCGGCATACCCTCGTGAACGATCTCGGGCACACGCGCGAAGGTGGCGGAACCCAATGCGCAGATGTGGCGGAGTTTTTCGATTTCGGCCTCGGACTTGACCATCCGCAAATTGCGAACCAAACCTGTCGCGTCTGCGACGGTCAACCCCGGCAGGCCGGCCAATAGCCTTTCGAAATCCGCCAGCGGCATGCGAAGATGCGTTTCGTGCCCCTTCAGCATTCCGATTGCCGCCCCGGCCTGAGCCAGCGGAGCCAAAAGACCGGTCAACAGGCTGATGCCATCATCCCCGGGTGCAGGGGCGCTCCACGTGCGGATGTCTTCGATCCATGTCGTTCGCATCAAGGCCGCGCCAATCTCCGGGATGATTGCGACCGGTTTGCCTTCTGCAGGAACGAACAGGAACCAGGGCCGGGTCGGGCTTTGCCAGAACAGAGTATGAAACCCGCTGAAATAGCGAACCTCGGGCTCTGTCGTCAGCAACAGGCCGGCCAGCCCCTGTTTCGCCATCAACGCCTGCGCCTTGCCTGTTCGCATGGCGAATTCCGCAGAGGCGAACCCGCGCGTGGGTTGGTCACGCATCGGCGGTTTCCGTCATGATGGTCTCGAAAATTGCCGGATCGGTAACACCTTCGGACCCGATCAACAGAATGGTTGAACTGGTGTCCAGACCCAGCGCGCTGGACATATCCGCGCTTTTCCGGGCGGCGATCAACGCAGCCAGCCCGGCCACCGCGCTTTCCCCGGCTTCAACCGCCAGGTCGCCAAAAGGCGGGCGCGCCAAAAGGCGCATCGTCGGCGCCACGATATTGTCCGGAATAGTGACGAAATCCGAAGCTTCTTCGGCAAGGATCTCCCATGCCATTTCGGAAGGTTCGCCACAGGAAAGGCCCGCCATGATGGTTTCTTCCGCGATCTGTACGGCCTTCGGCACCCCGGCCCGCGCGCTTTCGAAAAGACAGGCTGCCAACTCCGGTTCCACGATGACAACGCGGGGCGAGCGTTCTCGCCAGTATTGCCGCAAGCCTGCTGCCACAGAGGCCGCGAGACCACCAACGCCGCCTTGCAGAAACACATGTGTCGGAGGCGTTTCCAGAGCCTCGCAAATCTCGCGCGTCATGACACCGTATCCGGCCATGACATCGCGCGGAGGTTCAGTATATCCCGGCCAGGACGTGTCTGAGACCACGAACCAGCCGTTTTCTTCCGCCTCTTTCCGGGCCAGATCGACAGAGGCGTCATAGTCACCGTCGATCCGGATCACTTGCGCACCGAGATCCCGCATCGCCTGCGCCCGGCCCTCACTTACTTCGGCATGGATGTAGATACGGCAGGGAGCGCCAAACCGCTGGCATCCCCAGGCCAGCGACCGGCCATGATTGCCGTCGGTGGCCGAAACCAAAGTGATTGCGGCGCAGGCATCCTTGTGCTCGCCGTTCCGAATATCATCAAGGGCGACTTCGGCCCCGGTCAGCCGGGCCAGTTCCCGCTGCAGCACGCGCAACGCGGCATAGGACCCGCCCAGCGCCTTGAAACTGCCCAATCCGAACCGCGGCCCTTCGTGCTTGTAATGGATGGCCGCGACCCCGATCTCTGCCGCCAGCCCTGCAAGAGTGACCAGAGGCGTTGCCTGATAGCCCTTCCATTGCGTGATTTCCTGGACCGCGCGCGCAAAATCCCGTTCGGAAAGAACCCGCTTGGCAGCATCACCGGATTTGCGAGCCGCAGGGACATGCTTCAGATTGGCCGATATAAATTCTTGCATCATCGTTCAGTCTTTCTGGTTGGCGGGCAGCCGGTTGCGCACCAGTTCGGCCCAAAAGCGCGCGCCTATAGGCAGCAACGCATCGTTGAAGTCATAGGTATCGGAGTGAAGCGGTTGACCGTTTGGCCCGTCCTGGCCATTTCCCAACAGCAGGAAGCAACCGGGGACAGCTTGTGTGAAATGCGCAAAATCTTCGGAAAAGCTCATGGGCGTCCGGTCAGGGATCGTCTCCAACGCCATTTTCTGCGCCACGGTTACGGCGGCTTTGGTCGGTTCGTCCGCGTTGATGGTTTCGATGAACTCGGTATCAAATGTCATCGCGACCGTCACACCATGCGCCGCCGCAAGTCCCTCGACGATCTGGCGCATGAAGCCGGCGATGGCCGTGCGATCCTTTGGTGCGCGGGCCCGCACATCACCTTTCAAAACGGCATTGCCCGGCAATACGTTGCGCTGACCGTCAGTTATGAATTCGGTAACCGATACGACCGCACCGGCGCCGGGCGCCAGCTTGCGCGACACGATGGTTTGCAGCGCCTGTACCATCTCGGCCCCGACGGTTATCGCATCCACACCCACCTGCGGCATCGAGGCATGTCCACCCTGACCCTGTATCCTGATTTCAAACAGGCTTTCGCTGCTGCAGATCAATCCGGGACGGGTCGAAACCTGACCGACCGGAGCCCCGGGCAGGTTGTGGATCGCAAAAACCTCTTCGATAGGGAACCGCTCCAACACGCCTTCCTCGATCATCGCCTTCGCACCCAGGCCATGTTCTTCGTTCGGCTGGAACAAAAAGACTACGGTGCCGTCAAATGCGGCCTTGTCCACCAGAATTTCAGCTGCACCCAAAAGCATCGCCATGTGACCGTCATGGCCGCATGCGTGCATCACATGGTCTGTCAGCGACGGATAACCATGCGCCGACTTCTCGCTGATCGGCAGGGCATCCATGTCGGCCCGTAAGCCGATTGCCCGATTTCCGGTGCCGGCTTTCAGAATGCCAACCACACCGGCGCCGACATGCACCTCCAGTCCGAGATTCATCAGATAATCTGCAACATAAGCTTTCGTCCCGGTTTCCTGAAACCCAAGCTCGGGATGCTGATGCAAATGATGCCGGACGGATGTCAGGCGTTGATGAAAACCCGTCATTGCGACCCTCCTTGAGGATCACAAACTATTCCATTTGACGAGTGATCGGGCATCGAAATTCGCAGCAACCGTACGAAATTCGTTGTCTCCCTCCCCGTTTTGTATTTTTTTGGTCTCCATGGATGACAAAGACCTCTGCATACTGAAGCTGGTTCAGACGGATGCCCGCCTGACCGCCGAAGCAATCAGCCAGGACGTCGGACTTTCACCACCTGCCGTGCAGAAGCGGCTGAAGCGATTGCGGGAAACCGGCGTCATCGAGCGCGACATTGCTGTGCTTTCGCCCGCCAAGGTCGGGCGGGAACTCACCGTGATTGTCGAAGTCATCCTGGAACGGGAAAGCCGCGCCCATCTGGATGCGTTCAAGCGCAAGATGCGTAACATCTCAACGGTGCAACAATGCTACTACACCACCGGAGAGGCGGATTTCATACTGATCCTGGCCGTCAAGGACATCAAGGAATACGAAGCCTTTACCCAGCAACATTTCTTTGATGAATCGAATATCAGCCGTTTCAAGACATCCGTCGTCATGGACAGGGTCAAGGTTTCGCTGGATATCCTTTGACGCCGGGCGCATGTCCCAAAAAGGTAAGAGGCCGACATCCCAAAATGTCAGCCTCTTCAGAGTGAGTGGTTCGGCGTTGCGCCGGACCGGGGAAATTCTGTATTAACACTAGGCAAAAGCCCGCCTTTGCGAAATTAGGGGATTCCCGTAGACGCGAAACTTTTCGCCCTTTGCGGAGTTGGGAACGATGCAAGGATCTGCTCAACAAAAAAGGCCGGTCCCCGGACCGGCCTTTTTTTCTTTGGCTGGAGTACGCCTTAGTTGGACGCCGCCATCATTTTTTCGTTGTGCTCTTTAAGAGTGTCCGAAATGACGGCGTACCACTCGCCCGATTCACGCATCTCGTTCAGGCCCCGGTTCAGCATCGCGATGTACTGACGGCCATAAGGATTGGTCCGGTGGGCCACGTAGCGCAGGCTGGAAAACGTGTTCACAAACGGGTTCTCGACAATGTCGTTCGGTGTCAGGCCCATTTCACTCATCGCATCTGCAGCAAGCTGAACCTCGAACGATGCAACATCCGCAACCCCTGTCAAAACCGCGTCCATGCATTCAGTCGCAGAAATTGGGCGGACCAGCTTTACATTCGGTTCAGCGACACCATGCTCTTCCAGATCGTGAGTGAACCAGCCATCCATCCGGCAGATGCTGGCGCCCTGGAAATCTGCGAACGACCGTGCCTTGGCATAGTCACTCTCGGGGAGCGTGTAAAAACCCACGACCGTATCATAGACACTGACCGTCGAATCGAATTGCGTGCAACGCTTTGTCGTTTCTTCGGACCATTCATAGGAGCGGTTGCTGCAATCCGGAATATACCAGGCCAGGGAGACGTCAAAGGCGCCAAGCGGCAGCAGAGTGTCGAGGTGCGATCCCCAGTCGTTCACGAAACTGACCGAAAAATCGCGCGAATTCCCCGCACGGTTCAGCGCCGTCGTTGCCAGGCGAACGATGAACCCACCGCCGTTCAAACCTTCATCCGCGAAGGGCGCCCAGTTGCCGCCGGTCACAAGCTTGATGGGGGGCTCATAGACATTCGAAACCCGGTTATTGGCGTTTCGGCTTTCCTCCGCCGCAATCAGTTCTTGTGCACTTTGTCCATTAGGAAGGCTGCCATCCTCACAGGGCAGTGCAAGAACCATCCCTGTTTCCAGATCGCTGGGATTGGAGATCAGGTTACGGTTTGCGTTGAAGATCGGCTGATAGTTGGATGTTCCGTATGCGGCAATCGAGATCGTGGCCAAAGTGTCGCCATCGGCAACGGTATAGTTTGTACAGGCCTCCTGCGCACTGGCCGCCCCGGCAGCAAGCGCAGTCACGGCAACTGCCGAAAGCCCAACTCGTTTGAGATTGAATTCAAGCATTTTTTCTTCCTCCAAGTTGTTCGGTAATCCGGCCTCAGCCGTTTTCCATCTGGTGACGCAGAGCGGTCGCGACGATGTCGCGCCATTCTCCCGATTGCTGCATGATGGCCAGCCCTTCGTTCAGGGTGTCCAGAATTGCTTCGCCATCAGGATTGTCTACATGTGTCATCACATTCAACGATTTGATCGCCGCAAGGTTTGGATTTTCGATGACCTGATGCTCATATCCCAATCGCGTGATCGCTTCGACCGCCAGATGCGCCTCGATCGCGACAATGTCCGCCCGGCCGTCCATGACCGCATGGAAACATTCGTCCGGCGACACGGGACGATACAGGTTGATTGCCGGTTCATAGAGACCCACGGCATCCATATGTGACAAGGACCAGCCTTCGGGGCGGCAAATTGTGGTGCCCGCAAAGTCGGCATATGTTCGCGTGGTTTCGTACCCGGAACCTTCCTGAGCAAAATACGTATCCACAACTTCATAAAACGGTTTCGAGAAGTTGTAGGTTTCACAGCGTTCACGGTCTTTTTCAGACAAGACCTCGGCCGTTTCGCAATTCGGACGTGACCACGGGAAGGTGGCGTCAAAGGCCAGGGTCGGCATCAGCAGATCAAGGTGCGAACTCCAGTCGTTCACGAACTGAATCTTGTATGCCTGTTCCGGCGCAGCGCGCAGAAACGCGGTTTCCACCAGCTTGGTGTACAGACCGCGATTTGGAAGGTTTTCGTCCGTGAACGGCGCATAGTCACCGCCGGTAATAAACAGCAACTGGCGGTCGCGGATTTCGGGGCGCTCGTCCGAAGACGCGTTCCGGATCAGTGCCGCGCCTTCGGAACGGGCGGCTTCGATCTCCCGTTTGGCAGCGGCCCTGGCTTCTTTCACGGCCTCTTCGCTCGCCTTCTTGGCTTCCTCTTCGGCGGCCGCAACGCGAGCCTCGGCCTGGGCGATGGCTTTTTCTGCTCGCTCTTCGGCGTTGCGAACCAGTTCCGCCGCCATTTCCGCCGCCAAGCGCTCTGCTTCAGTTTCAGGCTGCTTGGTCACTTGCACTGCCTCAGCGGAGGCGCATGGAATTTTCAGCGTGATCCCTACGTGAATGATATTCGGGTTGTTCCCGATCTCTTCTTGGTTGGCGTTATAAATGGCCCGATAGTCTTTGGAGCCATATGCCTGCTGGGCAATCTCCCGCAAGCTGTCACCGCGCTGGACAACATAGTCGGAACAGGCCTCTTGCGCGACAGCAGAACCTGTTGCGGCAGCAAGCGCAAGGCCGGATACGATCAGATATTTTTTCATGGTCCCTGTATTCTTTTCTGTACTCTGTTGGTTTCAGACATTCACGGGTTTCACCACTGCAATCGATATATTGTCCTGGTCAGGATCACCCAGCGCGCGCAATCCCTGCAACAACGCGTCGGCGATCTCCTGAGAGGGAGCGTCACACTGAGAGTTCAAGATGTTTCGGATGGACTTGTCGTCGAGAAACTGCAGCCCGTCGCTGGCAGCTATCAGGATATCCCCTCTGACCAGTTCAACCGGCCTTTCCGGGCAGTCCACCTTGGGGATTGGAGCCCCCATGATCACCGAGGTCAACCGGTTCCGATCGGGATGAGAGCGCGCCTCTTCCTCGGTCATCAGTCCGTCTTCGACCTTGGCATCGATCATCGGCGCCAAGGAATGGTCTTCGTTGATCTGCATCAGGTGACCATCCCGAAACAGAAAAAGTGGACTGTCACCGATCGAGATCCAGAACAGGCGGTTACCGAGCATGAGGGCTCCCAGAAGTGTGGCGCCCATGACCAGATCGTCGCCCTGTTCTTTTATGTGCCCCGATACTGCAGCGTTGGCCTGCATGGCCGCCATGGGCAATGCATCCAGCAACGTCGATTCCGCTGGCGAATCCTCGTCGAGTTGCCCATCAAGAACATCCCTCCAGGCCGAGACCACAAGCTCGGACGCGACATCGCCTGCGTCATGCCCCCCCATCCCGTCAGCAATCACGACATAACCGGCATTCACCGCATCGAAATAGCGGGCGGCAATCGCGTCTTCCTGCGTGTCGCGCTGCCCCCTGTCCGCCACAAGCGCGATATCATATACCGGAGACACCAGCATGCGTTAATTGTCCCGCCAGTCGAAATCTCCATCGCAGAATGCAACGAACCGGATACTGGTTTCGCTGATCCGGATCGTGTCGCCGCTGGACAGCGGCACCGTGCTCAGGACAGGGCCGCCGTTGAGGCGGACGAGGTTGGCCTTGCCGCCATGCCCCAGATAGCATTTGCGGTCCTCCGGGTCATAGGCAATCACCGCGTGGTTGCTGCGCGATATGCCGTGGTCGCCAAAATCCAGTTGAATGGCCTGGTCATCATTCCGGCCGATCTGCATCAAGCCTTCGGTCAATGCGATACTGGTTCCCCGCCCGGGTCCTGAGGTGATCACAAGCCAGCCAACGGGAAATTCCGCTTGCCGGGACGGCGCGGTCGCAGCGGGTTCAGCTTCCATCAGATCCTGGACATGCGTGTCGGGGCGCTCAAATCCAAGGAATGTCGTTTTGACACGTTCACGCCGGCTCTGGGCTGGTTGCGGCGCCGGAGCAGGTTCAGCGGCATGTGCCTCTTCAGCGATCTGCATCGCAGGCGCCTGGCTTTCCACAGGTTCTTCTTGTTCCGACATCGGCGCTTCGGCAGCAGGCTCGAGTTCGGGCAGGTCAGTCTCTTCGGCCGCCGCAGATTCTTCTTCAGGCTGAGACGGTGTTTCCTCTGGTTGCGTCAGTCTGAGCGTGACAACCTGCTCGTCTTCACCGTCCTCCTCAGGTTGAAATGAGAACTCATCCGTTTCCTCAACCACTTCCACGCTCTCAGAAGATGCCTCTTCCTGCAGGTCTTCCGCCGTGGGTTCCTCGTCCGACGCGAATTCAGGCATTTTTTCTTCCGGGATCAGTTCCTCGGCGTCCTCATAGGATTCCTCACCGGCGGTATTCCCGGCCAGTGCCTTTCGCAATGCGTTCAGATCTGCAATCGGCTCGGGCGCGTCGCCATCCTGTTCGCTTTCCGTGCTTTCCTTCGATTTGCCGGCACCTTCGAGAAGCCGACTCAGGGGGCTTTTGTATTTGAACATGGCGACGACCTTTCGCATTACAAACATCAGAACCGAAGTTCCATTTGGGTTTCACTTCCACCAAGGGCCAACGGCTCTGGCATCCTGGACTTTTTAAGAAACACTTGAACTTTTTACTCTCTGCTGCAGGACCGGCCCCGATCAGGCATCTTTCGGTCAGACCCGCAGAAACACACTCTGACAGCTGGAAAAATCACACCGGCCTGATCACTCCTTGGCAAGCTGCATTGCAACGTCGATTTCCGCGCCGCCCCTTAGAACGACAAGTCGGGCTTCGGGCTGACTATCCGCCACGAGCATCCCGAGTGCCTTGTCAAGGCTTTCCGGCCCATCGATGCTCTCACCTGAAATCGTTTCGCGCACGATAACATCATTGGCCTGCAAGTCCGGCGCTGCTTCGGCATTCGTCGTGGTCGCGATTGTTTGCCATCCTTCACCTTCGTCGGCGCGCGCGACAAATCCCAACCCATTTGCAAGACCGAGCACGCGAATTGCGGGTAGGGCAAGCAATCCATTATTGGCACGCGTCTCGCCCAACTGACGATAGCGGGCAACGACCCGGATATAGCCGTCGGAATCCACTTTCAGGTCGTCAAGAATCTGCGACGCAAACGACCGCCCATCGGGGATCGGTTCACCATTGATCGTGAATATGACCGTACCGCGCATGATCCAGTCACCGATGACCGTCATGTCCTGGTTCGGATCAAGCCCGGTCACGGCAACCACATTCCCATTCGACGCCCGGCGGCCGCTGGTCTCAAACGGGATTTCCACATCCCAATGGCTGAAAGCAATCTGCCGATCAAGCAGGTCGACCGGTTCTGCGTCGGACCCCGAGGCTGCCGCGACAGTTTCGGCTTGCGCGACGTCTTCCGCTTTTGCGCTTTCGGTGGCTGCTTCCTCGACCAGAACCACCTCATCGGCGACCGCCACTTCAGGGTCCTCCAATTCGGCGGTAACGTCTCCCGTGGATATTATCTGAGGCGGTGCGGCCTCATCGCCAGTTTCGATTGTTGTGGGCTCCGCTTCGGCAAGCTCTTCAAGCGCCGGCCCGCTGGCAAGAGGCTCGATCGTTTCCGGTTCCACCGAATCTGCGGTGGCAACCTGCACGTCTTCGTCGGTGACAACCTGAACGTCACCGTCCGTTCCGTTTGCCTCGACGGAAATATCGGTCTTTGTTTCATTCTGCGATTCTGCCACCGCTTCGACCGGAGCTGCAGTTTCTGCCGCAACTGGAGGGGTCTGCCCGGTTTCGCGTCCTGAAAGCGCAAAATACCCGCCCGCGGCCAAAGCGACAACAACCAGTGCAACGCCGCCGAACACCTTGCCGCCGCCACCCGAGTCGTTGCGAATGACGGTATCGACCGCGACTTGCGCCTCTTCCTGAGGCTTGAGTTCGGAGGGCAGCTTTGCACCATCGGGGTTGCCGCCGATTGCAATGTCTGAATTGCCGGCCAGCAAAGCGGTCACGACCGCTTCTGCATTTTCGGTTTCTGCACGAATGCGCTCTTTTTCGGCTTCGCTCAACGGTTCCTTTTCGTCCCGGTCGACCGCGACGATCACCGATACCGGGCGATAATTGAAATTTTCGAAAGCGACATCCGGTCCGCGGAACATACGCAACCATTCCAGCGCGGTCTGAACCCGGTCGGCCGCATGGATTTCCATCGCCTTGTCGATCGCTTCCAGAAATCCGTCCGGATATCCCTCGAACCGACCGGTCAGCGGGGCATAAGGATCTGGCTGGCTGTTGTTGAAGGCATTCAGACGGGTTTGCCCGTCGATCGGGCGCTCACCGCTGATTGCGTGATATAAGGTTGCCGCCAACACATAGAGATCGCTGCTGGGCCCCTGCTCGGACCCGCGAACATAAAACTCGTGCGGGGAGTATCCGTCCTTGACGACCCGCAACGCCAGCAGCGCCGCATTCTGGTTCGCCGCGCGTTCCCGGGCCGCACCAAAGTCGATCAGCACCGGTTGGTCGTTTTGGTCGATCAGAATATTGTCGGGCGATATATCGCGGTGCAGCATGCCGCTTTCATGGATGAAAGATACCGCCGACAGCATCTGTTCGGCGACCTGCACCATAAAGTCGGGCGTCGCCTCGTTCGCGGGGTTCTGCATGTATTCAAGCAGATCACCGCCCTTGATCAGGTCCATCGCTATATAAGCGGTCTGGTTGTCCTCGAACACCTGGTGGACATTCACGATGTTCGGATGCACCAGCCGCGCATGATTGCGCGCTTCCTGAATAAACAGATCGATAATCGCATGCAGGTCTTCGCGATATGACGGATCAGCCGCCTCGACCTTGTCGCCGTTCCGACGACACAGCGCGCCCGGGAAACACTCTTTGATGACGACATCGCGTTCCAGACTGTCGCGCGCCAGATACGTGATCCCGAAGCCGCCGTTGTTGAGAAAGCTGAGAATTTCGTACTGACCACGAAGAAGTCGGGCGCCGGGCCTCAGCGCCTCGATATGCGTCTCGTCGTTTTGATCGTGTCCGACAGCCTGATTCTGGCTCATTTTTTCCTGCCCGTGCTTCCCGATTCTGCGGCCGAAAGTTACTTGCCAAACAAGGCCACAGGCCCACACACTCACTACCAGAAACAGCCACAGGGCTTAAAATGGTTAAACTTTTTAATTACGACTAAATTGGGGCCTCGTGATGACCTACGTATGAAGCGAAGCCGCAATACATCAAGCCGTAGTGGATGCTATACATAACACGGCGAAATACTGAAGCCCACAGCGCCAAAAAGTGTCTCTAATCCGGAAAAAATGTATCGGCAGAATCGATGATTCCGCGCAATACGGGTTCAATCGACGCAAAGCGAATCGATTGCGGCCTGCGTAATCAGGTACCGTCAGACTTAGGTGCCGGTCTTTTGCGCGGCACCGGCGGCCGAACTGCCTGCCCAGGCCAGACTGTCACCAAGTTGCGCCAGGATATTCACCGCATCCCGCAACGGTGCTTTCCCGCTTTCGAATTGTAGCAACAGCAGCAGATCCATTGCCCTTTCGAATTCGGCAGGTACCCAATCGGCTGACGGGTCAAGTTCAGCGCCGCTGTCCAAACGTTCGGCAAAATCCTCGACAATCTCCTGGCAGCTTTGCAGGAAAGTGGTGGGGTCCATGTCGGAGCTTTCCTGCAAATCTTCATAAATCGAGGTAATCGCGGCCAGCCATTCTTCGAGAATTGGGTTCGACAGCGGCGGCAGCGCGGCACTCAGACTGTCCTGCAACGCCCCACCGGCGGAGCCGACAGAGGGAATGACCGCAGGCTGATTTTCTGACCTGGCCGAAAGTTTTCCAAGTTCCGGCAAAAGCAACTCATCAAGATCCGACCGCGCCGCATCAATGTCTTTCTGACGACGCACAGACGCGATTCCAAGAACAGCCTCGGCCAGTGCCTGCCCGCCGCACGATTCCCAAAGCACGAAATCGGGCTCCGGTTCTTTCGACATTGCCTTGACCGCAACGGGGGTGCCGATCGGAACCACATTCTGGAACAGATCACCGGTTTCTTTCCGCAACCGCCCCAGAACGCGGTCGAGTGAATCCTGCACCGGATGCAAATCCGCGTGAGTCACCGCCAATAAACTGTTGTCCCGCAACTCCTTGGGTACTTGCGACCACAGGTGCCGCTCGGTTTCGCGCCACGCGTTTGCTCCGTTGCTGCACCAAATGGCGCAGTCGACGAATTTCAGTAGATCGAGCGTCTGTTTATAGCTTTCATCCAACGCTCCCGACCCAGGCAGGTCAAACAACGAAATTTCGCGCATTGCCGGAGAATTCAGACCGACCGAGATGAAATCCGGCTTGTCCGCTGCCGCTTTTTCAAGTGCGATTCCGGCATAGATTTTGTGCGGTTTGTCCCACCAGCCAACCGTCGTCTCGGGTTCATCCGCATAGGCCACGATGACCAGTGGCAATTGCAGGTGATTCGGGCCGGTGGGCAGAATATCGGCCCCGGCAAGCATATTCGCGAGGCTGGACTTGCCCGCGCCAAACTCTCCGGCAAAACCGATCGCAACCGCATTCGACAGCCGGTCCACATGGGCCGACGCGCGCTCGCGCAACTCCTGCAACTGGGGCGTTTGCGGCTCGTTTCTGGTCGCCGACAAAAAGCGCTCCAGCTGCCGGACTATTTGTTCGGTCCCGGGAAATTCGATCACTCTGCAGCCTCCGCCTTTCTTCTGTTGGCCCGTGCCGGGCCAAACACCGCATCCAGTTCTTCCGAAATTCGGCGCGCCCGGTCAAATTCGGATTGCGCGTTTGCTTTCGCGCTCGTCTCGCCGCCGCCATCTCTGTTCTCAAGATGCCCCGCCAACAAGGCAAGGTGATGGGTCAGCACAGTGTCCAGGCGCTCCAGCAGATCGATACGCGCAGTATCGACAAGATCATCTCCGATCAGTTCGAACTCCTGCGTGATCATCCTTTCCGCGCGCGACACCACACTGCTTTTCGAAATCAGGCGCGACAGCCAGCTTACCCGCAACTCAACCGTAATGCCCCGGGTCAGAGCCGTGGTATTGGGCCGGAACCAGCGAACCGCGCTTGTGTTCATTCGGCTTTCCGAATCTTCTTTCCATCCAGGCAGGTTCCTGAGCGCCGCGCCGCTTTGCATATCGACAGTATAGAGCTCGCTGAGCATACGCTGGCGCACAACCTGGGTTGCATCCTGCACCAGTTCCCGCATCCGCTCTCGCAGGCGCGAGAAATCCAGTTCGGTCGCGCCCCCCTTGGCAAGCAGCGGAGAAGAGCCATCCGGGCCACGCACGACCGATGCTACCATTTCCGATACGGTGTCATCCATGATGCCGCGCAGATTGGAGAAAACATCATCCATATCGCGGGTCACTTCATCGGTTTTCAGCGCGACCATCCCGCGCAGCGAGTCGAGGATATCATTGTTTTCTTCATCCCGTGCACTGTCGGGTTCGACTTCGTCCTCCACTGCCCGCACGCGGGCTTCACTCCGCTCCAGATCACCTTTGGCAAAACCGTTGAGATGCTGCCACGCCATTTGCAGCTGTTCGCCGCAAGGCCCGTCGGCCAGCGCCTTGGTGACATGCCCGCGCAAATCCGGCAGACCCGATGCGATCATGGCGGCCAATCGCAGCACCGCTTCGCGACTGACCGGCCCGGACCCCTGTTTCATGTCCCTGACGCCGTCAAGGTACTTTTGCATCTGCTTGGGGTGCGCGCGCAGCCAGGCCAGCACCTTGTCATGATTGATGCCGGTCTCATCCCCGGTCAGGGCAAAGTGCGCCCATTGCGCGCTGCCCATCAAAACGTCGATGTTCGAATTGCCCAGCGCCTTTTCCAGTCCATCTTCGACATCCGCACGCACTTTCGCGGCATCCTCTGCGCCGCCGTTCAACTCGTCAACACGGTTGATGAAAACGACGATCTGACCTAGCTCCAGCGCTTGCATCAGACGGAACAGTTTCAGATCTGCTCTCGACAGCGCCTGGTGCGCCGACAGAACCACCACAAAGAAATCCGCTTCTTTCAGATATTGCCGCGAGATTTCCTCGCGGATCAGCAGCGGATCATTGACTCCGGGCGTGTCGGTGACGGTCAGCGGAAAAGGGAAATGGCCCAGTTCGAAATACACTTCGGCCTTGCGGGTTATGTCGCTGTAAAGCCCGCGGTCCGAGCCCGGCTCGCTTTTTTCGGGGTCCGTGGGATCATCGCCCGCACAAACGTATCTGGCAAGGTCCGTCGAATCCAGCATGTCCAGATCGTGGCTTTGCCCCATCAGCCTTTCATAGCTGTCTCCAAGCCTGAGCCGGGCGCGGTTTTTCATCGCCTCGACCTGCTCTTCGATCATTTCGCGTTTATAGCTGTCCTCTTCGTCGGGGAACATGTTGCGCAGTTCTTCACCTTCGGCGATCAGGGCATGCCACTGATGGTTGTCGAAAAAGTGAAACTCCGCCCCCTTTACGCGACCGGAAGGATGGCCAAAATGCATGTCGGTGATCACAGTGGTCCACGGGTTGACGTCGGACGGCAAAAACTCTGCATGCCCTGTGAATCCGTTAATGAGACGAGACTTACCGGCCTTTATCTGTCCGACAAAGGCAACACCGGGCTTTAGCCCGGTCAAATCGCGTATGATCCGGGAAATGAACAAACGGGTTTCATCATTGGCCGTTTCATTCATTTCTTCTGCTATCCGGATCAACTCCCGGCGACTGGTCTCACTCATTTCATTACCCTACGAACTCATTCGTGTAACGTTCACATTGAAAAACGACAAAAAACAAGAGTTTACGGAAAGCGTCGAAGCTACCCCCGATCCCGAAGAAGAGATTTCCATAGATTTACCACGGAACCAAGCTTGCGCCCTTCGTGGACAGAAACTGCGGTCGAGACCCCATCGCGCAAGATGGCAATGGCGTTCCCCTTGCCCCCCGCCGGGCGCAACACGATGAGCTGCGGGTCTGAAATCACAGAGCTGCTATCCGCATCCCACGCCGACAAATCGTCTGAAAATCTTTTCAATTTCTCATCGTCGGGGCACATTGGTCGGCCCTGTGCGCAGGCACCGGCGGCAAACGACATGGCTTGGTCGCCTGATCCAATCAACAGTTGCCCAAGTGCGAACCGTCCTGACCCCTCAAAGAATTGCTCGGCCAGCGAGGCTTCATCGACGGGTTCTGCGGTATTTCTTTCACTCTTCGGGTCTTCGGCTGGCGTCATTTCGCCTGTGGCTTTCTGAACGACAGGGGCGAGGTTGGCGCAGGCTTTTTCGATCTCGGACATCGTGATCCCGACATCGTCCGCGTCCGGGGTTTTGTCCGGATACAGCGATATCAGGTTGAGAGGACCAGGCGCTGCACTGACAGCCGTGAGGAGTTGTGCAACTTTGTCTGTGACCCCGCCACGCGCGTCCGCGTCAAAATCCGGCAAGTCGCCGACACTGGCGTCGAGAACACCGGTTACGCGGGAACTGCTGACTTCGATCACCAGATGATTCCCGTCGCCCGCAGTTATTTCCATGCGGCGGGGCAAAACCGTTGCCCGAATGGTCTGCAACAGCGCCGCCCGGCGGTCGCCGGCGGACTCACCGGAAATTTGAGTGCTAGGCGACAAACGCGGTTTCGCGTTGCGGCCCAGGTTGCCAAGCATGTCGATGATTTCCGTGTCGATCACGGCCATTCCCCCTCAAGTCCGGTGCTACACGACCGCCGCAACTGCCCCGAGACTCATATGTGATTTTGTGAGCGCCAGCCCCACATTGGCGCTGTCGCGACATATATAGCACACGACCTGATCCGGATACTCTTTGGTACGCATGAAGACATGCAAACGGTCGCCGGAAAAGACGGCAATTTCCCCGAAACACTGCGCGTCATCTTCATCGTGCCCCACCCCGCGCATCACTTCTTCGAAAGCCTGGATACCCTTGCCCTGAAACAAACTGGCGATTGCAAGCGCCAGAATCTCCAAAGTTTCCTCGGCTTCGGCATCATCCGCCTGCAGGCCAAGCAGCATCCCCGTTGCCATGTCGAAATACCCGGCGGCAAAGCAATCAGGTATCGATTCCATTGCAGATTTCAGAGCAACATCAAGTGTCATGTATCACCCCACCAACCAGCGTCACAGAACATGCCATTCCGATCCCAGCTTCTTTCGCACTCCCGGGATGGCATGCAGTGCATCCTGCATCTGACGGGCGTTATGTTTCGCCGCGGCCTGGTCGAAATCTTCCAAAAACGACTGGAAAATGCCTAGCAATTCCTCGGCATCGTCGGGCAATTCTTCGGCTTCGACAATCTCGTGCCACATGGCGGTGGCGTTCAGCGGCGTGCCTGCCGGCATCTCGAATATCGTCTCTGGTGTCGGGTCTTCCGCCTCATCCTCTTCGCGAGCCGGTTCAGAAGTTGCCTCCGGCAGAGCAAAGATATTTGCCTGCTGATCTTCTGACAGCAGATCCGCGTCGCCCAAGGGGGCCTCAAACTCGTCCTCACCTTCGTTCGCCGCCATCAGGGCTGTGATCGAAGAGACGACATCCGGCTCGGGTTCTTCCGCTTCAGTATCGTCCGTGTCAGCCAGTGTAATGGTTTCCAGCTGAACCCGTTCAGGTGCCGGTTCCGGAATTTCTAGCTGTGCGTGATCTTCCGCCGGAGTTTCATCCGTGCCGTCGATCTTGAAGACCACAAAGGTCTCATCTTCGACACCCAACGTATCTTCGCGGCTTTCTTCCGCCAGCGCGAATTCGACCGAGGTTTCCAGTTCGATCGCGTCATCGGAGTCGGCGGTTTCGCTTAAGAAATCGTCATCCGAAACCGCGTTTTCCTGTAGCAACCTGAGCGGATGCCGATCAGCCGCATCGGCACTCGGCCCGGAACTGGTATCCGACGTTGCGTTGGTCGGCAGCCGAAACACCGATCGCAATTCATCCTCTGATGGCGCGACCTCGGGGCTGGTGGCGCTTTCCCGCAGCGATACTTCTTCACGCAATCTGTCGGCCTCACCGGTATCGATCCGAGAGCGAACAGCTTCGGACTGACCCTCGTCGGTGCGTCGCTGAACGCGTGTCGGACGAACCGGCATCACCACTGCCGACGCTTCGCCGCCTGTTGGCAGCGCGCTGGTGACATTTCGATCCACTTGATACCGCGCCAGCATATCGGCCCGTTCATTCACAATGCTTTCGGTAATTTCCAGAAAGCTGTCGATCATTTTGCTGCCGCCGCTGCGCATCCAAAGCTCGGAGTCGCCGGTGTGATCGCGGGCGATGATCGCGTCCTTGGCCGAGAAGAGAATTGTCCGGTTGAACAGATGGCCAGCCTCACGATTCACGCGACGCAGCACTTTCTGGCGGTCCTTCGCGTTCAGGGCATCCGCCCGCGTGACCAGCAGCAGCGAGTTGTGATGCAGGCGGTCCGGCAGGGAAACCCAGGTCGCACGTTCGGTTTCGCGCCAGGCCTGTGTGGAATGTGTGCACCAGATCACACCATTAGCCTGCCCCACGGCGCGTTCCCAAACATCCGACGAAATTTTAGGATCGGAGATCCCGGGCGTGTCGATCAGATCGACGGCTTCGAGGATATCCGCTTTCAGGAAAATGCGAATGAACTGTGCATCATCCATGCTGACCTGATCCAGTTGTTGCAGGTCTATCTCAGATTTACTGCCGTCGTGATGCACCACATATGCCGGCTTGTTGCCCCATGAGAACCAAACCGGAGGCAGTTGCGTTGCCGTGACCTGCGTCGGCAGGGTGTTCTTGCGCACCAGAAAATTCAAGAGCGTCGATTTTCCGGCGCTGAACTCTCCCATCAAGGCAAACACCGGCTTGCGGCGGGCCCATCGCTCGATACGTTTCCTCTGCTGAGGCGTGACGAAGCGGATTTTGTTTTCTTTGGCCATTTTACTTCTTACGCTGCTTCGTTGCTTAGGTCTTTCAGGATATCTCCCAGAATTTCATCCCGGGATTTTTCAGGTTGCAAACCTGCTGCCAACGCGGCGCGGCGCTCGGGATTCTGGTCTGCGGATTGCGAAATGCTGAGCAGGGTTTCCTTTTGCTCGCGCATGAAGTCATCCAGTGCCGCACGGACATTTTCCAGTACTGCCGCAATCTGATTTTCTTCGATATCCTTGGTAATCGACCGGGCCTCGGCCGCGATCAGACGGGTATAGTCAGATGCGTAAGCCTCGAACCCTTTGCGCCGCTGCCACCAGCGCCGCCACCAGGTGCTTTGCAGATCAAGCGCAATCGTGCGTCCGATCGCAAGTGGCGGCGGAACCCGCGGAACGATCGGGGCTTCGATGCTGAATTCACCCAAGTGGTTGCCGAGCAGCTTGTGATAGACGGCCTCGATATCCCGGGCCGCATCACCGTAAAGATCTCCGACCTCCTTGCGCATGTTGCGGGCAAAGCTGAAATAAGCCGCCTTTTGCAAAGTGCGCAACCCAGCGGGATCATATTGCCATGTGCCTTTTTCGCCGTTCTCTTCCAGATGCGCGATCAATGAGTCGGTGGCGCGTTTGACGAAATTCTCCTCGGCCGCCGCAAGGCGCTGCATCACCTTCTGACGCAATCCGGACGTCAGCGCCGAGGCCTTTTCCTCGTATTCGGAAAGAACTTTGGAAATGGCTTCGTCCGGCGACAGCCCATCCAGATCGCGAACAATGCCCTCTTCCGCGCCGGTCATGTTTTTTGCAACGGATGTGGCCCGGATCTGACTTGCGATGTTGCGAGCGCGATGACGCACCCGGTCGATCAGACGCGCACCCGCACCTTCGGCAATCCGCTCGTTGATGGCCAGCAACAGATCGGGCAGGCCCGACAGCGCCCAGATCTTGTCCAGCGACGCGGTGGCCGGATCAAAACCCGCCGCAATGTAAAGCGTGTTCAGCGACCTGTGCGATTCTTCCGTCAGAAGATCGGCGTTTCCGGTAAGCGCCGCCTCGGCCCAGATAGCGCTGCCGAACACCACGCTGGTGTCTTCGCTGATGTTGTTCTGTTTGAGCGTCTGGTTGATGCGCTCGCGAATTTCAGGGACCTGGTTGACCGGATCAGCCAGTTCGTCAATCCGGTTGATGAACAAAATGATCTGGCGGTTTTCAAATTGCGAAATGATCCGCATCAGTGCCATATCCATTGTGGTCAGCGCCTGACTGGCGGCCAGAACCACCACACAAACCTCCGAGCCGCGCAGGCTGCGCAGTGTGATCTGCTCGCGCACCATGAAAGTATCGTTCACGCCGGGTGTGTCGCAAAGCTTGAGCGAGATGGGGTATTGCGGCAGGTCGAGATACAGTTCCGCCGCTTTGGTCACATCGGCAAATCGCCCTGTATTCGGGTTGATGTCCGGATCATCCTCATCCCCCAGGCACACATAGCGCTGAACCAATTCCTCGTCGAAATAATCATACTGGTGATGCTGACCGAGAATCAGATCGAAATGCTTGCCCAGGCGCTCTTCGGACTTCTCCTTCATCTCGGCGATCTGTCGCCGGATATCATCCATTTCGTCATCCGCACCGGCGCGGTTGGCCAGTTCGCCCAGGCGCCCGCCACCAACCATCAGGTTGTCCCATTCCTCCTGATCGAAGAACGTGAATTTCGCCTTGGTGCCGCCCGGAGGCATGGTGTTGATGTTCAGCGTGGTGACAACCGAGGTCCAGGGGTTAACATCCGATGGAAGCAATCCCGGGCGTCCCGTCAGGATGTTCACGACCGTCGATTTGCCCGCTTTCACCTGTCCGACAAAGGTCACGCTTGCGACGAAATTCTCCATCCGGGTCTTGAGGGTCGCCAGACGGGCCGATGAACGCGCATCGGCCACCTCGGTCAACTGGTCTATCTGCGTGGTCAGCGCCGTCATCGCCGACTTCATCGGCGTCAGCGCCTCGTTTCCGACAGATAACAGGTGGTCGTTGCGCGCCATATTTACTCTCCGGTTCCCGTCGCCACATTCCCCGTGTGTTCCCGCGCGCCAGTGCGCCCTGCAGGAAGGTTGGCCGGGGCTTCGATCCGTGCAATCAGTTCTAACACATCACTTAGCATATCGGCTTCGGTCTTCGGACTGAATGTTGCTACTGCTTCAGAATCGGCCAACACTTCGATCGAGTGAAAGCGTGTTCCGTTTTCAAGACTAGCAACACGCTGGCCTGTCGGAAAGCCTTGGGATTTATTTCCCGGCCGCGGCATGCTGGAATTCGCCATCAGAAACTGTTCACCGGAATGCGTGCGCAGTGATATGCAAAAGCCCGTTCCCGGATATTGCCTGTTCAGCATCTTCAGTTCCGAGATAAAACTATCGCGCGCCAGAAAGTCGGCTTCTTCCTCTGCGGCCATTCGGTTCAACTGCTCGCTCACGACACAAACCCTTTAACTTGGAGTTGATTGAACATCGATACACCTGCCAGATTCGCAGGAAGGACTCGTTAACTTCCGGGTTACGAGCATTGCCCTCAAGACGGTGTTTGTTTGACCTGATTGGGAATTTTTGGGGTCCGAATTGGGGCGGAATTGAGATGGAATGCTGCCGGAATGACCGGCCAGCTCAAATCCGGTGAATATATCTATATTTTTCATCTAGTTACCTGCATTTTCCAACCTTCTGCGTTGTCAACGAGGCACTCGGCTCTCTCATCGTCGCAGGCGAAAGCCCTGAAACAGTGTGTGTTCAAATATCACTATTGTTCCGAAAATTGATGCAATTGGGTGATTGGCCCTGTGTCACCCCAACGCTTTGACACGGTTTGCTCCGAGGAATGGTGGCCTTGAAACCGCAAATCGGTCTGCCATTTCTTACAATTCTTGAAGCATGCACCAAGCTCACTTGATGATCCTCGATGTCGCGCGGACCGAGCGAAACACACAGACCATGCGGGAAGACGGAACGAAGAAAGCGGTGACCATTCAGGCGTGGCCCGGCAATCCGACTGATCATCGACAAGCACCACACGTTATTGAGATTGTGGCCGACAGCCTGACGATCCTCTCCGGCAGGTCACAGACGCATGTCAATGAGGTTGCCGTCACCAATCAGCGGGCCACGCTGTGGAAATTGCGGCCCAGCGTGTTGGCCCTAGACGTTTTCCACGCCTATGCCGAGATCATACAGGGCGTGGAATGAGGGTGCCCTGTAGGTGGATTCTTTGCGTATTTTGCAGCAATATGGAATTAGTTTGATCAATTGCATAGTGGACCTGAGGTAATGTCCGATCTCGGGAAAATCGGAGCCAACAGGCCCAATCCCGTCGTTCGCAGCGTCGCAGTTTTGGCTTTTTCCGTGCGAACCAAGCTCTTGATCGCTTTTTTGGGGATCACATTCCTGCTGGTGGGTTTGACGCTTTTCGCGCTGACGACGTTGAAGCAGTCAAACGACCGCGCAGAGGCTATGATTCACGATCAGCAGAGAATCGCCTTTTTCAACGACGTCTACACGGCACTTGGCGAGCTGAACTCTCTCAACCTTGCGCTGAACCTCCCGAAGCGATCAGGAAATGCTGATGATGCGTTTTTCAAAGTTCCCGGCTCTTCCGTGCATGACCGGGCAGGCGATCTGGAATTGTATCTGGCCCATGGCGTGCGGCGGTTCGGGCAAGAGGGCATGCCGGACGCAAAGATCATTTCGGATCTGCGCGCGGATGTGAAAGCGATCATACCCGTTGTCGTCAGGATATTCAGATTGCGGGAAGAGAAAAACTACAACGCAGCCGCCGCGGTCGGGCTTGATGAGCTTTGGTACCCGATCCGCCGCATGCAACGCGAGGCCTATTCGGCCGTTCAACGGATCGAAGTGGAAATGCGGAACCGGGCGCGCATGAACAAGCAGGCCTATTTGACGTCGCGCCGTAGCATTTTGGCGGCGGCGCTCGGCGCCGTCTGTGTGTCGCTTTTTCTCGGCTATTCAATATCTTCCTCACTTCTGTGGCCCATTGGCGTGACCAGGCAGGCTCTTGGCCGCCTTGCCAAGGGAAGGTTTGACGCGCGAGTCAGTGTTCCCAATCGAGACGAGCTTGGTGAACTGGCTGAACATGTGAACCAGACCAGTGAGAAACTGGGGAAGCTATATGGCGAGGTCGAGGCGCAAAAGACGCAGCTCGCCGATTTGAACGCGGTGCTTGAAGACAAAGTGGAAATTCAGGTTGAAGAAATCGAACGCACCAACCGCCTGCGGCGTTTCCTGCCCGCGCAAGTGGCCGAGATGATCGTTGGCGCGACCGACGAAAAGGATGTTCTGCGCACACAGCGGACAGAGATAACGGTGCTGTTCGCGGATTTGCGGGGCTTCACCGCGTTTGCCAACGCCGCGACACCTGATCAGGTGGTTGCGGCGCTCAATACCTTTCACGGCACCTGCGGCCCTCTGGTCGAGGCGGGAGGCGCAACCCTCGAACGGTTTCTGGGGGATGGCGTGATGATATTGTTCGGAGCACCGGTCCCGATGGAAGATGCGGCACAACGGGCAGTGGATCTTGCAAGAGAAATGCGGGCGGCGATCAGCAGGTCGATGGCCGCATTTCAGGCAGGAACGGACGGGCGCGGCCTGGGAGTTGGTATCGGGATCGCCACCGGTGCTGCAACATTGGGCCAGATCGGTTTTGAAGGACGGGTGGATTACGCGGCCATTGGCCCGGCCCCCAACCTCGCCGCCCGCCTTTGCGAAGTCGCTGGCAATGGCCAGATCCTGATTTCCCATGCAACCGCATGGCAGGTGGAAAGCGCCATGAAACCGGCCGGGCCTTTCGCTCTCAAGGGCATCGGACAAACCGTTTCCGCCTTTGAGTTGGTGACGAAGGCAGAGGGAAAATGAACTCTTTGGGTAACCCCCAAAGCCAGCCAGCAGTTGCAGATGGACCCTTGCAGATGGCAAGGGTCCAACCTGAGTTTACTTACGAGCGCACCAGCTTTTCGTAGGATTCCGCGATATCCCGCGTCAGGTCGCCGACCGTGAACATGTATTCCCCGATCTGCCCCACCGGCGTAACCTCGGCGGCGGTGCCGGTCAGCCAGCACTGCTCGAATTCCGCCATTTCCTCGGGCATGATGTGGCGCTCGTGCACGGTGATGCCCTTGTCCTTGAGCATCTGAACCACGGTCTGGCGGGTGATCCCGTTCAGAAAACAGTCAGGCAGCGGCGTGTGCACTTCGCCATCCTTGACGAAAAAGACGTTGGCACCTGTCGCCTCGGCCACATAACCACGGTAATCCATGAACAGCGCGTCCGAACAGCCCTGCGCCGTCGCCTTGTGTTTCGAGATGGTGCAGATCATGTATAGACCCGCCGCCTTGGCATGAACCGGAATGGTTTCCGGGCTTGGCCGCTTCCATTCGGCAATCGCCAGTTTGGCACCCTGCATCTTGGCATCGCCATAATAGGCGCCCCAACCCCAGACGGCGATGGCCATACGAACCGGATTCGCAGCCGAGGCGACACCCATATCCTCGCCCGATCCGCGCCAGACCAGCGCCCGCACATAAGCGTCCTGCAATCCGGATGCCTTCAGCGCCTCGTCCTTGGCGGCCTCGATCTGGTCGACCGTATAAGGCATCGGCATGTCCAGTGCCTTGGCCGATGCGACCAGACGCTCGGAATGTGCCCGGCTTTTGAAGATCTTGCCGTTATAGGCGCGCTCGCCCTCGAACACGGAAGAGGCATAGTGCATGGCATGGGTCAGAATATGCACCTTGGCGTCGCGCCACGGCACCAGCTCGCCATCCATCCAAATGACACCATCACGATCGTCATAACTCGCCATGCCAAGACCTCCTGAACCGGCATTTTTCGATTATTGCGTCACTTAGGTCCGATACGGACATTTTGTTGCGCAAAAGCTGCGATTCGATACCTGTTCGCCCTTGGAATGTCAACAAGACTGACATAAAGTCGAACCAGGCAACGAAAGAGGCGCATTATGTCCGAAACCCGTGCGGCAACGTCCTTTGGTGGTGAAAGCCTGCTGTTTCTGACCGACGAACAATTGCGGCAGGGGATCGAGGCGATGTTCTTTGCCTATCGCGGCTTTACCGCCGATCCCGATCGGATCCTGGCAGAGCTGGCTTATGGCCGCGCCCATCACCGGGCGGTGCACTTCATCAACCGCGCGCCGGGCACGACCGTGAACAACCTGCTGGCCATTCTGGGCGTCACCAAACAGTCTCTGAACCGGGTGCTGCGCACGCTCATCGCCGACGGTCTGGTCGAAAGCCGCGTGGGCACGGTGGACAAACGCGAGCGGCATCTTTTCCTGACGGAGGCCGGCCGGGCGCTCGAGGCAAGGTTGTCGGATGCCCAGCGCTCGCGGATGCGCGCCGCCTACAAGGATGCCGGTCCCGAGGCCGTGGCCGGATTCCGCAAGGTACTTGAAGCAATGATGGATGCTGATATGCGTGGTGCCTATACCAAGCTACGGGATACGACCTCATGAGTGACATGGATGCCCATCTTCTGATCGTCGACGATGACGAACGCATTCGGGACTTGCTCAAGAAGTTCCTGATGCGGCACGGCTTTCTGGTAACGGCGGCCCGCGAAGCAGCCCATGCGCGCCGGGTGCTGTCCGGGCTGGATTTCGACCTGATCGTGCTGGATGTGATGATGCCGGGCGAGGATGGCGTCAGCCTGACCCGCGCGTTGCGGGAAACCCATACCACGCCGATCCTGCTGCTGACCGCGCGTGGCGAAACCGAACACCGGATCGCCGGGCTTGAAGCCGGGGCCGACGACTATCTGGCCAAGCCGTTCGAGCCCAGGGAACTGTTGCTGCGCATCAACGCGATCCTGCGCCGGATGCCTGAAGCCTCGGCACAGGATAGTGCGCCGAAAATCCTCCATCTGGGTCCGATCCGCTACGACATCGAGCGTGGCGAGATGTGGCAGGGCGAAGAGCCGGTGCGCCTGACCGCCACCGAAAGCCAGCTGATGCGGATATTCTCGGCCCAGCCCGGAGAGCCGATCAGCCGCGCCAAACTGGTCGAGGATCTGGGCCGCGACAAGGGGCAGGCACAGGAGCGTGCGGTGGATGTCCAGATTACCCGTCTGCGCCGCAAGATCGAAACCGACCCGAAACAGCCGCGTTACCTGCAAACGGTACGCGGTGCGGGATACATGCTCGCCCCGGACTGACCAGAGCCGCTGCGCGGCGATTTATTGCCTTCGGCGAAGATATTTATAGCCAGATGAACAGGGGATCCCGATGAAAACTGCCCTTTTGACCCATGCCGATTGTCTGGCCCATGTCACGCCACAGGGTCACCCCGAGCAGGTGGCGCGGCTGGAGCATATTCTTCATGCGCTTGAGCCTCTGGATCTCAACCGCGTGACCGCACCACTGGCCGCCGATGACGATCTGTTGCGGGTTCACCCCGAAAACCACATCCGCGCCATACGGGGCGCGCGGCCGGCAGACGGTTTCACCCAAATTGACGGCGATACGTTCATGTCTCCTGGCTCGGTCGATGCCGCCTATCGTGCGGCGGGTGCCGTGGTACGCGCGGTCGACATGGTCCTGGGCGGCGAAGCCGCCAACGCGTTCTGCGCCGTCCGCCCACCGGGCCATCATGCCGAAACGGAAACCGCAATGGGGTTCTGCCTGTTCGGTAATGCGGCATTGGCCGCCAAACACGCGCTGGACCACCACGGCCTGTCCCGCGTCGCGGTGGTGGATTTCGACGTGCACCACGGCAACGGCACGCAGAATCTGTTATGGGATGAACCACGTGCGCTGGTGATCACCAGCCAGCAGATGCCGCTCTGGCCCGGTTCGGGCCGCCCGGACGAGGACGGTGCGCATGGCCAGATCCTCAACATGCCGCTGGCGCCGGGCACCGGTGGGGCCGAGATGCGCGCGGCCTATGAGGGGCAGGCTTTCCCGCGCCTGCGCGCCTTCCAGCCCGAATTGATCGTCATCTCGGCCGGGTTCGACGCGCATCTGGACGATCCGCTTGCCAACCTGAACTGGTCGACGGCCGATTTCGCGTGGATCACCGCTCAATTGTGCAAAATTGCCAATGATGTGTGTCAGGGGCGTATCGTCTCGACTCTCGAAGGCGGTTATGATCTGAACGCGCTGAGCGTCGCGACGAAGGCGCATGTGCAGGAACTGATGAAGGCCACGACATGACCGAAACACCCGTTGACCAGATGACGTTCGAACAGGCGATGAAAGAGCTTGAAGCCGTGGTCGGCCAGCTTGAACGCGGCGACGTGGCGCTGGATCAGTCCATCGCGCTGTATGAACGGGGTGCGGCGCTGAAAAAGCGCTGCGAGGATGAGCTGAAGCGCGCCGAGGAAAAGGTGGCGGCCATCACGCTAGACGCAAGCGGCCAACCCACAGGGACAACACCCGTCGAAGGTCTTTGATGTTTCAGGAACGGCTGGCGCAGGATGCGGCGCTGATTCAGGACCGGTTCGATCTGGTTCTGGGCGCGCTGGACCCGATCGACGTAACCCAGGCGATGGCCTATGCCACGCAGGGCGGCAAGCGGCTGCGCGGCTTTCTGGTGCTGGAAAGCGCCCGACTGCATGGCGTGGGCTCCGAATCCGCGATCTGGCCCGCCACAGCGATCGAGGCGCTGCACGCCTATTCCCTTGTCCATGACGACCTGCCCTGCATGGACGATGACGATCTGCGGCGCGGCAGGCCAACGGTGCACGTCAAATGGGACGAAGGCACTGCCGTGCTGGCCGGTGACGCGCTCCAGACACTGGCCTTTGAACTCTGCACCCGGCCCGAGATCGGTGTGGCGGAAATCCGTGCGGAACTGGCCCTGACGCTGGCCCGCGCAGGCGGTGCACAGGGAATGGTGCTCGGGCAGGCGCTGGATATTGCCGCCGAAACCGCGGATTGTCCGCTGACCCTGAACCAGATCACCCGATTGCAGGCCGGCAAAACAGGGGCGCTGATCGAATGGTCCGCCTGCGCCGGGGCGCGGCTGGCCGGGCAGGACACGGAGCCGTTTCGCCGGTATGCGCGGGCGCTCGGCCTTGCTTTTCAGATCGCCGATGACATCTTGGATGTCGAGGGCGATGCCGAAAAAGCCGGAAAGCGCCTGCAAAAAGACGCAGAGGCGGGAAAAGCCACCTTTGTCTCGCTTCTGGGTCTCGACGCGGCCCGGTCGCGTGCGGCGGACCTGGTGGACAAGGCCTGCGCCGCGCTGGATGGGTATGGCACACGGGCAGATACCTTGAAGGAAGCCGCCCGTTTCGTTATTGCCCGGGAAAGCTAAACCGTAAGGGATTCCATGTCAGACCGCCCGGATACGCCGCTTCTGGATCTTGTGAACCGCCCGGCGGACCTCAAACAGTTTTCGGACGCGCAACTGACCCAGCTTGCCGAGGAATTGCGAGCCGAAACTGTATCCGCCGTATCAGTCACCGGCGGTCACCTGGGTGCGGGTCTGGGCGTGGTCGAACTGACCGTGGCATTGCACGCGGTATTCGATACGCCGCGCGACAAGATCATCTGGGACGTCAGCCATCAGTGCTATCCGCACAAGATCCTGACCGAACGCCGCGACCGCATCCGCACCCTGCGCCAGAAAGACGGGCTGAGCGGTTTCACCAAGCGCAGCGAAAGCCCCTATGACCCGTTCGGTGCGGCGCACAGCTCGACCTCGATCAGCGCTGCACTGGGCTTTGCCGTCGCCCGCGATCTGGGCGGCACCATCCCCGAAGGGCTGGGTGACGCCATCGCGGTGATCGGTGACGGTTCGATGTCGGCCGGTATGGCCTTTGAGGCGATGAACAATGCGGGTCACCTGAACAAGCGCCTGATCGTCATCCTCAACGACAATGAGATGAGCATCGCCCCCCCGGTTGGCGCGCTGTCTTCGTATCTTTCCAGGCTCTATGCCGAGGAACCCTTCCAAGAACTCAAGGCCGCCGCCAAGGGCGCGGTGTCGTTGTTGCCCGAACCCTTCCGCGAAGGGGCCAAGCGCGCCAAGGAAATGCTCAAGGGCATGGCGGTTGGCGGCACCCTGTTCGAAGAGCTCGGCTTCAGCTATCTCGGCCCCATCGACGGCCATGACATGCAACAATTGCTGCCGGTCCTGCGCACCGTCAAAGCGCGCGCGACCGGGCCGATCCTGATCCATGTCCTGACCAAAAAGGGCAAGGGCTATGCCCCCGCCGAACGGGCACGCGACCGGGGCCACGCAACGGCGAAGTTCGATGTTATCACCGGCGAACAGAAAAAGGCGCCCTCGAATGCGCCCTCCTACACCTCGGTCTTCGGCAAGACCCTGGTGGCCGAGGCCGCCCGCGACGACAAGATCGTTGCCGTCACCGCCGCGATGCCGGACGGCACCGGATTGAACCTCTTTGCCGAGCGCTACCCATCGCGCTGCTTCGACGTGGGCATCGCCGAACAGCACGGCGTCACCTTCTCGGCGGCGCTCGCCGCCGGCGGGATGAAACCGTTCTGCGCGATGTATTCCACCTTCCTGCAGCGCGGCTATGATCAGGTCGTGCATGACGTCGCGATCCAGCGCCTGCCCGTGCGCTTCGCCATCGACCGCGCCGGTCTGGTGGGGGCTGACGGCGCCACTCACGCGGGCTCGTTCGACATCGCCTATCTCGCCAACCTGCCGGGCATGGTGGTCATGGCCGCCGCCGACGAGGCCGAGCTGATGCACATGATCGCCACTGCTGCCGCCCATGACGACGGCCCCATCGCCTTCCGCTACCCGCGCGGCGAAGGCGTGGGCGTGGACCTTCCCGAGCGCGGCGAAGTTCTGGAGATCGGCAAGGGCCGGGTGGTTCAGCAGGGCGCGCGCGTCGCGCTTTTGTCCTTCGGCACCCGCCTGGCCGAGGTGCAAAAGGCCGCCGAGGCGCTCATGGCCAGGGGCATCACCCCCACCATTGCCGACGCCCGTTTCGCCAAACCGCTCGACCGCGACCTGATCCTGCGGCTCGCCTCCGAACACGAGGCGCTGATCACCGTCGAGGAGGGCGCCATCGGCGGTTTCGGCAGCCACGTGGCGCAACTGCTGGCGGAGGAAGGCGTTTTCGACCACGGCCTGAAATACCGCTCGATGGTCCTGCCGGACACCTTCATCGATCAGGCCAGCCCCGCCGACATGTACGCGGTCGCCGGAATGAACGCCGAGCAGATCGAGGCCACGGTGCTGAGCGTGCTGGGTGTTGCGCAGATCGGAGAAAAACGGGCCTAGCGACCCGAAAATCCTGAAAATTGGAAGAATCCGGTCTTTTCACCCGCCTGTTTCAATTGGATCCACCCGATCGAAGGCAATCATCGGTCGCCTAAATCTTCGACCCGGTGAACAGGGGTTTTGCAGAAAAGATCAGAGCCTCCCGGATTTTCCGCAGGTGAAGGCTAACACGCGCCCGCGGCGCTCATGGCGCAAGCAGGGCTGCGATATGGGCATCCAATTGCGCGGTAAAGCCCGGGTCGTTTCCGGGATTTGCGGCGCAATGGCCGAAATCGGAATTGTAGGGGGCAAAGCACGCGCCCGGGATCAGCCCTGCCTCGATCTCGTTGTCCTCGGGCGGGAAGTAGAGATCCTGGGTGCAGGGCATCAAAATGGTGCGGGCGCGGATGGAACCGAGGGCAGCGCCGAAATCACCGTTGAATTGCAGCCCGGCGCTGACGTCGCCGGCCTGCCAGGTGGCGAGCTTGCACAACAGGTCGTTGGCGTCCCAGTTTTCGGCGTGATCTTCGGCCCAGTCATCCATCAGGGCCATCGGGCTGTCATAGCTCAGCTGCCGGTACAACCCGTTGCGATAGAAGGTCTGGGAAAAGGCCCAGCCCGCATAGACCCGGCCAAAGGCTTTCAGCCCTTCGACCGGTTGCGTATCATAGTGACCGCCGTTCCAGACCGGATCGGCACATAACGCCGCCTTGACGCCTTCCAGAAAAACGAAATTGTGCGGCGACGTCCGCGCCGAGGCGCAGAATGGCAGGATCGCCTTGACCATGCCGGGATATTGTACCGCCCATTGATAAGACTGGCACCCGGCCATCGACCATCCCAGAACCAGAGCGATCCGGGAAACACCCAGCCGTTCGGTCAGCAGACGATGCTGCGCCGCCACGTTGTCGTGCAGGGTCAGGGCCGGGAAATTACCCCCACCCTGCGGCCCTGAGGTGTTGCTGGGCGAAGACGAGACACCGTTGCCAAACAGATTGACGGACACGATGAAATGGCGGGCCGGGTCCAGCGCCCGACCGGGTCCGAAGAAACCCTCGTTGCGGGCATGGGTGCCGGTATAGAACGTCGGCATCACGATGACGTTGTCGCCGGCGGGCGAAAGCGTTCCATAGGACTTGTAGGCCAGCCGTGCATTCTTGAGCACTCCGCCGGCAAGCAAAGGATGATCCCCAAGGTCGAAAATTTCGTAATCGCTGGACATGGCTGAACTTTCAAAAAGAAAAGGCAGGCAAACAGCCGCCTTTCCAACGGTGTTTGCCCAGTTTGCACAAGGCGGCAGGGGGAACGGTTGCCGCCTCGTCAGGGAAAGCTGAAGGGCTCAGTAGAGACGCAGGTACTCCTGCACCTCCCAATCGGTGACCGACTGGTGATACCGCTCCCACTCGTCGTTTTTGTATTCCAGATAGGAATTGCGCATGACCGGCCCCATGACATGTTCAGCCATCTCATCATGGCGCAGGGCCTCAATGGCATTGAACAGTGTACGCGGCAGGCGGCGGATACCCAGCTCGGCCAGTTCGGCCTCGGTCTTGGAGTACAGGTCGAAATCGGTGGGCTTGCCCGGGTCGATCTTGTCCCTGATGCCTTTCAGCGCGCAGCTCAGGTGCATGGCCATCGCCAGATAGACGTTCATGGTCATGTCGCAGGCGCGGTTTTCAATGCAATGGCGGCTTTGCGGCAGGCGGAACTGGGCTGACCGGTTGTTGAAACCATAGGTGATGTTGGTCGGCGCCCAGGTGACGGTCCCGCCCTCGAAGCCGCCCACGCGCGGGACCAGACCGTTATACGAGTTCACGGTCGGGCAGGTAATTGCGGTGATCGCTTCGGCGTGCTGCATCAGCCCGCCCACGGCCCAGCGGCTTTCGTCTGACCAGTCGCTGCCATCTTCGGTTTCAAAGATGTTCTGACCCGGGCGGCTTTCATGCTGCATCGACATGTTGATATGCGCGCCCGAACGCCAGTCGCCAACGGTGGGCTTTGGCATGAAGGTCACGAACATGCCGTGCTTCTTGGCCACTTCTTTCAGCACGATGCGCAGGAAAGCCAGACGGTCGGACATTTCCAGCATGTTGGTATAGTGGAAATCCAGTTCGAACTGGGAATAGGCGCCCTCGGCCACCACGTCGTGCAGGTTCCAGCCCAGACCCTCGATGATGTCGATCATGTCCTTGAGGAAGGGCATCGAGTCGATGGAATATTCCACGTCATAGCCAAAGGCCTGACGGCGGGGGCTGATTGCCTTGCCCAGATCATCGTCGAATGCCTTAACAGGCAGGCCGTTTTCGTCGTATTTCATGACGATGAATTCCGGCTCGACCCCGGCATATCCGGTATAGCCTTCGTCTGCGGCTTCTTTCATCGCACGCTTCAACGCCTGACGCGAGCAAACGTTATAAGGGGCATCTTCCCAATAGAGATCCGAGAAGATGATGGCCATCGAAGTGTCCCAGGGGCAGATATAAACGGCGTCCAGATCCGGCACCACGACCTGATCGCTGTCCGCCGGGCTGAGCTCGGGAACGAACGAAATCGAGTGCACAGCAAATTGCGGCCCCTTGCCAAGGCACAATTGCTCAAAATCGCTCATCGGCACGGGTTTGGTCTTGGGAATGCCATGCAGGTCGATCCACGCACCCATGACGTATTTCACGCCCGCATCTTCCAGACGTTTCCTGACCTCGGGGATCCGTGGGCGGTTGCGTTCGACCGCTTCCTCGAAGGTCTCGAAATAGATCTTCTCGCTTGGATTGACTTTCAGCATTTGCGTTCCTCCCATAATCTATCGGAATTTTGCATGCGTCAGACCGGCGCCGAACGAAGTCCGTCCAACGGTGCAGCGAAGACGCTGTAAATTGTTCGTTGTTCAGGGGCGCCCCTACACAGCCGGAACCGGGCACCCCCGAGGCGGATCAGCCCGCCACAAAGTCGTTCGGATCGATGCCGGGCACTTCGGTGATACCCGCCAGCTGTTTCCAGTTATGCGGATAGGCCGCATAAAAGATCACCGCCCGTTCATCCGCCTCATACGAGATGTGGTTGTCTTTCGGAACAAACAGCACGTCACCGCGATTGCAGATATATTCCTCGCCATCGCAGACCAGACGAAAGGTCCCTTCGAGGCAATAGATGATCTCGTCACAGGTCAGATCCCACGGCACCTTGATGTTGTTCAGAACGTTGATGCCGCCGCACATGGACTTGGAGAATTCGCTGGTGACCATCGGTTTGATATAGGTGTCGCTGTCACCCATGTTGTCATAACGCTGTTGCACCAGGTCGAATTTGAAAAGTTTCGGTTGATCGCCCATGGGTCACGCCCCTTCGCTGGCCAGATGTTTCAGGATGCTTTCGTTCAGCTCGACCTTGTAGCCGTCCGGATCTTCGCAGAAGGCGATAACACGGGTGCCGTTCTTCATCGGCCCAGGCGGGCGGGTGATGTTGACGCCGGCAGCGGCCAGATCTTCGCAGGCCTTGTAGACATCCGGAGTTTCAATGCAGACATGCCCCCAGCCGTTGCCCTTTTCATAAGGCTCTTTCTGGTCCCAGTTGGCGGTCAGTTCCAGCGTGGGAAACTCGGCCTCGGGTCCGTAGCCGATAAACGTGTTGGTAAACTTACCTTCGGGATAGTCGGTCCGCCGGAGGACCTGCATGCCCAGAATTCCGCAATAGAATTCCAGCGATTTTTCCATATCCATCACTCGCATCATTGTATGCGCGAGGCGAAAGCCCTTGTTGATTTCATTTGCCATTCGTACTTCCTGTCATTTACGAACTTGCGCTTGCGACGTCCCTGGCCACCAGATCCTGGAAGGCGCGCACGCTGTCTTCCCATGCCGGGGACAGAACACCTCCCTCATCCGAGATCGACGACACCCGGCCCAGTTGCAGCCGTTCGGTCATTTCGTGGTCTTCCTTATGCACGTCCCACCACAACTGTTTCAGACCCTCGACATCGTGGCCGTCCAGAAACTGGCCGTCGGTGGTATAGATCGCCCTCTTTTGCAGCATGGTCCCAGGGCCCGTCGGGATGTTAAGGTACACACCCATTTGATTTGGGAAGTACCGGCCCAGAATAAAGTTTGGATAAAGCGCCAGATAGCGCGAGCTGACGCCCAGGCTACCTGAGGTACCGATCTCTTCTTCCAGATCCACGGCGCTGCCCATGCAATTGCCATCGATGATCGTATAGTGGTCCTCAAGCGGCTGGTCGGTGGTGGTTGGGTGGACAAACTGAACGTGATAGGGTTCGATGAAGTTCTCCATGATGAACTTCCAGTTGCAGGCCACTTCGCCGAAATCCAGCTTTGCGACGCAGTCAACCTTGTCCCACTCCATCCCTTCTAGACGCGCCTGGAGCGTGGCGGAATAATCCTCGAAGGGTTCGGCCTTGCCGTCGAAATTCACGAAAATCCAATCGTTCCAGACATGGGTTCGAACCGGGATCAGACTATTGGCCTTCTTGTCGAAATCCTCGTGATCGTGCTGGTTTGGACCACCGAAATGAGGCGCGGCGCGCAGCTGGCCATCAAGATCATAGGCCCAGGCATGATAAGGGCAACGGATCAGCTTGCCGACATTTTTCGGTTCGTCCACCAGAGTCAGACAGCGGTGCCGACAGATATTGTGGAACGCCTTGATCTCGCCTCTGGTGTTGCGAACGATCAAAAGCGGCTTGTTCGCGATGGTGATCGGAACCGCATCACCGGTTTCCTTCAATTCGTGGGCAAACCCAACGCAGACCCAGTTGCGGCAAAACACGGTTTCGCATTCCGCTTCCCAGAAGTCCTGCCCTGTATAGGCCGCTGCGGGCAGTCCTCTTTTCAGAGCACGATCTTCGAAAAACGGAGACAGAATCTTCTGCATGTCACCCATAGTATTTCCTCCCCAAAAGCTGGACGACTGAGATTTCGATATGTGCTGGCACATGATTGCGCCGATCTGTCATAGCGACGCTGATGAAACTGCGCTTTCCGTATTTTGTCTAGCATTTTTTTGGGGTTTTCGTATTTTTTGATCTTCGCTACGCAGAGAAAGTAGAAATTGTTGAAAAAATCGCCTCATTCGGCACAAGCCCGGCTATGCAATATTGCGGGAATTCGTCGTATACGGGTCATCGTGGCACGAAAATTGTGGCAAATCCGTCGCCGGAATGAGGTTCGAGCCGAGTCGGGGCTCTACCAGAATTTTCTGGCCTCGAGGCGGGTTACGGCGCAGTCAGTTTTGGTTGCGCAGGTCAGGTTGAGAATTTCCGCACAAATTCCGCGCGCGTGATTCGCCCGTATCCGCAACACAACGACAAAACCCAAGCGTCACGGTCGCCAGGCCTTGACCCGGCTTGCCAGCCCTCAGGGTATGTTTCAAGCCATTATCCTTGCCCGGTTTTTCCAATCCCTGCCCGGAAATTGCCCCCAAAATTCGCGCGATAGGCACCGCGTTAGAAGCGCAGATCACTCAGTATCTGCCAAACTGCTGATTCAGCCCATTTCTTCACTCACAACAACGCCAAAAATCAGGTTTCCCTAGCTCATTTTACGTATACAGTAAGAAATTTGTTGCAATATTGCCGATCCATCATACGATGATTCCGTATTCGCAAGCTGACGCCTACAACCCGCAACTGCCCGTTTCCGGCGGAATCGCGGGGGGCGGCAGCCCAACTGGAGGGATTCTGTGACAGGAACCGTCAGCAATTCCACCGCCCCGGCCAATGCGCCGGACACGAACCGGCAGGAGACAAGCCCCGCGCCCCGGCGGCGGTTCTTCGAGTTCAAGAAAGATATTCCCGCCAGTTGGAGCATCTCTCTGGGATTCGCGGTCTGGATTCTGTTTTTCGGACTGTGGGAATTTGCGGTCTGGCAACAGTGGACCAACGAAATCCTGTTGCCCGGGCCGGTCAAGGTTCTGACCGCGCTTTACACCATGTTCGCCGAAAACGGCTTTCTGAACGATGTCCTGATCAGCGTCTGGCGTGTGATGTTCAGTTTTGGCCTGGCTTGCATCGTGGCCATTCCTCTGGGCATTCTGATGGGTACGTTTCGCACGGTCGAAGCGTTTTTCAGCCCTTTCGTTTCTGCCTGGCGCTATCTGCCCGCCCCCTCGTTCATCCCGCTTTTGCTGATGTGGTTCGGCGCGGGCGACACGCAAAAGCTCGCATTGCTGTTCATTGGCGTGATCTGGTTTCTGATCACGCTGATCACGGACCACGTCAAGGCGGTGCCAGCGGATCTGATCCGCACCTCGGTCACGCTTGGCGGCAATCGCTGGCAGGTGTTGCGGACCGTGGTCGTGCCCGCCTCGCTGCCCAATATCACCATCGCCATGCGCCAGATGCTGGCTGTCAGCTGGACCTATCTGGTTATCGCCGAGATCACCGCAGCAGATGCCGGAATAGGCGCCGTGATGATGCGCGCAAAACGGTTCCTTCATGTGGATGAGATCATGGCAGGAATTCTGGTCATCGGCATACTGGGTCTTCTGTTCGATTTCCTGCTGCGCCAGTTCTACCGCATTGCATTCCCCTATCTGGAGGGCCGGCACTGACCAGACCCTAATCCGACCGAATCCCGTCCCGGCACTCATGCGTAGACCCGCAAAAAATCAGAACAACCGGGACGCCCATCCAACAGGAAGAGGAGTAGACCATGAACTGGACATGTTTGCGCAACATGAGCGCGGCACTGCTGATTGCCAGCGCCCCGATGGCGGCGAGCGCCGCTGAAGAGGTCAGGATCTCGGGTTTCACCTGGCCGGGATACGGGTTCTGGCACATTGCAATCGCAAAGGGCCTGGCCCCGGATCTGGACCTGCAATACCAGACCATCGAAGACCCGTATGAAAGTTTCAATCTGGTTGCCGCAGGTCAGATGGATGTGGTCAGCTCTACCGCCGAGTTCACGCCTGTCGGTGTCGAAAGCGGGCTGCCGATCAAACTGGTTGCATTTGGCAACCTTTCCTATGGGACGGACAAGATCGTTGCTGCCCCCGGTATCAGTTCCGCGCAGGATCTGGTGGGTAAAGAAGTGGCCGTGCTCGAAGGCGGGCTGTCGCAGATCTTTGTCGCCATGTGGCTCGAGCAGAACGGTGTTTCCTACGATTCCGTGACCTATCGCAACATCATCGCCGACGATGCTTTTGCCGCCATGATCGGTGGCGGCGTCGCGGCGTCGGAATTCTGGGAGCCTTATGGCGCAAACACGCTGAAGGCGTTGGACGGGTCAAGCGTTCTGGCCCAGTCCCGTGAACCGTTCTGGCTGGAGCATGGGGTCATCGCGGACGGGCACTATATGTCCGACTCCTTTGTCACCGAACGCCGCGACACTGCCCGCAAGACGCTCAAGGCCATGTATGACGCCATCGCCTGGTGGCAGGAAAACCCGACCGAAGGCAATCAGATCATCGCCGACGGCATGAAAATGAGCGTGGAAGATGTCGAACTGGTGCTGGGCAAGGATGGCAGCCGTACCGATGGCGGACTGTATGTCTATGACTTTATGGAGGCCGCGCAGTTTTGCGGTTCAGCCCCCGGCAATCCGCCTTTCGATCAGAGCAACGGGCAAATTGGCGACCATTGGAACCTTGTCAGTGAATGGTGGGTCAAGTTCAATCTGATCAAAGCCATCCAGTCACCTGAAAAAGGCATCGAATGTGAACTGCACAAAGAGCTTTACGATGCAGGCTATCGCGGTTGATCCGACCTGATCCAATTGGCCGGGCGCGCCAGCCCCGCCCGGCCTCTTCCGTCATCCCCCCATCCTCGCAAAGGGACTGTCATGCCTTTGGACGACGCCATCCTGACCGCCACCAATGTCTCGAAAACCTTTGGCACCAAGACAAAGAGCGTGGAAGCCCTGCGCGAGGTTTCGTTTTCCGTCGCCCGCAATGAATTGTGCATTCTGCTGGGCCCCTCGGGATGCGGCAAATCCACATTGCTCAACATCGTGGCCGGCCTTGAGGACCCAACCAGCGGGTCGGTCAGCCTTGAAGGCAAACGCATCCACGGCCCGTCACGAGAGCGCGGCATGGTGTTTCAGAGCTACACCTCGTTTCCCTGGCTCACCGTGTTCGAAAATGTCGAATACGGGATGAAACTCAATGGTGTATCCAAGGCGGAACGCCGGGAACGCGCCGAGAAATTCATTGAGCTGGTGCACCTGACCCGGTTCCGCGACGCATATCCCAAGACCCTGTCGGGCGGAATGAAGCAGCGCGTCGCCATCGCCCGCACGCTCGCCAATGAGCCGGACATCCTGCTGATGGACGAACCATTCGGCGCGCTCGACGCGGAAACACGCTGGCACATGCAGGAGATGCTGCTGGAAATCGTCGAAACCACCCACACGACAATCTTGCTGGTGACCCATGACATTCAGGAGGCGATTTTCCTGGCGGATAAGATCGTGTTCCTGTCTGCCAATCCCGGACGGCTGAAAACCGTGCTGGATCTGGAGTTCAAGAAGGGAGCCGAGCTGAGAAGCAAGGAAGATCTGATCGCCCTGCCCGGCTATCTGGAATGTGAACGCGAAATCACCGCATTGATGCGTGCGGAGGCGGGGCATTCGGACGAGGAATACTGAACGCACTCACCTGATGCCCGTCCGACGATCCATTGTCCGCAACGAAATCCACGACCGGGAGTTGCGGAAGGAATCAGCCGGTCAATTGTCGGTCTGTTCCCAGTCGCGCTTCAGCAGGAACTGATTCTTGAAGTTTTTCAATCCAAGCATGACTTCGGCATCCACGATGTCCTTGCAGCTGTGAATATGATCCTCGAGAAAAGTCGCCATCTTGCCCGGCTCGTCACAAACGATCTCGATCAACAGATCGAACCGGCCGGTGACCCAGAGGATATAGACCACGCTCGATACTGAATTCAGCCGGTCCGCCACCTCTTTGGGCGTAACGCCCGGCGCCACCTTGACGCAGATCATCGCGTCGGCCTTGTATTCCGAGGCACGCGGATCGGCGATGGCAACGATGCGCAGCATGCCGCTTTCCTTCATGCCATTCACGCGGTTGCGGATTGTGCCTTCCGAGACCTTCAGGCGCTGAGCGATCTCGGAAAAAGCCATACGCCCGTCGATCTCCAGCATCTTGATGATCTCGCTGTTCAGGCGCTCCTCGACCGAATGGGTGCCACGCTGACGGGTTGGTTTATCCTGGCCATTATGTCGTGTTGTCGTATCCATATGATCGAGTCGTCTCACTTTCCGGCCTGAAATTGTCGTGCTGGGCTTATCGAGTTCAATATATGAAGACGTGCAAATGCAATGCAAACCCTTTCAACGTGCAAATTGGGCAATTGCGGCATCTGAGGCAGGGTTTCCTGCGAAACCTACACTGAAAACCCGGAGTTTTTATCGATTTCGGTAAAAATCTTCAGCTTTGCGCCAGTCAGGCCACCCGGAGCCCGCATCCGGCAACGGGGCAGAAGGCTTTTTTACAGAAATTGCGTATTACGTAGCAAACTCGACACTCTTATGTCGTTTCCGGATATTTTTTGCATTGTACATGACTATATCATCAACTTGACGCCAGCATGCCCAAGGTAATGCAAAAAATTCGACTGACCTTTTGTTTGCCGGATATGCGCCACATGCGCGACAGGGTCGGCACGAAGGGCACAACCGCAAACACGGGGAAACACCCGCCCACGCACAAGGACGGTTTCTGATGGTTCAGATCACCTATATCGAACATGACGGCACAAAACACGATGTTCAGGTCGCCAACGGTCAGACCGTCATGGAAGGCGCACGCAACAACAACCTGCCGGGAATCGAGGCCGATTGCGGTGGGGCCTGCGCCTGTTCGACCTGCCACGTATATGTGGACGCGACCTGGGTTGAAAAGCTTCCTTCGAAAGATGTGATGGAGGTGGACATGCTCGATTTCGCCTTTGAGCCCGATCCCGAGCGATCACGCCTGACCTGTCAGATCAAGGTCACCGATGCGCTTGACGGGCTGGTGGTGCACCTGCCCGAACGGCAGATCTGAGCGCCTCTGATCAAAAGGAGGCCCCGCAATGATCGACACGCATTTTACCCGCCAGTTCGGTCTGTTGCACCCATTTGCCCTTGCGCCCTCCAGCCCTTTGTCAGACGGGCGTCTGGCGGCGGCGGTCAGCCGGGCCGGCGGGCTGGGGTTGATCCACGTGGGTGCGCAAAGCGCCCCGGCGCTGGCCGACCAGTTCCGCGCCACTGGCGAGGATGCGGTGGGCTGGGGCATCGACATGGCGCGGCTGGATGCCGATCCCGCCGTGCTCGACCAGCTTCTGGGGTACAGACCGCGCGCGATCCTGCTATCGGGCGGCGGCGCCACGGCGGATTACGATCCCCGCCCTTATGCCGCACGCATCAAACAGGCCGGGGTGCGGATGATCACGGTGGTGCAATCGGCCGGAATGGCCCGCGCCGCGATTGCCGCCGGAACGGATGTGCTGGTGGCGCGGGGGACGGGCGCGACCGGGCCCGATCACAGCACCCGCAGCACCATTGCCCTGTTGCCCGAAGTGGCCGATGCGATTTATGCCGCCCGTGCCGAGACGCTGCTTCTGGCTGCAGGCGGCATCGCCGACCCGCGCGGTATCGCGGCCAGCCTGATCATGGGCGCGGACGGGGTGATGCTGGGCACACGTTTCTGGGCCAGCCAGGACAGCGCGCTGGACGCAGATCAGATTGCCGAAATTCTGGACCTTTCCGGCGACTCACCCGCCTTACAGCCGGAATTGGGCGAAGCGGTGGGCCTGATTCATGACGCGCCCGGTATTGATTCGCTTCTGCCCGCCCTCACCACCAAGACGTCACGGCTGATGACCCATATCCGGCGCAAGGTTGTCGAATGATATCAGCAATGGCCGCCCGCAGCGGCTATAAGACGCCGGCTGACATCGACCGATCCATTGCCGGCAACTATGACGTCACTGGAAACATCGAAGCGCTGGCCGACCCGATCCGGCCGTCATTCGTACGGCTCGAGCCCGGCACGGCATCATGCCACCCTGTCGGCAGGCGGGCATCGCCCATGGCCGGTCTCGCCTTCACTTCTTGCCGTTGACATCCATAAGTTCGACATCCGCGTCGATAATCCGGGGCGGGGTCACTTCTTCCGCCCCGCTGTCCTCGATTTCCTCTTCCTCGACATCCGGCTCGGCCTTGTCCTCCAAGGCTCCGATGATCAGCGGCAGCATATGTACACCGGTCGCCGATGCGATTTCAGGCGTTTCGGGGGTTTGCCAGCTCAGCGTATCGAAGCTGTTGCAGTTCTTGCATACAGGTCCCCATTCCGCATGTATGTCATGGCAGTTCTCGCAAACCCATTGCGGACCGCGCGGTGCATTCAACGCCTTGGCCAGCCAGCCCTGAACCACCGCATCGGATGCGCCTTCGCCCCGTTCGATCGCCGCCATCAAAGTATAGGCGCGGGCATCGGCCTGTTTTTCCACGACATCGCCCAGCGCACGACGCGCTTCGGGGAAATCCTCGGCCACGATGTTGAGTTCGGCAAGGATCAGGCGGGTTTCGGGGTTTTCAGGATGAGTGCGGGTCAGGGCGGTGAAACGACTGACCCGATCCGCCGGCGATTCGTCCGGCTCGATTTCGGCAAAGGCATGCGCAAGATCGGGATGCGGTTGAGCCTCCCACGCCTTTTTCAGAATCTTGGTGGCATTTCTCGGCTTGCCTTTGGCGATATGCGCCCGCGCCGCCATCGCTGCGGCAGGCACCAGATCGGGGGACAGGCGATTTGCTTCAATGGCGCGTTCCTGTTGCTCGACCGTGGTGGAGTCATCCAGCACATCTTTGGCTTCGGACAAGGCCAGCACCGCATCGCGCCGTTTATAGACGTCGCGCGGCAAAGATCCCGATTTCAGCTTGGCCGTCAGGGTGGTACGCGCACCGGCCCAATCCTGCGCCTTGGTCTGAAGCGTCAACAGAACGTCCTGTGTTTCTTCGTGCCTCGGTTTCAGGGCCAGCGCCTTTTCCGCCAGCTTGCGCGCGGTCTCGTCATCCCCCTCGGCCAGTTTCTGTTTCATGATCCCGCGCACACCCACAAACCGCGTCGATGGCTCGGTCACCAGCTTTTTGTAGGTTTCGGAGGCTTTCCTGGTATCTCCGGTCATCTCGGCGGCCTGGGCCACCAGCAGATTGGTCAGTTCCGGTTTGTTCAACAGCTTTTCAGCCTTTGTCGCCCTGGACATCGCAATGCGGCCTTCGCCCGAGGCCAGCGCCATCAGCCCGTCGGACAGGGCCTGGTACCCGCGCCGTTCCCGGCCACGGTCGAAATAGCGGGACAAGGCGGTTTCATCCCCGTTGAGGAATTTGAGTGTCGCAATCAGCAAGCTCAACAGCTTGAAAAACAGCCACACCGCAAAGACCAGAACCCCGAACCCTATGACCGACTGCAGCGGTCCAAGCGTGTATTCGGTTCCGGCAATGGTGATCTGAACCCCGCCGCTCGCCTCCATGAGAAAGGCAGCGCCCAGCGCCAGAAGGCCGATGATCGCAACAAAAACCAGTATTTTAAGCAATGACCAAAACATGGCGAGCCCTTCAGTTCGAGTTCACACTTTGCACAAGCGCATCAGCGGCGGAAACGGCGTCTTGCCGGGCGCGCGCCTGTTCAACCCACGTCGTCATGGCGGATTGAGCGACATCCGGCAGCGTGCCGATCTCTTCCAGCGCCTTTGCCAGATTTCCGGCGGTCAGAGCGGCCTCGGCGCGCGACAGGACCGCATCCGGATCCGAGCCATCACGTGGAGCAACCGACCTAGCCCCGGTCTGACGTTCCAGGAACGCAAGGATGCCGGTACCTTTTTCAGTTTCGCGAGCATCGGCCAAAGCAGCCCGGGCGGCGGGTGGGAAACTGCTACGCAGGCTTGCCATTGTCGCGACCCCATCCGCTTCGACGGCGGTCAGTTCCGGTGGAACATCCACGCCACCGGCTTTGAGTTCCGCCATCTGTTCGGAAAACGCTGCGCCAATATCCAGTTGGCTGCGCAACGTCGATGCCGCAGCCCGGTTTGCCGCGGCCTGGGCATCGGCGGCGGCCTTGACCTCCAGCTTTTGCGCCTCGGTCACCATTTTCTCGATCTCGGCTCGCTGAGCGGCAAAAGACTCCTGAAGTTTCTTGAGTTCCGCCTCGTAGACGGGCGACGCAGAGGCCGACGCGCCGTCTCCGGGCGCGCGGTTTTCAAGATCGCTCAGACGGGTTTCAAGCGGCCCTAGTGACGAGGTCAGAGCCTGAATTTGCTGTTTCACCCCGTCCAGTTCGGATGTCACCGGCGCAAGCTGGCCGGTTAGAGCGGCAACCTGCTCGGACAATTCCGACGTCCCCGCCGCATCGCCGTTTTCATTCAGCCTGACCAAATCTCCAATCGATTTGGCATGGTCTTCGATTTTCCTTTCCAGCGAGGAAATCGCTGTCTCAACATCGCTTCCGGTGGAATTGAGAATCCCGCTTTGACCCAGGGCAAACCCGGCCGCAGCGGCAATCGCCCCGCCCAGCAATGCCGGAAAAAACCCGCCTCGCCTCCTGTCCGACGGTTCCGGAGCACTGTCGGAGGCAACCGGCAACGCTTCGGCTTCGGCTTCGGCTTCGGCTTCGGCTTCGGCTTCGGCTTCGGCTTCGGCTTCGGCTTCGGCTTCGGCTTCGGCTTCGGCTTCGGCTTCGGAAGTCAGATCCCTTGCATCCGCCACATCGTCAACGGGGCTTTCAACTTCGACGGCCTCGGATTGCTGATCCTGATCTTCGGTTACGGGAATCGCGTCAGGGTCTTGATCTGTCTTCTTTTTGCCAGCCACCGTCCGCTCCCCTTTGATTCCAAAATTCCTAAAACCCTAAGACTAACGCAAGTTAATCCGCGTCCCCGATGCTCTCAACCCGCATCCGATAGTTCACCAGATTTTTGATCGCGGCGCACATCCCGTCGGCATTGGGTTGGTCGCTGACAATCAATCTTTGGAAATTCAACGATTTCATGGGTTTCGCCGCCGCCTCGCTGATCGCGGCAATCCATAATGGGGCGGAACCTTCCCATTGGTCGGCAAATTGTCGCGCGGTTCGTGGGGAAAAAATCGGCGCCAAAACCGGGCGATCATCCGCCATTGCAGCGCGCGCGGCATCGGAAAAGCCAATCAACTCCTGTCGGTAAATCACCTGTTCGTCCGTCGGCAATCCCGATCTGGTGAGGTTTTCCGCTACATCACCGCGGCCATGCTCGCCCCTCAGATGCAACAACCGGACCTTCGGTCGGCGGGACAACAAAGCTGAAATCAGATCTTCCGCCGTCTCTCCGACCATGACCGCCGACCATCCGTCCCGACGCGCAGCTTCGGTGGTCGCCGGACCGACACAAAAGGCGGGGCATGTCCGCTCGGTGGTCAGCCCTGCGACGACGCCAACCCCGTTGGAAGACGTAAAGATGACACCGCCAAATCCCTTCAGGTCGAGCGTGCCACCCAGGGGCCGGATCTCAAGAAGCGGGGAAACGATGGCCTCCACATCGACGGGCAGATGTGGAAGCAGCTGCGCCAGGAACCTCTCCGAGGCGGCGGGGGGGCGGGTCATCAACAGGCGCAAGGTTATTGCTTTCGGCCACGGGATTGTTTGATTGTGCGCGGGGTGATACCCCGGCTTTCGATCATGATGCAACGGTTCGGGTCGATGGCGCAAACTCTTACGATACTTGGGCTGGAAAGCAGCTGCGACGATACCGCGGCGGCCGTCGTGCGCCAGACCGGGGACGAACCCGCGCAGGTGTTGTCGTCAATTGTCCATGGCCAGACCGAATTACACAGCGCCTATGGCGGCGTCGTGCCCGAAATCGCCGCCAGAGCGCATGCCGAAAAGCTGGATGTCTGCGTTCGGCAAGCCCTTAACGAGGCGGGTCTGCGCCTTGCGGGCATGGACGCCATCGCTGTGACTGCCGGGCCGGGACTGATCGGCGGGGTCATGTCCGGCGTGATGTGCGCCAAGGGTCTGAGTGCGGCCACCGGTCTGCCCCTGATCGGCGTGAATCACCTGGCCGGCCATGCCCTGACCCCGCGCCTAACCGACGGGATCGCATTTCCCTATCTGATGCTTTTGGTATCCGGCGGACATTGTCAATTCCTGATCACCCACGATCCGGATCGGTTCACGCGCCTGGGCGGCACGATCGATGACGCGCCGGGCGAAGCCTTTGACAAGACCGCGCGCCTGCTGGGACTACCGCAACCGGGCGGCCCCTCGGTCGAGGCCGAAGCCCGCAACGGCGACCCGAAACGATACCGTTTCCCCCGCCCCCTTCTTGATCGGCCGGACTGCAACCTGTCTTTCTCCGGCCTCAAAACCGCGCTGATGCGGATGCGCGATCAGATCGTTGCGGAAAAGGGTGGCTTGACGCGGCAGGACCGGGCCGACCTGTGTGCCGGATTTCAGGCCGCGATCACTGACACGCTGGCCGAGAAAACCCGCCGGGCGCTCAAGCTATATCTGGAAGAAAATCCGGCTGAGCCAGTCGTTGCCGTTGCGGGCGGTGTGGCCGCAAATGTGTCGATTCGGACCGTGTTAGAGACTGTTTGCGCCGACCGGGGCGCTCGGTTCATCGCTCCGCCTTTGCGGCTTTGCACGGATAACGCCGCCATGATCGCCTATGCAGGTATCGAACGCTTTCGAATGGGGGCACGAGACGACCTGAGCCTGATGGCCCGCCCGCGCTGGCCGCTGGACCGGTCCGGCCCCGCCTTGCTGGGCAGCGGCAAAAAGGGGGCAAAGGCATGAGCGTTGCGGTTCTGGGTTCGGGTGCTTTCGGTACAGCACTAGCCATTTCGCTGTCGGGCAAAGGACCGGTTACATTGTGGTCGCGCTCACCCGAGCAGGCCGAGTTGATGCGACATACACGCGTAAACGCTCTCCGGCTTCCCGGCATTGCGCTACCCGCAACGGTGAGCATAACCTCGGACCTGTCAGAAGCGGCCGCACACAGGACTCTGTTGCTGGCGATTCCCATGCAGAAACTGCGGCAGGCGCTGGCGGAACATTCCAGGCATCTTGAAAACCACCTGTTGGTGGCATGCTGCAAGGGGATTGAACTGAATACGGGCCTGGGTCCGCTCGCGGTCATTACCGAGACTCTGCCGCACGCGCGCCCTGCCCTGCTGACCGGTCCGAGCTTTGCGCATGACATTGCCAAGGGATTGCCGACGGCGCTGACGCTGGCCTGCGCCGATGCGGACCTAGGCGCGACGCTGCAATCCGAACTCACGACCTCGAATCTGCGGCTTTATCGCACGACGGATACGGTTGGGGCGGAACTTGGCGGGGCGCTGAAGAATGTCATGGCCATCGGGTGTGGCGCCTGTATCGGTGAAGGCATGGGAGACAGCGCCCGGGCGGCGCTGATGACACGCGGATTTGCCGAGATGCAACGGTTCGCAGCCCTGAAAAACGCCCGCCCAGAAACCCTGATTGGGCTGTCCGGGCTGGGCGATCTGGTGCTGACTTGTTCGTCGGAGCAGTCCCGCAACTATCGGTTCGGTCTGGCGCTGGGCCGGCATGAGCCATTCGATGGCGCCACCACCGTCGAAGGTGTCGCCACTGCCCGGGCGGTGGCGCAACTGGCCCGCGAACAAGGGCTGGACATGCCCATCAGCACGGCCGTGGCCGAACTGAGCGGTGGTGCGTACAGTGTCGCCGAAGCCATTCAAAACCTGCTCAACCGACCCCTCAAGGAGGAATAACATGCTGATCGCCCTGATTGCCCGCGACAAGGACGGCGCCTTGCAGACCCGCCTCGACAACCGCGCCGCACATCTTGCCTATATTGAAGAGACCGGAGTGGTTTCGCAGGCTGGCCCGTTGTTGAGCGGAGATCAGATGATCGGTTCGCTGGTCGTGCTGGATGTCGCGGATCTGGCCGCCGCGCAAAGCTGGGCCGACAATGATCCTTATGCAAAAGCCGGGTTGTTCCAGTCTGTCGAGCTGATTCCCTGGAAAAAGGTGATCGGCTGATGGCCTATTGGTTGTTCAAGTCCGAACCTTCGACCTGGAGCTGGGATCAGCAGGTCGCCAAGGGCGAGGCGGGCGAGGAATGGGACGGGGTCCGGAATTATCAGGCCCGCAACTTCATGCGTGAGATGAAACTGGGCGATCGCGGGTTTTTTTATCACTCCCAGACCGAAAAGGCGGTGGTCGGCATTGTCGAAGTCTGCGCCGAGGTTCACCCCGACAGCAAGGCCGGCGATCCCCGCTGGGAATGCGTGGACATCAAGGCCGTTCGCTCGTTCGAAACACCGGTCACGCTGGATCAGATCAAAGCGGACGAGCCGTTGGCGGACATGGTGCTGGTCCGGAACTCGCGCCTGTCGGTGCAGCCGGTGACCGAGGCGGAGTGGAGACGGGTTTGCGCGCTGGGACAGACAAATCCTGACTGACACCGCGCTTGATCCTCGCGTTTTGGCAGCGACATCGGCAAGGTTCGCGCATATCGAAACAAGTTGTGTGAGCCTGAGGGTCTCAAGGAACCTGTTCAAAAATTCGGGAAGGTCCTGACGCATCAGAACCTTCCCCACCCCGCGTGCTCCCATTTCACCACACGCGTTTTGAAATCTCTGGTCCTGACCGTCCTGGTCACAAGGTGACAATAGCAACATTCAGTGACGGTGCACAAACGTCAAATCCCGCAAATACTCGTAAAATCCGTTCAATCGGCTGGTCGCGAATCCGGCGGGCTTGAAAAATCTCAATTTTTTATTTAACATTCTTGTTAATTAAGAGGAGAGATTCACGATGCCCGCTAAATTGCCGAACGAAAGCAAGGAATACCGCGCGGCCCGTGCCAAACTGCTGACGGCCGAGGAAAATCTGCGGAGTACCACGGAAAAAGTCGCGGAAATGCGGCGGTCTTTGCCCAGGGGCGGACTTGTTCCGACGGATTACGCGTTCCTCCGCCCCGAAGGCGGGCCTGCACCGATGTCCACATTGTTCACGGATCACGACACGCTGATCATCTATTCATTGATGTACGGCCCCAGGGCCAACGCCGTCTGCCCCATGTGCGCGGCGTTTCTTGACGGGCTCAGCGGACAGGTCAAGCATATCACGCGCCGGGTCGGTCTTGCGATTGTCGCCGGCAACGTCCCGGAAAAGCTGGCGCGGCTACAATCCGAAATGGGGTGGGAACAACTGCCGCTCTATTCGGCGCAGGGCACCAGTTATCAGCGTGACTATCTGGCTGAAAACGCCAGCGGGGATCAGTTGCCAATTCTCAATGTCTTCCGGCGAGACGAGGACGGGATACGCCATTTCTGGAGTTCCGAGCTGTTTTTCGAACCCAGCCCCTGGCACCCGCGCCATATCGATCCGGCCTGGTCCCTGTGGAACTTTCTTGACCTGACCCCGCAAGGCCGCGGTGATTTCATGCCAGATCTTAGCTGAACCAGGTGTTTCCCGAAGCCTGACCGAAAAAGAAACGCCGCCGGGCGGAACCGACGGCGTTCTGCGTATTTTCGCGGTGACAATCAGTACCGATAGTGTTCCGGCTTGAACGGGCCTTCGGGATTGACACCGATATACTCTGCCTGATCCGCGCGCAATTCAGTCAGTTTCACGCCGATGCGGTCAAGATGCAGGCGCGCGACCTTTTCATCCAGATGCTTGGGCAGGATATAGACCTGGTTGTCGTAATCCTCGCCACGGGCCCACAGTTCGATCTGCGCCAGCACCTGGTTGGTGAACGAGGCCGACATCACGAAAGACGGATGCCCGGTGGCATTGCCGAGGTTCAGCAGACGACCTTCGGAGAGCAGGATAATGCGATTGCCCGAAGGCATCTCGATCATGTCCACCTGCTCCTTGATGTTGGTCCATTTGTGGTTTTTCAGGCTGGCCACCTGAATTTCATTGTCGAAATGGCCGATGTTGCCGACGATCGCCATGTCCTTCATCTCGCGCATATGCTCGATGCGGATCACGTCCTTGTTACCGGTGGTGGTGACAAATATGTCGGCGGACGAGACCTCATCCTCCAGCAGGGTCACCTCGAAACCGTCCATTGCAGCCTGCAGGGCGCAGATCGGGTCGACTTCGGTCACTTTCACGCGGGCACCAGCGCCGCGCAGCGACGCTGCCGAACCTTTGCCCACATCGCCATAGCCGCAGACCAGGGCCACCTTGCCTGCCATCATGGTATCGGTGGCGCGGCGGATGCCGTCGACCAGCGATTCCTTGCAACCGTATTTGTTGTCGAATTTCGACTTGGTGACGCTATCGTTCACATTGATCGCAGGGAACGGCAGGTGGCCCTTTTCCATCATCTTGTACAGACGGTGCACCCCGGTGGTGGTTTCCTCTGAGACGCCCTTGATCATATGACGCTGCTTGACGAACCAGCCCGGGCTTTCCGCAAGCCGTTTCCTGATCTGCGCGAACAGGGCAACCTCTTCTTCCGATTGCGGGTTCTCGATCAGGTCGGTTTCGCCTTCTTCGACCCGCGCGCCTATCAGGATGTACAGCGTCGCGTCGCCGCCGTCGTCCAAGATCATGTTCGCGCCGCCTTCGGGGAACTGGAAGATCTGGTCGGCATAGTCCCAGTATTCCTCAAGCGTTTCGCCCTTGATGGCAAAAACCGGGGTTCCGCCCGCAGCGATGGCGGCGGCGGCATGATCTTGCGTCGAGAAAATGTTGCACGATGCCCAACGCACATCGGCGCCCAGCGCAACCAGCGTTTCGATCAGGACGGCGGTCTGGATGGTCATGTGCAGCGACCCGGCGATGCGGGCGCCTTTCAATGGCTTGCTTTCACCATATTCATCACGCAGGGCCATCAGCCCCGGCATTTCCGTTTCGGCAATATCCAGTTCCTTGCGGCCATATTCGGCCAGCGAAATGTCCTTAACAATATAATCTGCGGGCATCCGTAGCTCCATTCCGACAAACTCGTACGGGCAGCCCATAGCATTCACTGTCAGACATGGCAACTTTGTTGACCTGCTATCCGTGATGCACCGCAGCTCTTCCGCTTTTTGGTCAGCTCGGTGTGCCCTGAGCTTGAATTTTCGGAATGGCCTCAAAGAAGTCCGTGCCCGCGGCGACAACGCAACTGATTCCGTTGGCCTGGGTCAAAATAACTGTGTATGTTCCCGTCTCTTTCGATGACCAGACTTCCATGACGGATTGTGAGCCGCTGGCCTTTTGTAATCCGCCAAAAGTTAGTTGTTCCGAGTATTTTTCCTTTAGGTTCGCGACAATTGTATCCCGCATCGCGCAACCGGCGGCAAAGGCAGGCGGCGCGGTGGCGGCCATGCCGAATGTGAGGGTAAGTCCCAACAAACGCTTGAACATGACGTTCTCCTTTCGATACATATTTCGATCTGAGGAGGGCGCACCGGGAGGAATGCACGCCCCCCCTCTGCATTTGATATCGTGATCCGCACGCGCCGGTTCAAAGCACGTCCCTTCAAGAAGGTGTTGGCAGCATGTGATCAGGATGGAATACAGGCTACGCTGCAAATGTGGCATCAAGGCGGCAGACCAAAAGGGGCATGGCAGAATGGCAACACAACCCAGAGCGTGGCAAAGGATGCTGTCGGGCCGCCGTCTGGATTTGTTGGACCCGACTCCCGTGGATATCGAGATCGAGGATATCGCCCACGGTCTGGCCTTTGTCGCGCGCTGGAACGGGCAGACAAACGGCGATTTCGCCTATTCGGTGGCCGAACACTCGCTGCTGGTCGAAGAGCTGTTTGGCCGCATCGCCCCCAGGGCACCAGTCAAATGGCGGCTGGCCGCGTTGTTGCATGATGCCCCGGAATATGTGATCGGCGATATGATTTCACCGGTGAAATCTGCCGTCGGACCCGATTATGGCGATCTCGACGACCGGCTGGCCGCGGCCATTCACATCCGGTTTGGCCTGCCTGCGAGTATCCCGGTTTCCATCAAGAAACAGATCAAACGCGCCGACAAGATCAGCGCCTGGATGGAGGCCACTCAGATCGCGGGATTTTCCGAGGCCGAGGCGACGAAGTTCTTTGGCCGCCCGGACAAGGCAGTGATGGAGGGGTTGCAGATCAGGCTACGGCCACCGATCGAGGTACGGCAGGCCTATACGGATCGGCATTTGGCGTTGATAAAGTTGCTATGAAGGTCCGATTTGCGCCAAATTCTAGTATCAGGCGGTCAGAGGGCGCTGTCGACACCGTTAGAACGAGCCGATGATCGGCCACGGTTTTTATGCAATTCTAAGTTCGAAGTAATCGTAACCTTCAGGTGGATCAGCATCCCAAGGAGTGACAATCTCAAATCCAAAGCTTTTATAGAGCCGTCGGGCTTGCAATTGACGCTCACCGGTCGTCAGTCTGACCGTGCGATAACCTTGGTCTTTCGCCAACTCAATCACCTTTTCACATAGAGCTCGCGCAATTCCAGCATTTCGATATTCGGCCGCAACGTACATCGACTTTAACTCACAGTGATCGCGATCCATACCGTAGATCGCCACCGTTCCGGCAGGTTCACCCTCAAGATAGGCGACAAGAATTTCACCTCTCGGGGGCTTGTACTCGTAAGGGATCGCGGGCTTACGTTCTAAAAACCAGGATCCGCGGTAATAATCCTCTATGGTTTTCAGATCATCCTGATAAAGCAACTTGTTTGCTTCGTATAACCCACGTGTAAGGCTTGCTGCATCATCAACTTCTTTTTGCTTTCTCGCGTTACGAATTTCCATGTCTTCGCTCCCTTCTCCAGAGCTTCATGGATCATCAATGCAAGTTCAAACGGTTTTCACGGGCGTGAGGTATTAGCTGCCGTACCCATCAGGCAGCCACAACGCATATATTCGATAGAGCTTGAGTTTACCGCGGACTGCGCTTGGCCAATATCCGCTGCAAGGTCCGGCGGTGCATGTTCAGCCGCCGCGCGGTTTCGGAGACGTTGCGGTCGCACAGCTCATAGACCCGTTGAATATGCTCCCAACGCACGCGGTCCGCGCTCATCGGGTTTTCAGGCGGCGGCGGCAACTCGTCATCCTTGGCCAGCAGCGCGTTGGTGATGTCCGTCGCATCGGCCGGTTTCGACAGGTAATCCGTGGCGCCGATCTTGACCGCCGCAACGGCAGTGGCAATTGCGCCGTATCCGGTCAGAACCACAACCCGGCAATCGGGGCGTTTTTCGCGCAGCACCTCGACCACGTCCAGTCCGTTGCCATCCTCAAGCCGCAGGTCCACCACCGCAAAGGCCGGCGGGCGGGCGGTTGCGATGGCGCGTCCCGCCGCGACCGAAGCGGCGGTTTCAATCTCGAACCCGCGCTTTTCCATGGCCTTGGCCAGACGCCGCAGAAACGGCTCGTCGTCATCCACCAGCAAAAGCGACTTGTCGGGTCCGATTTCAAGCTGGGAAGTGTCGGCCATGCTCATTCTTTCTGCGTTTCTGCGTTCTTTGCCCTGTCGGCGAGTATTACCAGCACCTCGGGAAAGGTCAAACGCCCTATCGCACCTACATGTTTTCTACGAAACAGCCGATCTTGTCGGCCATCTGTTCGGGCGTATCGTCACGCTTGAAAAACTCGACAAAACCATGTTCCGGCAAGACCAGATAGGAAAAGGTCGAATGATCGACCAGATAGTACTCATCGCTTTTGTCTTGTGCCTTGTAATAGGTCTTGTAGGCCTTGCTGGCCGCCTTGACCTGCTCGGGCGAGCCTGTCAGGCCAATCATCCGTTCATGCAGGTTAAAGGCAAAGTCGCCGACCACTTCGGGTGTATCCCGGTCGGGGTCGACCGAGATGAATACCGGCGTTACAATCTGACCACGCTGTTCAAGAATGTCCACGGCCTCGGCATTGCGCGATGTGTCAAGCGGGCAGACGTCCGGGCAAAACGTATAGCCGAAATAAAGAAGCGACGGTTCGGTCAGCACATCCTTGTCGGTCACGGTCTCACCCTTGGCATTGACCAGTTCGAACGGTCCGCCAATCGATCCTGCGCCACCTGCGATCTGACTTGAACGGCATTGCGCAAACTGATCGTCCGATCCGCGCCCAAGCGTCAAGACCCAGGTGGCGCCCAGAACGACAAGCAGAACGGCGGCGGCAACAATGGAATAAAATCGGGTCATAGGGCGGAACCTTGAACTTGGGTTGTTGATCGTCTTGCGGCGGACACCTATCAAGAAAGCCAGCCTTTGCAACAGGACATAATCGACGGATGCCGGATTCCAATATGAGCCTTTGGCGCGGGCAAGCGCGCAGCAGTTGGATTCGTCTGCGAACGCTGATCCTGCTGCGTTGGGTGGCCATCGTCGGACAGATCACCGCGATCACCGTCGCCCAGCGTTTCTATGACCTTCAGCTGGAACTCGGGCTTTGCTATTTCGCCATCGGAATTTCGGTGATGGGCAACCTGGTCGCGATCTTCCTGTTCCCCGAGAACAAGCGGGTGACCGAGTTCGAAAACTTCCTGATGGTTCTGTTCGACCTGCTGCAACTGGCGTTCCTGCTGTACCTGACCGGAGGCTTGCACAATCCGTTCGCGCTGTTGCTGCTGGGCCCGGTGACCATTTCCGCCAACGTGATGAGCCTGCGCTCGACCCTGATCATCGGTGCCGTGGCCGTCATTCTGGTAACTCTGCTGGCCGTCTATCACCTGCCGCTCAGAACCGACATGGGTTTCATTTTGCGAATCCCGGACATCTTCGTGTTCGGGAACTGGGTCGCCATCGTCATCGCCATCGTGTTTCTGGGGGGGTATTCCTATCGGATCAGTTCCGAGGTTCAGTCCATGTCCGAAGCGCTTGCCGCAACCCATCTGGCCCTGGCGCGCGAGCAAAAACTGACCGATCTCGGCGGCGTGGTCGCTGCCGCCGCGCATGAGCTGGGAACGCCGCTGGCAACAATAAAACTGGCCAGCTCGGAATTGATCGAGGAACTCGACGACCGGCCGGACCTGCGCGAAGACGCCGCCCTGATCCGCGAGCAGGCCGACAGATGCCGCGACATCCTGCGCGACATGGGGCGCGTCGGCAAGGATGACCTGCATTTGCGCCAGGCGCCGTTGTCGACCGTGATTCACGAATCTGCCGAACCCCATGTAAACCGTGGGAAACACGTGCATTTTCACGAAGGTCCCAGCCCCGGCGGCGATGTCCAGCAGCCCTCGATCCTGCGCAAGCCCGAAATCATTCACGGTTTGCGAAACCTGATCCAGAACGCGGTGGACTTTGCCCGCGCGAATGTCTGGGTCGAAGCGGAGTGGACCGACAACTGGATCATCATCAACATCATGGACGACGGGCGCGGATATCCGGCACACATGATCGGCCGTATCGGTGACCCGTTCGTTCGCAAGCGCCGCACGGAATCCGAACAAAAGACACGCCCCGAATACGAAGGCATGGGTCTGGGGCTTTTCATTGCAAAGACGTTGCTGGAACGCAGCGGTGCCGAACTGAAATTCGCCAATGGCGCGGATCCATACCAGACACTCACGGATTTGCCGGACCGGCGCGGCGCCATCGTCAAAGTGATCTGGCCACGAAATCTGATTGATGCGCAACTTGGGGACAACCCGGTTCCGTCAGGACAGAACCAACATATCCCGGTGTAAAATTAACGATCCATTAACCATTCCCGCCCAAGGATCGCTCATGGCCGTTCGGACAAACGCATTACTCAGCCATGATTGACTGGATCGCATTGGCAGGCCTCTGCCTTGTTTCCTCCGGCCTTGCGGTTTTGTGGCTGGCCCCCCGGCAACGGCGCCGCAACACCGCCTATGGGTTGTTGTCGCCCGCAACGTTGCACAATTCGGTCTTTCTGTTTGCCGGGCATGATCTGGTCACGCATTCCGATATTGCCCTGGCGGGGCATGAAAACATCCACGACTGGGCGGGCCTGAGGCGGTTGTTGCAGCGCAATTTTCCCGCATTTCCGGAAAGCCCCGAAGACGTCTGCGCTGCCGGAACCATCGTGGTCCCTGCCATCGACAGCGCGTGCAAGCAGGATGTCCTTTGTGAATGGATAGACGGTATTGTGCGCGTGCAGATTCGCGACCTGTCTGATCGGGACGACAGTCATCGGGGCCAGAGAAACTCAAATGATCCGCTGCGCCTGATGATGGACAAGGCTCCTTATCCGGTCTGGCTGGTCGATCACGACTCCTCGGTGCGCTGGTGCAACGCCACCTATGTGTCGCTGGCCCGCAAGATACGCGGCAAGGACACCGACCTGACGGCCCCCATGTTCCCAGATGTGGGCGAGGATATGCAGCCGGAAAAAAAATACCGGTTCTCGCTGACTGCCGACGACACCGGCCGGAAATTGTGGTTCGACCTGTCGATCGTGCGGCACGACGAGGGAATCCTTTGCTATGCCGTCGACATCAACGCCATCGTCGAGGCCGAGGTCGCCCAGCGCAAATTCGTTCAAACGCTGGCAAAAACCTTTGCTCAGCTGTCCATTGGCCTTGCGATCTTCGATCGCAACCGGCAACTGGCGCTGTTCAACCCCGCACTGATCGATTTAACCTCGCTGCCGGCGGATTTTCTAAGCTGCCGTCCCAAGATTTCCAGCTTTTTCGACCGCCTGAGAAATCAGAACATGATGCCGGAACCCAAGAATTATGGCGGGTGGAGAAAGCAGATGAACGACCTGCTCGAAGCGGCGGCGGATGGCAGTTTTCAGGAAACCTGGTCCTTGCCCTCCGGCTCGGTGTATTGCGTCAGCGGGCGGCCCCACCCGGATGGCGCTGTCGCGTTCCTGTTCGAAGACATCACCGCCGAGATCACCCTGACACGGCAATTCCGTGCCGAGCTTGAGCTGGTTCAGGCGATCTTTGACAAGCTTGCGGATGCAATTGCCGTGTTTTCGCCGGACGGGTCTTTGGCCTTTTCGAACAGCGCCTATCACCGTCTTTGGGATATTGAACAAGACGTCGGATTGACCCAGCCGGACGTTCTGGACGCAACCAGGATCTGGCAGGATCAGTGCCTGGCCACGCCGGTGTGGGGTGAGATCAGGGATTTTGCCCGCGAAAGCGACAACCGAGCGGAATGGTCGGCATGTGTCAGCCTGCGGAATGGAACCCCGGTGTCGTGCACGGTCAGCCCAATTCAGAACGGTGCGACCATAGTGCGGTTCGCAGTCACGGCTGAAAAGCCCAATATGCCCTTGCTGGAGCAGGCCTGAACCTGAACCCGCTTGCAGCCGAGTCCGACCGACGCCATTGTGGCGCCATGACGTCCGCCGTATCCCAAATCACGCTTGTGACCCCGCAAGACACTGCCGCGTTCGCCGCCCGTTTGGGAGCGATGCTGAGGCGCGGCGACTGTCTGTTGCTGGCGGGCAAGATCGGCAGCGGCAAGACCCATTTTGCCCGCAGCCTCATCCAATCGCTCCTAAGCGAGGCAGAAGATGTCCCGTCTCCGACTTTCACCCTTGTCCAAACCTATGACACGCCAAAGGGCGAAATCTGGCACTCGGATCTCTACCGGCTGACCGACGTGGACGAGTTGGAGGAATTGGGGTTGACTGACGCGTTCGACACCGCGATTTGCCTGATCGAATGGCCGGAAAAACTTGGCCCTCTCGAGCCCGCTGGCGCATTGAGTCTGCTGTTCGAAACGGACTTGGAACACGAAGATACCCGCCACCTTACGATCACCTGGTCTGATCCGAAATGGCGCCCGCTTTTGGAGACGCTCGAATGACAAACAGAACGGTTCTGGCCGAGGCACTGATCGCCCGGACTGAATGGGCCAACGCGACCCGTTCCCCGCTGGCCGGAGATGCCTCGAACCGCAGATACGAACGCCTGACCGACCCCGGCACCGGTCGCACCGCCGTTCTGATGGACGCTCCGCCCGACAAGGGCGAAGACGTCCGGCCCTTTGTCGCAATTGCCAACCACCTGTTATCCGTGGGGTTGAGCGCCCCGGAAATCCTGGCCGAGGATGCCGAACACGGCTTTCTTCTGCTTGAGGATCTGGGCGACGATCTGTTCGCCCGCGTTCTTGAACGGCAGCCGGACATGGAACCAATGCTGTACGAGGCGGCAACGGATGTTCTCATCCAACTGCACGAGGCCCCGCTGCCGCCGCTCGACAGCTATGACCCGACCATGATGACCGAACTTGCGGCGCTGGCTTTCACCAAATACGCCTTTGCCATCAATTTGGAGGCGGACCAGCACATCTTGCAACGGTTCGAAAACTGGTTCTCGGAAATCCTGCTGCGCGAGACGCAAGGCCCCAAAGTTCTGATCCAAAGGGACTACCACGCCGAAAACCTGATCTGGCTGCCGGATCGCGAGGGTATACGGCGCGTTGGACTGCTGGACTTTCAATGCGCCATGCTGGGCCACCCGGCGTATGATCTGGTGTCGCTGCTGCAGGATGTCCGCCGCAAGGTTTCGGCGGGTGTCGAGATGAAGATGATCAATCATTATGTCGAGGCCACGAGCTCGAACGATCACGATTTTCGAACCGCCTACGCGGTGCTGGGCGCGCAACGGAATCTCAGGATTCTGGGCGTTTTTGCCCGATTGGCCACCGAATACGGCAAGCCGAGATATGTTGATCTCATTCCCGCCACATGGGCCCTGCTGATGCGTGATCTGGAAACCCCCGCGCTGGCGTCGGTTGCCGGTTTCCTGCGCGAGGCGCTGCCGCCTCCAACACCGGAAAACCTTGAAAAGCTGAGGGGCAAATGACTCGCATCCCGGATGCAGCCATGCTTTTTGCAGCCGGTTTCGGCACGCGGATGGGTGCGTTGACAAAGGACACGCCAAAGCCGCTAATCGAGGTGGCCGGCCGTCCGCTGGTGGATCATGCGCTCGATCTGACCCGGGCGGCAGGTCCGGCCCGTATCGTGGCCAACCTGCACTACCTGCCGGACCGGCTGGCCGCGCATCTGGAACCCAAGGGGGTCCTGCTGTCGCGAGAAGAGCCGGATATTCTGGATACCGGCGGCGGTCTACGGGCCGCATTGCCGTTGCTGGGGTCCGATCCGGTGTTCACGCTCAACACCGACGCGATCTGGTCCGGCCCGAACCCGCTTGAAATGCTGCGCTCTGCCTGGAATCCCGGCACCATGGACGCCCTTTTGATGTGCATTCCCGCGTCTCAGGCGCTTGGCCATTCAGGTGACGGAGATTTCACAGCCGACGAAGAGGGCCGCATCCGGCGTGGCCCCGGCCTGATCTATGGCGGCGCCCAGATCATCAAGACTGCTGATCTGATGCAGTTCAGGGAATCATCCTTTTCGCTCAACCTGTTATGGGACATGATGCAGCGCCAAGGCCGTCTTTACGCGCTACATTATCCGGGCCGATGGTGCGACGTCGGTCACCCGGCGGGCATTACTTTGGCCGAAGGGCTGCTGGCTGATGTTTGACGCCTGCCCGCGCCCGCGCGTTTTTGCCATCCCTCCCGGCGTGGACTTTCCAAGGGCGCTGGTTACCGGCCTGCTGGCCCGCACCGAACACCTGACCCCCGAGGCGCTGGCGCGGACGCAGGTGATCGTCAACACCCGCCGCATGGCCCGCCGCGTACGAGATCTGTTCGATGCGGGACCGGCCAGCCTGCTGCCACGCCTGTCGTTGGTCACCGATCTGGGCGAAAGCGCCGATCTGGCCCGCCTGCCACCGGCCATCCCGCCATTGCGCCGGCGGCTGGAGCTGACGCAGCTGATCGGAAAGCTGCTGGACCGGCAACCGGATCTGGCCGCCCGGGCCACGCTCTATGATCTGGCCGACAGCCTTGCCACTCTGGTCGACGAGATGCAGGGCGAAGGCGTTTCCCCCAAGGCGATCCGGCAGCTTGATGTCAGCGACATGTCCGGCCACTGGGCACGGGCACAGGCCTTTATCGGCATCGCGGACCGGTTCATCTCAACCGGTGACGAGGCGCTGGACGTTCAGGCGCGGCAACGCCGGGTCGTCGAAAACCTGATCGAACATTGGCAGACCGACCCGCCGCATCACCCGGTGATCCTGGCGGGTTCGACCGGCTCGCGCGGGACCACGCTGTTGCTGATGGAAGCGGTGGCCCGCCTGCCCCAAGGTGCGCTGATCCTGCCGGGTTTCGATTTCGATCAGCCCGATTACGTCTGGTTCGGCCTCGACGACGCATTGCTGTCCGAAGACCACCCGCAATTCCGGTTCCGCAAACTGATGCTCGGGCTTGGGGTCGAGCCGCACCAGATCGTCCGTTGGACAGATGACGCACCTCCGTCGCCCGCCCGCAACCGGCTGGTGTCCCTGGCCCTGCGTCCGGCCCCGGTGACGGATGCCTGGATGACCGAAGGCCCCGCACTTGCCGATCTGGCCCCCGCAACCGAAGATGTGACGCTAGTCGAGGCGCAATCGCCCCGCGCCGAAGCGCTCGCCATCGCCATGCGCCTGCGGCAGGCGGCGGAAACCGGCCAGACCGCCGCGCTGATCACCCCTGATCGGATGCTGACCCGGCAGGTCAGCGCCGCGCTGGACCGCTGGAATATCCTGCCAGATGACAGCGCCGGTCTGCCGCTGCAACTCTCGCCGCCGGGCCGGTTCCTGCGCCATGTGGCGGGCCTGTTCGTCAAACGGCTGGATGGCGAGGCGCTGCTGACGCTGCTGAAACATCCGCTGTGTCACGATGGCGGTGAGCGCGGCACGCATCTGCTGCACACTCGCGATCTGGAACTGGACCTGCGCCGCAACGGCCCGCCCTTTCCCGACAGCGCAAGCCTGACTGGCTTTGCCATCCGAAAGGAGGCACCCGAGAACTGGATGCGCTGGCTGACCACGCATTTCTGCGGCCAGCAGGTGGCAGGCGAACTGCCTCTCGCCGGTTGGGTCCGGCGTTTGCGCGATCTGGCGCAGGCGATCTCGGCGGGCAGCGCGGGCGAAACCGGCACCCTCTGGGACAAGAACGCAGGCCAAAAGGCGCTGGCGGTGATCACCGCGCTTGAGGATGAGGCCGCGCATGGCGGCGCCATGACCGCCCGCGACTTTGCCGATCTGCTGGGCGCGTTATTGGCGGGCGAAGAGGTGCGCGACCGCGACGCACCGCATCCCCGCATCATGATATGGGGCACGCTCGAGGCGCGGGTACAGGGCGCGGACCTGCTGATCCTGGGTGGTTTGAACGAAGGCAGCTGGCCCGAGGCCGCCGCGCCCGATCCCTGGCTGAACCGGCAGATGCGCGACAAGGCCGGGCTGTTGCTGCCTGAACGTCGTATCGGCCTGTCGGCGCATGATTTCCAGCAGGCCATCGGGGCTCCGCAGGTCTGGCTGACCCGCGCCACCCGCTCGGATGATTCCGAAACCGTACCGTCACGCTGGCTGAACCGCCTGACCAATCTGTTGCAGGGCCTGCCTGGTGCAGGTGGACCCGAGGTTCTGGCGCAGATGCGGGCGCGAGGGCGGCAATGGCTCGATTGGGCCGAAACGCTGGAAGACGCACCCCGACTTAAACCGGCTCAGCGTCCCTCGCCCCGGCCACCGGTCCCGGCGCGGCCCCGGCAATTGTCGGTGACCGAGATCAAGAAGCTGATCCGCGATCCCTATGCGATCTATGCCAGGCACGTGCTGGGCCTGCGGCCGCTCGACCCGCTGGTGCAGGCCCCGGATGCGTTGCTGCGAGGGATCGTGATCCATGAAATCCTCGAGAAATTCGTCGAGGACAGCGTACTGGACGGCGCGCTTCTGACCCGCGAGGCATTCCTGAAACGCGCCTCTGCGCTGCTTGACAAACACGTCGCCTGGCCCACCGCGCGCAAGCTGTGGCTGGCGCGGCTGGAACGGATCACCGATGCCTTTCTGGCCGCCGAAGCCGCGCGTCGCAACGATGGCGGGCCGATTGCCTTTGAGGCCAGGATGAAAATGCGTCTGGACCCGCTGGATTTCACGCTTGTCGGCCGCGCCGACCGGATCGACCAGACAACACGGGGATCACTGCGGCTTTATGACTACAAAACCGGCGCGCCGCCCTCTGCGGCGCAGCAGGCCAAGTTCGACAAGCAGCTTCTGATCGAGGCCGCGCTCGCCGAGGAAGGCGGGTTCGAGGGGCTGGACCCGATGCCGGTGGCACAGGCGGTGTTTATCGGCATGGGCGGGACGTATAAAGAGGTTCCCGCACCCCTGGACAAGGAGCCTGCCGACAAGGTCTTGTCTGAGCTGAAACAACTTATTTCCGCCTATTCAGAGCCTGATCAGGGCTATTCCTCGCGCCGGATGCTGCATAAGGACACCGATATTGGCGATTACGATCACCTCGCACGCTTCGGTGAATGGGACCGCACCACAGCTCCCACCCCGGAGGAGCTGAAATGACCCCCCGCGATGAGGCCACCGAGCGTCAGGTCCAGGCGGCGCGGCCCGATGCCTCGACCTGGCTGGCAGCCAATGCGGGCTCGGGCAAGACGCGGGTATTGACCGATCGGGTGGCGCGGCTGTTGCTGAACGATGTGCAGCCGCAGCATATCCTGTGCCTGACCTACACCAAGGCAGCGGCCAGCGAGATGCAGAACCGGCTGTTCAGGCGGCTGGGCGAGTGGGCAATGCTGGACGATGCCCGGCTGCTGTCGCAGCTTACCGATCTGGGCGTCGAACGCGCGATCGATCCCGCCCGGCTGGCCCATGCGCGCACGTTGTTCGCGCGCGCCATCGAGACGCCCGGTGGTCTGAAGATCCAGACCATCCACTCGTTCTGCGCCTCTCTGCTGCGCCGCTTTCCGCTGGAGGCCGGGGTCAGCCCGCAATTTTCGGAAATGGAGGACCGGGCGGCAGCCCTGCTGCGCGCAGAAATCATCGAAGAGTTTGCCGACGGCCCCCAATCGCATTTGGTTGATGCGGTGGCGCGGTTCGTCACCGATACCGGGTTCGACAGGCTGTTGCAGGCAGTCGCACGGAACCGCGCCGGGTTTGCAGGGCCTTGCGACTGGGGCGACCTCCTGCGCCTGTTCGGCCTTCCGCAGGGCTGCAACGAGGAGAAGTTGCTAACCGAGGTTTTTAGCGGCGGCGAAGTCGGTCTCATGAAAGTCGCATGCCCAATTCTCAAGTCTCAGTCGAAAACTATGATTGAGCTAGCGGCAGATCTGGAAGGAATCAATTGGGAGGAACCAGAGCGGCACGACCTGGAAACGCTCTATTCTCTGTTTCTGTACAGAAAGGAAAACAACTTCCGTCCCGAGGCCAAAACTGGGTCCGTGCCGACTAAAAAAGCTCAGGAAGCACTTGGCGTCCATCTTGCTCAATTTCATGAACTCATGGAACGCGTTGCGGCAGCGCGCGAGATGGAATTGGCACTGGTGGCAGCGCAGAAATCACTGGCCCTGCACCGCTTTGCCGCCGTCTTTCTGCCCGAATACGAGCGGCGCAAACAGTTGCGTGGCTGGCTCGATTTCGACGACCTGATCCTGAAGGCACGGCAGCTTTTGAACGACCCGGCGGTGGCAACCTGGGTACTCTATCGCCTTGATGGCGGTATCGACCATATCCTTGTGGACGAGGCGCAGGATACCAGCCCGGAACAATGGGACGTGGTCGAGAAACTGGCGCAGGAATTCACCAGCGGAGAGGGCGCGCGCTCGGGTGTGGAGCGCACGATTTTCGTGGTCGGGGACAAGAAGCAGTCGATCTATTCCTTTCAGGGCGCCGACCCCGAAGCCTTCGACCGGATGCAGCGCGAGTTTGGGCGGAAACTGACGGAATCAGGCTCTAACCTTGAAGACTTGACGCTTGAATTCTCGTTCCGTTCGTCAACTGCGATCCTGCAACTGGTGGATCTGGTGTTCGAAAATCGGTCTGACGCCGGGTTCCAGAAAGACGCGCTGCACCGGGCTTTCAAAGCGGATTTGCCGGGGCGGGTCGACCTATGGCCGGTGGTCGAGAAGGTCGAGGATGAAGAGGATGGCGACTGGACCGATCCGGTCGACAGGACCGGCGCGCGGCATCACACTGTCATACTGGCGGAACGGATTGCCAGGTCGATCAAGGAAATGATCGACGACGGCGCAATGATCCCCGACGACGGCGGGACCCCCGGTACTATTGCCCGTCGCAAGGTGCGACCGGGTGACTTCCTGATCCTGGTGCAGCGCCGCTCCGATCTTTTTGCCGAAATCATCCGGGCCTGCAAATCTGCCGACCTGCCGATTGCCGGGGCGGACCGGCTGAAAGTGGGCGCAGAACTGGCGGTCAAGGACCTTGCCGCGCTTCTGAGCTTTCTCGCCACGCCAGAAGACAGCCTGTCGTTGGCCACCGTGCTGAAATCGCCACTGTTGGACTGGAGCGAACAGCAACTCTTCGATCTGGCGCACCGACGGGAGGAACAATACCTGTGGGCCGCGCTGCGCAGGCGCGAGGTTGAATTCCCCGAAACACTGGCCATCCTGAACGATTTACGCGGCCAGACCGATTTTCTGCGCCCCTATGACCTGATCGAACGCATCCTGACGCGCCATGGCGGGCGGCGGAAGCTGTTGGGAAGACTGGGACCCGAGGCCGAGGACGGCATCAATGCGCTGTTGTCGCAGGCTCTGGCTTATGAACGGACCGATATTCCAAGCCTGACGGGTTTCCTCGTCTGGATGCAGACCGACGATCTGGAGATCAAGCGTCAGATGAGCGGGGTAGGTGACATGATCCGGGTGATGACGGTGCATGGCTCGAAAGGGCTGGAGGCGCCGATCGTGATCCTGCCGGACACCGGCGCGCGCCGGGCACCCACGGATGACGAGGTGATGCAGGCCGAGGGCGTACCGGTCTGGCGCGTGCCGCGTGACACCTCGCCAAAGATCATTTCACAGGCACGTGAACAGGCGCAGACCAGGCAGATGGCCGAGCGGATGCGGCTGTTGTATGTGGCTCTAACAAGGGCCGAAAAGTGGTTGATCGTCGCTGCGGCGGGCGAGGTCGGCAAGGATGGAACAAGCTGGTATCACTTGGTCGAGGCGGCGATGGAACGGGCCGGGGCCACGGCGCTTGCCGGTTCGGGAATCCGTCGGCTGTCGCATGGTGACTGGGACGGGTTGCCGGTCGCGGAGCGTGCGGGCGCGGCGGTGGGCACTGGAATGCCGCTGCCGGATCTGTTCCGGCGCCCGGCGCCGCCGTTTGAGACCGCTCGAGAAACTCTCAGCCCGTCGGATCTGGGAGGGGCCAAGGCGCTGCCGGGTGATCTGGGGCTGGACGAAGAGGCAGCAAAGCTACGGGGGACACGGATTCACCTGCTGTTGGAGCATTTGCCGGGAATCGATTCCGGCCTGCGGGCCGGGCTATGCGCCCGTTTGCTTCCGGATATGCAGGCGGCGGAGCGCGATGAGCTCAGGGCTGAGGCCGAGGCGGTGCTGGACGCACCGCATCTGGCACAGGTTTTCGCGCCGGATGCGCTGACCGAAATTCCGGTGAGCGCACAGCTATTTTCCCGCCGTGTTCACGGCGTGATCGACCGGCTGATCGTGGCCGGCACCGAAGTGCAGGCCATTGATTTCAAAACGAATGCGACGGTTCCCGACACCGCCGAAACCTGCCCAGAGGGCCTGTTGCGGCAGATGGGGGCCTATGCCCGGGCACTGGCGCAGATCTATCCTGATCGCGAAATCCGCACCGCAATCCTGTGGACCCGTACCGCGCATCTGATGTGGCTGCCCCACGATCTTGTGACTGATGCACTTGAGCGCACCCAGATATCTTGACCTCCCATAGTGGCGGACCTACTTTCATCCCCCAAGCGCATTCCATTCAGGAGACAGAATATGTCCACCGTAGCCGTCACTGACGAAACCTTCGACGCCGAGGTCAAGAACTCGGACATCCCCGTTGTGGTGGATTTCTGGGCCGAGTGGTGTGGTCCGTGCAAACAGATCGGCCCCGCCCTGGAAGAGCTGGCCGCCGAATATGGCGGCAAGATCAAAATCGCCAAGGTCGACGTCGACAGCAACCCGAATTCGGCTGCCGCCTTGGGTGTTCGGGGCATTCCGGCGCTGTTCATTTTCAAGGACGGTCAGGTCGTGTCGAACCGGGCTGGTGCTGCGCCGAAAGCGGCGCTGCAAAGCTGGATCAACGATTCGATCTGAGGCGGGCCAAAACCCGGAATTCAGGAAGCGCCCGGACGGGCGCTTCTTTTTTTGTGCGAATTGTACCGGGGTTTCAGGGGGCATTGTCCGAATTGTACAATCCATTTGCGGGTTTTCGCACCGCGCCAACCATCCGAAATCTCGTGCTATACTCGGTTTCATCATGGCAACGCATGACAACAGACGTTGGTGGATTCTGGGCGCGATGGGTGCCATCCTCGGGGTGGTGCTGCTGGATGAAACCGTCATCGGCGTGGCGCTGCCAACCATCCAGGGCGACCTTGGGTTGTCAGCGCTGCATGCGCATTGGGTGGTCAATGTCTATCTGCTGATGCTTGCCGGACTGGCCGCCGCCGCCGGGAAAATCGGAGACATCATCGGGGCGCGGTTTCTGCTCAACGCGGGATTGCTGTTTTTCGGGGCGACTTCGATCCTTGCCGGGTTTGCCGAAAGCGGCAGCGCGCTGATCTTCGCGCGGGCAGCGCAGGGCGTTGCGGCAGCGATGATCTTTCCACTCTCGCTTGTTCTGGTCACGCATTCCTTTCCAAAAGAGGAACGTGGTGTTGCGTTGGGCCTGTATGGCACCATCGGTACCTGCTTCATGGCGCTGGGGCCGATGGTCGGCGGCCTGCTGACCGAGTATTTGTCGTGGCGTTGGATTTTCTGGATCAACCCGCCGATCGTATTGGCCGTGTTCGCAATCGTTTGGGCGTTCTGGCATGAACCGCCGCAAACGAAAGACACTCGCTTTGACCTGGTCGGGTCCCTGTTTTTGATTGCCGGGCTGGTCCTGCTGATCTTCGGAATCATGGAGGGGCCCGATCGCGGCTGGTCGCAGCCGGATACCCTGATCCCGCTTTGCCTTGGGGCGGTTCTGCTGATCCAGTTCGTGCGCCACGAAAGACGAGTGGCGTCCCCTCTGATTGCTGTTGAGCTGTTCGCAGACGCGAATTTTCTTGCCTCAAATCTGGTCATCTTCACGGCCCAGTTTGTGAAGATCGTAATGCTTGTCTTTGGGGCCATGTATTTCCAAACGGTTATGGGATTTTCACCATTCAAGGCCGGGATCGCCTTGTTGCCCGCAGTGGTGCCTCAGATCATCATTGCGACGGTTACGGGCAAAGTGGCGGACAAATACGGGTCCCGAATGCCGTCACTGGTTGGTGCGTCAGGCGCATCCATCGCCATGTCGGTTCTTGCCATCGGCCTTGCCCTGCAGGATTTCATCCTGATCATGTTTGGTTTGTTTTTCTGGGGCCTCGTCGTGACCTTTCTGTTCGTGCCGCCCCGGCGCGCGGTCCTGCTTTCGGTGCCGGAACACATGCATGGGCAGGTGAGCGGCATTACCATGACCTGCCAGCTGATGGGCGGAACAATTGGCATCGCGGCGTGCAGCACCGTCTATACATCTACAGGTTCGATAACGTCGGTGTTCATGGTGTCCGCCATGCTGGCCGCCGGCGTGTTCCTGTACGGGTTGATTGCGCTGGATCGCACGGCTCCGGCGACGGACGGGCCGGAACCCGGGTGAGAATGTGAATCTGGACCGATCAAGGCAAGAGTTCTGGACCCTTGTGGACGGCTGACGAACATGCATTGTGACCCGGAAACAGATGGCAGGAGCAGGCATGGCCAAGACACGGGTGCTGGTGGAATTCGGGATGGGCACATCGCTGAGGCGCGAGGATTATACCGAGGCGGCGAAACGGGCGCTGAAGGATGCGCTGTGGCGCAACTCGGTGAACATGGCCGAGTTGTTCGGCTTTCCGAAAGAGGCGATGATCATCGACGCCGAAATCGGCGTGCAGCAACCCGAGCAAGTGGATGTGGCGGTGCTGAAGGAGGTGTTTCCCTATGGCCAGCCCGGCATCACCGTGACAAAGGGCGGTCTGGACATCGACAAGCCACATGCGGACGGACGCACCGTGATCGCCAATGCCGCCATCGTCGTTTCCTTTGACATGGAGCCTGCGGCATGACCGAGAAACGCATCATTCTGGAAATGGGCACCGGCAACGATCTGTATGGGCAGGACTATACCAAGGCCGCACGCCGGGCGGTGCAGGACGCGCTGCACCATTCCTCGATCACGCTGTTTTCGAAACTGGGCGTCGGGCATTCCGAGATGCGGGTGCAGGTCACCATTGCGGTGCAGGAGCCGGACAAGGTGGATTGCGCACAGGTCGCAGCCGACCTGCCACGTGGCCAGGCCGAGGTGCGGGCCGTCAGGGGCGGGCTGAATGTCGAAGATGCCGAGACCGGGACATTCCATGTTGTCGCCACTGCAGCGATCGAGGCGTTCCTGCCGGACATGGCAGGGAAATATCGTCTGAGCTGATCGGCGCCACCTGGTCGCGGTGCTGCAAACAAGACCAAGATGTGCTGAAATAGGAAAGCTGCCCATGTCGGCGGGTTCGCCTTTGGGCTGGCATTTCAGGGAGGCACAGCGCATGGCGAACAGAATATCAGCGCACTACAGCGGTGGCGGTGGTCTGACCGACAGGATTGCCGACGGCTTGCGGCGGAACGGGCTGCAGCCGAATGAGTTGCAGCCGTCGGACCTCGAGTCCGTCGATGAGTTTCATTTTCGCGGCAGGGCGGCGACGCTGGAACTGATTGACCGCATGAACCTGACCGAAAACTCGAAGGTTCTGGATATCGGCTCGGGCCTTGGGGGCGTGTCGCGCACGATTGCCGAGGTGGTCGGCTGCCCGGTGGTCGGCGTTGATCTGACCCCGGAATTTTGCGAAGCGGCAACGGAAATGTCACGCTGGGTTGGCCTGTCGCACAAGACCGAGTTTCAGCAAGGAGACGCGTTGAACCTTGCGTTTGGTGATCACGAATTCGATGCGGCCGTCACCGTGCATGTCGCGATGAACATCGAAAACAAGATGCGGATGTACGAGGAAGCCCGCCGGGTTCTGTCCGCGGGCGGGACATTCGCGGTCTATGACATTCTGCAGGGCGAGGGTGGGGAAATGCTGTATCCGGCACCCTGGGCGCGAGAACCCTCGAGCAGCCATCCGGCGTCCCCGGACGAGATGGAGGCCCTGCTTACAGGCGCCGGGTTTGAAATAGTGCGGGTCATCGATTCAACTGAGGAAAGCCTTGAATGGCTCGAGGCCAGAACCGCGCGATCCGGCGTGGCAAAACCCATTCCGGTCACGACAGAGCTTTTGTTCGGGCCGGAATTTCGGGACATGACGCGCAATCAGTTGCGCGGGCTGAAGGAGCGGCGGATGCTGACCGTCAGCTATATCTGCAAGGCGTGATCTGCACCGGAGGCATGCAGGTTTTGATCTGACGGATTGCCGAAATGAAAAAGCCGCCCGAAACCGAGCGGCCATTCTGCTTGTTCCGATCCTGGAATACGGGTCAGATCTGAGCGATCTGGCCGCGGGTCAGCCCGATGTCGTTCAACTGCGCGTCGGTCAGTTTGGACAAAGCCTTGCGGGTCAGGCGGGCCTGATTCCATTCGACGAACGAAGTTTTGACGTTGGCGATTGCGTCCACTGCGTGAAGTATGGTGACTGCTCCGAGCGGCGCATGAATGTTGGCGGTGGTAGCCATTTTACGCGATCCTTTGTGTTGAAACAGCCGACACCCCGTCGGTTGTGAGCCTCATCTAGGAGGTTGGCCGGCGATTCACAAATGCCCGCTCGACAGCCCCGGAATGCAATTTGTGCATATCTTGCGAACCTCGCGCCATGACGGTTGCGCCCGATCTTTGCCCGGCCCATATACTGCGGTCAAAGGATACGGAGGCTTTCATGGCAGACAGTGACTTTCCCGGCTGGCACGGCACCACGATCATCGGCGTCAAGAAGGGCGGCGAAATCGTCGTTGCGGGGGATGGTCAGGTCAGCCTGGGGCAGACCGTGATCAAGGGCACCGCGCGCAAGGTGCGGCGGCTGAGCCCCGGCGGGTTCGAGATTGTCGCGGGCTTTGCCGGATCGACGGCGGATGCGTTCACGCTGCTGGAGCGGCTGGAGGCCAAGCTGGAGGCGACGCCGGGACAGCTGGCGCGGGCCTCGGTCGAGCTGGCCAAGGACTGGCGTACCGACAAGTACCTGCAAAAGCTCGAAGCGATGCTGATCGTCACCGATGGCAGTGATCTGTTGGTGATCACCGGGGCGGGGGACGTTCTGGAACCCGAGCATGACGTGGCCGCAATAGGGTCTGGGGGCAATTTCGCACTGGCGGCGGCGCGCGCGATGATGGACGGCGACAAGAGCGCCGAGCAGGTCGCGCGACAGGCAATGGCGATTGCCGCCGATATCTGCGTCTATACCAATGGAAATCTGACGGTCGAGACGATCTCGAAATAGGCGTTCAGACCAGCAGCGCCTTAACTTCCTTGCTGTTCCATCGCCGGTACATGCCAATCAGGCCCAGCATCGCGGCGATGACGACGATGTAGTAGGGCAGGCGGATGTCGACGCTCATCAATCCGCCGCCGATCAGCGACATGACACCACCGGCCAGACAGAACACAGCCGTTGTTACCCCCATGACCCAGCCCTGATCCGCCTCGCTGACGCTGGACGAAAAAATGCCCAGCACCGTGGGATAGGCGACGCCGAACAGGAAATAGAAGGCAAAGACCGGAACATAGGCCAGCGGCCCCGTTGGGCTGAAGGCAAATCCCAGACCTGAAAGCACCATGACGACCATGGATGTCCGCAAAATGGCGTGCTTGCTGAACCTCTGCTGCGCCGGTTTCACCAGGAACGTCGAGGAAAACGCCAGCGCCACGCCGATGACGACCATGGCAACGCTGCCGCCGATCACCCCATATCCAAAGGCGCTGGTCAGGAAATTGTCGACGAAAACGTAGAAGGTCACGTTGGCGATCATGAACAGCGAATAGACCGGCAGGATTTTCAGAACCGTCGGATGTTGCCGGACCGCAATCAGGCTGTCGGTGATGTCGCGGGGGCGGAACACAAACGGGGCGCGTTCCGTGCGGGTGTCCTTGAAGAACAACAAGACCAGAAAGATGGCGATCAGCACCAGTACGAATGCGCCGTAGAAAGGGGTCTTGAAGGTGGCGACGCTGCCCAGCAGCGCCTTGTCGGACAGGATGGCGCCGATGATCGGGCCGCCGACAAGGCCAAAGCTGACCCCGGTCACGATATAGCCCATGTTGCGATCGCGGTCGGCGGCGTCGGTGCTGCCGTCGATCATGGCCGCCTGCGCGATTGGCTGGTTTCCGGCAGTGAAACCGGTGACGCTGCGGCCGATGATCAGGAGCAGCAGGCTGTTGAGATAGAGCGACAGGATCGTCAGCACATAGCCCAACAGCGCGCCGCCGAGGCAGATCAGCAGCGCATTCTTGCGCCCGATGGAATCGGACACCTTGGAGACGTAGACCACCCCCAGAAACCACGCGAGAAAGAAGCACCCGATGACAAGGCCGTAATAGAAATGGCGGCGGCCGGTGCCGGTTGCGTCAGGCAAAAAACCCGATGCAGGTTCCATGATCAGCGAGTTGATGATCGGGAAGACAAGCCCCTGTCCGATGAGATCGACAAATACAACAAACAGTAAAGTAATCTTGGCAATGGTGGACATGCTGCCCCTCCGGCTTCAAAATCTGGCCGCCAGTTTAGCAGCACGGGTTCGTTTCACCTAGCGGCGGGGCCAGCGGGCGCCGGTGGCGGTGGATGGCGGGCTTGCCTGAGGTGTTTAAATGAATCCGGATATATGATTGATGTCCTGCGTTGGCCCACGCCGCAGTGCCGTTTCTTCGGCAGGGACCGTCCTAGCCGAAAGCGACGACGTTCTGTCTCTGTGCGCCCAGCCCTTCAATGCCGAGTTCGATGACGTCACCGGGTTGCAGGTAGACCTGCGGTTTCTGTCCCATGCCCACGCCCGGTGGAGTCCCCGTGCTAATGACGTCACCGGGCTGCAGGCTCATGAATTGCGAGACGTGCGAGATCAGTTCCGCCACACCGAAGATCATGGTGGCGCTGGAACCCTTCTGGTATTGATGCCCATTGACCTTGAGCCACATCGGCAATGCCTGCGGGTTCGGAACCTCATCGCCTGTCACAAGCCAGGGGCCAATCGGTCCGAACGTGTCGGCGCTTTTGCCTTTGGCCCACTGACCGCCGCGCTCAAACTGGAACTCACGTTCGGATAAATCGTTCACGATGCAGTAGCCGGCAACGAAGTGCAGCGCATCGTCAATGTCGACGTAACGCGCCTCGCGTCCGATCACCACGCCCAGTTCGACCTCCCAATCCGATTTTTTCGATCCTTTCGGGAGGATCACATCGTCATCGGGGCCGCAAATCGCAGAGGTCGCTTTCATGAACAGGATCGGCTCTTTGGGCAGCTCCATCCCGGCCTCTGCCGCGTGATCCGAATAGTTCAGGCCAATGCAGATGAACTTGCCGACCCCATCGACACACGGCCCGACGCGCTGATCCTGCGCGATTTCAGGCAGAGACGTCAGGTCGGTTTCGGTCAGACCGGACAGAAATGCAGGGTCCAGCGCGGCACCCCGCCAATCGCCGACCAGCGTGGATGCGTCCCGCCACCGGCCTTGCGCATCGACAAGTGCGGGCTTTTCCTGACCTGGTGCACCCACTCTGAGAAGTTTCATGATGTGTCTCCTGGATCGTCCATCCGTTTTCGAACATGTGTTCGGCGCCGATGGTGAATGCCTCGTAGTTCACTACGAACCTAGCCGCAAACCCCTGTCGCCTCCAGTTGCTGGCGCAACCACAGGCCGCCCAATGTGCAGGGTCAGATCGCATTGCAACGGATTTCGCGGGTAACACACTCAGTTACGACCGGCTTTGTCAGCCCGATCACAGCGGGCTTGGTCGTGCCCCAGGCAAACCGGTTGAGAGCCGCAATCATGGACGAGCCCACGGATGCGATGGTGATGATCGGCCCCTTTTTCCATCGCAAGGGCGAGAGCGCAAAAAACGAGGCCGGACCATGGCCCGGCCCCGCTGGGGCGTCGTAATGTGAGTGGTGGCGCCCTTAGTTGATCCTGGCCACGCCCAGCGGAACGCTGGCGACTTCGCACCAGATATAGACCTCGTTGAATTTCGACACGTCCCAGGTAGCTGGAACTGCATAGCGCTGTTTACCCTTGAGCTTGAGAAGCGCGCCCAGCTTGGTGTCGGGATCATATTTGCCGTCCTTGCCGAAGGCCACGCGCGGGTCGGGGCCGCCATCGAGCGAGAAGTCGCTGCCAAGCTCGACGAAATAGCGATCATCTTCCTTGATCAGCTTCACTGATCCGGATGTTTCGTGGTTCGAGCGGCCTTCGAATGTGCCTTTGGCTTCGGCGGCCAGTGTGGTGGTCGGGGCGGCGACTGTCAGTGCCACGCCGGATGCGGCAACGGCCATAAGCAGTGAGCGGCGATTCATCATTGGATACTGTCTCCCTTGGTTTTTACAGGCTGGTATTGCCTTGAGCGCAAATGGAGGTTCCGGCGGCGGATGTAAGAGGGGGTCACCAGCCGGTGAAAACCGGTGTTTTTCCGTGATCGGTTCGTGATCGCCTTGTGTTTTCCCGCCTCATGCTTAGGTTCCGGGACGCAACAACCGGATAGAGAGCAGATGACCGACCTGACCCCGCGCGAGATTGTCTCGGAGCTTGACCGTTTCATCATCGGACAGAAGGACGCCAAGCGCGCCGTGGCGGTGGCGCTGCGCAACCGCTGGCGGCGCAAGCAGTTGCCGGATGACCTGCGCGAGGAGGTCTATCCCAAAAACATTCTGATGATCGGTCCCACCGGCGTGGGCAAGACCGAGATCAGCCGCCGTCTGGCGAAACTGGCGCGTGCGCCGTTCATCAAGGTCGAAGCCACCAAGTTCACCGAAGTGGGGTATGTAGGCCGCGATGTGGAGCAGATCGTGCGCGATCTGGCCGACGCCGCCATCCTGCAGACCCGCGAATACATGCGCGAAGAGGTCAAGGCCAATGCGCACAACGCCGCCGAAGAGCGGGTGATCACCGCTATCGCGGGCGAGGACGCGCGCGAGGGCACCCGCGAGGTGTTCCGCAGGAAGCTGAAGTCCGGGGAGCTGGACGACACGGTGATCGAACTGGAAGTGGCCGACCATTCCAACCCGATGCCGATGTTCGACATCCCCGGCCAGCCGGGCGGCCAGATGGGGATGATGAATCTGGGCGATATCTTCGGCAAGGCGTTCGGCGGGCGCACGGTCAAGCGGCGGATGACGGTTGCCGAAAGCTATGAGGTGCTGATCGGGGAAGAGGCCGACAAGCTGCTGGATGACGAGGCGGTGACCCGCGCCGCGCTGGATGCGGTCGAGCAGAACGGCATCGTGTTCCTGGACGAGATCGACAAGGTCTGCGCCCGCGCCGAGGCGCGCGGTGGCGATGTCAGCCGCGAGGGCGTGCAGCGGGATCTGCTGCCGCTGATCGAAGGTACCACGGTTTCGACCAAGCACGGCCCGGTCAAGACCGACCATATCCTGTTCATCGCCTCCGGTGCGTTCCACATCGCCAAGCCCTCGGACCTGCTGCCGGAATTGCAGGGGCGCTTGCCGATCCGGGTCGAGCTGCGGGCGCTGACCGAAGAGGATTTCGTGCGCATCCTGACCGAGACCGATAACGCGCTGACCCTGCAATACGCCGCACTGATGGACACGGAGGAGGTGGAGGTGACCTTTACCCCCGACGGCATCGCGGCGCTGGCGCGGATCGCGGCGGAGGTCAACCAGAGCATCGAGAATATCGGCGCGCGGCGGCTTTACACGGTGATGGAGCGGGTGTTCGAGGAACTGTCCTTTACCGCGCCCGACAAGGCCGGTTCGCAGGTCACGGTGGATGCCGGGTTTGTTCAGCAGAACCTCGGCGAGCTGACGAAATCGGCCGATCTGAGCCGCTACGTTCTTTGATGCCGCGAAGAGGGGCGCTGCCCCTCTTGCCCTGCGTGCAATTCAACCCGGAGTATTCTGAAGCAGAAAGATGCGCGACCCGAGGCGGGGGCTGGACGCCGGATATTAATCGGGTAGCGTGGCGCGCGAGATTTCGGAGACTGAGTCCTGTGCGGTGGCTGGCGATTCTTCTGGTAGTTCTGACCCTGCCGGCCTGTTCGGACCGGACCGTGTCGGTCATAGCGCCGGATGCGGTGGAGATCGGGACGCCGCGCACTGTTTTCGCGGCCTCGACCCGAGCACGCGAAAGAAACGGAACCTATGGGTTTCGCAGAGCCGAGCGGCTGCAATATCTGGAAATGACGGTGACGGTCCCGCCGTCGCACAAGCCCGGGCAGTTAATTTATTCCTATGACGCGCCGGATGCGAGCACGCAATTCGTACTGGCGGGCCTTGAAGAGCTGAATTCGCCCGCCGAGTTGGGGCGGCGCATCCTTCAAAAGCAGAATGGACCCGGCAGGGATGTGACCATATTCGTGCACGGCTATAACGCCACCCAGACCGAAACCGCGTTTCGGGCGGCGCAACTGGCGGAAGATATCGGGATGCCCGGATCGCTGTTGATTTATTCCTGGCCCAGCCGGGCAAGCGCCTTTGGATATGCCTATGACATCGACAGCATGCTGTTTGCGCGCGACGGGCTGGAGGAGACCATTCGCCAGCTCGACGCGCAAGGCATCGACAAGATCGGGATCGTTGCGCATTCGATGGGGTCGGCATTGACGATGGAAATGATGCGGCAGGCGGAGCTGAAGGAGCCGGGATGGGCGGCGCGCACGCTTGACGGTGTTGTCCTGATCTCTCCGGATCTGGATGTGGACGTGTTCAAATCGCAGATGGACCGGATATCCAAGCCGCCCAAGCCATTTGTGGTGATGGTGTCCAAGAAGGACAAGGCCCTGAACATTTCGGCGCGTCTGCGCGGGACCAATGACAGCAAGCGGCTGGGCAATCTGGCTTCGGTCGATCAACTGGCGGACTATCCGGTCGACATCATCGACACGACCGCCTTTAGCGACGATGCCGAGTCGTCGCATTTCGTGGCGGCGACCTCTCCGGCGTTGATTTCGATCCTGAGTTCTGCGCGCAAGTTGAGCGATACGTTCCGGCCCGAGGAGGCCGCTATCGGGTTCCTGACCCCGGCAGGAAAACGGCGGAGGGGACAGGCGACCGAGATTGTCCTGGCCCCGGTGGATGAAGGCGGATGAAACGGTCGTCGCTGTCTGGCTATCTTGCCGACAATGCGCGGTGGCTGGCGGCGGGGGCCCTGCTGACCTTCCTGTCGAGTTTCGGCCAGACATTTTTCATTTCGATCTTCGCCGGCGAGATCCGGGCCGAATTCGGACTGAGCCACGGGCAATGGGGCGGGATCTATTCGCTGGGCACGATGGCGTCGGCAGCGGTTATGGTCTGGGCCGGGGCCCTGACGGATGTCCTCCGGGTGCGCGTTCTGGGCCCGGCGGTTCTGGCCGGGCTGGCGTTGGCGGCCGTGACGATGGCGCTGAACCCGGCGGCGGCCCTGTTGCCGGTGGTGATTTTCCTGCTGCGGTTTTTTGGGCAGGGAATGAGTATGCATATTTCGATGGTGGCCATGGCGCGCTGGTTCACCGCGACGCGGGGGCGGGCGCTGGCCGTCGCCACCTCGGGTTATGCGGTTGGCGAGGCGCTGCTGCCGCTGGTGTTCGTGGCACTGATGGCTTTGGTCGACTGGCGGCTTCTGTGGTTGGGCGCGGCAGCGGTGGCCCTGACGGGGGCGCCGCTGCTGGTGCGGCTGTTGAAACAGGAACGCACGCCGCAAAGCATGGCGGACACCTATTCCGCCACAGGGATGGAAGACCGCCACTGGACCCGGCGCGAGGCGCTGTTTCACCCGCTGTTCTGGTTTATGGTCCCGACGCTTTTGGCGCCTGGCGCCTTCGTCACCGCATTCTTTTTTCATCAGGTGCATCTGGCCGAGATCAAAGGGTGGTTGCATATCGAGCTGGTGGCGCTGTTTCCGTTCTTTACCGGCATGTCGCTGCTTGCGATGTTCGCGGCGGGCTGGGCGCTGGACAATTGGGGTACCGCCCGAATGATGCCGCTTTATCAGCTGCCGATGGCGCTGGCATTTCTGGTTCTGTCCTCGGCGCAGGGCATTGGCGGGGCTTTGCTGGGCCTGTTCTTTCTGGCGCTGACGGCGGGGGCAAACAGCAATCTGCCCAGCGCGTTCTGGGCCGAGTTCTATGGCACCCGCCATATCGGAGCGATCAAGGCGGTGGCGGCGGGCGTGATGGTGCTGGGTTCGGCCATCGGGCCGGGATTGACCGGGGCGCTGATCGATATCGGCGTCGGGCTTGAGACCCAGTTCGTTGGAATCGCCGCCTTTGTCGTCTTCGTCTGTGTCATGGCGTGGATCGGTATCCGCGACGCGGTGCGCGCGTTTTAGCGGGGGCGGCGCAGATAGACGTAATAGGCCCCGTCGCCGCCATGGCTGATATGCGCCGGTGTCACCTGCATGACCGCCTGCGCCAGCGGCGGCAGGTGCAGCCATTGGGGCACTTGATTGCGCAAAACGCCGCGCGGAGTGGGAATGGGGCCGGGTTCGTCACGGTCCTTGCCCTTGCCGGTGATCACCAGCACCAGCCGCTTGCCCGAAGCCTGCGCGCCAAGGATGAAGCGGATCAGCACCGGATGCGCGGTATCGACCCGCATGCCGTGAAGGTCGATGCGCCCCTCGGGCCGCAGCTTGCCGCGCTTCATCCGGGTGAATGCCTTGCGGTCCATCTGCAACGGCGTGGCGGCCAGATCCTCGGTGATCAGGGGTTTGAGGTTGTTCCGGTGCGGTTTCGGCTTGGCGAACTGTCCCAGATCAAATGGTTCCACCCGCGCCGGGAAAGGTTTCGAGGGCTTGGGCTTGGGCAAGGTCCGGGGGTGGACCGATTGCGGCAATTCGGGGTGCAGGCGCTCGGTCTGTTTGGCGACCTTGCGCCACAGCTCGATCTCTTCTGTCGTCAGTTTACGCCGGGTCATCAGAATTCGTCCGGCAACAGGGCATAGGCGCGCTGGATCGGCAACAGCACGACCATCCGGCCCGGGTCTTTCAGCGCACCGGCGGCCCTGCCGGCATCGTCACCGGTGCCAAAGAAGATATCCGCCCGCTGTGCACCCTTGATGGCCGAGCCGGTATCCTGCGCGATCATCAGGCGGCGCATCGGTTCCGTGCCGTCCTTTTCCAGCCAGACCGGAGAGCCCAGCGGCGTGAAGGCGGGATCGGCGGCAATCGTACGCAAGGCGGTCACCGACCGGTTCATCGCACCCAGCGGCCCGTGCTGCGGCGCGACACGGCTCAGCTTGCGGAAGAAGACATAAGAGGGGTTGTGATACAGCAGTTCGGCGCCTTCGACGGGGTTTTTTCTGACCCAGTTGCGGATCACCTGCGCGCTGACCTGATGAGCGGCAAATACGCCTCGGCGGACAAGCTCCATCCCGACCGAGCGGTATTCGTGCCCGTTGGCGCCGCCATAGCCAATCCGCAGCGAACCGCCGTCGGGCAGGCGGATACGGCCGGAACCCTGGATCTGCAGAAAGAACAGCTCGACCGGGTCATCGACCCAGGCAATTTCCAGCCCGCGCCCTTCAAGTACGCCGCCGGTCAAAAGCTCTCGCCGGCTGAGCCACGGAGAGGTTTCGCGCGCCTCGGGCGGCATTCGGTACACCGGATAGCGGAACCTGTCGGTTCGTTGCAGCGAGCCATCGAGTTCGGGTTCGAAATATCCCGTGAACAGCGCGTCCTTTCCATCCTCGATCAGGACCGGGCGGAAGAATAGCTCGAAGAACGAGCGCGCCGCGCTACCGTGATGAACCTGAGCCATCGCGCACAGGGTTTGCCAGTCGGGCGCGCCGAGATCGGCGCAAGTGTTCAGAAACACGGACAGGGCGGCGGCGTGGTCATCGCGAGCCCAGCCATCCAGTTCATCGAAGGACAGGACGGAATACGTCGCCTCGGCCCCGGCGCTGCCGGCGGCGGTCACGACGGCACCCGCAAGAGCAAGCGACCGCAGCCTGGCAATCATGCGCCCGTGGCGACCAGCATCCAGTTCGGATCGTCGCTGCCCATCACGCGGGCAAAGGTCCAGCTGTCTTTTTGCCGTTTGACGGTGTTCGGGCTGCCTTCGACGATATCGCCGCCGCGATCCCGTACGACCGAGGTCAGCTCACCCACGAAACGCATGGTGATCTCGGCGCGGTTGCTGTCCTTGTCGAAGCGCACTTCGGTGAGCGCGGTTTCGCGGACACCGATGAATTCGGCCTCGATGGTCAGGCCCTTGTCTTCGCGGTCGGCCACCACGGCGACGAAGGTGTCGAACACCTCTTCCGACAGGAACGGCTGAATCTCGTTGAGATTGCCGCGCTCGAATCCCATGACGATCAGTTCATAGGCGCCGCGCGCGCCCTGCACGAACTCGCTGACCGAGAATGACGGCTCCACCCGTTTCATTGCCGCCAGCGACTCGGCCTCGGGGCTGTCTTCGGGGACGTGATCAATGATGTCCTGATCCGGCCCGCCCTCGATCACTTCGAAGTCGCGGCGCGATTTGCCCGCAGGCTGGCGCGGCACGGGCGGTTTTTCAAACCCTTCCCGCGTGCCCAGAACACTCCGCAGGCGCAAGATCAGGAAAACGGCGATGCCGGCCAGCACCAAAAGCTGGATCAGGGGTGAGTTCATTTTGTCCTCTTTTCGGAACAGAGACTTTGTGCACAGGGCTTTGAACCACTATGTAGGTGACACTAGGCGGCAAGTCCACCACCCGCCAAGAGGGAAAGGACGTGACAAATGTATCTGTTTTTGGCCTTTTTGCTGGTGCCGATCATCGAAATTGCCTTGTTCATTCAGGTCGGTGGCCTGATCGGTCTGTGGCCGACCCTGGCGATCGTCGTGCTGACGGCGGTTCTGGGCACCTGGCTGGTGCGGACACAGGGCCTTATGGCGTTGGGCCAGGTGCAGCGCGCCTTTTCCGAGCTTGACGACCCGACCGAGCCTTTGGCCCATGGCGCGATGATCCTTTTTTCCGGCATGTTGCTGCTGACACCGGGATTCTTTACCGACGCGATAGGCTTTGCGCTGCTGATCCCGGCGGTGCGGGTGGCGGTGTTCCGTTATCTGCGATCCAAGGTCACGGTCACGCAGTTTTCCATGGGCCGCGACGCACAGTTTCACGCACGGCGCGGTCCGGCCGGTCAGGGCGACATCATCGATGGCGACTATCACGAAGTGAACCCGCGCCGCGAGCCGGAGAAGCCCTCGGGCTGGGTCGAAGGGCCAAACCGCCATTGAGGAACCGGGTCATAGTTGTTAAGCAGTGGCGAATTTCATTTCCGGAGTAGTTCCATGACCGAAAACACAGCCGCAGGTGATCAGGCGGCCCCGAAAACGCCGCAAGTCCAGATGCGCGTTCTGGGACAGTTCATTCGCGACATGTCGTTTGAAAACGTGATGGCGCAAAAAGGCATATCCGGCGACGTGCAACCCGAGATCCAGGTGCAGGTCAATCTGGATGCCAAGAAGCGTCAGGCAGACCATCAGTTCGAAGTGTCGATCAAGCTGAAGCTGACGTCCAAGGCCAAGGGCATGGATGACATCATGTTCCTGTTCGAGATCGACTATTGCGGGTTGTTCCACGTGGAAGGCGTGCCGGAAGACCAGATGCATCCGTTCCTGCTGATCGAATGCCCGCGTATGCTGTTCCCGTTCCTGCGCCGGATCGTCAGCGACGTGACCCGCGACGGCGGCTATCCGCCGGTAAACCTCGACAATATCGACTTTGTTCAGCTCTATCGCAACGAGCTGATGCGCCGTCAGGCCGAAGCGCAAAAGGCGAACGCCTGAATTAGGATTGCGCGCCTGGCCTGCCGGTCAGGCGCGTTTCCACAGGGCGTCGTCCAGTTTCTCGACAAAAGCGTCATGCGCCTGCCGTTCTGCATCGGTGATCCGGGTGGGCAGTGGGGTGGGCCGTGCGACGGGTCGCCAGACCTCGGCCGCGCCGCCGTCCACGCCGCTTGCGGCGATGGTGGACAGGCCGAAATCGGGTTGCCGCCCGCCGATCAGTTCCAGATAGACCTCGGCCAGGATTTCCGAGTCCAGAAGCGCGCCGTGCAGAACACGGTTCGAGTTGTCGATGCCAAACCGGCGGCAGAGCGCATCCAACGAAGCGGGCGAGCCGGGAAAACGTTTGCGCGCAATGGCGAGCGTGTCGATGGCCTGTTCCCAGGGAATTGTCGGCAGGCCCATCCAGCCCAGTTCGGCATTGAGGAATTTCATGTCGAAGGCGGCGTTGTGAATCACCAGCTTGGCATCCCCCACAAAATCGCGAAATCCCTGACCGACCTTTGCGAAAACCGGTTTGTCGCGCAGCGTGATCTGGCCCTTTTCCGGGTTTTGCGGCGGTTCCAGCAGGTCGGGGCCGATGCCATGAACGCCAAACGCCTCGGTGGGCATGGACCGTTCGGGGTTGATGTAGACGTGATAGGTCTCGCCCGTGGCCACATGGTTCCACAGCTCAACCGCGCCGATCTCGACGATCCGGTCGCCGCTTTCGGGATCAAACCCGGTGGTTTCGGTATCGAGAACGATCTCACGCATCTTTCAGCCCCGCCCGTATCTGCCTGACGATATCCTGCACCTGCGCGCGCGCATGGTCCAGTGTGTCGGTGACAATGACGAAATCCGACCGCGCGCATTTCTCGTCATTGGGCATCTGTTTCGTCCGGATCTGTTCAAACTGCGCTTCGGTCATGGTGCCGCGTTCCATCACGCGCTGTTTCTGCACCTCTGGCGAGACCGAAACGCAGGCGACCGCATCCATCGCCGCCTCGCCGCCGGTTTCGAACAGCAGCGGAATGTCGAACACCACGATATCCGCCTGCGCGGCGGCGCGAAATTCCGCCCGGTCCGCCGCGACCAGCGGATGGACGATCCGTTCGATGGCGGTCAGCGCATCGGGCCGGTCGCCAATGATCCGCTTCAGCGCCGCGCGGCTGACCGCGCCGCCTTCGATGGCGTCAGGAAAGGTGTCGCGAATCGGGTCGAGGGCAGCGCCGCCGGGGGCGTAAAGACGGTGCACCGCCGCGTCCGCGTCCCAAAGCGCGCAGCCTTCGTCCACGAACATCTGCGCCGTGGTGCTCTTGCCCATGCCGATGGAGCCGGTGAGGCCAAGCGCGAAACTCATGCCAGCGCCGCCGCGCGGGTGGCCGCGTCGACCTCGGGGCGCTTGCCGAACCATTGCTCAAAGCCGGGAACGGCCTGATGCAGCAACATGCCAAGCCCGTCGACGGTGGCGCATCCGACCTGTTCCGCCGTCTCAAGCAACCGGGTCTTGAGCGGCGCATAAACGAGATCGGTCACCAGCGTGCCCGATTGCAGGTTTTCCAGCGGCACCGGCAATTCCGGCTGCCCAACCATGCCAAGCGACGTGGTATTCACCACCAGCCCGGCACCGCCGATCACGTCGCCCGCCCGATCCCAGTCGGCGACCGAAACGCGGTCGCCGAAATCGTCCTGCAACTGCTCGGCGCGAGTACGGGTGCGATTGGTGAGGATGAGCTTTGGTACTCCGGCCTCCAGCAGTGCGGAAATCACCGCCCGGGCCGCCCCGCCTGCGCCCAGGATCACCGCCGGGCCGCTGGCCGGGTTCCATCCTGGCGCGCCGGCGCGCAGGTTTTCCATAAAGCCATAACCATCGGTATTGTCGGCGTGAATGGAACCGTCCGGGTGAAACACAAGCGTATTGGCTGCACCGATCTGTCTGGCGCGGTCGGTGACGTGATCGGCGATCCGCAAGGCAGCCTCTTTATGCGGGACGGTCACATTCGCGCCGACAAACCCCGCCCTGGGCAGGGTGCGCAACACCTGTTCCAGATCCTCCGGCGCTACATCCATCGGGATGTAGTGGCCTGGCAATCCGTAGGTTTTCAGCCAATGCCCGTGCAGTTTCGGCGACCGGGAATGCGCTATGGGATGCCCGATCACACCGGCCAGAGGTATTGATGTCTTGGTCATCGGTCGATCACCCCCCGCAAGGTCAGAAAATTGAGCAGCTCCAGCAGGGGCATACCCAAAACGTTAAAATATTCGCCGTCAATGGCGGTGAAGAGGCGCACGCCTTCTTCCTCGAGCTTGTACGCCCCCACCGCGTGCCGGATGCTGTCCCAGTTGCGCGCAACATAGCTTTCAAGATAGGCGTCGGAACTGTCACGCATACGCAGACGTACCTGTCCGACGTGACGCCAGACCGGTTCTCGGTTCTGATAGATCACCGCCGCCGACAACAGCATGTGCCGCTGACCGCGCATTTCCCGAAGCTGCGCCAGCGCCGCCTCGGGGCTTTCGGGTTTCGACAACAGCCGCCCCTGAAAATCCAGCACCTGATCGCAGCCCAGAACCATTGCGCCGGGGGTCTTGTCGCTGATCCTGCGCGCCTTCATCTCGGCCAGCGCATCGGCGATGTCGCGGGGCGGGGCCTTTTCGGCCAAAAAGGCGCGTTTCATGGAGTCTTCATCCACGCGCGGTATTTCGACGGTAAATGGAATACCCGCGTTCCTGAGCATCTGCGCCCGGATTTCCGAGCCGGAGGCAAGGACGATCGGGATAGTCATGTGGAAATCCCCGTGGAAAAAGCGATGAGTTCGTTGGCAAGGTTTGTATGGTTTTCCGGTTGACACGCAACCCCGGGATTTCAGTCTGAATGATCCGGGATTCGCGCATTTTCTATCCAGCCGGGACAAGGATAACTCCTTTTGTCTGGACAACAGGGATATTCTGACTTTCTACGCCATTTATCCCCATCCAGTGCAAAAGAAGATTTATCTCATCTTATTGATTTTACATGATTTAATATCAAAAACATCGTCGCTGTGGGCAACCGGGACATATCGGATCCACCTGGGGAAAACCGTATGGGAAAAAAAGTAATCCACGGATTTCCCAGCCCCATCAAAACCATCATCCTTTTTCTTTTCTATCTTTTTTATTAGGGAGGACCGAGCGAGCGGCGAGGACCCCGATGACCGATCTTCTTTATGCGCTGTACCCTTGGGCCAAGTCCCTGCACATCATGGCGGTGATTTCATGGATGGCAGGACTGTTCTATTTGCCCAGACTGTTCGTCTATCACGTGGAACAGGCGCAGGATGTCGAAGGTGCGCCCCGAATTTTCCTGGAAATGGAAGACAAGCTTTTGCGGGTGATCATGCGCCCGGCAATGGTCGTGACCTGGGTGGCGGGACTGATCATGGTATTCACGCCCGGCGTTGTCGCCTGGGACTGGGCCTGGCCCTGGGCGAAAGGGGCGGCCGTTATCGCGATGACCTGGTTTCATCACTGGCTGATGGGGCGGCGCAGGGATTTCGCAGAAGGGCGAAACAGGCTCACGGGGCGGCAATACCGCATGATGAACGAAGTTCCGACCGTTCTGATGGTGGTGATCGTTCTGGCCGTGATCCTGAAGTTCTGAAGCCGGTTTGACTCCGGCCCGCAACTCACTTATCTAGGGCGCAACACGCCCGTCCGGGCGGAGTGCTTTCCTGTTTGAAATTCTCATCTGTGCCGCGCCGATGCGGCCAAGGGTCGTATCACCATGTCAACCGAATCCCTGAACCTGGCCGATCTCAAGGCCAAAAGCCCCAAAGACCTTCTGGCCATGGCCGAAGAGCTGGAGATCGAAAACGCCTCGACCATGCGCAAGGGCGAGATGATGTTCCAGATCCTGCGCGAACGCGCCGACGAGGGCTGGACCGTAGGCGGCGACGGCGTGCTTGAGGTGCTGCAGGACGGGTTCGGCTTTCTTCGCTCGCCTGAGGCGAACTATCTGCCCGGCCCGGACGATATCTATGTGTCGCCCGACATGATCCGTCAGTATTCGCTGCGCACCGGCGATACGGTCGAGGGAGACATCAAGGCGCCTGACGACAACGAACGCTATTTCGCGCTGACCAAGGTCACCAAGATCAACTTTGAAAATCCCGAACGGGCGAAACACAAAATCGCCTTTGACAACCTGACGCCGCTTTACCCCGACGAACGGCTGAAGATGGAGATCGAGGATCCCACCATCAAGGACAAATCGGCCCGTGTCATTGACCTGGTGTCGCCCATCGGCAAGGGTCAGCGGTCGCTGATCGTGGCGCCGCCGCGGACCGGTAAGACGGTAATCCTGCAGAACATCGCGCATTCGATCGAAAAGAACCATCCTGAGTGTTATCTGATCGTGTTGCTGATCGACGAACGGCCCGAAGAAGTAACCGACATGCAGCGATCGGTGAAGGGCGAGGTGGTGTCCTCGACCTTCGACGAACCGGCAACCCGCCACGTCGCGGTGTCCGAGATGGTGATCGAAAAAGCCAAGCGTTTGGTCGAGCATAAACGAGATGTTGTTATCCTTCTCGATTCGATCACAAGACTTGGTAGGGCGTTCAACACCGTGGTGCCGTCTTCGGGCAAGGTTCTGACCGGTGGTGTGGACGCCAACGCGCTACAACGGCCCAAGCGATTCTTCGGTGCCGCGCGGAATATCGAAGAGGGCGGTTCGCTGACCATCATCGCCACCGCGCTGATCGATACCGGAAGCCGGATGGACGAGGTGATCTTTGAGGAATTCAAGGGCACCGGTAACTCGGAGATCGTGCTGGACCGCAAGATCGCAGACAAGCGTGTGTTCCCGGCCATCGACATCCTCAAGTCGGGCACCAGGAAAGAGGACCTGCTGGTGGACAAGGCCGATCTGGCCAAGACATTCGTTCTGCGACGCATCCTCAACCCGATGGGGACCACCGACGCGATCGAATTCCTGTTGTCAAAGCTGAAACAGACCAAGACCAACTCGGATTTCTTCGATTCCATGAACACCTGATCCGGTCTCAGGTCAGACGCGAGGCCTTCGAATGGACACGATATTCGCCTTGGCCAGCGCGCAGGGCAAAGCCGGAGTGGCGGTCATTCGCCTGTCCGGCCCCATGGCGCTTGTTGCCGCCCGGTTGCTGACGCGGACTGACCTGCCGCCGCGTGGAATGCGAATGCGTGTGCTTCACGCGCCGGATGGCGAGCGGCTTGACGAGGGGCTGGTGCTGACCTTTCAGGGCCCGGCCAGCTTTACCGGCGAGAATGTCGTCGAATTTCAGATCCACGGTAGTACGGCTGCGGTGAATGCGGTGCTGCGCTGCCTGTCGGATATGGAGGGGTTGCGTCTGGCGGAACCCGGCGAATTCACCCGGCGGGCACTGGAGAATGGAAAGCTGGATCTGCCGCAGGTCGAAGGGCTTGCCGACCTCATCGACGCTGAAACCGAGGCACAACGCAAACAGGCGCAGTCGGTTTTGGCCGGAGAGCTGGGCCGATTGGCCGAGCGCTGGCGGCGCGACCTGATCCGGGCAGCATCGCTTTTGGAAGCCGTCATCGATTTTGCGGACGAGGAAGTGCCGACCGATGTCACCCCCGAGGTGCGTGCGCTGGCATCGGCGGTGATCGCTGATCTGGAAAAGGAAGTTGCCGGCGTCAGGATCGCCGAGCGCATTCGCGCCGGGTTCGAAGTTGCCATCGTTGGCCCTCCGAATGCGGGAAAATCCACGCTGCTGAACGCGTTGGCGGGGCGGGAGGCGGCAATCACCTCGGAATATGCCGGCACGACGCGGGATGTAATCGAGGTTCGGATGGATTTGTCGGGCTTGCCGGTGACGCTTTTGGACACGGCCGGGTTGCGCGAAACCAGCGATCATGTGGAAGGGCTGGGTATTGCTTTGGCGCGTCAGCGTGCAGAATCGGCGGATCTGCGGGTGTTTCTGGCCGAAACGGTCAGTGGCCTGGGTATCCCGTTCCAAACCGGTGATATTCATGTTTTGCCGAAAGCGGATGTTCGGGAGGATGAAACAGATGGCATTTCGGGGAAAACAGGGCAGGGTATTGACCGGCTGATTTCCCAGATTTCGTGTATTTTGGCTGAAAGAACCACCAGTTCTGGTATAGCAACACGCGAACGGCACCGCGTCGCTATGAAAAAGGCAGCGACAGCGTTGACCGAGGCTCTGGCAATTCTGGACTCTGGCCCCGACCTTTATGATATAGCGGCAGAGGAATTGCGCACAGCAATCCGGGCCTTGGAATCACTTGTTGGCAGAATAGATATCGAAAACTTGCTGGACGAGATTTTCGCGAGTTTCTGCCTCGGAAAGTAAGGAGTGTTTCACGTGAAACATTCGCAATTCGACGTCGCCGTTATCGGTGCGGGTCATGCCGGGACCGAGGCCGCTCATGCTGCGGCCCGAATGGGAGTGCGCACCGCCTTGGTAACGCTGTCTGAGGCGGATATCGGCGTGATGTCGTGCAACCCGGCGATTGGCGGTCTTGGCAAGGGCCATCTGGTTCGGGAAATCGATGCGCTGGATGGTGTGATGGGGCGCGTCTCTGATCAGGCGGGCATTCAGTTCCGGTTGTTGAACCGTCGCAAGGGTCCTGCCGTGCAAGGCCCAAGGGCGCAGGCAGATCGGGCGCTATACCGGGCCGCGATGCAAAAAGAGACATCGGCGAGGGAAAATCTGTCGGTCATACTCGGAGAGGTGGTCGATTTTCTGATGGCCGACGGGCAGGTCCGAGGTGTGGTTCTGGCCGATGGTTCAGAGGTGCCGGCCCGTTGTGTCATTCTGACCTCGGGCACTTTCCTGCGCGGCGTTATCCATATAGGCGACGTTTCGCGCCCGGGTGGCAGAATGGGGGATCGTCCATCGGTTAAACTGGCGGAACGGCTGGACAGTTTCGATCTGCCGCTTGCGCGTCTGAAAACCGGAACACCGCCACGTCTGGATGGTCGCACGATTAACTGGTCCGGCCTGGAACGTCAGGACGGCGACGTCGTACCAACGCTTTTCTCGTTTCTTTCGAAAACAGTGACAGCGCCGCAGATTGCGTGCGGGATTACGCATACGAATGCGCGAACCCATGAGATTATCGAGAAAAACCTGTCCCGCTCGGCCATGTATGGTGGCCATATCGAAGGCGTCGGGCCCAGATATTGTCCGTCGATCGAGGATAAGATCGTTCGTTTCGCGGATAAGGATTCGCATCAGATCTTTCTTGAGCCCGAAGGCGTGAACGACCACACCGTTTATCCCAATGGCATTTCAACTTCGCTGCCCGAAGAAGTGCAGGTGGACTATGTGCGGTCGATCAAGGGGCTGGAAAACGCGGACATCCTGCAACCGGGCTATGCCATTGAATATGATTATGTCGATCCTCGCGTTTTGAGTCAGCGGTTGTCCCTGCCACATGTGCCGGGGCTGTATCTGGCCGGGCAGATCAATGGCACGACCGGCTATGAAGAGGCGGCGGCACAGGGTATAGTAGCCGGCCTGAACGCTGCGCTGGAGGTTCGCGGCGAAAAACCACTGCATTTCACGAGATCCACCAGCTATATTGGCGTGATGATCGACGACCTTACCACCCGTGGTGTGGTCGAGCCATACCGAATGTTCACGTCGCGGGCGGAATTCCGTCTATCCCTGCGCGCGGACAACGCGGACCAGAGGCTGACTCCGATTGGGCTCGCGATAGGATGCGTGGGAGAAACACGCAAACGGGCCTTTGAGGACAAGCGGGAAAAGCTGGAATGTGCCAAGACGCGGTTGACCGGGGCCACCTATACTCCCCGGGAAATTCGGGCTGTCGGCATTGACGTCAATCAGGATGGCAATCGTCGGGATGGAATGGCGATCCTGGCGTTTCCGAATGTGGGCTTTGATGATCTTTTACCGCTGATTGAAGGGTTGGACGATGTGCCGGCTGAAATTCGCCGGCAGGTCGAGCGGGATGCGCTTTATGCAAACTATATCGCCCGCCAGCAACGGGATGTCGAAGCGATGAAAAGGGACGAAGCGCACGAAATCCCACAGGACTTCGATTATTCTGCGCTTGAGGGGTTGTCGAATGAGATGAAACAAAAGCTTTCGGCGGCGCGTCCTGTGAACGTAGCTCAGGCCAGCCGGGTCGAGGGTGTGACGCCTGCGGCGCTGACGCTGATCCTGGCGCGTCTGCGACGTGATCTGAAAGTTCGCGGCGCATGACCGAGTTCAAGCCGGATCTGGCGGACAAGCTGAATGTTTCACGTGAAACATTGACGCGACTGGAGGTCTTTGCGGATTTGTTGGAACGCTGGAACCCAAAGATCAATCTGGTGTCCAAGAACAGCCTTCGTGATCTTTGGAACAGGCACATCCTTGATTCCGTTCAGGTGTTTCGGTGCGTCGATGCAAAAGGTCATTGGGTCGATCTTGGCAGCGGCGGCGGTTTTCCCGGCATGATCTGCGCAATCCTGGCATGCGAAACGTCGCCAGGAACGAAGTTTACGCTTGTTGAGAGCGATCAGCGAAAATCGGCCTTTCTGCGTAATGCGGCGCGGGAATGCGGCGCGAATTGCGCCGTGATCAGCCGAAGGATTGAAGCGGTCGAACCCTTGCAGGCGGATATCCTGTCGGCCCGCGCCCTGGCCGATCTTGGTACGCTTTTATCCTATTGTGACAGGCATTTGTGCAAAACCGGGGCAGCGCTGTTTCCGAAAGGCGAAAGTTGGAAAAAAGAGGTATCGGAGGCGAGCAAGGAATGGAAATTTCAAGCGGACCCGATTACTAGTATTACAGAGGCCCAAGCAGTTATCCTGAAAATCAAAGGAGTGTCACGTGGTTGATCTGTCTCGTCCAGCAGGCCCCCGGATCATTGCGGTCGCAAATCAGAAGGGCGGGGTTGGGAAAACCACAACAGCGATCAATCTGGCGGCGGGTCTGGCCGAGATCGGAAGCCGTGTTCTGGTGATCGATCTTGACCCGCAGGGGAACGCATCCACGGGTCTGGGAGTCGATAGCCGCGACTGGACCACCTATGATTTGCTGATAGATGAAGCGCCACTGGATACGGTCATACAGGAAACAGCAATTCAGGGGCTGAACATCGTTCCGGCGACGGTGGATCTGAGTTCTGCCGATATCGAATTGATCTCGAACGAAAAGCGCAGCTTTCTGCTGCATGACGCGTTGCGGCAGACGGCGATGGACAAATTCGGGTTCGACTACGTTCTGATCGATTGTCCGCCATCGCTAAATTTGTTGACCGTAAACGCAATGGTCGCAGCACATTCGGTACTGGTTCCGTTGCAGAGCGAGTTCTTTGCGCTAGAGGGCCTGTCGCAACTTATGTTGACGATCCGTGAGGTAAGGCAAACTGCGAATCCAGAGTTGAGAATCGAAGGTGTTGTGTTGACCATGTATGACAACCGCAACAACTTGTCCCGTCAGGTCGAAAAGGATGCCCGTGACAATCTGGGTGAGATGGTATTTAAGACCAAGATACCCAGAAACGTCCGGGTCAGCGAAGCGCCGTCTTATGCGCTTCCGGTTCTGCAGTATGATTCCGGCTCCCTCGGAGCCATGGCGTATCGGCATCTGGCGCGGGAAATGGTGGGCAAACATAAAAGAGTTGCCGCATAGACAGGCTGAGAGGAGGGTCAGGTGAACGTAAATAAAGGCAAGCCCCGGGGGTTGGGGCGCGGTTTGTCTGCGCTGATGGCGGATGTTTCGCAGGATGGTGCCGGCCTCTCGTCGGCGGCGCCGCGCCGACCGGACATGCAGGTACCGATCGAAAAGGTCCGGGCCAATCCGAACCAGCCTCGGCGGACATTTTCGCAGGAGCAGCTGGAGGAACTTGCGGCCTCGATCAAGGAAAAGGGCATCATCCAGCCAATGATCGTCCGCCCGGCGGCCGAGGACGGGTACGAGATCGTCGCCGGTGAACGGCGCTGGCGTGCGGCGCAGCTGGCGCAGTTGCACGAAGTTCCTGTAATCGTTAGGGAATTTGATGATACCGAGGTTCTGGAAGTTGCCATTATCGAAAATATTCAGCGCGCTGACCTGAATGCGGTGGAAGAGGCCGCCGGATACCGGCAGTTGATGGAGAAATTCGGCCACACGCAGGAAAAAATGGCCGAGGCCCTGGGCAAAAGCCGCAGCCATATCGCCAATCTGTTGCGGCTGTTGTCATTGCCGCTGGACGTACAGGCGCTGGTGATCGAGGGAAAGCTTTCCGCCGGTCATGCGCGCGCGTTGATCACGGCTGAAAACCCGTCAGAGCTGGCCCGGATCGTGGTCCGGGACGGATTGTCGGTGCGCGCGACCGAGACGCTGGTCAGGAAGCAGCAACAGGGAGACAGGCAGCCCGGTGCATCGCGTCCGAATGGGCCAGTGGTCGAGAAAGATGCCGATACGCGTTCACTGGAAAAGGATCTGTCCGCGATTCTGGCGATGAAGGTGGCGATCAACCACAAAGCGGGGACCGAGACGGGTCAGGTCGTTCTGACCTATGAAAATCTGGATCAGCTGGACGATCTTTGCGCCAAGCTCAGCCGTTAGGGCGGGTCCAGATAAAGGCCAGAACACCCCCCAGAACGATGGCCTGAATGATCAGGACATGAGCCGGGACGCCGAGCACAAGCGACAGCACAAAGACGGCGGTGATCGACAGGGTTGCCGCCTTTTTTGCGGTTGGATTGATGGCGCCCGAGGATTGCCAGTCGACGATCAGAGGGCCAAAGCTGCGATGGCTCAGCAGCCAGTTGTGCAGGCGCGAGGAGGAGCGGGCAAAGAAGAACGCGGCGAGCAGCAGGAATGGAACGGTCGGCAGCAGCGGCAACAACACGCCAATCACGGCGAGCGCGACGCAGATCAATCCCAGCAAGGCCCAGAGGTAGTGCATCGTTCAGTCCGTCAGCAGTTCGCGGATGACCGCGTTCAGAACAGCCCGCCCTTCAGAGGTGGCCCGCAGGCGGGTTCCGTCCGTTTCGATCATTTCAATCCCGGTCAGATGAGCCACTGAATCCGGGGGCATTGGATATCCGGCCAGTGACTCGAAGCGATCAATATCTAGTCCCTCTTCTAGTCTTATCCCCATCATAAGGTATTCGCTAGCCTGTTCTTGCGGCGTCAGTTCCATTCTTACGCTTTCACCGCCGCCTTGGGCTACGGCATTCAGCCAAGCCGCAGGGTTGAGGGTGGTTTCGGTTGCGAATTTGCGACCGCTCCGGGTGATCCGGCCATGCGCGCCGGGGCCGATGCCGACATAATCGCCATAGCGCCAATAGATCAGGTTGTGCCGCGATTGCGCGCCGCTGCGGGCGTGGTTGGATACTTCATAGGCGGGTATCCCGTGGGCGTCGCAGATTTCCTGCGTGGCCAGATACATGTCGGCGGCGCTGTCATCTTCGGGCAGTCCGCGCAGCTTGCCCACGGCATAACGATCGCCAAATGCAGTACCGTTCTCGATTGTGAGTTGATACAGCGACAGGTGGTCGATGGCCATCGACAGCGCCTCGGTCAGTTCCGCGCGCCAATCCTCCAGCGTCTGATGCTGGCGGGCATAGATCAGGTCAAAGCTGACCCGTTCGAAACAGTTGCGGGCAATATCGAAAGCGGCGCGGGCTTCGGCAACTGTATGGATACGACCAAGGCGGCGCAGATCCGCGTCGTTCAATGCCTGAATGCCCATCGACACGCGATTCACCCCGGCGTCACGATAAGCGACGAACCGACCTGCCTCGACCGAGCCGGGGTTGGCCTCGAGCGTGATTTCCATATCATTGGACGGGCGCCACAGGGACCGGGCCTTGTCGATCACGGCACCAACGGTGGCGGGGTCCATCAACGATGGTGTGCCGCCGCCAAAGAAGATGGTGTCCAGAACCCGGTCGGGGGTTTCGGCGGCAGAGCGGTCAAGTTCGCTCAGATATGCTTTAAGCCATTGTTTTTGATCAATTTCACGTGAAACATGGCTGTTGAAATCGCAATAGGGGCACTTGGCCTCGCAAAACGGCCAATGCACATAGAGCCCAAAGCCCCCATTGCGCCAATCATCCGCCAAAACAACCCTTCACGAATTTTTCGACCGCGCGGGCGCGGTGGCTGATCTTGTTTTTTTCCCAGCGGTCCATTTCGGCAAATGTAATGTCATACCCGTCGGGGACAAACATCGGGTCGTATCCGAACCCTTCTGTCCCGCGGATTGGCCAGACCAGATGACCGGGGGCGATGCCTTCGAACACCTCGTCATGGCCGTCCGGCCAGGCCAGAACCAGCGTACAACGAAATTGCGCGGTGCGGGGATGGGGGGCGTTGCGCTCCTCCAACTCGGTATGGGCGCGGGTCATGGCCATCACAAAATCGCGGCCAGTGTCGGTTTCGGCCCAATCCGCAGTGTAGACACCCGGCGCGCCGCCCAGCGCGTCGATGGTGATACCGGAATCGTCCGACAGCGCGGGCAGGCCGGTGGCTTGGGCGGCGGCGTGGGCCTTGATCCGGGCATTGCCGACAAAGGTGTCTTCGGTTTCTTCCGGTTCCGGCAAATCCTTTTCGGCCGCGCCGACGACCTTGACTCCGAAGGGAGCGAGGAGATGCGCCACCTCCTCGAGCTTACCCTTGTTGTGGGTCGCCACCAGCAGCGTATCGCCGTCGAACCGCCGTGTCATGCGGTGGCGGCCTGTTGCGCGGCGACCAGCTCGCCGACACCTTTTTCGGCCAGGTCCAGCAGCTGGTTCATCTGGTCGCGGGAATAGACAGAGCCTTCGGCGCTCATCTGCACCTCGATCAGCTTTTTCGAGCCGGTCATGATGAAGTTGCCGTCAACACCGGCCTCGCTGTCTTCGGGATAGTCGAGATCCAGCACCGGCTGACCGGCATAGATGCCGCAGGACACGGCGGCAACCGGGTCAAGCAGCGGGTCGGAAATCACGTCGCCGGCCTTCATCAATTTGTTCACGGCCAGCCGCAGCGCCACCCAGCCGCCGGTGATCGCGGCACAGCGGGTGCCGCCGTCGGCCTGCAGGACGTCGCAGTCGATGGTGATCTGGCGTTCGCCCAACGCCACCCGGTCGACGCCCGCGCGCAGGGCGCGGCCGATCAGGCGCTGGATTTCCACGGTGCGCCCGCCTTGTTTGCCGCTGGCCGCCTCACGTCGCATCCGGGTGTTGGTCGCGCGCGGCAGCATGCCGTATTCGGCGGTGACCCAGCCCAGGCCGGACCCCTTGATAAAGGGCGGAACGCGCTCTTCCAGCGTGGCGGTGCACAGGACATGGGTGTCGCCCATTTTAATCAGGCAGGAACCTTCGGCATGTTTGGTGAAACCGGTCTCGATTGAAACCGGGCGCATTTCGCTTAAATCTCGTCCTGAGGGTCGCATGAGAAATCCTTTGTTAGCTGGCTTGGGGATAACGCCCGATCATGTGGCGATGCAACCCCGATTGACCTTTCCCGGGCCTACGATTTAATGGCGACCCAGCAAGGGACTGCCGATGAGCGAAGCAAGCAATATTCTGGACGAGATGAACGAACGGTCGCGCGAGGTGTTTCGGCTGATCGTGGAAAGCTATCTCGACAGCGGCGAACCGGTGGGCAGCCGTACGCTGACGCGCACGCTCAGCGAAAAGGTCAGCGCCGCCACGGTGCGTAACGTGATGCAGGATCTGGAATACCTGGGTCTTTTGAACAGCCCGCATGTCAGCGCGGGGCGCGTGCCGACCCAGATGGGGTTGCGGATGTTCGTCGACGGCTTGCTTGAGGTTGGCGATCTGGGTGCCGACGACCGGCAAAAGCTGGATGCCACGCTGGGCGACAATGCGGGCGATGTGGGCGGCATGCTGGACCGTGTCGGCGCGGCCCTGTCGAACGTGACTCATGGCGCCTCGCTGGTGCTGACGCCCAAGCACGAGGCCGAGATCAAGCATATCGAGTTCGTGTCGCTGGCGCATGACCGGGCGCTGGTGGTGCTGGTGTTTTCGGACGGCCATGTGGAAAACCGGCTGTTCACGCCACCGCCGGGACAGACGCCCAGTTCGATGCGGGAGGCGGCGAATTTCCTCAACGCGCTGATCGAGGGGCGCACGCTGTCCGAGGTCCGCCGGATGATGCAAAGCGAAATAGCCGCGCGGCGTCAGGAAATCGACACGTTGGCGCGTGAGATGGTGGATAGCGGACTGGCGCTGTGGGATGGCGGCGGCGAGGATTCGGCCCGGCTGATCGTCCGGGGGCGGGCGAATCTTTTGGAAGGAACAGGCCAGGAGGCCGAGCTGGACCGCATCCGGAGCCTGTTTGACGATCTCGAACGCAAGCGTGACATCGCCGAATTCCTGGAATTGACCGAAACCGGCGAGGGTGTGCGCATTTTTATTGGTTCCGAGAACAAACTTTTCTCACTTTCGGGTTCCTCTCTGGTGGTGTCTCCATATATGAACGCTGATCGAAAGATCATCGGCGCGGTGGGGGTGATTGGCCCGACGCGCCTGAACTACGGACGGATCGTGCCGATCGTGGATTATACGGCACAACTGGTCGGCAAGCTGATTTCCGACCGGAGCTAGAGGTGGAAAGATGGCAGAGCCGAAGAACGAAGATTTTCTGGACGATATTGCAACCGCGGAGGCCGAGGAATTGGCGGAAGAGCTGGCCGAGATCAGTGAAGAGGCGCTGGAGCTTGACGCGATGCGCGCCGAACGCGATGAGCTGAAGGACAAGTTCATGCGCGCACTGGCGGATGCGGAAAACGCGCGCAAGCGGGGCGAACGGGCGCGTCGGGACGCCGAGAATTATGGCGGTTCGAAACTGGCGCGCGATATGCTGCCGGTCTACGACAACATGAAGCGGGCGCTGGAGGCGGCAACCGAGGAACAGCGGGAAGTGTCAGCGGCGCTGATCGAAGGCGTGGAGCTGACCATGCGCGCGCTGCGCGACGTGTTCCAGAAACACGGGATCGAGGTGATCTCGCCCGAGGTCGGTGACCGGTTCGACCCCAAGATGCACGAGGCGATGTTCGAGGCACCGGTCCCGGGCACCAAGGCCGGCGACATCATTCAGGTTTCGGCCGAGGGGTTCATGTTGCACGACCGTCTGCTGCGCCCGGCGCAGGTGGGCGTGTCGTCGATGCCGGCAGGCTGATCGGTTTTGCCGGGCAAAGCCAGACCTCCGGTGGAAGTATCTGGAAAAAGATGAAGGGGCGGTCAGGTACTGGCCGCCTCTTTCAGTTTATAGACCAGTTCCAGCGCCTCGCGCGGGGTGAGTTCGTCGGGCAGGACGTCCGCGAGCATGCCCGTGACCGGTGAGGGTTTCGACGCCGGTGGCGGCGGGGGCGGTGGCGCGGCGGAAAACAGCGGCAGATCGTCGATCAGCGCCTTTTGCTTGCCGCCTTCACGTTCGCTTTTCTCAAGCTGGTCGAGAACCACGCGGGCACGTTCGACGACCGAAGACGGCAGGCCCGCAAGCTGTGCGACCTGGACGCCATAGGAACGGTCGGCGGCGCCCTTGCGGACTTCGTGGAGGAAGATCACTTCGCCCTCCCACTCCCGCACTGCGACGGTGGCATTGTCGACGCCGTCGAGACTGCCGGCCAGCGCCGTGAGCTCGTGATAGTGCGTGGCGAACAGGGCGCGGCATTTGTTCGAGGCGTGCAGGTGTTCCAGCGTGGCCCAGGCGATGGAGAGCCCGTCATAGGTGGCGGTGCCACGCCCGATCTCGTCGAGAATGACCAGCGCGCGCTCGTCGGCCTGATTGAGGATGGCGGCGGTTTCGACCATTTCGACCATGAAGGTCGAACGCCCCCGCGCCAGATCATCCGACGCGCCGACCCGGCTGAACAGCTGGCTGACGAGACCGATATGGGCGATGTCGGCGGGCACGTAGCTGCCCATTTGCGCCAACAGAGCGATCAGGGCGTTCTGGCGCAGGAAGGTCGATTTACCGGCCATGTTGGGACCGGTCAGCAGCCAGATTGCGGCACCGCCTTCGGCCGAGAGGTCGCAATCGTTGGCGATGAAGGCATCACCGCTTTGCTGGCGCAGGGCGTGTTCGACGACCGGGTGGCGGCCGCCTTCGATATGGAAGGCGCGAGAGGTATCGATCGTCGGGCGGCACCAGTTTTCGCCGCGCGCGAGGTCGGCCAGCGCGGTGGTCAGGTCAATCTCCGCCAATCCACGAGCGGTCTGGTTCAGGCGCGCGGCCTGATCGAGAATGGCGTTGGAAAGCCTTGCATAGAGCCGCTTTTCAATCTCAAGCGCCAGGTTGCCGGCGTTCAGGATGCGGGTTTCGATTTCGCTCAGCTCGACGGTGGTGAAACGCACCTGATTGGCGGTGGTCTGGCGGTGAATATAGGTTTCGCTGAGCGGGGCGCCGAGCATTTTGGATGCATGGGTGGCGGTGGTTTCGATGAAATAGCCCAGCACGTTGTTGTGCTTGATCTTCAGCGAAGAAATCCCGGTATGGTCGATGTACTTCTGCTGGAACCCGGCGATGACCGAGCGGCCTTCGTCCCGCAGGGTGCGGGCCTCGTCCAGTTCCGCGTCATAGCCGGAAGCGATGAAGCCGCCGTCGCGGGCCAGCAGCGGCGGTTCGGCGACAAGGGCCGCATCCAGAAGCCCGAGCAGGTCGTCAAAGCCGGTGAGGCCGCGCACCGCCTCCGCCAGAACCGGGGGCAGGTCATTGCTGACGCAGAGGCTGGCAATCTGTTCGGCCTGCGCCAGCCCGTTCCGGATTGCGGCAAGATCGCGCGGGCCGCCCCGGTCGAGCGACAGCCGCGACAGGGCGCGGTCCAGATCGGGGGTTTTGCGCAATGCCTCGCGCAGGTCCGAGGCGATCAGCGTTTCCTCGGCGCAAAAGCCCACGGCGTCGTGGCGGGCATGGATGACATCTGCCGTGCGGGAGGGGCTGGAGAGGCGCTGTTCCAGCAACCGCGCGCCGCCTGCCGTCACCGTGCGGTCAATGACCGAAAGAAGCGATCCGGCGCGGCCGCCCGAAAGCGAGCGGGTGATTTCCAGATTGCGGCGGGTTGCGGCATCGATCTGGACTGTGCGGTCCTGAGCTTCTTTCTGCGGCATCTGCAAGAGGGGCAGTTTGCCCTTTTGCGTTATGTCCAGATAGTCGACCAGGGCGCCCATGGCGGCGACCTCGGCCCGGTCAAAGCTGCCGAAGGCATCCAGTGCGCCGACCCCGAACAGGGCGCAGATGCGTTTTTCGCCCGCTGTGCTGTCAAAGCTCGCGCGCCCGATCGGGGTCACGGGAACACCCAGGTCGCGGGCGGTATCGGCCAGTTTCCCTTCCATCCCGTCGGCAACGATCAGTTCGGACGGGGCCAGCCGCGCCAGTTCGGGGCTGAGCCGTGCGGGCGACAGGGGCATCACGTGAAACGCGCCGGTCGAGATGTCGGTCCAGGCCAGCGCGGTCTGGTCACGCACTTCGGCATAGGCGGTCAGAAAGTTGTGCCGCCGCGCCTCAAGCAGCGCGTCTTCGGTTAGTGTGCCGGGGGTGACAAGGCGCACGACATCTCGCTTTACCACCGATTTGGAGCCCCTTTTTTTGGCCTCTGCCGGGCTTTCCATCTGTTCGCAGACCGCGACGCGAAAGCCCTTGCGAATCAGGGTCAGCAGATATCCTTCGGCGGAATGTACCGGCACGCCGCACATCGGGATGTCAGCGCCATTGTGCTTGCCGCGCTTGGTGAGCGCGATGTCCAGTGCCTCGGCGGCATTCACCGCATCCTCGAAAAACATCTCATAGAAATCGCCCATGCGGTAAAACAGCAGGGCATCGGGATGGGCCGCCTTGATTTCCAGATATTGTGCCATCATCGGTGTGACACCACTGGATGCTGTTTTAGACATGCGTTGCCTTACTCAAAGTTCTAGAAATTATCGAAATTACTTGGGTTGCAAGTAATATTAATAACTTCTAACAGTTTCACATGGATCAGGTTTTCAACCCCTATACCCCGGGTGCCGGAACGCCCCCACTTGTACTTGCCGGACGGGACGACATCTTGCAAGCGGCAGAGACGGCCCTGAAACGTATCAAGATCGGACGCCCGGGGCGGTCGCAGATGTTTCTGGGGCTACGCGGCGTTGGTAAGACGGTGCTTCTTAACCATGTCTTCAATGTTGCCGAGGACGAAGGCTTTTTCACGATCAAGATCGAAGCACCGGAAAACGGCGATTTTGCGCAACGCTGCTTTCCCGAACTCAAGCGCATCCTGTTACGATTGAGTACGCAGAAAAACCTGCGCCACAAGATCGAGAAAGCCGGAACGGCGATGCGCAATTTCGCCTCGATTTTCCAGGTGTCCTATGAAGGGTTCGAGTTTGGCGCAAGCCCGAGTGCCGGCATTTCGGATACCGGCGATTTCGAAAGCGATTTCTCGGAAATGATGCGCATGGTGCTTGAGGCCGCGCAAGCCGCCGACAGACATGTTGCGCTTTTTATTGATGAGGTCCAATATCTTTCGCCCAAGGAATTGGCGGCCATCACCGTTACTTGCCACGATGCGGCGCAGCGCAAGCTGCCGTTCGTATACTTTGGCGCTGGCCTGCCGCAGATTGCCAAACTGGTCGGAGATGCGAAATCCTATGCCGAGCGGTTGTATGAATTCCCCGAGGTTGGACCGTTGAGCGACAAGGCGGCGACAGAGGCGCTGCAGCAGCCGGCACGGGACGAAGGTGCGGAATTTGAACCGGATGCCGTACAGGAAATACTTCGACGATCCCGCAACTATCCATATTTCCTTCAGGAATGGGGGTCACATGTCTGGGCGATTTCCGAGGCGTCGCCATTCACGCTGAAAGATGTACGTGCAGCCGAACAATCCCTTGTCCGGCATCTGGATGCCAGCTTTTTTCGGGTCCGCTTTGATCGCTGCAAGCCGGTGCAGCAGAAATATCTGCGCGCAATGGCCGAACTGGGCCCGGGTCCGTATGCGACCGGCGATATCGCCGCGGCGCTGGGCTGCGAGCCGTCGCAGGTTTCAACGACACGTGCGAATCTCATTCAGTTGGGCATGATCTGGAGCCAACGCCACGGCGAAACGGCCTTTACCGTTCCGCTATTCGATGAATTCATGCGACGGCAGATGCCCAAGCTGATCAAACACAAACCAAAGAAACGAAAGTAACCCCGATGCCCAAAGCGAAGATCACCAAAGAAGAGGCACTGGCCTTTCACCTGGAACCAACCCCCGGCAAGTGGGAGGTACAGGCCACCGTTCCAATGACAACGCAGCGCGATCTGTCGCTGGCCTACAGCCCCGGTGTGGCCGTTCCATGCGAAGCCATCGCCGAAGCGCCCGAGACCGCCTATGACTATACCAACAAGGGCAATCTGGTCGCGGTGATCTCGAACGGGACCGCCGTGCTGGGCCTTGGCAATCTGGGCGCGCTGGGCTCGAAACCGGTGATGGAGGGGAAATCGGTCCTGTTCAAACGGTTCGCCGATGTGAACTCGATCGATATCGAACTGGATACCGAGGACCCGGACGAATTCTGTCGCGCGGTGCGCCTGATGGGGCCGACCTTTGGCGGCATCAATCTGGAAGACATCAAAGCGCCGGAATGTTTCATCATCGAACAGCGCCTGAAGGAAGAAATGGACATTCCCGTCTTCCATGACGACCAGCACGGCACGGCGGTGATCTGTGCGGCGGGCCTGATCAACGCGCTGCATATCTCGGGCAAGAAGATCGAGGATGTGAAGATCGTCCTGAATGGTGCCGGCGCGGCTGGGATTGCCTGTATCGAACTGCTCAAGGCGATGGGCGCGCGGCATGAGAACTGCATCGTCTGCGACACCAAGGGCGTGATCTATCAGGGCCGGACCGAGGGCATGAACCAGTGGAAATCCGCCCACGCGATCACGACCGAACTGCGCACGCTGGAAGAGGCGATGAAGGGTGCCGACGTGTTCCTGGGCGTGTCGGTCAAAGGGGCGGTGACGCAGGACATGGTGGCCTCCATGGCCGATAACCCGGTGATCTTCGCCATGGCGAACCCGGACCCGGAAATCACGCCGGAAGAGGCGCATGAGGTACGCGTCGACGCCATCGTTGCCACCGGGCGCAGCGATTATCCCAATCAGGTCAACAACGTTCTGGGTTTCCCCTATCTGTTCCGTGGGGCGCTGGACATTCATGCGCGGGCCATCAATGACGAGATGAAGATTGCCTGCGCCCACGCGCTGGCCCGTCTGGCGCGCGAGGATGTGCCGGACGAAGTGGCATTGGCCTATGGGCGGAACCTGACCTTTGGGCGGGATTATATCATCCCGACGCCGTTCGACCCGCGTCTGATCCACCGGATTCCGCCCGCCGTGGCCAGGGCCGGCATGGATACGGGTGCCGCACGGCGGCCGATCATCGATATGGATGCCTATGAGCTGGGGCTGAAATCCCGTATGGACCCGACCGCCAGCATTCTGCGCGGCATCAACGCTCGTGCGCGCCAGGCGCAAAGCCGGATGATCTTTGCCGAGGGCGACGATCCCCGCGTGCTGCGCGCGGCGGTCACCTATCAGCGTTCGGGCTTTGGCAAGGCGCTGGTGATCGGGCGCCCCGACGATGTGAAGCAAAAGCTCGAGGCTGCAGGCCTTGGCGACGCGGTGCGTGAGATAGACGTGGTCAACGCGGCCAACACCGCGCATCTGGAGACATACAAGGATTTCCTGTACAAACGCCTGCGGCGCAAGGGGTTCGACGGCAAGGATGTGCACCGGCTGGCGGCGCGTGACCGGCATGTGTTCTCGGCGCTGATGCTGGCGCATGGGCACGGCGATGGTCTGGTGACCGGAGCGACACGGAAATCGGCTCATGTGCTGGATCAGATCAACCACGTGTTCGATGCCGACGCGGCCCATGGTGCGGCGGGCATCACCGCGCTGATGCACAAGGGGCGTATCGTTCTGATTGGGGATACGCTGGTGCATGAATGGCCTTCGGAGGAGGATCTGGCGACCATTGCCGAACGGGCCGCGGATGTCGCCCGCCACATGGGGATGGAACCGCGCGTGGCCTTTGTCAGTTTTTCGACCTTCGGCTACCCGGTCTCGGAGCGGACCGAGAAGCTTTACAAAGCGCCCAAGGTGCTGGAGGCGCGTGGCGTCGATTTCGAGTTCGAAGGCGAAATGACCGTCGACGTGGCGCTAAACGCGCGCGCGCAGGAGGCCTATCCCTTTTCGCGTCTGACCGGCCCGGCGAATATCCTGATCGTTCCGGCGCGGCACTCGGCCTCGATCTCGACCAAGCTGATGCAGGAAATGGCGGGGGCGACGGTGGTGGGCCCGATCCTGACCGGGATCGACAAGCCGATCCAGATTTGCTCGACCGTATCGACCGCGAACGACATCCTGAACATGGCCGCGCTGGCCTCGGCCAAGATCGGATAGGCCGTGGCGATCTGGAACCTCGGCTCGATCAATGCGGATATGGTCTATGCCGTGCCGCATCTGCCGAAACGTGGCGAAACGCTGGCCGCGACCGGCTTGTCGCGGTTTATGGGCGGCAAGGGCGCGAACATGTCGGTGGCGGCGGCGCGGGCCGGGGCAGAGGTTCGTCATATCGGTGCGGTCGGACCGGAAGGGGACTGGGCAATCGACCGGTTGGGGGAATATGGCGTCGATACCCGCCATATCGCGCAGGTCGGAATTCCAACCGGCCATGCAATCATCGCGGTGGAGCAATCCGGCGAAAACCTGATTGTCCTGTTTCCCGGGGCGAACCGGGAAATCTCGTCTGAGCAGCTGAACCGGGCGCTGGCCGGTGCGCAAAAAGGTGATCTGCTGGTTTTGCAGAACGAAACCAATGCGCAGGCCGAGGCCGCGAAGATGGGTCGCGAACTGGGGCTGAAGGTCTGTTACGCGGCGGCGCCATTCGATGCAGATGCGGTCCGGGCGGTGCTGGAGCACCTTGATTTCCTGATCCTGAATGAGGTCGAGGCAGAGCAGTTGCAGGCCGCCACCGGGCTTGCGCCTCAGAACCTGCCAGTTGCGCAGGTGATTGTTACCCTTGGGTCAAGGGGCGCGCGGTGTTTCGACACAAACACCGGGAAAAAGCAGGATTTTCCGGCCTACAAAGTGAACGCGGTGGACACCACCGGGGCAGGCGACACCTTTACCGGCTATGTGCTTGCCGGAATGGATGCAGGCCTGCAGATGCCAAAGGCGATTTCTCAGGCGATGCGTGCCGCGGCCATCATGGTCACGCGGCACGGGACGGCGGATGTCATTCCCGACCTGAAAGAGGTTCGCGAGGCGCGGCTGGATTAGCTGCCGGCAAAGGGTGCTGCATCGCCCCAAAGCTGTCTGACTCGCTGGTCACGCCCGCAGGCCTTGCGATAGGCCTTATAGGCGCTGGCCTGCCGCTTGGGCCCGAACCGGGTCAGAACCAGCTTGGTGCCTTTGTAGTAATCCTGATGATAGGCCTCGGCCGGATAAAAGGTCGATGCGTTCAGGATCGGGGTGACGATATTCTGCCCCAGCGCGGCCTGAGCGTCGGCCCTGGCCTGCTCGGCCAGCGCCTTTTCCCCTTTGTCAGAGACAAATATGGCAGTCCGGTAGCTTTCGCCACGGTCGCAGAACTGCCCCCCGGCATCGGTCGGGTCCACCGAGCGGAAAAACAGGCTCAGCAGGGTTTCGCGTGATACTTTTGCAGGGTCAAAGGTGATTTGCACCGCCTCGTAGTGACCGGTTCCTCCGGCGGTGACCTGCTTGTAGGTCGGGTTTTCGACCTTGCCGCCGGTATACCCGGAAACCGCCCCGATCACGCCGGGGACGTGCTCGAAATCGGATTCGACACACCAGAAACAACCACCGGCCACCGTCAGTGTCCGGGTCTCGGCGGCGATGGCCGGCAGGCAGCGCATCAGAGCTGTGATCAGGATCAGGAAAAACAGAGCAAAGGCTTTGAGATCGCGGGTCTGGGTCATGGCGGTTCTCCTTTGCCAATAAGCTGCATCCGGATCGCGGGCAAAACAATCCACAGTTCTGTGTTCTCACACACAGGTGAGTGTTGTTTACCCCTTGGCCTTGCCGTATCGCGAGACTAGCTTGCCGCCAACGGGGAGAGAGTGATGGCCGAAACGATGAACGTCCAACAGGTGCGGGAAGGCACGCCAACACCCACGGGAGAGACCAGCAGAGGAGCGTCGTCGTGAAAATCGCAATGTGGTCTGGGCCGCGCAATCTGTCGACGGCCATGATGTACAGCTTCGGCGCGCGCACAGACTGCGCGGTGACCGACGAGCCGTTTTATGCGGCCTATCTGGCGATGACCGGCCTGCATCATCCGATGCGCGAAGAGATCCTGGTCGCGCAGTCGCAGGACCCGGCGGAGGTGGCGGCAAACCTTGCAGGGCCAAACCCCGGCGCGCGCCCGTTCTGGTATCAAAAGCACATGACCCAGCACATGATCCCCGGCGTTCCACGCGACTGGATGCGGCAGGTTCGCAATGTGTTTCTGATCCGCCACCCGGCGCGGGTGATCGCCAGTTACGCAGCAAAGCGGGAAAATCCAACGCTGGACGATATCGGTTTCTGGCAGCAGGCCGAGCTGTTCGACGAAGTAAGCGAATGGGGCGGTGATCCGGTGGTGATCGACAGCCACGATATCCGCGACGATCCCGCCGGGATGCTGGAAAAGCTGTGTGACGCCATCGGCGTGCCCTGGTCGCCGCATATGCTGAACTGGCCAAAGGGCGGCCACCCGGATGACGGCGTCTGGGCGGCGCATTGGTATGGCTCGGTCTGGAATTCGTCCGGGTTCGCGGGGCCCGAAGGGGCTTTGCCCGACGTGCCCGCGCATTTGCAGCCGGTGCTGGAGGGTGCGTTGCCGTTCTATGAGAAAATGAAGGCGGTTAAGCTCTGAGCCGAGTCGACGGCGCCGCTGCCGCAGCACTTTCCAGCGAAAGGAAGGGATTATTTGAGTAGTTGCCCCAACTTCAAGGCAACACTCATATCGCCCGAAACTTTGAGCTTGCCCATCATCACCCCGGTCATCGGGTTGAGTTTCCCGGTCAGCAGTTTCACCAGATTTCCGGTCGAAATGCGGATCGTGCAATCGGTGTTGCGGTTCTGGGTCGTGGCCATGTCGTTGGCCAGAACGATCACTCCGTCGGCGCCGCAGTCGAATTTCAGCGACCCGTCGAAACTTTTTCCGGCCAGCCCCGACTGAATACCGTTTGCTATGTCCTCAAGCGCCATGTTGCCCTCTTGCCGTTTGTGCAAGCGTTAGGAACGGGTCGGCACCAGGGCAAGCATGACCACGCGGCAGCGCTCAGCCGTCTTGGATCGCGGTCAAAGTCAGGGGGCAGGTTTCGCCGCCATAGAAGCAATCGAGGATATCCTGAAACTCACCCGGTGCGCCGGGCACAGCGGCAAAAAGCGTCATGCACGAGCGCAGTTTTTTCGCATCGATGCCGCCCAGAATCTCGGTGGCGTCCTTGTCTTTGTGGGTCAGCAACAGGCGGCTGACCTCAACCAGGCGGTGGCGCAGTTCGGGGTGATCCAGATAAGCGGTCGCCTCATCCAGATCCTCGATCCCGTAAAGCTGCGCCATGTGCGACCGGCCCAGTTCGGCCAGTTGCGGAAAGACGAACCACATCCAATGGCTGGTTTTCTTGCCGTCGGACAGTTCGCGCAGGACATCGGCCCATACCGTGTCCTGCGCCTCGATGAACATGTCGAGTTCTTCGTTTATGGCGTCGTCGTCACTCACTTCGACAGGCGCTTGTCACGTGCGGCCAGCAGCTTCAGACGCAGCGCGTTCAGCTGGATGAAGCCTGCGGCGTCTTTCTGATCGTAGGCACCGGCATCTTCTTCAAAGGTCACATGCGCCTCGGAATAGAGCGAATGATCCGACCAGCGGCCCACGGTCGAGGCCAGACCCTTGTACAGCTTCACGCGGACAGTGCCGGTGACGTGCTCTTGCGACCTGTCAATCGCGGCCTGCAGCATCTCACGCTCGGGGCTGTACCAGAAACCGTTGTAAATCAGCTCGGCATATTGCGGCATCAGCTGATCTTTCAGGTGCATCGCGCCGCGGTCCATGGTGATGGATTCGATCCCGCGATGCGCTTCCAGCAGGATGGTGCCGCCCGGAGTTTCGTAGATGCCGCGCGATTTCATGCCCACAAAACGGCCTTCGACCAGATCGAGACGGCCAATGCCGTGCTTGCCGCCATATTCATTCAGCTTGGTCAGGATGGTCGCGGGGCTCATCGCTTCGCCATTGATGCTGACCGCGTCGCCTTTTTCAAAGCCGATCTCGATGAATTCCGGCTCGTTCGGTGCGTCCTCGGGATGGACAGTGCGCTGATAGACATAGTCCGGTGCCATATCGGCGGGGTCTTCCAGAACCTTACCCTCGGACGAGGTGTGCAGCAGGTTGGCATCGACCGAGAAGGGCGCCTCGCCGCGTTTGTCCTTGGCAATCGGGATCTGGTTCGCCTCGGCGAATTCCAGCAGCTTGGTGCGGCTGGTCAGGTCCCACTCGCGCCACGGGGCGATCACCTTGATCTCGGGGTTCAGCGCGTAGGCCGCCAGCTCAAAGCGCACCTGGTCGTTGCCCTTGCCGGTCGCGCCGTGGGCGACGGCATCGGCACCGGTGGCTTCGGCAATCTCGACCAGGCGTTTCGAGATCAGCGGGCGCGCGATCGAGGTGCCCAGCAGATACAGCCCCTCATACTGCGCATTGGCGCGGAACATCGGGAAGACGAAGTCGCGAACGAATTCTTCGCGGATGTCCTCGATATAGATGTTCTCGGGCTTGATCCCCAGCAGCTCGGCCTTCTTGCGGGCGGGCTCCAGCTCTTCGCCCTGACCCAGATCGGCGGTGAAGGTCACGACCTCACAGCCATACTCGGTCTGCAGCCATTTCAGGATGATCGAGGTATCAAGGCCACCGGAATAGGCCAGAACAACTTTCTTGGGCGCGGACATCTGACTTCCCTTTATGCGTAGAACGATTGGCCCCTAGCGGGTTTTGGACGTGGGGGCAAGTTATGTGCGTTGACCAAAGCCGGGAATTGAGGTGAAACGGTTGGAAAGAGAACAAGGATTGGTTGAGAGAGGGATTTCATTTGTTTGGCTATCGTTTATTCAGACACGCTGTTTTGCTGCTGATTGACAATCTGCCTGCTGCGGCGAGACTAAGTTTGCTTCCCTTCCTAGGCATTGGTGCTGCCAGCTATTTTGTGTTGTTTTTTCTGTCCCCATCAGGGCAGATCAACAACGAGGGTGCCGTTCCATGGTTCGTTTTCGGATTAATATTTGCCTACGCAACTGTCTTTGTATGGGTAGCGGTAGGTTGGCATCGATACGTACTTCTTGGCATTGAACCCGGTCCTGCCTGGCCTGTGTGGAACGGCGAGAGAAATTGGGCATATGTTGGAGCGGCGTTACGAATAGTTCCTCTAAGTTTCGCTTTTGGGCTAATCGCCGGAGTTCTGTTCTTGATCCCAGCCGCCGTTTTCTATGGCGGCACGGTTGCGTCAAATGATGGAACGATCCTGGGGTTCCTTTTGGGGATAGTACTTTCATATATGGCTTTGCGACTATCATTGGTTCTGCCCGCAGCAGCTGTCGGAGAGTTTATGCGAGTTATTGAATCATGGAAAAAAACCAATAAACATGCGAAGTCTGTATTTGTTACCGCACTTTGCTTTGGCGTTTTGACGGCGATTCCAAACCTGCTGTTGCTGACGCCGTTGGCTCCTATACTCGATAGCTTTGTCTATACTCTGGTCGCTCAATGGTTTCTCCTTATGCTTGGCATAAGCGTTTTGACAGCCTTGTATGGCCATATCGTCGAAGGGCGCGAGCTGCGATAGGTTTCGGGTACACATATGTATTCCTTGCCCTTTCAGCGGTGATGCGGCAGTGAAACAGCCATGACTGACTTCATGACCCGCGCCCGTGCTGCCGAGCAGGCGATGCGATCCGTCTTCCCTGCAACGCCGTTGCAGCTGAACGCCCATCTCTCCGAGCGGTATGGGGCCGATATCTGGCTCAAGCGCGAGGACCTCAGCCCGGTGCGGTCTTACAAGATCCGCGGCGCGTTCAATGCCATGCGCAAGCAGCAGGGTCAGGACCTGTTCGTCTGCGCCAGCGCCGGCAATCACGCGCAGGGCGTGGCGTTCATGTGCAAGCATCTGGGTGTGCGGGGTGTCATCTTCATGCCGGTGACCACGCCGCAGCAGAAGATTCAGAAAACCCGCATTTTCGGCGGCGACAACATCGAGATCCACCTGATTGGCGACTATTTCGACGACACGCTGGCCGCCGCGCAAAAATGGTGCACCGAGCAGGGCGGGCATTTTCTGTCGCCTTTCGACGATGAGGATGTGATCGAAGGTCAGGCCTCGCTGGCCGTCGAGATCGAGGCACAGCTGGGCGGGCTGCCCGATCACGTGATCTTGCCGGTTGGTGGGGGCGGGATGTCCTCGGGCGTGGCAACATGGTTCGGGGATCGGACCCATTGCCTGTTTGTCGAACCCAAGGGTGGGGCCTGCCTGCGGGCTGCACTGGCGGCAGGGCATCCGGTGGCGCTGGATCATGTGGATACGTTTGTCGATGGTGCGGCGGTGGGGCGGATTGGGGCGAAACCGTTTGAGTTGCTCGGGGATCGCAATCTCTCGGATGTGCTGGTCCTGTCCGAAGACCGCATCTGCACCACCATGATCGAGATGCTGAACGTCGAGGGCATCGTGCTTGAACCCGCCGGGGCGCTGGCCATCGAGGCGGTGTCGGATGTTCAGAGCTTTATCCGCGGCAAAACCGTGGTCTGTGTCACCTCTGGCGGAAACTTCGATTTCGAGCGTCTGCCAGAGGTCAAGGAACGGGCACAGCGTTATTCCGGGGTCAAGAAATACTTCATCCTGCGGCTGCCGCAGCGGCCCGGTGCGCTCAAGGAGTTTCTGGGCATTCTCGGCCCCGATGACGATATCGCACGGTTCGAATACATGAAGAAATCGGCGCGCAATTTCGGCTCGGTCCTGATCGGGATCGAAACCAGCAAGCCGGAAAATTTCATGCGGTTGTTTGCGCATCTGGATGATGCCGGATTCACCTATACCGACATTACCGAGGACGAAACGCTGGCGCAGTTCGTGATCTGACGGTCAGACGTTGTGATCCAGCCCGGTCAGAAACTCGGCCCGCGACACGGTAAACGACCGGACGATTTCATCGAGATCGACCAAAGCCGCATCACCTGCCGCGGCCTGGCGTTCACCGTCCTGACACAGGGTTGAAAAGGACTGAAATCCCAGGCTCAGGGCGCTGCCTTTGAGAAAGTGCAGGTTCCTTTCCAGATCCGTCCGGCCCGTATCATCGCGGGTTCGCTTGATCACCTCGTGCACCTCTTCCATGAAGATCTGAACCACCTCCGGAAACTCCTCGGCGCCGACCTCGTCCCGCAGCTGTTTGACTCTTGGCCAGTGGATCATGGCGCACCTGTTTCCCGATCTCGTTCACTCTTTGGTAGGACATCGCGGGTAAACACGCGGTTAAGAATTTTGAGAACACCCCGGCACTTTCGGGTTTCATCTTATGTTAAACGCCAATGCCTAGTTTCGACAAAGCCGGTCAGAGGCAGGCAACGGGATTTTAGGGTGCTGAAAATCAAGGATGCAGAGGCCCGGGCCGGGGACGGTTTTGGGGCGATCCGAAAGGTTCTGGTCGTCGATGACAGCCGCCTGCAGCGCCGCATCCTTGTCGGATCGCTAAGGAAATGGGGGTTCGAGGTGGTCGAGGCCGACTGCGGCGAGGCCGCGATCGAGCTTTGCCGCCACAACCCGCCCGATCTGGTGCTCAGCGACTGGGTGATGCCGGGGATGAGCGGGCTGGAATTCTGTCAGGCGTTTCGCGCCTTGGAATGCGATGAATATGCCTATTTCATCCTGCTGACCTCGAAAAGCGAAAAGAACGAGGTGGCGCAGGGACTGGATGCGGGGGCGGATGATTTTCTGATCAAACCGCTGGGCGCGGATGAGTTGCGCGCCCGCATCGCCGCCGGTGCGCGCATTCTGAGGATGCAGCGGGAGCTGTCCGAAAAAAACCGCATCATCGAAAAGGCGCTGGGCGAATTGCGGCTTGCCCACGACGCCATCGACAAGGATCTGATACAGGCCCGGAAAATCCAGGACTCGCTGGTGCCCGAACTGACCCGCCAGTTTGGCAACTCGCGGGTCAGCCTGCTGCTCAAGCCCTGTGGCCATATCGGTGGCGATCTGGTGGGCATGTTCTCTCCGGGTGTGAACCGGCTGGGGTTCTACAGCATTGACGTGTCCGGCCACGGGATCACCTCGGCGATGATGACGGCGCGGCTGGGCGGCTATCTGTCCAGCACCTATTTCGACCAGAACGTCGCCATGCAGAAAAGGTTCGACCGGTTCTATGCCCTGCTACCGCCCGAGGAAGTGGCGGCCATGCTCAATTCACGGCTGATCGCCGACACCGGGGTCGAGGAATATTTCACCATGGTCTATGCCATTGTCGACCTGCGCAACGGTCACCTGAAGATGGTCCAGGCGGGCCATCCGCACCCTCTGGTGCTGCGTCGGGACGGGCGGGCGGAGTTTCTGGGCGAGGGCGGCGTGCCCATCGGGCTGCTGCCGGACATAACCTATCAGCGGGTGGATACCTATCTGGAACCGGGCGACCGGCTGCTGCTGTATTCTGACGGGTTCACCGAATGCAGGCTGGCCGCCGGCGGCATGCTGGAGCCGGAAGGGTTGCTGGAATTGGTGCGGCAATGCGGGCCGGATCTGAACGGGCAGGAGTTTCTGGACGATCTGTTCTGGCGGCTCACTCAGATCATGTCGCCCGATCATGGCCTGGATGACGACGTTTCGGCGGCATTTTTCGAGTATGACGGCATCATATGAGCGCGGGTGAGGGTCATTGCCCCCTTGCCTTGCCGGCAATGCCGCGCGGCGCGGATCACGAACAAGCGGAATACCGACCGTTCAGAAACCCTGAACGTGCCGGTTGGCGAAGTGGCGATCGCCGGCATTACCCAGACGTTGCGCGGCCTCGCCCGCTTCCATCCACAGCGCCTCGTGAAAGGCTTCGGTCGGCGGGCCCGTGCGGCGCACCGGGCGGGCGCGGTAGATCAGGCAGATCTTTTCGGCCCACAGATCATATTCCGGCATATAGGCAAAGCGGCGGAACGCGCCGACGCGTCTGGGCGTGGCGATAAGCCAGCCGGTTTCCTCGAACACTTCGCGATGCAGGGCGGTGATTGGCGATTCTCCGGGGTCGATGCCGCCGCCCGGAAGTTGCAGATCGGGGCCGGGCTCTGTCTGGCATGTCAGCAACAGTGCGTTGCCGCGCGGCAGCAGGGCATAGACGCCGACGCGGCGGATGTATTTCCGGCCCGGTTCGGGGGTTTCACCGAAACGCCTGATCATGTATGGCCCCTTTCAACCAATTCAGTTCGACCTATATGGTGGCGGTATGCCAATCCGCGGCGTTTAAGGAAACCCCATGTCTCTTGGAACGAAAATCGCGTGGGACGACACCGTCCTGCCCTTTCAGCTTGATCTGCCCGACATGCGCGGCCGTGTGGCCCGTCTGGACGGGGTGCTGGACGGTATTCTGAAACAGCACGACTATCCGGTTCAGGTCGAGGCGCTGGTGGCCGAGATGGCCCTGCTGACCGCTTTGATCGGGCAGACGATCTCGCTGCGCTGGAAGCTGTCGTTGCAGGTTCAGTCCAAGGGACCGGTGCGGATGATTGCAACCGACTATTACGCGCCGAAGACCGAGGGCGAACCGGCGCAAATACGGGCCTATGCCAGTTTCGACCGGGAACGCCTGAACGAAGGTGCGCCGTTCGATCAGGTGGGCGACGGATATTTCGCGATTCTGATCGACCAGGGCAAGGGAACGCAGCCCTATCAGGGCATCACCCCTTTGGCGGGCGGTTCGCTCAGCGCCTGCGCCGAAGCCTATTTTGCCCAGTCCGAACAGTTGCCGACCCGGTTCTCGCTGAGTTTCGGCAAATCGACCGAGCCCGGCGTAGACGAGCACTGGCGCGCGGGCGGGATCATGTTGCAGCATTTGCCCAAGGCCTCGCCATTCGTGGCAACCGGCGAAGGGTCCGGTGAGATCCTGCGTGCCGACGATCTGCTTGACGGAGAAGAGGGTGAGAATTGGGGCCGGGTCAACATCTTGCTGGATACGGTCGACGATCTGGAGCTGATCGGCCCGTCGGTGCAGCCGACCGAACTGCTGGTGCGCCTGTTTCATGAGGAACAGCCGCGCGTCTATGACACTCAGCCGGTGCAGTTTGGCTGTACCTGTTCCGAGGACCGGGTACGGCAGAGCCTGTCGATCTATTCGGCCAAGGACATCGAAAAGATGACCACGCCGGAAGGCACCGTTACCGCCGATTGCCAGTTCTGCGGAGCACATTATGTGCTGGACCCCGGAACCGTAGGGTTCGAAGCGGACCCGGATGCCGGTGCGTGACGCGGTTGATCAACTGCGGACGGCGCTGAGCCGTCCCGGCCCCGGGTCGAGCGATTTCGACCTGAACCCGGATACAGTTCTGCCCGAAGGCCGCAAGCTGCGCCCCGCCGGTGTGCTGGTGCCGGTTTCCCTTATCGGCGACACCCCGCGCGTGATCCTGACCAAGCGGTCCTCGGTCCTGAAACATCATCCCGGTCAGATCGCCTTTCCCGGCGGCAAGCAGGAAGAGGGCGACGCCGACGTGACCGCCGCCGCTCTGCGCGAGGCGCGGGAAGAGATCGGCCTGCCGCCCGATCTGCCGCGCATTCTGGGCCATCTGCCCGTGCATGAAACGGTTACCTCTTTCACCGTGACGCCGGTTGTTGCGGTACTGGACAAGGGCTTTGACCCGGTTCCAGAGCCAGGTGAAGTCGACGAGGTGTTCTCGGTGCCGCTGGACCATGTGTTGAATCCCGACAACTACATTGTAGAGTCGCGGCATTGGCGGGGACAGCGGCGGCACTATTTCACCGTTCCGTTCGGACCCTACTATATCTGGGGTGCAACCGCGCGAATTTTGCGGGGTCTGGCGGCACGGGTGAATGAATGACGCAGATTACCGACGCCTGGGTCAGGGATCCGGCCACGCAGAAGGTGTGCGCGGCACTGACCTCGGGTGGGGCGCGGGCACTGTTTGTCGGTGGCTGTGTACGCAACGCCCTGTTGGGCGCTCCGGTCGCCGATATCGATATTGCCACCGATGCGCGGCCCGAGCGCGTGGTCAGACTGGCCGGGGCCGCAGGCATCAAAGCGGTGCCGACGGGGATCGATCACGGCACCGTGACGCTGGTGAGCGGCGGTATCCCGCACGAGATCACCACCTTTCGCCGTGATGTGGAAACCGATGGCCGCCGCGCCGTGGTGGCCTATTCCGATACCGTCGAAGAAGATGCAGCGCGCCGCGATTTCACCATGAACGCGCTTTACGCGCAGCCGGATGGCACCGTCATCGATCCGCTGGGCGGACTGTCCGATCTGCGGGCGCGCCGGGTGCGGTTCATCGGCAAGGCCGAGGACCGCATTCGCGAGGACTACCTGCGGTCTTTGCGCTATTTCCGGTTTCACGCCTGGTATGGAAATGCGGAAAACGGTTTCGACCCAGAAGCGCTGTCGGCCATCGGTACAAATCTGGACGGGCTGGAAAAGCTGTCGCGCGAACGCGTCGGGGCAGAGCTGCTGAAACTGCTTGGCGCACCCGATCCGGCGCCATCGCTTGCGGCGATGCGGATCACCGGTGTGCTGGGCCGGGTGCTGCCCGGCGCCGATGACCGGTCGCTCGCGCCTTTGGTTGTCATCGAGGCACAGGCCGGCGCTGCGCCCGACCCGGTGCGGCGGCTTGCCGCCCTGGGGCAACATGCGATGGTATCGACGTTGAGACTCAGCAAGGCGCAGATGCAGCGCCTCACCCGTATGCATGATGTTGCGACGGGTACGGCGGGACCGGCGGAACTGGGCTATAGATACGGGGCTCAGGGTGGGCTGAACGCCCTGATGCTCAGATACGCGTTTCTGGAACAGCCATGGATGCCCGATCTTGCCGAAGCATTGGATAAAGGCGCAAACGCCCAGTTCCCGGTCAAGGCGCGCGACTTGATACCGGAGTATCAGGGTCCGGCATTGGGTGCAAAACTGGCCGAGTTAGAGACGCTTTGGATCGGTTCGGGTTTTGCACTGGAACGGGATGAATTGCTGTCGGGCACCCGCTGAAGCATAGGGGGGGGTGACAGGATGCCATTTTTCCGGCTAGGGTGCGCCCGTCACATGGATGGAGGGATGCGAGTGTTTTACGGGATCTGGTTTATCTGAAACCGGAATAACCGACCCCGTGCGGGTGGTGTTCCGGCGCTGCCTTGTTTCGCATTTCTGATCTGTCTGCTCAATTGGAGCACTGCCCATGTTTCGCTATTTCGAAAATCTCATTGACCCTTTCGTTGCCTATCCCGACGTTGACACGCCGCCGACACGGCTGTGGCCGTTTCTGCGCGACTATGCGCAGCCGTTCCGGCGCGTGTTCCTGTGGACCGCGCTGTTGTCGGTGGTCGTCGCGGCGGTCGAAATTGTCCTGATCTACTATATGGGCCGTGTCGTCGACCTGATGGGGGGCACACCCGCCGAGGTTTGGGACAACCACGGGACCGAGCTTTTGCTGGTCGCCGTGTTCATTCTGGTGTTCCGCCCGCTGCTGCATGTGCTGGATGTGCTGCTGCTCAACAACGCGATTCTGCCCAATTTCGGCACGCTGATCCGATGGCGGGCGCACAAGCACGTGCTGCGGCAGTCGGTCGGCTGGTTCGAAAACGATTTTGCAGGGCGCATTGCCAACCGGATCATGCAGACCCCGCCCGCCGCGGGCGAGGTGATCTTTCAGGTGTTCGACGCGATCTCTTTTTCGCTGGCCTATCTGATCGGGGCTGCGATTCTGCTGATGGCGGCGGATGTGCGGCTGATGCTGCCGTTGCTGGTCTGGCTGGTTTTGTACGCAATTCTGGTGCACTGGACGGTGCAGCGCGTCGGCCCCGCGTCCAAAGCGGCGTCGGATGCGCGTTCGACCGTGACCGGGCGTGTCGTGGACAGCTATACCAATATCCATTCGGTCAAGATGTTCGCGCATGACGATCACGAGCTCGGCTATGCCCGTGAAGCGATCGAAGAGACGCGGCGCACGTTTCAGGTCGAGATGCGGATTTTCACCGTCATGGACGCGGTTCTGGTGACGCTGAACGGCCTGTTGATCGTGGGTGTGGTCGGCTGGGCCATCGCGTTGTGGATGCAGGGGCAGGCTTCGGTCGGGGTGGTGGCGGCCGCTGCGGCACTGACCCTGCGCCTGAACGCCATGACCGGATGGATCATGTGGGCGCTGACCAGCTTTTTCCGCCAGCTTGGCGTGGTGGCCGAAGGGATGGAGACCATTGCCCAGCCCATCGCGCTGGTCGATGCCGCGGATGCCCGGCCCCTGCGCCTGACTGAAGGCCGGATCGAGCTTTGCAACCTGTCGCACCATTACGGGCGCGAGGCAGGGGGGCTGGATCATCTGAACCTGACCATAAGACCCGGCGAAAAGATCGGTCTGATCGGGCGTTCGGGGGCGGGAAAATCGACCCTGGTCAAGCTGCTTTTGCGGTTCTATGACGCCGAGCGCGGGGCGATCCTGATCGACGGTCAGGACATCTCGAAGGTCACGCAGGACAGTTTGCGCCGCAATATCGGCATGGTGCAACAGGACAGTGCCCTGCTGCACCGCTCGGTGCGCGACAACATCCTTTACGGCAAACCGGACGCCACCGAGGACCAGATCGTCGCGGCGGCCAAACAGGCCGAGGCGCATGAATTCATCCTTGATCTTGAAGACCCGCAGGGTCGGCGGGGCTATGACGCGCATGTGGGTGAGCGGGGCGTCAAACTCAGCGGTGGGCAGCGGCAGCGGGTGACGCTGGCGCGGGTGATCCTGAAGGATGCGCCGATATTGCTCTTGGATGAGGCGACATCGGCGCTAGATTCTGAGGTCGAGGCAGCCATTCAGGACACGCTTTACGGCATGATGCAGGGCAAGACAGTCATCGCGATCGCGCACAGGCTCAGCACCATCGCGCAGATGGACCGCATTCTGGTACTGGACCGGGGCCGTATCGCCGAACAGGGCGCACATTCCGAACTTCTGGCGCTGGACGGGCTTTACGCACAGTTCTGGGCACGGCAATCGGGCGGATTCGTGAATCCCGAGGCTGCCGAATGAGGGTTGCCGATCTGATCTTTCCGTTCCGTCCCACGGGCACGCCGCCGCCGCAAACGCTGGGCGCGTTCATGCGCTGGTGCCTTTCGGGGGCCTGGCCCGCATTGTTCTTTGCCGCGTTCTTTTCGGCGGCAGGTGGCGCGATGGAGGCCGCCACCGCCTGGATTCTGGGGCGTGTCGTCGACATGGCGGTCAATAGCGGACCCCAAGTGGTGTTCAGCGCGGGCAACATGGGCGCCATTCTGGGAGCTGTTGCATTTTTCATGCTGTTGCGTCCGGCAGTGGCGGGTCTGTCCGCTGTAATGAACAACTATGTCGTCATGCCAAATATCCCGCCCTTGGTCCTGTCAAAGTTGAACCACTGGACGCTTGGTCAGTCGGTCACCTATTTCGACGACGATTTCGCGGGGCGGATCGCGCAGAAACAGATGCAGACATCCAGCGCGCTGACCTCGATCGTGTCCGACACGATCAGCGCCGTGGTGTTTGCGCTGGCCTCGCTGGTTGGATCTTTGGCCTTGTTAGGCTCGATTCATCCACTGGTGATGCTGCCTTTTGTTCTTTGGCTGGCCCTCTATTTCAGTCTGGTACGCTGGTATCTGCCGCGCATCCGCAAGCGGTCGGGCGCACGGGCCGGGGCGCGGGCGATGGTGACAGGGCAGGTGGTGGACACGATCACCAACATCAAGACGGTGAAACTGTTCGCCCATGCCGAAAACGAGGATCAGGCCGCGCGTGTCGCGATGGAAGCGCTACGCGACAGGTCGCTGGATTTCGGCCGGCTTTCGGCCAGCTTCCGGTTCATCCTGATGAGCCTGGCAGGGGTTCTGCCGGTGCTTCTGCTGGGGTCCACGCTGCTGTTGTGGCAGGCGGGGTCGGCGACGGCCGGTGACATCGCGGCGGCGGGTGCAGTGTCGATCCGGATCGCGCAGATGACCGGTTGGGTCAGCTTTACGCTGATGGGTATGTATGCGCATGTGGGCGAGGTTGAAAACGGCATGAAAACGCTGGCGGTTCACCGGCGGGTCGAGGACGCGCCGACTGCGACCGGACTGAGCGTGACCGGCGGTCAGATCGAATTTGACAACGTCACCTTTGCCTATGGCCGGGACGAGGGGGGCGTGCAGGATCTGTCGCTGACCGTCCGGCCGGGTGAAAAGCTTGGCATCGTCGGCGCGTCGGGGGCCGGGAAATCGACGCTGGTGTCGCTGCTGTTGCGGCTCTATGAAGGCGAAAACGGCGAAATCCGCATCGACGGGCAGGATCTGTCGCAGGTGACACAGGACAGCTTGCGGCGTCAGATCGGCATGGTCACGCAGGAGACCGCGATGTTCAACCGCTCGGCGCGGGACAACATCCTGTATGGCCGCCCCGGCGCCGGCGAAGGCGAACTTGTTGCTGCCGCGCGCAAGGCCGAGGCGCATGACTTCATTCTGGGCCTGCAGGACGCGCAGGGGCGCAAAGGCTATGACGCCCATCTGGGCGAGCGTGGCGTCAAGCTCAGCGGCGGGCAGCGGCAGCGGATCGCGCTGGCCCGCGCCATTCTCAAGGATGCGCCGATTCTGGTGCTGGACGAAGCCACCAGCGCCCTCGATTCCGAAGTCGAAGCCTCGATCCAGACCGCCCTGCACCGGGTGATGGAGGGAAAGACCGTTCTGGCCATCGCGCACCGGCTGTCCACACTAAGCGAAATGGACCGGGTCATTGTACTGGATCATGGACGGATCGTCGAAACCGGAACCCATGATGTACTGCTGGCCAAGGGCGGGCTGTATGCCCGGTTCTGGCACCGCCAGTCGGGCGGGTTCATTCGCACCGAAGCGGCAGAATAAGGCTTTTGCCGGCGCCCCGGTCCCGCTATCAGGCCAGCCATGAGACAGGAATACAGCATTCAGCGGCTTGGCCATCAGGGTGACGGCATCGCCGAAGGCCCGATCTATGCCGCCCGCACCCTGCCCGGTGAGGTGGTCAGCGGCGTTCCGGATGGGGCACATCTGACTGATGTGCGGATCGAGACGCCCTCGGATCACCGGGTCAGTCCGCTGTGCCGCCACTATAAGTCCTGTGGCGGGTGCCAGTTGCAACACGCCTCGGACGGGTTTGTGGCCGAATGGAAGCTTGGCGTCGTCCGCAATGCGCTGTCGGCGCAGGGGCTTGAGGCGGCGATGCGGCCCATCCACACCTCTCCGCCCCGGTCGCGTCGGCGCGCGGTGATCGCGGTGCGGCGCACCAAAAAGGGAACTCTGGCCGGGTTTCACGGCAGGGCGTCCGATGTGATCACCGAGATCCCCGATTGCCACCTGCTGGACCCAGCCCTGATCGCCGCCATCCCGGTGGCCGAGGCGCTGGCGGTTCTGGGCGGCAGCCGCAAGGGGGTGCTTGCGGTGACGCTGACCCTGTCGGAGGCGGGGCTGGACGTGGCCGTCCAGGGCGGCAAACCGCTGGACGGGCCACTGGAACTGGCGCTGGCTCGGGCCACCGAACAGCACGGGCTGGCGCGGCTGACCTGGGAGGACGAGGTCATCGCAATGCGCGACCCGCCGCTTCAGCGGTTCGGGCCCGCCGTGGTCCTGCCGCCGCCGGGCGCATTCCTTCAGGCGACGCGGGATGGCGAAGTGGCCCTGTTGCAAGCGGTACAGGAAGCGGTGGCGGATGCCGCGCAGGTGGCCGATCTGTTCGCCGGGTGCGGCACGTTCTCGCTGCCATTGGCGCAGTTGGCCGAGGTGCACGCGGTCGAGGGGGATGCCGCGATGACCCGGGCGCTGGATCAGGGATGGCGCAGGACGCCGGGTCTGAAAAGGGTTTCAACCGAGGCGCGGGATCTGTTCCGCCGCCCGCTGATGCCCGATGAACTGGCGAAATTCGATGCCGTGGTCCTGGATCCGCCCCGCGCCGGGGCCGAGGCGCAGGTGGCGGAAGTGGCCCGGGCCAAACCGCAAGTCGTGGCCTATGTCTCGTGTAACCCGGTGAGTTTCGCGCGCGATGCCAGAATGCTGATAGGTGCCGGGTATGTATTGGAATGGGTGCAGGTGGTAGATCAATTCAGGTGGTCGGCGCATGTGGAGCTTGCGGCGTCCTTCAAGCTAAAAAAGGCAGGAAAATGAGCAGTCTGGATAGTGGCACCCCCGGTTTTCAAGAGCGGCTGAACGCCGTCATCGAGGCCCCCGGTTTTGGCAGGTTCATCACTGCGGTGATCATATTCAACGCCATCCTTCTGGGGATGGAGACCGCGCCCAGTCTGATGGGGCGGTTCGGCCCGGCCATCGAATTGCTGGATGCGCTGTGCCTGACGATTTTCATCATCGAAATCGCCATGAAACTTGTCGCCCGCCGCCGACGCTTTTTTCTGAGCGGCTGGAATATCTTTGATTTCATCATCGTCGGTATCGCGATTTTACCGGGTGCGCAGGGCCTGTCGGTGCTGCGGGCGTTACGAATTTTGCGGGTGTTGCGGGTGATTTCCGTCGCGCCGAGCCTGCGCCGCGTGGTCGAGGGGTTCATCAAGGCTTTGCCGGGCATGGCCAGCGTGTTTTTGTTGATGGCGATCATCTTTTATATCGGGGCGGTCATCGCGACCAAGCTGTTTTCAGGGTCCTTCCCGGACTGGTTCGGCGATCTGGGTCTGTCCGCCTATACGCTGTTTCAGATCATGACACTGGAAAGCTGGTCGATGGGCATCGTGCGCCCGGTGATGGAGGTCTATCCCTATGCCTGGCTGTTCTTTGTGCCGTTCATCATGGTGACGACATTTGCGGTGGTGAACCTGCTGGTCGGTCTGATCGTGAATTCGATGCAGGATGCGCACCATGCCGAAGACGGCGAACGCACCGACGCCTATCGCGACGAAGTGCTGGAACGGCTTGAAGCGATCGAGCAACTGATTGTTGACCGGACCCAGACAAAAAAGTGATTTTCGAATTTTGCTTTTCTGGCATAATGAAAGGCAAAACAAAGAGCAGGCAATGAAATAATGGACCGTCGAGCATTCGGAATGGGAGCATTGGCAACGCTGAGCGTTTCAGCGTGCGGCGCATCCCCGTCAAAATTCCGCCCCTATCATGGACCCGAGGTGACCTCTCTGGTCGTCAACAAAGGTGCACGGAAACTGTATCTGCTGCACAACGAGCAGATTCTGAAGGAATACAAGGTCGGCCTCGGTTTCGCCCCGGATGGGCACAAGACCATCAAGGGCGACGGCAAGACGCCCGAGGGGACCTATCGGATCGACCGGCGCAACCCGCGCAGCCGATATCATTTGTCCATCGGTATTTCCTATCCGAACACGCTGGATGTGGAGCAAGCCAAGGCTGCAGGTGTCGATCCGGGGGGCGACATTTTCATTCATGGCGAGCCAAGGACGAAAAGCGACCGCAAGCGCGCCCGCAAGACGGATGACTGGACTGCCGGTTGCATCGCCGTCACGGATGAAGAGATCGAAGAGATCTATTCGATGGTCAACGAAGGCACCGTCATCACTCTGCGGCCCTGACGCCGCGTTCAGATCGGTTTGAACGGCTCGAACCCGAACAGCAGGAAATCGCGCTGATACAGGTCCCGCGACAGCGCCTCAAGTTCGGAGTCATAGATGTCCGAAAGCCCGAAAGGCGTGTCCGCCGGGATGGCCTGCACCGGTGGCGGGGCCGGGTGGCCAAGGCTGCGGGCCAGTGCGGGCAGGGCTTTGGACATATCCGTTTCCCGGATCACCAGATCAGGCGGAGCAAAGGTTGCAAATCCCGACAGCACATTTGATTGCTGGCTCCAGCTCCCGTCGATCCGGATCGGGGTTTGCCCAGCCAGATTCAGTTGCAGAAAGCGCAAAAACGCTTCAAAGGCTTCGCGGTGACGGGTGGCGGTATATCCCTTGCCCGGTCCATCCGCCGGGAGTGGCACGTGAAACCGGCGGCGCAATGTGTTGCGGATTTGTTTATAGCTGCCCGGCCCGACAGGCAGGATATGGCGGCAGAACACGGTATGCGCGCGTACCAGCGGGTGGCGCAGAATAGTAAAGCGTCTGTGGCCTGGGCGCTCTCGCATCCATTGCCGTGCCCGCCTCTGGTTCATGCCGGTGAGCAGGTCATCGGTCGCGATTCCGTCCAGATCCGCCAGCCATTGTGCGACCTCTTCTTCCAGTCCGCCTCGGATGGGCAGAAACATCAACGGGTGTTCCATCCCTGCGACATAGCTCGGCACCGCCGGTCCCCGGCGCGGTTCGAAATTCGGGGTTCGGGTGAGGTTGAACAGGTCAAGATCGGCCACCGCTTTGGTCATGGTCTCGGCGTTGGTGACCTTTGTCAGGGTCTGGCCGGGATTTTGCCGTTTCAGAGCGTCATCCAGACCGTTCAGCCGCGCCTCGACGCCAAGCCACCGGATCAGACCGTTGATGACATCGACATCCTGCAAGTCTTCATAGGCCACGTAAAACGCGGTCTGGCCGCTGCGCTGCATCTTGTTCAGAAGAAGGACCTGGAACGCCTGAAGTTTCTGAACGTGCTGCGTGAATTCCCGGGCGTCAAATTCCACCTTGGCGCCTTTACGACGGTTGATGTTGGTCAGTTTCCACTGGCCCGTCTCGCGCGCAATCTTCAATGAAACATAGCTGTCCAGCGGGTTACGGGTCAGAATGATCTTGGCGCAGCGCGCATCCGCCAGAACATGGTCCAACACCCTCGGATCATGGTCGTGAAAGAACCGAAAACCGTTCAGATTTTTGGACGATGTTTTTACCGCCTCGAGCAGTGTGAGGGGGTTGTTGTCGCGCATCTTCTGCGAGACGCCAAGGAATTCGTCATTCCCGAGGCCGCCGATAAAATGCGGGTTGAACAATTCGCCGTAACATTCGAGACCGCCCACCGCATTCAGATTGGACTGAAGGAAATTGGAGCCGGTTCGCATTTCAGCAAAAATAACAAAATAATCGAACTTTGCGGTCATGCCGGTTTATTGCACCAGATAAGGTTTCTTTGTGGGTGAGGATGCGGGCGTGGGATAATCCTCGACCGGGAAATCACCCATCAGATAAGGATGCATCCCCTGGTTTTTCAGGTTTTGCAGGAATTGTCCGAACCCGGTGAGGTCGGTCATGGTCGGGGCTTCGGACAGATACCGGGGATTGGCGTGACCGATTTCGTCGACAAGAATCTGAAGCGGCTCCATCGGGGATTCGATGAATTCCGCCATGGTCCAGATACGCACACGGGCCTTGACGGTGCTTTCACGCAGCAGGTTCAGTTGTTTGCTTTCGATCTGTTGCAACCTTGCCGCTTCCTTTCGCAGATCCGCGAAATTCCGGTTCGACTTGAACAATGAAACCGCCCAGGCCCCGGAAATGACCGAGAACTGAGCGTTCTGGTCGCGCGCGATGAAAGGGTTGATTTTCTGGTTGTCGGCCGGGCTGAACTGGAAACATTGGTATTCACCGCGGGTGTTCCAGATCAGATTGGACAAGAACGCCGTGGGGTTGTAGTCGCGCAGCGTTGCATCGTCCGTCAATGCGCCGTTGATCATGGAACGGCGGTCGGCGAATTCCGCGCTTTCCGGTCCAAAGAGGTGCCCATGCACCCGTGTGCCGGTAACCTTGGCCAGCCAGGTTTCGAAATCTTCGAATACATCCGCAAAGCCCTGAAATACCGAATAGGGGCCAGCGGTCACCCCGTTTTCTTGGCCGGTGCGGGGAAAGCGGCTTTGCATATACAGTCCGCAGCGCCCCCGTGTCCGGCGCTCGACCGCCTTGACGAACACCCGGTCGATCTTGCCCGGATTGGGCTCGGCCGGTTTCATGGCATTTTTCTGATCGGTCAAAAAGGCCTGAAACAAACGGTTCGCGCGCGGCCATATCTTGCGGGCGACAAAACAGTCCGACCGGCGCAAAAGTTGCAGGTGGTCATCGTAAAACACGTGCGGTTTGCCCTGAAAGTCGAACTTGGACAAAGTCAGCGACCTGCTTTCGATATTCGACGAATACACCCGGGCCAAAGTCTGGAAATAGCTTTCATCCGGAATCCAGACCATGCGGAAATACCGGTCATGGATGCGGCGGCGGGGGTCTTGCAGGATTGCAGACAGGGTTCGCCGTGTCAGGCACCACCATTGGCTGCCCATATGCGGGGTCAGGCCATCGGGAATCTGCCGCTTGATCTTCAGGCGCCGTTGCAGATTGACATACCCGTCGAACAGGCGGCGTTGCTTTTTCCACGAAAACGGGAAACGAAGGGTAAAGCGTTCGGAATCCAGCCCGCCGACGGTCCAGGGGACATCCGCGGTGGTCGCGCTTTCGATGAAGTCGGTTCTGGGGCGGGCCGCCAGATAGTCGATCAGATCATTGACCGGGCGCAGGGGCAGGCAGGCACCGGACGCCAGATAAACGTGGGTCACTTCGGGATGTCGCGCCAGCATCAGTTCGGCGGCGGATTGCGAAGCGGCGACGATACCCCATCCGCCCCATTCGCACCGGTGGCGTTCAGAAAAAGAGATCAGCGGATCGCTGGCGCAGGATTTCTCGAACCGGCTGCAAATTTCGGCGGGAACCTTCTTGTCGACATGGATGACGACCGGGCAACCTGACGCCGTCCAATGCCGCGCAATCTGTTTGGCGCGATCCAGGTCGGTGTGGACCAGCATGATGATGCCCAGCGAACTCATGCCCAGTTTCCCTTGGACATGAGGCCGAGAATCTCGAGTTGGCGCCAGTTGATGTATTTTTCCGACCACTGGCACCAGAAATCGGTCTGGTTCTGCGCGTCTTCGGCATAACGCCTGTATTCGGCGGACTGGGCATAGTGCTGTCCCCGCTGCAATTCTTCCTGCGCCTTGGTGCCGAAAGTATCGATCAGCTTGGCATGCAGCAGCGCGCCGCTCGGCTTCTCCCCGCCCCACTCGTCATAGACATGGTTCAGGCCGCGCGGCATCAGTGCATGGGTCGAGCTGACATAGGTGTACCGCCTGGACCATTTGACCAGCGGAATCTTGTTCAGTGCCGGCGCTTTCTTCGGGTTGTCGGAAAAAAATACCCTCGCCCGAGGCCCGCCCTGAATCCACAGATTGCCATAACGGGGGTTTTTGGTGATCGTGTAGTTTCCGGGATCGAACCAGCCAGCGATTTCCAACGGGTTCTGACCTTCGGAGTAAGGCGTCTGATTTATCGGCCCCTTGGGATAAACGTCGATCAGCATCGCGCTGAAACTGCGGATAGCACTGTTCTCCAGCCAGTCGGTCAATGCGCGAATGGGCCTTGAATCGCAGAACGGATAGACAAAGAACTCGTCTGGGTCGACGGTCAGAACCCAATGCTCACGGGCATAGCTGCGAAGCAGATAGTTCACCCAGTCCACGCCAAATGTAGCGCTCTTGTAACTGCAGGTCGTGTGCCAAAGCGACACATCCGCCTGATCGGACAGATACTCGGCGCTGCCGTCGTCGCTGCCATTGTCGACGAAAAGAAAGTGATTGATGCCAAGTCCGCGATAGTATTTCAGGAAGTACGGCAGCCGGATTCTTTCGTTCCGGACCACGCTGATCAACAGCACATCGTCGGGGCGGATACTGGACGCGTTGTTCTTTATGGACACCAGTTCGCGGGATTTGCGAAGACAGCGCAGCACGCGGCGCTTGCGCCGCAACCTCATGCGATATGAGTCCAATAAACTCACGCGCCCATCCAATTTCTCATATACGCGAGCATGCCCTTTTAGCCGTCCGTTATTCGAGTGGTTCGGACATTGCCGTGTTATGTCATCTTTTCCTTCATGCGATCAATGAATTTAGAAAAGGTTGTGACCGGGCTGACATTTCGGCCACGCGTTCCATGTTTCTAGGTTGCCGCGCAAAAATCGTCACCAATCACCCGAATACATCAGCCCCAGGCTTTCAAGCTGGCGCCAGTCGCGCAGCCGGACCGATGAACGTGTCCATAAATCAGGGTCCCGAGTGATGCCGTCATAGTAGGGACCAAACTGGTCGGGGCTGTGAAAATGCTGACCGCGCTGTTTTTCGATAGCCGATTTCTCAATGATTTCCGGCAGGAATTTCGTATGCAGCAACACACCCGAAGGGGCCTTTCCACCGGGGCCGTCATAGTCAAAGTTCAACCGGCGGGGCAGCGCCGAATGGCATGAATTGACAAAGGCATAGCGCCGCGACCACTTCACCAGCGGTATCTTGTTCAGGGTCGGGGACCGCCAGGGTTTGTCCGCAAAAAAGACCCGTTCCCGCATCCCGCCCTGAACCCAGAGATTGCCCAGGGGCTGCTGACGCTGACTGCGATAGGGGCCGGAATCGAACCAGCAAAGTTCCTTCATAGGGTCTGATCCGGTCGTGTATCTCTGTCCACTCAGCTGCCCCTTGGGATAGAGGTCAAGCAGATGCGCGCCAAAGGCGGTTTGACCTCTTGCCTCCAGCCAGCCGGTCAGTTCATGCAGCGACCGGCTGTCATGATGGGCATAGATCAACAGCTCATCCGCATCAGCCATAAGAGCCCAGTGCCCATGCCCAAAGCGCATCAGCAACCACGTCATCCAATCCAACCCGAACCGCGCGGTACGGTAGCTGGCAGCGGTCTGCCAAAGCGATACATCCGGCTGGTCCAGCAGCCAATCGACCGAACCGTCATCGCTGTCATTGTCGACAATCAGGAAATGGTCGATGCCCAGTCTGCGGTAGTGCTCAAAGAACCAGGGCAGGCGTGTGGCCTCGTTGCGAAGGGTCGTCACGGCCAGAATGTCGCCTGACCCGATCTGCGCGGTGCGGTTTGACAAGGTTGTCAGTTGATGGCGGCTACGAAACGAGCGCCACAACAGTCGCCGGCGCTTCCAGCGCAACCGATAGGCGGCAAGCCATCCCGGATGTGCTGGAATGTCGACGGCGGGCATATCACTGTCACCGCTCGTAGTGGCCGGTCTGATGCCAGCGCCAGGCATCTGCGATCATTGTCTCCAACACTGATTTTTTCGGTACCCAGCCCAGCTCGGCCTCGGCCCGGGTCGAGCCCGAAACCAGCTTGGTGCAATCACCTGCGCGACGCGGCCCAATGGAAAAAGGTACCTCACGATTGGTGACTGATTTCGAATGCTCGATCACTTCCATCACCGAAAAACCGGATCCGGTGCCAAGGTTGAAGATCTGACTGCCCTTGCCATCCTCAAGCCATTTCAGACCCAAAACATGGGCATCGACCAGGTCGCAGACATGCACATAGTCGCGGATACAGGTACCGTCGGGTGTGTCGTAATCTGTGCCGAACACTGTCAGCGCGTCCCGTTTGCCGTCTATGGCGTCCAGCATCAGGGGCACAAGATGGGTTTCGGGCCGGTGGAATTCGCCCACCTCGCCCTCGGGGTCAGCGCCCGCCACGTTGAAATAGCGGAAAATCACGTGGTTCAGCCCGAATGCGGCCTCGAAGTCGTGCAGGATGTCCTCGATTGCGCGTTTCGAGGCACCATAGGCGTTCAGGGGCAATTGCGGCGTGGTCTCGTCCAGCACCACGTTGTCATGCTCGCCATAGGTGGCGCAGGTTGAGGAAAAGACGAAGTTCTTGCACCCTGCTGCCACCGCCGCTTCGATCAGCGATAGCGACCCGGTGACGTTGTTGGTCCAGTATCTGCCCGGTTCCGACATCGCCTCGCCCACCTGGCTGAGGGCGGCGAAATGCATCACGGCCGCAGGTTGGTATTTGGCAAAGACCTCGTTCAGGCGCGCCCGGTCCAACAGGTCGCCCCGTTCGAATGGTCCGAACTTGACCGCATCCTGCCAGCCCGTCACAAGATTGTCGAAAGTGACCGGCGTATATCCGGCCTGTTTAAGCGCCTTGCACGCGTGAGAGCCGATATAGCCAGCGCCGCCGGTCACAAGGATATTGGTCATGGAATACTTCTCTTGCTGCTCTTGTTCCGGGCGGGATATGTGATCATTCCAGCCCCATCGCCGCCATCATCTCTTCGATCCGGGGCACGTCCTGCGGATTGTTGAGCTCCCAGAACTGGCGACCCCTGGCCGCGACCTCGACGCACAGAACCTTACGACCGTTTTCCATGAAACGAAGCTGTTCCAGCCCCTCGCGCGTTTCCAGCGGGCCGGTGGGCCAGGTGGGATAGGCCGCCAGCGCGTCGGGGCGATAGGCGTAGACGCCGACATGATGAAAGACCGGTGTGTCCTGGGACCCGTGATAGGTCTCCGAAGTATAAGGAATCACCTCTTTCGAGAAATACAGCGCGCTGTGATCTGCGGCGAACACAGCGGTGGTTCCGCCGACGCGACCGTTCTTGCGGTCGTTCAGAAGGCTGTTCAGGGCGTCCGCATCACAGCGCAGAACCGGCGTGGCCACACCGGCATTGGGGGCAGCGCGCAAGCCCGAGACCAGGTCTTCGACAAACCAGTGCGGCGTCAGCGGTGCGTCGCCCTGCAGGTTCACCACGATCTCATGCCCGCCGCCGATTTTTTCCAGCGTTTCGGCACAGCGTTCGGTTCCGTTAGCGCAGGTTTCCGAGGTCATCACGACCTCAGCCCCGAACCCTTCCGCGACCTCGCGGATGCGATCGTCGTCGGTCGCCACAACCACCCGGTCCACGCCCGACACGGCGGTTGCCGCACGCCAGGATCGCTCGATCAGCGTCATGGATTTTCCGGTTGCCCCGCTCAGCGGCACCAGTGGCTTGCCGGGATAGCGGGTTGAGGCGTATCGGGCGGGAATGGCGATCAGAACGGACATCAGGCCTCCTTGAGTTCTACGCCCGGGGCGTAGGCGATAAAGAACGGGTTGGCATAGCCGTCCTTGCCATAGGTCAGCGGCGTGTGATCGTCAAACCGCACAACATTGCCGCCCGCACCCGCCAGCACCGCATGGCCTGCAGCGGTGTCCCACTCCATGGTGCGGCCAACGCGGGGATAAAGATCGGCCTCGCCCGTTGCGACAAGGCAGAATTTCAATGACGATCCGGCACTTTTGCTGTCCTGCACCCGGTATTTGCCGATATAGTCGTCGGTTGCCTGATCGCGGTGTGATTTGGATGCAACCACCAAAAGCGCGGAATTGTCAGGATTAGAGACGGAAATCGCGCTCAGATCGCCCGGTGCGGCCTTGTCCAATGCGCCGGTTTCCTCGACCGAGCGGCCGTCGGCCTGTGTATAGAACATGCGGCCCTTGGCCGGGGCATAGACCACGCCCCGGGTGGGCGTGCCGTTCTCGACCAGAGCGATGTTGACGGTGAAGTCGCCGCGGCGGTTAATGAATTCCTTGGTCCCGTCCAGCGGATCGACGATCAGGAACGTATCACCGGATTGCGAATGCGAGGCCGACTGCTCTTCGGTCACCAGCAGGATTTCGGGAAACGCGGCGCGCAGGCCGGCGGAAATCAGGGCATCGGCCGCCTCGTCCGCCTCGGTCACGGGGCTGGCATCGGATTTGACCGTCACGCCGAAATCATCGGCATTGTAGATCTCCATTATCTTGTCACCTGCTTCCAGGGCCAGCCGCCGGATAACCGGAATGAGGTCTTCATAGGTCACAAAAATGCTCCGATCCTGTGATTTGTTGAACTAAACCATTGCCGACCTTATGCTGCGATGAAAACGGAACGGCAAGAATTCCGTGTCAGTTTTCGGGCAATGATTCAGAAAAGGCGGCCAGGTGTTTCGCTACAGACAGAATAAAACCCTGTTGGGCGGGGCCGTCTCGATGGCCGAGATCATCTTTCACGAGGTGGTGCGCCAGGTCCGGTCCAAACATAACAACGCGCTGGTGGCGCTGGGCCTCAATATGTTGCAGACGATCGTGTTCGTTGGCGTGTTCTATGCCATGTTCACGCTGCTGGGTATCCGGCGGATGTCGGTACGTGGCGATTTCCTGTTGTACATCATGTCCGGGATTTTCCTGTTCATGTGTCACATCAAGGCGGTCGGAGCTGTATCGGGTGCGGCGGGCGCCAACAGCCCCATGATGAAACACGCGCCAATGAACACGCTGATCGCAATCGCCTCGGCAGCGTTCGGAGCGCTGTATACGCAGTTGCTGACCCTGTTCCTGATCCTGTTCGTCTATCAGGTTGCCTACAAACCGCTGGAGATCGCCGATCCGGTGGGCGCTTTCGCGATGCTGCTGCTGGCCTGGTTCACAGGTTGCGGTGTCGGGCTGGTTTTTCTGGCGCTGAAGCCGTGGGCCCCGTCGGCGGTTTCTATTCTTGCGACGATTTATCAGCGGGCCAACATGATCGCGTCGGGCAAGATGTTCGTGGCAAACTCGCTGCCGCCCACGATGCTGGCCATGTTCGACTGGAACCCGTTGTTTCATGCCATCGACCAGTGCCGAGGTTACGTGTTTCAGAACTATTTCCCGCGCAATAGCAGTTGGGAATACGCGCTTTGGGTCGGAATCGTGCTGATCATGATCGGTCTGATGGGCGAATTCTATACGCGCCGTCATGTCTCGGCCAGCTGGTTCGCGCGCCGCTGATCATTCGCCCGCCACACGCAAGGTCAGGTTCAGCCTTCCGCCCTTGGGTAAAAGTTTGGATGATCCGAATCGAATCCGGTCGATACCGTGATAGGTCAGCCGCGCGGGGCCGCCCATGATTACGACATCGCCCGAGCCCAGCCAGATCGACTCGGTCTTGCCGCCCCGGCTGGTGTTGCCGATCCGGAACAGCGCGTCATCGCCAAGTGAGACCGAAACGACAGGCCAGGAAAAATCGGCCTCGTCCTTGTCCTGATGCAGCCCCATGCGGCTGCTTTCGCCATAATAGTTGATCAGGCAGCAATCGGGCAGACGGTTCGCATCCGCAACGTCGCGCCAGATATCCAGAACCTCATCCGGGATCGCGGGCCAGGTCATGCCCTTGGGATGGCTGTCCTGATACCGGTATCCCTGCCTGTCCGTCACCCATCCCAGCGTGCCTGCAGATGTCATGCGCACCGACATCTTTTTGCCCGCAGGTGTCGTCGGGCGAAACAGCGGCGCAGCCCTGAGAACCGGGCGCAGCGCTTCGATCAACCGGTTTTGAGCGGGGGAATCGAGGTGCCCTTTGCGAATGTCGAAACCGCGCAGCAACAACCGTGTCATGGGCGAAGTTCCATTCCTTGCCAAATCGTTGCCAAAAAAGGCCGAAGATTCCCGAAAACCTGCGATTCACGAAGCTTGCAGGCCACCATTTCGGTCCTTATATACGCCGGGACGCGCGATGGTGTAGTGCCGTCGCGCACCACTGATCGGGGCCGGGATGCCGTAACGGGTTCGGGCCTCGGGACATCGCCTTGAAGAGAAAGGGATCGAACACATGGGAAAAGTCATTGGTATTGACCTCGGCACCACCAATTCGTGCGTGGCCATCATGGACGGCTCGCAGCCGAAGGTCATTGAAAACTCCGAAGGGGCGCGGACCACGCCCTCGATCGTCGCCTTCACCGAAGATGAGCGCCTGGTCGGTCAGCCTGCCAAGCGTCAGGCGGTCACCAACCCCGACAACACGATCTTTGGCGTCAAGCGCCTGATCGGTCGTCGTGTGGATGATGCAGAAGTCGAAAAAGACAAGAAAATGGTGCCTTATGCCATCGTGAATGGCGGCAACGGCGACGCGTGGGTCGAAGCCCGCGGTGAAAAGTACTCCCCAAGCCAAATCTCGGCCTTCACTCTGGGCAAGATGAAGGAAACTGCCGAGAGCTATCTGGGTGAGGAAGTCACGCAGGCGGTCATCACCGTTCCGGCCTATTTCAACGACGCGCAGCGTCAGGCCACCAAGGACGCAGGCAAAATCGCCGGTCTGGAAGTGCTGCGGATCATCAACGAACCGACCGCTGCCGCTCTGGCCTATGGTCTGGACAAGCAAGAAACCCAGACCATCGCGGTCTATGACCTTGGTGGTGGTACCTTCGACGTGACCATTCTGGAAATCGACGACGGCCTGTTCGAGGTGAAATCCACCAACGGTGACACCTTCCTGGGTGGTGAAGACTTTGACATGCGCATCGTCAACTACCTGGCGGACGAGTTCAAAAAGGAACACGGTGTCGATCTGTCCGCTGACAAGATGGCCCTGCAGCGCCTGAAAGAAGCCGCGGAAAAAGCCAAGATCGAGCTGTCCTCGACCTCGCAGACCGAAATCAACCAGCCGTTCATCTCGATGGGTTCGAACGGCCAACCGCTGCACATGGTCATGAAACTGACCCGTGCCAAGCTGGAATCGCTGGTGGGTGACCTGATCAAGAAGTCGATCAAGCCCTGTCAGGCCGCGCTGAAAGACGCGGGCCTGTCGGCCAGCGACGTGGACGAGGTTGTTCTGGTCGGTGGTATGACCCGGATGCCGAAAGTGATCGAAGAGGTCACCAAGTTCTTCGGTAAAGAGCCGCACAAGGGTGTGAACCCGGACGAAGTGGTTGCCATGGGTGCCGCCATTCAGGCCGGTGTTCTGCAGGGTGACGTCAAGGACGTGGTTCTGCTGGACGTGACCCCGCTGAGCTTGGGTATCGAAACGCTGGGTGGCGTGTTCACCCGCCTGATCGATCGCAACACCACGATCCCGACCAAGAAGTCTCAGGTCTTCTCGACCGCCGAAGACAATCAGAACGCTGTGACCATCCGCGTGTTCCAGGGTGAGCGTGAAATGGCCGCTGACAACAAGATCCTCGGTCAGTTCAACCTCGAAGACATCCCGCCCGCACCGCGCGGCATGCCTCAGATCGAGGTGACTTTTGACATCGACGCCAACGGCATCGTCTCGGTTTCGGCCAAGGACAAAGGCACCGGCAAAGAGCAGAAGATCACCATCCAGGCATCTGGCGGTCTGTCCGATGAGGATATCGAAAAGATGGTCAAGGAGGCCGAGGAAAACGCCGAGGCCGACAAGCAGCGCAAAGAGCTGGTCGAGGCCAAGAACCAGGCCGAAAGCCTCATCCACTCGACCGAAAAGTCGATGGAAGAACATGGCGACAAGGTCGACCCGACCACGATCGAGGCGATCGAGCTGGCCATCGCGGCGCTCAAGGACGAGATCGAGACCGACAATGCCGACAAGATCAAGTCGGGCATCCAGAACGTGACCGAAGCGGCCATGAAACTGGGCGAGGCCATCTACAAGTCGCAGATGGAAGAAGCCGAGGATGAACCGGCCGCGGCGGATGCGGCGCCTGGCGATGACGACATCGTCGATGCCGAATTCGAAGATCTGGATGACGACAAGCGTAACTAACGGGTAAACCGGGCCAGGTCGGGCCGGTCCGGATACCGGGCCGGCCCGACTACGTTGAGGCAGAAGGAAAGTACTGATGTCAAAACGCGACTACTATGATGTGCTCGGCGTGCCCAAGGGCGCTTCGGCGGATGAGATCAAGAAAGGTTTTCGCAAAAAGGCCAAGGAACTCCACCCGGACCGTAACAAAGACAACCCCGAAGCCGAGGCGCAGTTCAAAGAGGCCAACGAGGCCTATGAAGTGCTCAAGGACGCCGACAAAAAGGCGGCCTATGACCGGTTCGGCCATGCCGCGTTCGAAAACGGCATGGGCGGTGGCGGCCGTCCCGGCGGCGGCTTTGGCTCGGGCGATTTTTCCAGCGCGTTTTCGGATGTGTTCGACGATCTCTTCGGCGATTTCATGGGGGGTCGCCAGGGTGGCGGCGGGCGCCGCGCCGCGCGCGGATCGGACCTGCGCTATAACCTGCGTGTGTCTTTGGAAGAGGCATATGCAGGCCTGCAAAAAACGATCAATGTCCCCACAGCGGTGGCCTGTTCCTCCTGCGAGGGCACCGGTGCCGAAAGCGGGGTCGAGCCCACCACCTGCCCGACCTGCTCGGGCATGGGCAAGGTGCGCGCGCAACAGGGGTTCTTTACCGTGGAACGCGCCTGTCCGACCTGTGCGGGAATGGGGCAAATCATCAAGAATCCTTGCCAGTCCTGTCACGGCCAGGGCCGCATCGAAAAAGAACGTGCACTTAGCGTCAATATCCCTGCTGGCGTCGAAACCGGCACGCGCATCCGTCTGGCGGGCGAAGGTGAGGCCGGAATGCGTGGCGGCCCTCCGGGCGATCTCTATATCTTTGTCGAGGTCACGCAGCACAAGCTGTTCGAACGCGATGGTGTAAACCTTTATTGCCGGGTGCCCGTCAGCATGTCCAAGGCGGCTCTGGGCGGAGGGATCGAGGTTCCCACCATCGACGGTGGCCGTGGTCGCGTGCAGATTCCGGCGGGCAGTCAGTCGGGCCGTCAGATGCGGTTGCGCGGCAAGGGCATGCCTGCCCTGCGCGGCGGCGGCATCGGTGACATGTTCATTGAACTGGCGGTGGAAACTCCGGTCAATCTGACCAGCCGCCAAAAGGAACTGCTGCGTGAGTTCGAGGAACTGGGCGAGAACAACAGTCCCGAAACCAAAAGCTTCTTTTCTTCGGTGAAGTCTTTCTGGGACGGGATGAAAGGTTAGAAAACCCAAGTCTTGTTAACTGAGGCCGGCCATGGGAGGCCGGCCTTTTGTTTTCCGGCTCGGATTTGTCACAGGCCTTTCCTGTTTGGCCGCCGAATCCCACGCCACGTTCCGCCGGTACCGCCATCTTGGCAAACACGGCAGCAAACACTGGCCACAAGGCCTCGGCAAGAGATGTTAACCATCCGGAAACCGATTCGGTCGCAGGCTGGCACCATGACACAGGATGCCTTCGCTGAATTTCCCATGCTTTTCGACATCGACGAAGCGCAAGCGGTCCCGCTGCCGACCGGGCGGCTGCCGTCCTATATCAAGGATCATCGCAAGCGGCTGCGCGAGCGATTCATGACCGGCGGTGCGGCTGCCATGCCGGATTACGAGTTGCTGGAACTGGTTCTGTTCCGTTCTATTCCCCGGCAGGATGTGAAACCTCTGGCGCGGCTGTTGCTGGATACATTTGGTGATTTCAACCGGGTGCTGACCGCCCCGGTTGAGCGGTTGCAGGACGTCAAGGGCGTGGGTGACGGCGTTGTCACAGATCTCAAGATACTTGAGGCCTGCGCCCACCGCATGGCGCGTGCGCGGGTAATGCAAAGACAGGTGATTTCCAGTTGGGATGCTTTGCTGGACTATTGTCACACGACAATGGCGCATCGCGAGACCGAGCAGTTCCGGGTGTTCTATCTGGATCGCAAGAACGTTCTGATTGCCGATGAAGAGCAGGCGCGTGGAACGGTGGATCATGTTCCGGTGTATCCACGCGAGGTGGCGAAACGTGCACTGGAACTGAATGCCTCGGCACTGATTCTCGTGCACAATCACCCCTCGGGCGATCCGACGCCGTCACAGCTGGATATCGACATGACGCGGCAGATTCAGAACGCGTGTTCGGCGCTGGGGCTGACCCTGCACGATCATCTGATCATCGGGAAATCGGTCGAGTTGAGTTTCCGTTCCGAAGGATATCTTTAACCGGGGTCCTATTTGACCCAAACCTCGACCCGGCGATTCACCTTGCGTCCCCAGTCGCTGTCGTCGCAGGCCATCGGCAGCGTTTCGCCGAACGCGTCGACCTGGATTTCGACATTTTCCGGAACGGTCGTTTCAATCGCGGCCAGAACCGCGTTGCGCACCGTTTCGGCACGTTTGTATGCGATACGGGCATTTGCGATGGCCGGCCCCTCGCCATCACTGAAACCTATGAAGAGCAGCTTTTGTGCGTCAAACACACCGGTTTCCAGCGCCTTTGCCAGTTGCAGTATGTTCGAACGGGACTGCGCATCGGGGCGGGCCGAGCCGGTCTCGAACCGGAAAGACGTGGTCAGTCGTCGCATCGGGGTCAGGGTGGATATCAGCCGTTGCAACTCTTCCAGTGTGGTTTCATTTCCGGCTGCCGCAATGGCGTTGGCAAGCCGGTCGCCTTGTGCGCCAAGGCCGATGTTTTCGGGCGATTGATCAACGAATCCCGCGCGCCTGACGACCGCCTGGGCGCCTGGGCTTTGGGTATAGGCCAGAAAGTCGCGGGCGATCTTTGGCAACCGACGCGCGGGCAGATAAAGAAACACGGGCGAGGTCAGAGGATAATCCTCGGTCTTGATGGTCCAGTGCGACGCAGACAGGGAAAATCCGCATGCTCCGGTCAGCGTCAGGGAACGGGCCGGTCCGGTTTCGGCAAAGCTGGCCATGCCGATGCCAAACGGATCGGCGGTCACCGCATGTGCCAGCCGGCTGCCGCGGCGGTGGCGTTCAATCGTTTCAGCGACGTGCAATCCCTCGGGTTTCAGCAACCTGTCGTCAACCGCCTGGGCCAGACCCGAACCGGCGTCGGGCAAATACAGTGAGATCGGCGCGTCCGGGCCGCCGAGGTCGGCCCAGTTGACGATCTGCCCGCCAAAGACCCTGGCGAGATCCAGTGTCGAGATGTGCCGAACCGGATTGTCGGGAGACACAATCGGAACCATCGCATCCAGGGCCAGAACCCGGCTGCGGTTGGGTTTGGTCAGATCACCGAACCCGGCGTCGATTATCAACCGGCGCTCCTCGGGCCGGATTTCCCGCAATGCCATTACAATGTCGGCCTCATAGGCGAGCAGGTCGGCAAAGCCTTCATCCGTGTTGTTGACGTGAAAAACGAAACGCGCCAGCGGGGTCGGACGACGCTGCTGGGACAGAGTGTAGACGAAATGTCCGTCATCCCGCGTTTCGCGTTTTGTTTGCAGCCCGTTTCGCATGGCGAAGCCTTCGACCAGCGCAGGCAGCAGAACCTCGGCCATCGTCGAAGAGCCGGACAACACGACTTCGGCCACGAATTCGGTCAGGTTTGGGCAAGCGGGGCCGTCGCAAGTGACGCCGGACCCATCCACAGTCAGTTCCCCAAACTGTGTATCGATACGGTAGAACTCTCCGTCGAAGCCCAGAAACGTGCCGGAAACCTCTACCTTGCCGTCATGAGAGGTGAGTGTGATATCCTGCGCCCGGGCGCCGTCGGTGAGAATGCAATACGAAAGTGCGGCGAACGCCGCCGCACGAAGCCATTTCATGTGAGACCTGATCTTGCCTGCCGACTACCTTGCCGCGATCTTCAGATTTTGAAACAGATTATTCAACACCAGAAAATCGCCGACCGAGGAACAATCGGGCATGGATATGACCAGATCGCGCGAACGCAGTGCGTCGCCGCCATGCAGCACAAATGACTGTGCGTTGACCGGGCGGCCGCAGTTGATGTCGGTAACCTCGGCCTCGACGGACATTTCCACGTTGCCGGTTCGGTTGGCGCTGTCTGACGGCACAGAATAGATCTCGACAATTTGGGGCACCGGCAAACCCGCGTCGCCAAGGCGCGTGATGTTACCCAGCCCTTGCGAGTTTTCGCTGGCCCAGACATGCCCGTCTTCGCCATAGGTTGCACCGAATTCCAGCGCATGCAGCTGAAACCCGGCATCTCCACGCCATTGCAGGGCCAAGCGGTCATAAGCCTTGAGATCGGGAATCGTGGCAGAGGCAACCGAACCCTTGTTGTTTGCGAACTCGGCTATGAAGATCGCCTTTTCCGAAAGCACGGGGATGGTCACGGTCAATCGACCCTCGGCATCCGTCGATGCAGAGAACATCAGCCCGTTGTGATGCACGGTCAGCCCCTCGTTCTTGTGACAGGGCGCGACGATGGACAGTGTCGCACTTGCCATTGGGGCAGGTTCAGCCGTGGCGGTCACCCTGCAATTTACCGGTGCTGCGTTCGTGGCAGGTTTGGCAATGCTGGTATCCGGTGCCTCGGTATTGGCGTCAACGGAGGTCAACGTAATTCTTTTCAGGCTTCTGACCTGAATTTTCTGACTTAAAGTGCTTTCGAGCGGCAGCAGCGACGCAGTGCGCGTCGAAGGTTCGGAACTGTAATCCCGTTCGGCGCCTTTTTGCATGAAATAGCCGGTCGCCAGCGCGCAGCCGACGGTTCCGCCAATCATCAATATTCTTCTCCAAAGCTCCATTGGACATCCCCTTTGTTTCCGGAGCGGAAATCAAAGTCGTAAGAAAAGGCGGCCAATCTATGACCGCCTTTGGGAGTAATTTTGTCCGTTTCGGGGCGACGGTCAGACCAGCCGCCCGTGGCAATGCTTGAATTTTTTGCCTGAACCGCAGGGGCATTGGTCATTGCGCGACGGATTGCCCCAGGTTTCGGGGTCGTCCTCGACAAAGCCCGGGCGCGCGTCGCCCGAAGCCTGCGCTTCGGCGATTGCTTCGGCCTGTTCACCGGCCTTTTGCATCTGCGCCTGCTGCGCCGCGTATTGCGCCAGCATTTGCTTTTGTTCTTCTTCGGTCAGCGGGCGAATGCGGGACAGTTGTTGCGTGACCGTTTCGCGCAGCCCATCCAGCATGTTTTCAAACAACTGGAAGCTTTCGTTCTTGTATTCATTCAGGGGATCACGCTGGGCATAGCCGCGGAAACCGACGACCGACCGCAGATGTTCCAGCGTCAGCAGGTGTTCGCGCCATTTGCTGTCGATCGTTTGCAACAACACCTGTTTTTCGATGTTGCGCATGTTTTCGGGGCCGAAATCGACGGCTTTCTTGGCCATCATCTCATCAGTTGCCTTGATCAGGCGGTCACGAATCTCCTCGTCATCGACACCTTCTTCTTCGGCCCAGTCCTGGACCGGGACGTCGACACCTAGCTTTTCCAGAACAGCGGCATAAAGACCATTGGTATTCCATTGATCGGCATAGGTCTTGGGCGGCATGAATTCGTCGATCAGATCGTCGATGACCTGTTCGCGCATGTCCGACACGATCTCGGACAGATCCTCGGCCGACATGATCTCACGCCGCTGGTTGAAGATCACCTTGCGCTGATCGTTCATCACGTCGTCGAATTTCAGAACGTTCTTGCGCATGTCGAAGTTGCGGCCTTCGACTTTGGCCTGCGCACGCTCCAGCGATTTGTTCACCCAGGGATGGATGATCGCCTCGCCTTCTTTCATGCCGAGCGTGGTCAGCACCTTGTCCAGGCGTTCAGAACCGAAAATGCGCATCAGATCGTCTTCGAGACTCAGGTAGAACACGGTGCGGCCCGGATCGCCCTGACGGCCCGAACGTCCGCGCAGCTGGTTGTCGATACGGCGGCTTTCGTGCCGTTCCGACGCCATGACGAAAAGGCCGCCCGCATCCAGAACCTTTTGCTTTTCCTCGGCATGGCGCGCCTCTTCAGCCGCGCGCAATTCGGCAGGGTCGGCATCGGGATTGGCGGCGATGGCCTCGAGCACCTTCATTTCGACATTGCCGCCAAGCTGGATGTCGGTGCCGCGGCCCGCCATGTTCGTGGCAATGGTCACCGCGCCCAAACGGCCGGCATCGGCGACAATCTGGGCCTCCTGTTCATGTTGTCGCGCGTTCAGGACGTTGTGCTTGATCCCTTCCTTTGTCAGCAACTGGCTCAGCACCTCGGATTTTTCAATCGACGTGGTACCGGCGAGAACCGGCTGGCCCTTTTCATTGGCTTTTTTGATCTGCTCGATGATCGCCGCGTATTTCTCGGGCACGGTCCGGTAGACCTGATCGTCCTGATCCTGGCGCGCAATCGGCTTGTTGGTCGGAACCTCGACCACGCCCAACCCATAGATCTCGCCGAATTCCTCGGCCTCGGTCAGGGCGGTGCCGGTCATCCCGCTCAACTTTTCATAAAGGCGGAAATAGTTCTGGAAGGTTACGCTGGCCAAGGTCACGTTTTCGGGCTGGATGGCTACGCCTTCCTTGGCTTCGATGGCCTGATGAAGCCCCTCCGACAGACGGCGACCCGGCATCATGCGGCCGGTAAACTCGTCGATCAGAACGACATTTCCGTCCCGGACAATGTAGTCCTTGTCGCGCTGGAACAGTTTGTGCGCGCGCAGGCCCTGATTGACGTGGTGCACGACGGTGGTGCTTTCCGGGTCATAAAGCGAGTGCCCCTCGGGCAGCAGTTCGCGCGCAATAAGCTGTTCTTCCAGGAATTCGTTGCCTTCGTCGGTGAAGGTCACGTTGCGGCTTTTTTCGTCCAGCGTATAGTGATCGTCCTTCAGTGACGGAATCACGGTATCGATGGCGGTATAAAGATCGGAACGGTCCTGCGACGGGCCGGAAATGATCAGCGGTGTCCGCGCCTCATCGATAAGGATCGAGTCGACCTCGTCCACGATCGCAAAGTTGTGATGCTTTTGATAGACCTCGTTGAGGTCTGCCTTCATGTTGTCGCGCAGATAGTCAAAGCCAAGCTCGTTATTGGTCGCATAGGTGACGTCGCAGGAATAGGCGGAAAGCTTTTCCGCGTCAGGCTGACCCGACCAGATCACGCCGGTGGTCATGCCAAGGGCGCCGAACACCTTGCCCATCCATTCCGCGTCGCGCTTGGCCAGGTATTCGTTCACCGTGACGATATGCACGCCCTTGCCGGTCAAGGCGTTCAGATAGGCGGGGAAGGTGGCGACCAATGTCTTGCCCTCACCGGTCTTCATTTCCGAGATGTTGCCCTGATGCAAAAAGATGCCACCCATGAGCTGCACATCAAAGGCCCGGAGGCCCAGCGCCCGCTTGGCGCCTTCGCGCACATTGGCAAAGGCTTCGGGCAGCAGGTCGTTCAGCTTTTCGCCGTCCAGCGCCCGCTTGCGCAGTTCTTCGGTCTTGGCCTTCAGGTCGTCATCCGAGAGTTTTTCGAACTCGGCCTCCAGCGCGTTGATCTTTTCGACCTGCGGGCGTGTCGCCTTGATTTTTCGGTCATTCGGCGTTCCGAACACCTTTTTGGCGAGCGTTCCGAGTCCCAGCATGTTCACTCCAGCGGATCTGTTCTTGTCGAGGTTCCGACAGGCTTGCCCGCCCTGCGCGCAACCCATAGATACGGGGGGTGAAAGGCGGTCCTGTCCAAGGCTTCAAGCGATGTAAGCGGCGGACCCAACAGTGTCAACGCCGCGCTCCGTCGCGGCAAGGAAATAGGATGATTCAATGCCCAAAGGCCTCACATTTCTGCCATCTCTGGTCCTTGCCGCCAGCTTGGCTCTGCCGCTTTCCGCCGAGACGAAAGCCGATGCCGACACGGTGGTGGCGGTTGTCAACGGGGATGAGATCACTTTGGGCCACATGATCGTCGCGCGCGCAGCTTTGCCGCTGCAGTATCAGGAACTTGAGGATCAGGTTCTCTACGATGCCATCCTCGACCAACTGGTGCAGCAGACCCTGCTGAAGCAACAGCACAACGCAGAGGTTCCCAAGCATGTGGCGCTTGCGCTTGAGAATGAGCGCCGCTCGCTGCTGGCGGCGGAAACCATCGAGGATATCTTGCAGGCGGCCCTGAGCGAAGAAGCGGTTCAGGCCGCATATGACGCCACATATGGCGACGGGTTCGGCGGGGATGAATACAACGCTTCGCATATCCTTGTGGAAACCGAGGAAGAGGCCGAGGCGATCAAGGCCGAACTGGACGGCGGTGCTGACTTCGCCGAAACCGCCAGGGCGAAATCCACCGGTCCTTCCGGCCCGAACGGCGGCGAGTTGGGCTGGTTCGGCCCGGGCGCGATGGTGCCCGAATTCGAACAGGCAGTGGTTGCACTGGAAAAGGGGCAGGTTTCCGATCCGGTGCAAACTCAGTTCGGCTGGCATATCGTCACCCTCAACGACAAGCGCAAGTCGCAGGCCCCAGAGCTGGAATCGGTGCGTGGCGAGCTTGCTTCGAAAATTCAGCAGGATGCCATACAGGCCCGTCTGGACGAACTGAAAGGTGCGGCAACCATCGAACGCCCCGATCTCGAGGGGGTCACACCGGATGTCCTGAGGCAGCTGGATCTGGTGCAGGAGTAAGCCTGATGGCAAATATCACCAAAGTCTCGCCGCTGGCCCCGGCCGGTTTTCCTGACCTGCCGGTCATTGCGGGCGTTCGATACGCGACCATCGCCGCAGGTGTCCGGTATCAGGGGCGCACGGATGTTATGCTGGCTGTGATGGACCCCGGCACGTCTGTTGCGGGGGTATTCACCCGGTCTGCGACGCGCGCGGCGCCGGTACTGGACTGTCAGAACAAGATCGGCGGCGCCAGTGACAGTGCTGCCGCGATTCTGGTCAATTCCGGCAACGCCAACGCCTTTACCGGGCATTTCGGGCAGACCTCGGTGGCCGAGGTGACCAGGGCGGTGTCGGACGTGACCGGAGTGCCGGTTTCGCGGGTTTTCACCTCGTCGACAGGTGTGATCGGCGAGCCGCTGCCGCATGACCGGATCGTGGCAAAGCTTGAGGATCTGAATGCGGCGCTCGACCCGGATGCGGTCGAGGATGCGGCCAGGGCCATCATGACCACCGACACGTTCCCGAAAGGCGCAGGCCGGACGGTCGGGATCGACGGCAAGATCGTCAAGATTGCGGGATTTGCCAAGGGATCGGGCATGATCGCACCGGATATGGCGACGATGCTGGTCTATATCTTCACCGACGCAAAAGTGGAGCAGGCGGCGCTGCAGAAGATGCTGAGCGAGATCACGGATCGAACCTTCAACTGCATCACGGTGGATAGCGACACCTCGACCTCGGACAGCCTGTTGCTGTGCGCCACCGGCGCAGCCGGTGTTGACGCGACCGGGAGTGCCGAGTTTGCTAGGGCGTTGGAGGCGGTGATGCTGGATCTGGCGCAGCAAGTGGTCAAGGATGGTGAAGGAGTGACCAAATTCGTCGAAATCCGCGTGACCGGCGCTGAGTCGGACGCGGATGCCAAGGTGCACGGGCTGGCGATTGCCAATTCCCCGCTGATCAAGACTGCCATCGCGGGCGAGGACCCGAACTGGGGCCGTGTCGTCATGGCCATCGGCAAGTCCGGTGCGGCGGCGGACCGGGATCGGCTGAGCATTTCCTTTGGCGACATTCTGGTCGCCGAGAACGGCTGGGTCAGTCCCGATTACCGCGAGGAAGATGCGGCGGCTTATATGAAGGGCAAGAAATTGGTGATCGGCGTTGATCTGGGATTGGGGGATGGCAGGGCCACGGTCTGGACCTGCGATCTGACCCACGGCTATATCGAAATCAACGCGGATTACCGCTCGTGAAGACCATACTGGTATCCGCAGTTGCGTTGATCGATGTGGATGGCCGCGTGCTGCTGGCGCAGCGCCCGGAAGGCAAATCGATGGCCGGGCTGTGGGAGTTTCCCGGCGGCAAGATCGAACCGGGCGAAACCCCCGAGGCCGCCCTGGTTCGTGAACTGGAGGAGGAACTGGGTATAAACACCTGGGCCTCGTGCCTGGCACCCTTGACGTTTGCCAGCCACAGCTATGACAATTTTCACCTTTTGATGCCACTTTTTGCCTGCCGGAAATGGGACGGCATCCCCCAATCGCAAGAAGGGCAGAAATTGAAATGGGTCCGTGCCAACGAATTGCGAAGCTATCCCATGCCGCCGGCCGATATCCCGCTGATCCCAATTCTGCGTGACTGGTTGTAAACCCGAATGCTGTAGAGCCCGACAGAGACATGCGGATTCACCCGCACTCAAAAAATTAACCTTCAAAGAACACAACTTAATACAAATTTTCAAATTTTAGTGTATGATATACTTGTCTTAATCCTTTTGGGGAGGATTTGACATGTTGCGGACGATTGCCCTTGGAAGTTGTGTTCTCGTACAAGGCACATTTGTTCGGAAATTGGCGGATGGTCGTATCGCGGTTCGCGTGGGCAAAAAGCTCTATTTCGGGCGACCTGTCAGACCACCGGTCCGGTAGCGGCGAAACACACCACTCACACGAGAGAGACGAGATACGTCCTCTCAAAAAAACGGCGGCCCCGCGGGGCCGCCGTTTCAATTGTGTTTCCGGCAATCTCAGTCCAGCGTTCTGGTCACTTCTTCGCGCTCGAAGATCTCGATGACGTCGCCGGCGCGAATGTCGTCGTAGTTCTCGAACGCCATACCGCATTCCTGACCCGACTGAACCTCAGCCACTTCGTCCTTGAAGCGTTTCAGCGTCTTCAGCGTGCCTTCGTGGATTACCACGTTGTCGCGCAGCAGGCGCACACCGGCCGAACGGCGAGCAACACCTTCGGTCACCAGACAGCCCGCCACCTTGCCGACGCCCGAGACCTTGAAGACCTCCTTGATCTCGGCGTAGCCGATGAACTTTTCGCGAATCTCGGCGCTGAGCAGGCCGGAAGCGGCTGCTTTCACGTCATCCACGAGATCGTAGATCACGGAATAGTACCTGATCTCGACACCCTTCTGATTCGCAGTGTTACGAGCCGAGGCATTGGCACGGACATTGAAACCAAAGACCGGGGCGCCCGACGCTTCGGCCAGGCCGATATCGGTTTCGGTGATAGCGCCCACACCCGAGTGCAGGACGCGCACACGCACTTCGTCGTTGCCGATCTTTTCCATCGCCTGAACGATGGCTTCGGCCGAACCCTGCACATCCGCCTTGACCAGGATCGGAAGCTCGGAGACGTTCTCGTCTTCTTTGGCCTTGGCCATGAGCTGTTCCAGCGTGGTCGCGGCACCGGCGGCGGCGCGTTTGTCTTTGGCGGCCTGTTCGCGGTATTCCGCGATTTCGCGCGCCTGCGCCTCGGTCTCGGTCACGTTCAGGACGTCGCCTGCTTCGGGTGTGCCGTTGAGGCCCAGAACCTCGACCGGAACCGATGGCCCGGCTTCCTGCACGCGGTCGCCCTTGTCGTTGATCAGCGCGCGGACCTTGCCGTATTGCTCACCCACAACAAAGATGTCGCCCTGGCGCAGAGTACCTTTCTGGACCAGAACCGTAGCGACGGGGCCGCGGCCCACATCCAGCTGCGCTTCGATCACCGCACCCTGGGCGGCACGGTCGGGATTGGCCTTGAGTTCAAGAATCTCGGCCTGCAGTGCGATGGCTTCAAGCAGGTCATCCAGGCCCTGGCCGGTCACGGCCGACACTTCGACATCCTGAACTTCACCCGACATCGCCTCGACCACCACTTCGTGCTGCAGCAGATCGGTGCGAACCTTCATTGGATTCGCTTCCGGTTTGTCGATCTTGTTGATCGCCACGATCATCGGAACACCGGCGGCCTTGGCGTGGTTGATCGCCTCAACCGTCTGCGGCATCACCGCGTCGTCCGCCGCCACAACCAGAACCACGATATCCGTTACCTGAGCCCCGCGTGACCGCATCGAGGTAAAGGCCGCGTGGCCCGGCGTATCGAGGAAGGTCAGCGTCACACCGTCATCGGTTTTCACCTGATAGGCGCCGATATGCTGGGTGATGCCCCCGGCCTCTCCGGCAACGACCTTGGCATCGCGGATCGCGTCCAGCAGCGAGGTTTTGCCGTGGTCCACGTGACCCATGATGGTGATCACCGGCGGACGCGGCAGCAGATCGTCGTCATTGTCCTCGACATCGGCGATGACGTCTTCGACATCCGCGTCCGAAACGCGCACGACATTGTGGCCGAATTCCTGAATGATCAGTTCGGCGGTATCGGCGTCGATGGTCTGATTTTGCGTGACCATCATGCCCATTTTCATGAGTTCCTTGACCACATCTGCCACTCGTTCGGCCATGCGGTTCGCCAGCTCCGAGACCACGATAGCCTCGGGCAGCTGCACGTCGCGGATCACCTTTTCGCGTTCGACCGAACCGCCCATCGCCTTTTGGCGTGCGCGTTCCTGCTTGCGCTTCATCGCGGCCATCGAGCGCTGACGTCCGCCCTCGCCACCCGAAAGTGCCTGATTCAGGGTCAGTTTGCCGGAACGGCGGCCATCGTCTCGGCCCTTACCGCCCCGATTGTTGCGCTGATCCCGGTCGCGATCTGACGGCCCACCCCGGCGCGCCTCGTCCGCAGGTGCGGCCTGTCTGGGTGCCGGTGCCTTGGGTTGCTTTGGCGCTTCCTTGGCTGCGGCCGCCTCGGCAGCCGCGCGTTTGGCGGCCTCTTCGGCCTCTTTCCGCTGACGCTCTTCGTCCTCAGCCTTCTGACGGGCTTTTTCCTCGGCTTCGCGCTGTTCGCGTTCCTTGGCTTCCTGCTCGGCGCGGCGGCGCTCGCGCTCTTCAGCGCGGGCTTTTTCCTCCGCCTCACGCTGCGCGGCCTCTTCGGCCTCGCGGGCCTTCGCGGCCTGCAGCGCCTTCAGGCGGCGCTCCATCTCGGCATCCGAAATCCCGGCAGGACGGCGCGAAGGATCGCCTGCGGGCGCAGCGCTGCCGGCACCCGGTTTGGTGGCACCCGGCTTGGGGACCACCACGCGTTTGCGTTTGGTTTCCACCACGACATTCTTGGTCCGTCCGTGGCTGAAACTTTGTTTCACATTCCCGGGGCGCGCCCCGCCACGCAGACCCAATGTCTTTTTGCCGTCATTATCGCTCATAAAGCTACTTACCCTTCCGCGCGGCCCCGTTGCCGCCGTCATCCGTTTCGCGCAAGCCACGCAGGCGCTGCGCTTCCTCTACAACACGTTTGGCGAGTCCACCAGAGGCCAGCGCCGCATGTATCACTGTTTGGCGGCCAAATGCCATGCCCAATTCGTCCGCAGTGAGCCAACCGATGTATTTTCCGAAATGCGGCGTGCTCAGTTTCGACTTGCCGCGACCGGAACCATCGACTGCCTGGATCAGAACCTGCGCCTCTTCCCTGTCGAGCCAGGTCTTGACCTTTTCATATCCCGCAACCGCGTCGCCCGACTTTCGGGCAAGGCTGATCAGCTCGACCACGCGGCGCGACAGCTGACGTTCTACATCGTCGATCAGATCGTCCGACGCCTTGACCTGCGCCCTGAAGCCGCGGCTGAACAGTTTTTTGGTCATGGCATGTTTCAGCGCCGACCTGTCCGCAGCCACATAGACACCCCGCCCCGGCAGTTTTCCCGCGACATCGGGAAAAACCTGACCATCGGGCGACGCCACGAACCGGATCAACCCATATTTAGGTTGAACCTCGCCCGTGGCGATACATTTCCGTTCGGGTCCTTCCGAACGATCCTTATGGACGCCACCGCGACCCATGAGCGCCACCCAAGGCCTGAGATCAGGCCTCGGCCTCCTCTTCCGAGAACTCGTCGCCTTCTTCGGTCTCGGTTTCGAGATCGGCAGGATCAACCCAGCCCAGCATGACGCGGGCGGTCATCACCAGATCCTGAGCCTCTTCCAGCGCCACGCCAAAGGGTTCCAGAATGCCGTCATCCTTGACGCGCTGCCCATCGACCGTGGTCCAGCCCCCGGCCAGTTCCCAGTCGGCGCAGGTGGCGAAATCTTCGAGCGTCTTGACGTCATCCTTGGCCAGCGCTTCGACCATCTGGGGTGTCAGGCCCTCGAATTCAATGAGGCTGTCCTCGGCGCCCAGGCTCCGGGCGCTGTCCAGCGCCGCCTTGGCCTGTGCTTCCAGATAGTCGCGCGCGCGGGCCTGCAATTCGTTGGCGGTGCCTTCGTCGACACCGTCGATCACCAGCAATTCGTCCAGTTCGACATAGGCAACCTCTTCGAGGTTGGTGAAACCTTCCGAAACCAGCAACTGGGCAAAGAACTCGTCCAGATCGAGGCTTTCCATGAACAGCTTGGTGCGCGCCTCGAATTCCTTCTGGCGCCGCGCGGATTCTTCGGCCTCGGTCATGATGTCGATGTCCAGGTTGGTCAGCTGGCTGGCCAGACGCACGTTCTGACCGCGGCGACCAATGGCGAGGGACAGCTGTTCTTCAGGAACAACAACTTCGATCTTGCCGGCTTCTTCGTCCAGAACCACCTTTGAGACCTCGGCAGGCTGCAGAGCATTCACCAGGAAAGTCGGCTGATCTTCGTTCCACGGGATGATGTCGATCTTTTCGCCCTGCAACTCGTTCACAACGGCCTGCACGCGGCTACCGCGCATACCGACGCAGGCGCCCACAGGGTCAATCGAGCCATCATACGAGATAACGGCGATCTTGGCGCGCGAGCCGGGGTCACGGGCCACGGCCTTGACCTCGATGATGCCGTCATAGATTTCCGGCACTTCCATCTTGAACAGCTCGGCCATGAATTCCGGCGCGGTACGCGACAGGAAGATCTGGTGGCCGCGCACTTCGCGGCGGACTTCCTTGATGTAAGCACGAACGCGGTCATTCGGGCGATAGCTTTCACGGCCGATCTTGTCGTTGCGGCGCAAAACGGCTTCGGCCCCGCCCAGATCGATGATGACGTTGCCGAATTCCTCGCGCTTGACGACACCGTTGATGATGGTGCCCGCGCGGTCCTTGAATTCTTCGTACTGACGATCCCGTTCGGCTTCGCGGACTTTCTGCAGGATCACCTGCTTGGCCGACTGTGCAGCGATCCGGCCCATTTCCACCGGCGGCACCTCTTCCACGAAAACGTCACCGACTTCGGGATTTTCCATATACTGACGCGCCTGTTCGACGGTCATCTCGGCCTGATAGTTCTCAAGCTCTTCATCCTCGACCACTGTACGGACGCGGGTAAAGGTCGCCTTGCCGGTCTTGCGGTCGATGGAGACACGGATATCCATCTCGGCGCCGTAGCGGCTCTTGGCGGCGCGGGCGAGACTTTCCTCCATCGCCTCGACCACCAGACCGGGGTCGATCATCTTTTCGCGGGCCACGGCCTCGGCGGTTTGCAACAGCTCCAGCTGGTTTGCAGAAGTGATTGCCATCAGTTCGTCTCCTCTTCGGACCCTGTTTCGGTCACGATCTCGTCGAATTGGTCTTCGTTCAAAGCGCCGCTTGCCTTGCGCTGGCGCAGCATTTCCTTGATCAGGTCATCGGTCAGAACCAGTTTGGCGTCGCTCAGCCAATCGAATTGCAGGCCGATGGTGATCGTTTCGTCCCCTTCGGGGATGTTGATCAGAACCTCGTCACCTTCGACCCCGGCCAACTCGCCCTTGAACCGGCGGCGGCCGTCGATCAGCTCGGCGGTTTCCAGCTTGGCCTCGTAGCCTTCGAACATCTCGAAGTCCTTGAGCCGGGTCAGGGGCCGGTCGATGCCGGGGCTGGACACTTCCAGCGTGTAGGCGTCGAGGATCGGGTCTTCGACATCCAGCGTCGCACTGACCGCGTTCGAAATCTCGGCGCAATCGTCCACTTCGATACCGCCATCGGCCTTGTCAGCCATGATCTGCAGCGTCGTCTGCTTGCCGCTCATCAGACGGATGCGGACGAGTTCAAACCCAAGATCTTCGATCACGGGAGTAATGATCTCGGCCAGTCGCCGGTCAATGGCGGCTTTTGCAATCAGGTCGTTGGTCATGTCGTCCAAACACAAAAAAACGGGCGCGCGGCCCGTCGATCTTATCCGGTGGAGCCCCGAGCCTTAGGCCCGACGCGCCGCTGTTGAAAGGGCATATACGCGCCGGAAATCGAATCTGCAACCCCTGCCGTAGTTCGAAAGCGATTTATCGGAAACAGGCGGGGTCGAAAGTCAGACGATCCACCACCGCTCTGCAATGCGCCCGTCGTCGAGAACGCCGCGCTGCCCGATCTGGCGGGGTATCCCAACCGTTGGGGCGACAGCAAGCGCCATGTCTTTGTCGGACGGAAAAAAGCGCAACCCCCGTCGGGCACGCAGGCCGTCGGGCAGAGGCAGAGCGGCCACGTCGACATAGCCGTCCCGCAACGCCTCGGCGCGGACCCGGGCGTCGGAGATCACGATGATCTCGATCCCGTCGACCCATCCGGCCTGGCCTTGCTTGTAATGTCCGACGACCTTGCGCCCCAGAAAATGCCGCCCGTCCTGCGCCCGCTCGACCCGGTAACAGCCGGTGCCGTTCGCATCTTGCAAAGGGGAAACGCATTGCCCCTCGCGGGTGATGGCAAAGCGGCTGTCGGCGAGCAGGAAGGGCAGGCTGGGATTCGCCTCGGCCAGTTCAAGGCGCAGACGGTTCGGGGCCAGGGCTTCGGCGCGGCCGAAATCGGCCAACGTTGCAAGCACGTCCGCCGCGAACAGAGATGCGCCGTCATGGAACCGCGCATCGTCACGCAGATCGAATGTCCAGGCCCGGGCTTTGGCATCTGTCTGCCAGCCGGTGGCCAGCTCTCCGCGCAGGGTGCCGTCGGGCGCGACTTCGGTCAGCGTGTCGAACACCGCGCCGCGAATGACCTGTTCCAGACTGTCATCGCGCGGAACGGCCAGCCGCAGAGTGCCGCCTGCCTTTGGCGATCCGGCCTGCGCGACACCGGTTGCCGCCAGCAGCGCGGCGGCTGCACCGGAGGCAAACAGAGCGCGGCGGTCGATCCGGGTCATGCCACGCCCTCCGCAATGCTGTCCATGATGCGGATGAGTTCGGCGCTGATACCCGGTTCGGACAGGGCATGACCGGCGTTGCGGATCATCCGCAATTCGGAATTGGGCCAGGCCTGATTGAGGTCCCAGGCAGAGTTGGGCGGGCAGATCATGTCATAGCGTCCCTGAACGATATGGCCGGGAATATGCGCGATCCGATCCATGTTGGCCAGGATCTGACCGTCGGAGTCCAAGAAGCCATTGTTCAGGAAATAGTGGTTTTCCAGACGCGCGAACGCACGGGCATAGTCGCCGGGGCTTTCGCCCGTCACGCCATTTGTATGGATTGAGGCCAGGGCGTTCTCCCAGTTTGACCAGGCGCGGCCATAAAGGATTTCGGTTGCCCGGTCGCCTGAGAACAGGCGCTTGTGATAGGCGTGGATGGGGTTGTCGCGCTCGTGCCTGGGCAGAAGTGTGACGAATTTCTCCCACGGTTCCGGCCAGAACTTGCCCGCGCCGCCGCCATAGAACCAGTCGAGTTCAGCCTGTGTCATCAGAAACACGCCGCGCAACACCAGACGGTCAACGCGCTCGGGATGGGCTTGCGCATAGAGCAAAGCCAGTGTCGCCCCCCAGCTGCCGCCAAAGGCTGTCCAGCTTTCGATATCGAGTTCGCGGCGAATCCGCTCGATATCGGCGACCAGATGCCATGTCGTGTTGTTTTCCACCGAAGCGTGGGGCCTGGACCGCCCGCATCCCCGCTGATCAAAGAGAATCACCCGATAGATCAGCGGATCGAAATACCGCCGCATCGCGGGGCTGCAGCCGCCGCCGGGGCCGCCATGCAGGATGACAACCGGTATCCCGTTGGGATTGCCGCATTGTTCCATATAGATACGGTGCCCGTCGCCAACATCCAGCATCCGCTGATCGAAAGGTTCAACCGGCGGGTAAAGATATTGAACTGCGCGCTTTTGGTCCGGGTACTTGTCCATTATGGGCCTATATAGTCCTTAATCGTAAAAGAGCATACGGAGACAGGAATGCAAGCGCATCCGAACACGGTGGACCCGTCCGAAGTGGCAAAATTCGAGGCCATGGCCGCCGAATGGTGGGATCCCCATGGGAAATTCAAGCCGCTGCATATGCTCAACCCCTGTCGTCTGGATTATATCACGCAACAGATCGCGGGCGAGTTTGACCGCGATCTGACATCCCCGAACCCGTTTTCCGGCCTGCGCCTGTTGGATATCGGCTGCGGCGGCGGTTTGCTGAGCGAGCCGATGGCGCGGCTCGGGGCCGAGGTGGTCGGGGCCGATGCCGCCGAAGGGAACCTGCCTGTGGCCCGTGTGCACGCCGAGCAATCGGGGCTGGCGATCGACTATCGCCACACCACGGCCGAGGCGATGGCTGAGGCGGGCGAGCAGTTCGATGTGGTGCTGAACATGGAAGTGGTCGAGCATGTGGCCGATCCGCTGAGTTTCCTGTCCGCCACAAAGGATCTGCTGCGCATAGGAGGGCTGCAGATCTGCTCGACCATCAACCGTAACCCGAAATCCTATGCGATGGCCATTGTCGGGGCCGAGGTGGTGATGCGCTGGCTGCCGCGAGGCACGCATGACTGGTCCAAATTCATCACCCCGGACGAGCTGTTCGATTTTTTGCGTCAGGCCGGGCTTGACCCTGTGGATCGCAAAGGGTTTGTGTTCAATCCCATAACCTGGAACTGGTCGATTTCCGATCGGGATCTGAGCGTGAACTATGTGACGGCGAGTGTGAAGCCGGTGTCGTAGGATCTACCACATGACAGTTGCCCGTTTCTTGAAGTGCATTGCACTTGCAGTATCGGTAATCGTTTTCTCAGCTTCGGTTTACAAGAGTAAAAGGCAGGTCGAGGGGTATTGTATCGAGACTGGGCGAAGACTTTCAGATGCAGATAGTCTGGAGCGCGCGAGGAGTTATGCTTTGCAAAGTAATCCTTTAAGAAAGGATCCAGTACTTAAATCCGCTGATTTCAAAATTCGCCTGCTTTCTCCATCGGAAGTCCGGGATGAAGAAAAAGTACCGTTTTGGGTGAAGCGTTCCGGTGGATTCCGAGCATATACGCTGGTAAATTATGACAAGGCGGGGCTCGAAAAACTCGATCTACAACTTTTGAAAAAAGGGCGCGTACTATACGTATCCAACTGTGGCGCGGTAAGATCCAACGTTCGAGAATTTAAATGGAGATTATTGTGATATCGTTTAATGAAACTGGCACATGATACACTTGGGGTGCAAATAGTTTGGCTGCCACCTGATGGCGCGGAATTGCTCACCTGGCCCTTCAGGGAAATCGTCGATCACAAACATCCGAAATGGTTTCTGCAGGTCAAGCTCAACGGTTATGTCAGAATCCCAAATTTCATTTGCCCTATGTTTTGCTCCTTCGACGCAGTCGGCGCTAAGTCCCTCACTCCTCCTCCAGCCTGATCCGCAGATCGCGCAGCACCGGCAGCGTTGCGCGGACGCGTTCCAACCCCAGCTCTCCGACCACCCGGTTGATCAGCGGGCCGATGGCCGAAATCGCCTGATCGCGGGCCTGCCGTCCGGCGGGGCTGATGGCGACCATCTTGCGGCGAGCATCGTCCCAATCGGGGCGGATATGGATGTATCCGGCCCATTCCAGCTTCGCGAGCGTATTGGTCATGGCCCCGCGGGTCACATGGAAAGCGCTGGCCAGTTGCGCCGGGCTGCGTTCGTCCCCGACAAAGGCCAGATGATTCAAAACGGAGAAGTGAGAAATTTCCATGCCCTTGGGCAGAACACGGCTCAGCCGGTTCCGCAACAATTGATCTGCGGTCAAAATCTCGCTGAACAGCGCGACCGCCAGGGCATTGGTATCGTCAGGCATATTTCCAATCTGGATCAGGGACCGTCGAACGGACGGAGATGGGTCAGAGACGGCACGCGGCGCCGTGCTTCTGTAACAGCATTATCATCCAGCTCAAAATAGTGAATACCGGGTTCGGTGCCTGCGTCGATCAGCACCTCTCCCCAAGGAGCGACGACCAGGCTGTGCCCATGCGTGAAACGGGTCTTGCCGCGCGTCTTCGGATGTGTGCCGGTCTGGCACGGCGCGAGGACCCAACAACCCGTTTCGATGGCGCGGGCGCGCAACAGCGAGTGCCAGTGCGCAGCGCCGGTGACCGGCGAGAACGCCGCCGGAATGGTCAGAACATGCGCACCGGCTTGGGCCAGTGCGGCATAAAGATGCGGGAACCGCACATCGTAACAGATGGTCATCCCGATCTTGCCGAATTCCGTATCGGCGATGACTGCTTTCGATCCCGGTCGATAATTCGCCGATTCGCGGAAGGTTTCCGATTCGGTTACCTGAACGTCGAACATATGGATCTTGTCGTATCGGGCAACGATCCTGCCCGTTGGGTCGATCATGAACGAGCGGTTGGCAAATCGTCCATCCGTGTCATGGGTCTTGATCGCCAGAGATCCGATCAACAGCCAGACGCCAAGTTGCGCGGCATGCGCGCGCAGACCGGACAGGGTTATGTCGTCTTCTTCGAGTTGCAGCACCTCGCGCTGGCGCGTGGTGCTGGTCGACACGCAATTGGTCACCTCGGGCGTCAGGATGAATTTCGCACCCTGCCGCGCCGCCTCGGTCATCATGCCGCACACCATCTCTAGGTTCGCGGCAGGGTCATCCGACGAGGTGATTTGCAGCAGGGCAGTTTTCATCAGGCGGCCAGAAGCGGGTCAAGCTTGCCCGCGCGCTCCAGTTCATAGAGGTCGTCGCACCCCCCGACATGCGTCTCCGCGATAAAGATTTGCGGCACGGTCCGGCGTCCGTTCGCCCGCTGGACCATCTCGGATTTGCGACCCGGGTTGGCCAGCACGTTGATCTCGGTGAACGAGATCCCTTTTTGGTTCAAAAGCCGTTTGGCCGCGTGGCAAAAGCCGCATAGCGGCGAGGTGTAGATTTCGACCGTTTTCATTTCCGTTCCCCAGAGATTTGACGCAATCTAGGAGGAATTAGGTATTCTTGGCAACGCGTGCCAGTACCAACACGCAAATATGATTTGCGCCTGCGTCAAGGCAGGCGCGCGCGCAGGCCTCCAGTGTCGCACCCGAGGTCATTACGTCATCGACTAGCAATACGTCCCGCCCCACCATACGGCCTTTGTGCCTGGGATGGGCTGAAATGGCCTTGGCTAGGATTTGCGCGCGCGCCGCACTGGTTTTGCCGTCCAGAATCGGAGTGCGCCGGGGACGGACCAGAAGATCGGGACACACCGACAGCCCGGTTTCGCGGCTCAGGTGCCGGGCCAGCAATGCAGATTGGTTGTATCGGCGCTTCACCAGCCGCGACCAGTGCAGCGGGACCGGCGCAATCAGCATGTTTTCGCGAAAGATTTCACGCCCTGCGCGCGCCATCCACAGCGCCGCAGGGCGGGCGAGTTCCGGTCGGTCGCCGTGTTTCAGCGCAAGGATCATCCGCTTCGCGCGATTCTGATACAGCAGGGCCGCGCGCCCGTCGGCCCATGGTCGTGGGGATCGCATGCAGTCATCGCATTCAATTCGGTGGCCATCCAGTTCGCCGGGCAGCGGGATGCCGCAGCTCTCGCAGATGGTTCCGCCGATGAATGGCGTGTCGCGCCAGCAGCGTCCGCACAGACCGAAATCCGAGGTGACCAGATCTCCGCAGCTCAGGCAGCGTGGCGGATAAATCAGTTCGACAGCGGTTTGAATCCGGGTCCACATGCGTTAACTGCGCCTCATGAAGATGCCAGCGCCCAATGCACCAGCCCTGTTCGACCGGGCAGCCCTAGCCGCCCATCGCGCCCGCGCAGAGGATGAGGCCCTGTTCCTGCACCGTGCCGCGATCGACGAAGTGCAGGATCGGCTGTCTATGGTTAACAGATCGTTCACGTGCCCGGCGGTCGTGACGCCGTTTCCGCACCTTTGGCAGAAAGCGATCGCCGGGGCAAAGATCGTCACAGACAAGACACTTTTGGATTTGGAGCCCGGCTCGCATGATCTCGTCGTTCACGCGATGGCATTGCATTGGGCGAACGATCCCGTGGGGCAGTTGATACAGTGCGCCCGGTCGCTGAAAGCGGATGGGTTGATGCTGGCTGTGTGCCTTGGCGGCGCAACCCTGAACGAGCTTCGGACGGCGCTGGGACAGGCCGAAATCGAAGTAACCGGTGGTCTTAGCCCGCGGATTGCGCCAATGGGTGAAATCCGCGACATGGGAGCATTGTTGCAACGGGCGGCTCTCGCGTTGCCGGTTGCGGACAATCTGACCCTGACGGCGGAATACCGGGACATATGGCATCTTATGCGGGATCTGCGTGCGATGGGCGAAACCAACGCTCTGAGCAACCGGCTGAAACACCCGACACGGCGCGCCGTATTCGAACGCGCGGCCAGCATCTATTCCGAGAATTTCGCCGGACCCGCTGGCAGGCTGAACGCGACGTTTGACATGATCTGCCTGACTGGCTGGGCGCCCGACGAAAGCCAGCAGAAACCACTACGTCCCGGGTCCGCCCGGACAAGTCTGGCGCAGGCGCTGGGCACGAGCGAGAACAAACTGTCCGATTGACCAGCCGGAATTTCCCTTTATCCCAGGCGAAACTGAAAATTCAGGAAGTTCGATATGTCCGATGCTACCCGACCAGCGCATGCCCCGACGGAACATCCCAAGGTAAAAACGGGACGGGTTGGTATTCTGCTGGCCAATCTCGGAACGCCCGATGACTATTCTTACTGGCCGATGCGGCGATATCTGAACGAGTTCCTGTCGGATAAGCGGGTCATCGACTATCCTGCGTGGAAGTGGCAACCCATCCTGCAAGCCATCATTCTGAGCAAGCGGCCGTTCAGCTCCGGTGCCGCCTACAAGTCGATCTGGAATCATGACAAGAGTGAAAGTCCGCTGATGACGATCACCAAGAACCAGACCGCCAAGCTGCACGCGGCGATGGAAGCCCGCTATGGCGATCGTGTGGTGGTGGATTTCTGCATGCGGTATGGAAATCCGTCAACGAAATCCAAGGTGCGCGAACTGGCGGCGGCCGGTTGTGACCGCATCCTGTTTTTCCCTCTCTATCCGCAATATGCCGGTGCGACCACGGCGACCGCGAACGACCAGTTTTTCCGCGCCCTGATGGAAGAAGCCTGGCAACCGGCCAGCCGCACCGTTCCCGCCTATTTCGGCGAGCCGGCCTATATCGAGGCATTGGCGCAATCGGTCGAACAAGCCTATGCCGGGATGGAGAACAAGCCGGATATCCTGGTCTGTTCCTATCACGGTATGCCCGAGCGGTATCTGCAGCAGGGTGATCCATATCATTGCCAATGCGCCAAGACCACGCGGTTGCTGAAGGAGCGGCTGGGCTGGTCGGAAGATCGCCTCGTTTCAACCTTTCAGTCGCGGTTCGGTCCCGAAGAGTGGTTGAAACCATATACCGTCGACCATGTGGCGGAACTGGCACGGCAAGGAAAAAGAAACATTGCCGTCATCGCCCCGGCCTTTTCTGCCGACTGCATCGAGACGCTGGAAGAGATCAATGAAGAGATCCGCGAAAGCTTTGAAGAGGCGGGCGGGGAAACCTTTACCTATATCCCCTGTCTTAACGAGGAGGACGCACATATTGCGGCGCTGGGTAAAGTTATCGAGGACAATCTCAAGGGCTGGTTGGATTGAGCCAATCAAAAAAAGGTCATGAAAAAAGGCGGTGGAAGCTCCACCGCCTTTTTCCGTCAGATGACTTGCGTCGTCTTAGCTTGCAGCAACAGCCGCGCCAACCAGAACCAGCAGGATCAGGGGCAGTATGATGCCGCTCGAAGAACCCTGAGTTTCTTCGACGATGACAGGTGCCTCAACAACCGGCTCTTCCAGGTTGCCGGCAAATGCGGTCGAAGCAGCAGCGGTCAGCGCAGCGGCGAGAACGAGTTTTTTCATTTTAACCTCCAGAATTCGCGCGATTCCCAATATTTGAACCACGCACCCAAGACTTACCTCGTGGCTTTTTCTAAGCAGCAAAGCGAGGGGATTGCAAATGCTACTTGCGTGTTCAGCGACTTAGCGGACGAAAATGTCGTCAAATTAGCAACACCTGAGTGCCCACTTTTGCCATGCCGAACAGCTCTTCGATATGCTGGTTATACAACCCGATACATCCGTTCGAAGACCGCCGTCCGATTTTGCGCGTGTCGTGCGTTCCGTGAATACGATAGTATTTCCAGCTCAGATATAAAGCGTGAGTTCCCAATGGGTTGTCGGGGCCTGGTGGGATGTAGTCTGGCCATTCCGGGTTGCGCTTCTTCATCGACGGCGTTGGTGACCAGCCGGGGCCTTCAACTTTTCGAATGACGCTGGTTCGGCCCCTGCGGGTCAACTCATCCGTTAGTGGCACCGAAGAGGGATAGAGCTTGTACACCGACTGATCCTCGGACCAGTAGTGCAGCGCCCGGGAAACGGTATCGACCAGAATCGCACCGTTCCTGGTGTCAGAGAAATAAGGTTGCCATCTAAGGGCGCGGAAGCCTGAAATATTGCGGCGCACTGGCGCTTCCGGCTCGGGCGCGGGCCTCAGCGGGTCGCCGGGGATATATTGCGCGATTGCCGGGGTTGCCAGAACCGATGCAGCCCCGGTCAGGAAATTGCGCCGCGATGGCAAGTGAAACCGTTTTTTAACCATGGTCCAGGACCTTTGTTGAGTTCATCTCATGGAAATTTTAGGCAGTTTATTGCCAGAAAGCCTCAGTCGCAAATCAAACCGGCATTTTCCAGCCAGTTTGCTCAACTGGACGTTTGCCCAGACGTCTCTACCGCGCTATGCCCTTTCCGATGCAAAGAACCGGATTGAACATGGCGCGATTAATTTCTCTTTTGTTGGTGTGCTTTGTGGCCCTTGCCGCCTGTACGGATACGAGCCAAACCCGTCTGGGTGCCGATGGCAGGCCGTTGCCGAAACCGTACAAAATTCGGGGAAGCGCCGACAAACTACAGTTTCGGATGCTGGATTCGGTCAATGCCTTGCGGCAGGCGTCAGGCTTGCAACCGGTACAGTTGAATGCACAACTCAACGCCGCCGCCGAAACCCATGCGCGCGATATGTCCAGACAGAATCGGCCCTGGCATTTCGGCTCGGACGGGTCATCGCCGTTGGACCGGGCAATAAGGGTTGGATATACAGGCACATTTCTGGGCGAGGCGATTTCCGAAACCTACGAAACCGAGCTTGAGACCCTTGCCGCCTGGATGGATGCGCCCGGCCCCCGCTCGGTGATTATGAACCCCGACGCGACACAGATGGGATTCGCCTGGCATCAGGAATCCGGTGGCAAGCTTTGGTGGGCGCTGGAGATGGGAGCGGGCGGTTGGACCGGTTCGTGATCGTTCGCGCGTCGGAAATTTGAGACTGTCCTGCCGCCGCGCGGGCCGGTTTCCATCCTGCTGCTGACTGCGGCTCGCGATAGCGCCCAGAGCTGTTTGAGTGTCCCGTTTTCAGGCGGCCTGCACTGAATGCGGCTCGGTCAGGATGGTATACAGCTTATCCGGAACGGGATTCGACCGGAGTTTCGTGCAAATTGAGGTATCCCTCAACGTGCGCGAAACCAGGGCCAGCGCTTTCAGGTGTTCAACGCCGGCCTCCTCGGGCGCAAACAGTGAAAACGCGAGATCGACAGGCTGCCTGTCGACCGCACCGAAATCGATCGGTTTTTCGAGCATCACGAACACACCGGCGACATTTTCCAGCCCCGCCATCCGGGCGTGAGGCAAAGCGACACCGTGTCCGACGCCCGTCGGCCCAAGGCTTTCCCGCTCGAGCAGAGAATCGACCACTGTCTGAGCGTCAAGTCCAAGTGCCGAAGCCGCGACGTCACCGATTTCCTGAAACAGCCGCTTTTTGCTGGACGCGGCGGACAGGACACGGACTGCCTTTGGGGCGAGGATGCTCGAAAGCTCCATTGATTTTGCTCCACGGATGTGCCGCCGGATTTCCGGAGGCACATCTCAATTATCTTGCCTATTACGGATCGATCCAGCCGATATTGCCGTCATCGCGGCGATAAACGACGTTCAGTCCGTCCTTGTTCTCATTCCGGAACACCAAAACCGGGGCGCCCGCGAGTTCCATCTGCATTACGGCCTCACCCACGCTCAGCGACGGGATTTGGGTTTCCATTTCAGCGACGATCATCGGCTGAAGCGACTCCGGCTCTTCAGCCGCACCCGAGTCGTCCGACGCGAGGATATAGGATGACGCACCAAAGAGTTCAACCGGCTCGGACCGATCCTTGTGGTGGTCCTTCAGGCGGCGCTTGTAACGGCGCAGCTGTGTTTCCATCTTGTCGCAGCACCCCTCGAATGCCGCATAGATTTCGGTGGCGTGCGCCTTGGCCTGGGCTGTCAGCCCTGTTGATAGATGTACGGTCGTTTCGCATACATACTCATGCGCTGAACGGGAAAAGACGACATTGGCGTCGGTCGGCCGTTGGGCGTACTTACCCACGACCTCGCCCAGCTCAGTCTGCACGTGGGTCTGCAGCGCTTCGCCGATGTCGATCTGTTTACCGCTGATTTGATAACGCATGTGATCTCCTTCACAATTCGCACCCGTTCTGACACCACGCAAGATGGTGGCCTGTGACTTATCGGGTGTGGGATAAAGACATTTCCGAGGATAGTCTACTATCGTACCCCTTCGTGAAGGGACATCGAGATCCGGACTGGAACCGAAGAAATGCCATAACCCAATTGAGGCAAGAGACGCGCGGAGAGTCAATCAAAACAGATGTGCAATTTCAAGATTTCTGCCCTGCACGGCGCGATGATCTGCCATCGGTCAGGAAATCCGGAAGTTTTCACCCAGATAGACCCGGCGCACATTTTCGTTTTCGACGACTTCCGTGGGGGTGCCGGACATCAGAACCTGACCGTCATGCAAGATATAGGCGCGGTCCACGATTTCCAGCGTCTCGCGCACATTGTGATCAGTGATCAAAACACCGATTCCCCGTTTTTTCAGATCGGCCACAAGGTGACGGATATCGCCGACACTGATCGGGTCCACGCCTGCGAAAGGTTCGTCCAGCAGCAGATATTTCGGATCGGCGGCCAGGCAGCGCGCGATTTCGACACGGCGTCGCTCACCGCCTGAAAGTGCCAGAGCAGGGGCGCGGCGCAAATGCTCGATCGAGAAATCCGAAAGCAGTTCCTCCAGGCGTTCCTTGCGCTTGTGAGCGTGCTTGACCGTGATATCCAGCACGGCGGCGATATTGTCTTCGACGCTCAGGCCGCGAAAGATCGACATTTCCTGTGGCAGATAACCGATGCCCATTCGGGCCCGACGATACATCGGCAATGTCGTCGCATTCTGCCCATCGATGGTAACTGTTCCCGCCTCGGGAAAAACCAAACCGGCCACCGTATAGAACGTCGTTGTTTTACCAGAGCCATTTGGCCCCAGCAGGGCAACCACCTCGGACCGGTCGAGCGACATCGAGACGTTCCGGATCACCGTCTTTTTGCGATAGGATTTTCGCAGCTTCTCGATCTTCAGCCCGGAAGAACCTTCGGCAACTGTCAGTTTCGGGCGATTCATCAGTTGCTGCCCGTGTTCAGGATCGTTTTCACCCGGCCCGCCATCCGGGCGGTACCGGTCTTGAGATTCACCGTCATCTTGCTTGAGGTCAGCGCGTTTTCGCCTTGCGTCAAAAGCACATCGCCACTCATCACGATGACACCGGTATCGATGGAATAGTCGGCGCGCTGCGCCTGGGCCGCATCCGGCCCGCTGACCAGAACCACGTCACCTGTGGCCTCCAGCCGTTCGATTCCTGACTTCTCCTGATTGTAGATGACCAGAACCTGCTGTGCGGAAAGCCGCATTTCGCCTTGTCTGATAAAGACGTTACCCTTGAATTCTGCCGACCCGTCTTTCTGATTGACGTCCAGCGTGTCGGATGTGACCTCAACCGGCAGGGTTGGGTCCGCCTTGACCGATCCGAATGCGACATTGGCCTCTTGCGCAAATGCGGGAGCAGCCCCGAAACCCAGGGCAAGACAAAGTATCAGCACACGAAAAACGGTCACGAGTTATCTTTCCGGTTTTTGAGGGTCATATATCAGCTTCACCCCGTCTGTAAAAAGAATATGGAGCGGCGCATCCTTTTTTTCAGCCCCGAACTCCATCGCACCGGCGGTAAAATCGCCGATCGGTCCGGTTCCGGTGATTGTTGTCGGAGAGCGTCCCCGAATTTCATCCAGTGAGGTGTTCAACTGTTCCGTGGTCACCCGGATCCCGTCGGATGTTGTGATGACGACATTGCCGGAAAACGTGGCCGTTCCCCGATCCGGGCGCAGGGAGCCGAGTTCAGAGGCCAATGCCATTTCGTTTCCATTCGCCAACCGGTATCGCGCCCGCAGATTGCTCGCTTCGGCGGGGCGGTCGTCGGTGCCCGGATGGGCGACGCTGGCAGATATCAGGATTTCCTCACCCTTGTCGGTCACACCGGAAAAAAACGGCTGTGTGATCTGCTGCCCGCTCAGCCGTTCGTCCATCTCGCGCCCGGAAAACGGGGTCGAGACATTGGTGTCGACACTGCGTGACAGCAAAAACACGGTGGACAGCAAAGCAATGGCCGCAAGCGGCAGCAGTACCTTGAAGAACTGCACCCTGCGGGAATAGCTGTCCAATTTCGCCTCCTTAACCCAGGCCCACGCGCAGGCAGTCGTGGATGTGCAGCAGCCCCAGCGCCTCGGGCGGCCCGTCTTCCTCGACAACAAAGAGCGACGTGATCTTGCGCTGGTTCATGATCGCGACGGCCTCTTCGGCCATTGCGTGCGGGGCAATCGTGGTTGGATCGGCGGTCATGACATGCCGGGCGGATTGACCCAGCAGACCGTCCATGTGACGGCGAAGGTCACCGTCGGTGATGATACCGACCAGATGGCCGTTCGTATCGTGCACGCCGGCCACACCAAAGGCTTTCTGGCTGATTTCTATCAGCGCGTCACTCATGGGCGTGTCGAGGGAAACCAGCGGCAGTGCATCGCCGGAATGCATCAGGTCGCGAACCCTGCTCAGCCGCGCGCCCAGCTTGCCGCCGGGGTGGAATGCGCGGAAATCTTCGGGCTTGAAATCGCGGTATTTCATCAACGCGATCGCCAGCGCGTCGCCCATTGCCAGCGTCAGCGTGGTCGAGATCGACGGGACCATGCCAAAACCGCAGGCCTCGCCTAGCGACGGGATCAGCAGATGCACGTCGGCCTGTTTCATCAGCGTGCTTTCCGGTTTGCTGGACAGGCCGATCAGCGGGATGCCGAAGCGGCGGGTGAAGGCCAGCAGGTTTGCCAGCTCGGGCGCCTCGCCCGAATTCGAGATTGCCAGTACCACGTCGTCTTTCGACACCATGCCCAGATCGCCATGGCTGGCCTCGGCCGGGTGCACGAAATAGGCGGGTGTGCCGGTGCTGGCCAGCGTGGCCGCGATCTTGTGGCCGATATGGCCCGATTTGCCGATGCCACTGATGATGATGCGGCCCGTTGCCTGCAGAATCAGCTGCACGGCCTCGGCAAAATGCTCGTCCAGCCCTTCGGCCAGAACGTCCAGCGCGCGGGCTTCGTCGGTGACAACCTGTCGGGCGGTTCTCAGAAATGCTTCGGTATCGGTCATGAGTGCGCAAAAATATCCGTTTCGGGCCAGCCGGCGAGGTCAAGCTTCGCACGCATCGGCAGGAAGTCAAAACAGGCCTGCGCCATTTCGACCCGGCCTTCGCGATCCAGCCGCTTGTTCAGTTCTTCGCGCAAGCGGTGCAGGTACAATACATCTGAGGCGGCATAGTCCAGCTGCGCTTCGGTCAGGGTTTCCGCGCCCCAGTCGCTCATCTGCTGTTGTTTGGAAATATCGACCGCGATGAGTTCCTGGCACAGGTTCTTCAGCCCGTGCCGGTCGGTATATGTCCGCACCAGACGGCTGGCGATCTTGGTGCAGTATACCGGAGCGGCCAAGGCACCGAACGTGTGATACATGGCGGCGATATCGAAGCGGCCAAAGTGGAACAGCTTGAGTACTTTGGGGTTTTCAAGCATGGCACACAGGTTCGGTGCTTCGGTCCGGCCCTTTTCGACCTGAATGATGTGACTGTTGCCGTCACCGCCGGACATCTGGATTACACACAGCCGGTCGCGATGCGGGTTCAGCCCCATCGTTTCGCAATCAATGGCCACCACCGGGCCCAGCTCCAACCCATCGGGCAGGTCGTTTATGTACAGGTTGTTTGCCACGGAGATGTCCTTTGTGCCGTCACGGACCCGAGATAGGCGGTTTGACAGGCAAACTCAACTCTGGCGAAGGACGAGCATTCGCGCCCTTCGAACAGCTGATGCCGGAACGGTGTTGCATTCTCCGGGCTGAGTTTGACATTTTCTGAACGGCGTTTGGGTTTTGCAATAACCTTGCGGGCGGCTTATGTGGAACCGGTTGTGCCGGATATCCGGAAAAGCCGGGCGCATCGGTGCCGTTGGGTTGATATATGACGATGTCAGGAGAGCCTGAATGGATAATTTGGACCGCCGGATAGTCGCCGCATTGCAGCACAACGCGCGCGAGTCGACCACCGGGATCGCGGCCAGGTTGGGTGTCGCCCGTACGACCGTGCACGAACGTATCACCCGGATGGAAGAGCGCGGCGAGATCGCCGGATATTCCGTGGTTCTGCGGGAACCGCAAGACGAAAGCAAAGTGCAGGTCGTGGTTCTGCTGGAGGTGCAACAAAAGGAAACGTCCAGAATCATCAAACGGCTGGAGACCTATCCGGAGGTCAAGCTGTGCCTGTCAATTAATGGCGAGTTCGATCTGCTGCTATCGGCAGAAGCACCCCGGATCGAGGACCTGGATGTGCTGGTCGATGAACTTGCCGGGATTCCGGGCGTGCTGCGCACCAACACCAGCGTGGTGTTTGGGCGCCGAATTGACCGAAGATGACAGATTGAAGGATTTTTCGTCAATTAGACGGTTATAGGATTCATTTCGTCAATCTGCTCCCTACAGATCGAACAACGGTTACGTCACACTTTCCGGCAAAGAAGGAGACGTGCCATGCAATGGAATATCTGCGTCGTCGGGGCCGGGAAGATCGGCCAGATGATCGCCACTTTGCTCAAGACCTCGCCCAACTATTCCGTCACCGTTGCCGATCACGATCTGGCGGCGCTGGCGGTGCTTAAGAAGATGGGCGTTGCCACCAGACAGATCGACGCCTGCGATGAGGCCGGGCTGGCCGAGGGGCTGAAAGGCTTTGACGCGGTGGTCTCTGCCGCGCCGTTTTTTCTGACACCGGCGATTGCCAAGGCGGCCAGCGACGCGGGCGCGCATTATTTTGACCTGACCGAGGACGTGGCGGCCACCAACGCTGTGCGCGAGCTGGCCAAAGACAGCGAGACTGCGTTCATGCCGCAATGCGGTCTGGCGCCGGGCTTTGTCGGTATCGCGGGGGCGGCTCTGGCCAGTGAATTCGACACGCTCGACAGCCTGCACATGCGGGTAGGCGCACTGCCGCTCTATCCGACCAACGCGCTGAAATACAATCTGACGTGGTCGACGGATGGTCTGATCAACGAATACTGCAATCCCTGCGATGCCATCGTGAACGGCGAGCGGGTCAAGACTGCACCGCTGGAGGATTACGAAATCCTCGGCCATGACGGGGTGGAATACGAATGCTTCAACACCTCCGGCGGTCTCGGCACCCTGCCCGAAACGCTTGAGGGCAAGGCGCGTGCGGTGTCCTATCGCTCGATCCGGTATCCGGGTCATCGCGACATCCTGAAACTGCTGCTGGGCGATCTGGGGCTGGAGCGCCGCCGCGACCTGCTCAAGGAGATTTTCGAGGCCGCCCTGCCGCGCACCGATCAGGATGTGGTGCTGGTATATTGCACCGCCAAGGGCAAGATTGACGGGCAGCTGCGGGAAAAGAGCCTGATCAACAAGTCCTTCAGCCGCATGATCGACGGTCAGGTCTGGAGCGCCATCCAGATCACCACCGCCGCCGGTGTGCTGGGTGTGGTTGACCTGATGCGGACCGGCGCGTTGCCTTCGCGTGGCTTTGTCCGGCAGGAGCAGGTGAAGCTCTCCGATTTCCTGAATACCGAATTTGGCCGCCTCTACCGGGCGGGAGACGTATCCGAACAGAACAAGGCAGCCTGAAACATGAAAGACGTCGTTATGACCGCTGAAACCACCCTTTCGAACCTGGGCCTGACCGCTGCCGAACTGACCGGCGGTACGCTCAAGATACATTCCCCCATCGACGGCAGCCTTTTGGGCGAAGTGCACGAAACACCCGTGGCCGAGATGGGTGCGATCATCGCCAAGTCAAAAGCCGACTTCAACGCCTGGCGTACCGTACCTGCCCCCCGCCGGGGTGAATTGATCCGTCTGCTGGGCGAAGAGCTGCGCGCCGCCAAGGATGACCTCGGCGCGCTGGTGAGCTGGGAGGCGGGCAAGATCACCTCGGAAGGCCTGGGCGAAGTGCAGGAGATGATCGACATCTGCGACTTTGCCGTGGGCCTCTCGCGCCAGCTCTACGGCCTGACCATCGCCAGCGAGCGTCCGGGCCACCGGATGATGGAGACCTGGCATCCGGCAGGCCCCGTGGGCGTGATCTCGGCCTTCAACTTTCCGGTTGCCGTCTGGTCGTGGAACGCAGCGCTGGCGCTGGTATGTGGCGACCCGGTGATCTGGAAACCGTCCGAGAAGTCCCCGCTGACCGCACTGGCCTGCCAGAAGATCTTTGAACGCGCCGTGGCCCGGTTTGGCGATGCGCCCGACAACCTGCTGCAAACCCTGATCGGCGGTACCGATCTGGGCAAGGCCCTGGTCGAATCGGAGGATGTGCCGATCATTTCGGCCACTGGCTCGACCCGCATGGGCCGCGCCGTGGCGCCCATCGTGGCGGCGCGATTCGGCAAGTGCATTCTGGAGCTTGGCGGCAACAATGCCATGATCGTCGGCCCTTCGGCGGATCTGGAAATGGCCGTGCGCGCCATCGTGTTCTCGGCCGTCGGCACCGCCGGTCAGCGCTGCACCACGCTGCGCCGTCTGATCGTGCATAACTCGATCCGTGAAGAATTGGTGGGCCGTCTGAAAAAGGCCTATGCCGGTCTGCCCATCGGCAACCCGCTGGCCGAAGGCACGCTGATCGGCCCATTGGTGGACGAGGCCTCGGGCGCGGCAATGACCGCGGCGCTGAAAGCGGCAGAAACCGAAGGCGGCACTGTGTTCGGCGGCAACCGCGTGACCGAGGGCGTGCCCGCCGGTGTCTACATGGAACCCGCCATCGTCGAAATGCCCGGCCAGAGCGATGTGGTAAAGACCGAAACCTTCGCCCCGATCCTCTATGTGCTGGGCTATGACGATTTCGGACAGGCGCTGGAAATTCAGAACGACGTGCCGCAAGGCCTGTCGTCGTGCGTCTTTACGCTGAACATGCGCGAAGCGGAGCAGTTCCTGTCCGCGGCAGGCTCGGACTGCGGCATCGCCAACGTCAATATCGGCCCCTCTGGTGCCGAGATCGGTGGTGCATTCGGGGGAGAGAAGGAAACCGGCGGCGGGCGCGAAAGTGGCTCGGACGCGTGGAAGGCCTATATGCGACGTCAGACGAACACGGTGAACTATTCTGCCGAGTTGCCGCTGGCACAGGGCGTCAAGTTCGACATCTGATTGTCACCCGTCGCAATCAAACCCGCCTCGGTATGCCATCGGGGCGGGTTTTCTTTTTCACGATAACCCTCTGTAAACAGGTGGCTGGGTAGCGTTCCGGAGATCGCAAGAATCCCCGGAACCGGCAGAATGCCCTATATCCATGTTTTTCGACTGCTACTGACGTTGCTGATCACTTCGGTGGGGCTGATCTGGGTTGCCGCATCGGGTCAGGCGTCGACAAACACTGCCGATTCCGCAACTTGCGATGTGGCGGCAAAACAGGCGGCGCGGGTCGAGGGCGTTCCGCTGGATGTGCTGCGCGCCATAACCCGCGTCGAAACGGGGCGGACGCGAAACGGGAAGCGGATGCCGTGGCCCTGGACCGTGAACCTGGAGGGCAAGGGGTTCTGGTTCGATACCGAGGCCGAGGCCAAAGCATATGTCGCCAAGGTGGTCAAAACCGGGGCGCGCAGTTTCGACGTCGGTTGCTTTCAGATCAACTATCGCTGGCACGGTCACGCGTTCCGGTCCGCCGAATCCATGTTCGACCCGCAGGACAATGCCCGATATGCGGCCCGGTTCCTGAAAGAGCTCCATGCCGAACTTGGCTCGTGGCGCGCGGCGGCTGGTGCCTATCATTCACGCACGAAATCACTGGCGGCCGCATATACCAAACGGTTTGAGGCAACTCTGGCGGCGCTGGGCGACGCGCCCCATGTGCAACCGGCTGCGCCTTCCGCCGATCCTTTCACCCGCGCGGCCAATCCGTTGTTTGCCGCCCCCGGTGCCGACGGTGGCGCGACCGCATTGGGATCGCTGGTTCCGGTGGCAAACAGGCGAACCGCCTTTATCGCATTGAACTAAGGGTGCACATGCCGAAACTTGATCTCAGCGCTGTGTTTTCTCCCACCGTCCTGCTGGCGCTGGCGTTGATGGCAGTTATCGTCATGATGATCCTGCCGATGCCGGCCTGGGTGTTGGACATCGGGCTGGCCGCCTCATTTGCCTTGGCGATTCTGATCTTCACACTCACGTTGTTCATCGAGCGGCCGCTGGATTTTTCGTCTTTCCCAACGATCCTGCTTGCCTCGCTGATGCTGCGTCTGTCGCTGAACGTGTCCTCGACCAAGCTGATCATCGGGCAAGGGCATTCAGGCCCGAACGCTGCCGGAGATGTCATACAGGGCTTTGCGCAATTCATTATGAGCGGCAACATCTTCCTGGGCCTTGTCGTGTTCGGTGTCCTGCTGATCGTCAACTTCATGGTGATCACCAAGGGCGCTGCGCGCATGGCCGAGGTCGGCGCCCGGTTTGCACTGGACGGGATGCCCGGCAAGCAGCTTGCCATCGACAGCGACATGTCGGCAGGCGCCATCGATCACAAGCAAGCCAAAGAGCGGCGGGAGCTTGAGCAACAGGAAACCACTTTTTTCGGTTCGCTTGACGGGGCTTCGAAATTCGTCAAGGGCGATGCCATTGCCGGTCTGCTCATCACCCTTCTCAATCTCGTCATGGGGTTGATCATGGGTGTTGCCGTTCATGGAATGCCCCTCTCCGCCGCTTTTGAAACCTATGCGATTCTGACCGTGGGCGATGGGTTGGTATCCCAGATTCCGGCAGTAATCATTTCAATCGCATCAGCCCTGTTGCTGGCGCGCGGGGGCGCACAGGGGGCCACGGACAATGCCATTTTCTCGCAATTGGGACGCCACCCTCCTGCATTGGCGACGGTCGCCGTTCTGATGGTCCTTTTTGCGCTGGTGCCGGGCCTTCCGTTCGTCCCTTTCATTCTGGGGGCCGGTGTTCTTGGATTTTCCGCGTTTTCAATTCAGAGACAGCGAACGGTCGAGGCCGAGCGAGTCAGCCGGGCTCCTTCTGCCGAACAGCAGCCGGCCATTCCAGCCATCGGGGATGTGCTGGACCTTGACGACATTCATCTTGAATTCGCACCCGATCTTGTCGCGATGGTTCTGGATCCGGGGACCGGGCTGGATGCCCGGATCGCCAATATGCGCGTTCATGTCGCCACGGTCTTTGGTCTGATCCTGCCTGAAATCCGTTTGACCGATCAAAGCGAATTGCCGACAGGAACCTATGTCATTCGGGTGCATGGGGTGGAACAGGCCCGCGGCGTCTTGAATCCGGATCTCGTACTGGCGCTGGTGCAGGAAGGCTCAGATGCGTTGCCGGACGGCAAGGATGTGACAGAACCGGTTTATGGGGCGCCGGCGCGCTGGCTGCGGCCGCAGGACCGAGAGGAGGCCGCCATGTCGGGTGCGACCATCGTGACGCCGCCCGAAATTCTCGCCACGCACTTGCTTGAGATCATAAAACAGAACTTCGCCCGGCTTCTGACCCTGAAATCCCTGCGACGGATCCTGTCGGAAATGACGCGCCTCAGCGACCCCGTCCGTGCCGAGGCCAACCGCAAACTTCTTGACGAACTGATCCCGGACAAGGTGCCGATCGACACGCTTCACGCTGTTCTGCGGTTGCTGCTGGAAGAGCGCGTCTCGATCCGCAACATGCCGTTGATATTGGAGAGCGTGGCCGAGGCGCGCCTTCTGGTGACGCAACCCGAATCGATCTGTGAGCATGTCCGCCAGCGGCTCGGGTTCCAATTGGTGGCAGAGATGAAACGCGATGACGGCACGATCCCGCTGATCCAGCTTGCACCCGAGTGGGAGGACACATTTGCCAGCTACCAGATCGACGCAAATCCGGTGGGTCTGGATGTCGCTCTGCCACCGGATCTTTTCAACAAGCTGGCCGATGGTGTGGCCGACCGGATGATGCGGTCTGCGGACCAGGGAGTGTATCCGGCATTGGTTACGTCTTCACAGCGCAGACGGTTGCTGCGCACGATACTGCGTGCGCGAGGGGTGTCGAACCCTGTACTGTCTTTTGAAGAAATCGGATTTGAGGCACGCCCTGCACTGGTCGGCATGGTGGCCACATGATCGTAGTGGAATCCGTATTGCTGCGTGAATTGGCGGGCGGGCTTTGGCACCTGTTTGCAATCTTTCTGAGAGTGTCTGCGGTGGTTTCGATGATGCCGGCATTTGGCGAACGTATGATCCCCGCGCGCGTCAAGTTCGCCACTGCCGTGGTTTTTACACTGATTGTGGCGCCCGCCACGGAAGTCGAGGTTGATCACTCAGGGTTGCGGGGGCTGGCTGCTCTGGTCGGAGCCGAGATTGGCATCGGCCTTGCGCTGGGCGTCGCTTTGCGCCTGTTCGTATTGGCGCTGCAAACCGCCGGATCGATTGCGGCACAGGCTACGTCACTGTCCCAGATTCTGGGTGGCGCGGCTGTCGAGCCGGTCCCGGCAATGGGGTATCTGCTGGTGATCGCAGGCCTTGCGCTGGCCGCGATCATGGGGCTTCACGTGCGGGCGGCCCAGTTTCTGATCCACAGCTATTCGATGTTTCCTGCCGGGGCGTTGCCCGTTGCCGCGGACCTGTCGGCGTGGGGTGTGCGGCAGGTCTCGCAAAGTTTCTCGCTGGCGTTTGGCCTGGCTGCTCCGTTCGTCATCGCGTCGTTGGTCTATAACCTCGCGTTGGGTGTCATCAACCGGGCGATGCCGCAATTGATGGTGGCTTTCGTGGGTGCGCCGGCCCTGACCTTTGGCGGGATTCTGCTGTTGTTTCTGTGTGCACCCCTGATCCTGACCGAATGGTCCGATGCGTTGTTTGTGTTCATGTCGAACCCTTTGGGTGGCAGCCCGTGAGTGGCGCGGATGACGATACGGACAAGTCCTTCGACCCGACGTCTCAAAAACTGCGGAAGGCGCGCGAAAAAGGAGAAGTTGCAAAATCCACCGACGTTTCGATCGTCGCGGGCTATGCCGGGTTGCTGCTTGCCTTGGCGGCAATCGGCGAAGTGTCAATGAATCAATTGGGCACGCTGTTTGCGGTTCTCATCGATCAGTCCGAACGGCTTTCGGATTTGTTGCTGTCCGGTCCGTCTCAGGCTCCGGTCTCGGGCATTATGGGGCGCATTGCGCTGGCGGTTTCGTTTTTGTTCGTCATCCCGGCCGCAACCGTGTTGCTCAGCACCATTGCGCAGCGGGCCTTTGTGGTGGCGCCGGACAAACTCAGACCCAGGCTTTCGCGCATATCCGTTCTGTCAAACGCCAAAAACAAGTTCGGTCGCGGCGGTCTGTTTGAGTTTTTCAAAAGCTTCTCCAAGCTTTTGATCTATTCGATATGCCTGGCGCTGTTCTTGCGGGCAAATCTTGTGGAAATCGTTGGTTCCAGCGCCATGCCGGCGCGGGGTTCGATTGTTTTCATGGCCGGGATGCTGACCCGTTTTCTGTCCATAGTGATTTCCGTGGCCCTGGTGATCGGGGCAGTTGACTACCTTTGGCAGCATGCCGAGCATATCCGCAAGAACCGCATGTCGCGCAAGGAGATCATGGATGAAACGAAGGACGCAGAAGGCGACCCTTACATGAAGCAACAGCGCCGGCAACGGGGGCAGGAAATTGCCATGAACCGCATGTTGGCGGAGGTTCCGGCAGCGGATGTGGTGATCGTCAATCCGACTCATTTCGCGGTCGCGTTGAAATGGTCCCGTGTGCCCGGCTCCGCTCCGGTTTGCGTGGCAAAGGGAGTCGATGAAATCGCGGCCTCCATCCGTGCCACCGCAACCGATTCCGGTGTCCCGATTCATTCCGATCCGCCCACGGCCCGGGCATTGCACGCGTCCGTCGAGATCGGGCAGGAAATCCCGGAGGAACATTACAGACCGGTCGCCGCTGCAATCCGTTTTGCCGAAGCGATGCGCAGAAAGGCGAAAGGGCAGGTCAGGTGAATTTACGGCAAACAAGAGACGCGAAAACCGTGAGTGAGGCTCTGTTCCTGTCCGAACTGGAAAAGGTACGGCCCGTTCTGGAAGAAGAACGGAAAACACTGCGCCAACTGGCCCTCCTTGATGCTCAAAAGGCAGAGATCCAGGAAACGCGGTCTCAGCCTTCGGAATATCAAGCGGTAGGTGCCGATCTTCTTTGGTTTGGCTGGGAATCCCGGACACGGCAGGAACTGAATATGGCGTTGGCGCGTGTGCGGGCCAAAAAGCTGGCTGCCTTGGACCAGCTTCGTGACGCTTTCGGGCGCAAGACAGCGCTCGCAGAGCTTGCGCAAAGGCGAGAGCAGCAAGTGCGTCGGCGTGATCAAGACGCGCAATTCGAAGAGCTTGCCCGGTTCGCATTGACCAATATTTGGTCCGAGAAATAGGAAGTCCGGCCCGACGCTCAGGTGTCCTGCCGGGCGATGCTCATGATCAAAACGCGCGATACATCATCTCCCAGGTCTTGCCTGGCGACGTTCAACAATGTGACCTTGAGATAATCAAGATTGTCTGACGCCGTGAAGATACCGTCAAATCCGCCCTTGTTGGAGTGATCGAAAAGGACCTGCAGGAACCCATCCCTCAGCTTTGGCTCCAGGGCATAGAATTTTTCGCTGATGCCCGGTTTGGCCTCAAGGCCAAGCGAAACCGTAACGAGGGCGGCAATCCGATCCTGTTCAACCACCGGAACAACGAATTGCCTGGTCAATTTCAGATATTCGGCGTCGCCAGTTTGCGCGGGCAGCTTGTCGTTCGATGTGCTCTTTTTATTCATCTGCCCAGAGTGGTCAGATTTTGGGGTTCCTTCCTGACCCGCATATTCTGTTTCCGGCACCACGCCGTCAGGTTTTGTCGGACCAAGGATCAACCCCGCGCTCGCACCCGCGCCCAACCCGGCGATGAGAAAAAGTAAAGGCAGCAACTTTCTTGTCATTCGGAAACCTCAGAAAGGAAGCAATGCGTCCAGGATCTGTTGGCCGTATCGCGGCTGCTGGACATCGGTGATTTGACCACGGCCGCCATACGAAACACGTGCTGACGCGATTTTGTCATAGGTAATCTCGTTTTGCCGCGAGATATCCTGAGGGCGAACGAAACCCGAAACCAACAGTTCACGCATCTCGAAGTTCACCCGCAGCTCCTGCGAACCAGAGATCGACAGCACGCCGTTGGGAAGGACATCGACAACTGTGGCGGCCACTCGCAGGGTCAGTTTTTCTTTACGCTTGACCGATCCCTTGCCTTTGCTCGAGCTTTCGGAATCGACCGACACCGCCTCGTCAAAGGAAAACCCCTCGGGCACTTTGTCCGCTGCGCGTTGCGGCAACCCCAAAAGCTGGGGAACGGCCAAGGTTTCGGATCCGGTTCGCGAACGGTTGGTGTCGTTGGAAATTTCGGCTTTTTCGTCAATCTCGATGACTACTGTCAGAATGTCACCTTTTTTGATGGCGCGTTGATCACCCAGCAAAGAGTTTTGCCCGCCGCTCCAAAGCGAAGACCGGTCCACTGACCGTTGGGGTTGGCTGTGTGTCGGCAAACCAGGCCATAGCATCGCAACATGCTCGGGGGATTTTTCATTTGGCGTGAAGCTGGGAGGCTTGCCGAGATGATCCATCCGGCCGCAGGCGGAAACCGCAAGCGCAGACAGCAGGACGGTTCTGAGAACGGGATTGAAATCCATTATTTCACCTCGATTTTGCCATCCGCTCGGATCAGGCCGTTCAATGTGGTGCGGGATGACAGATTCATGACCCGGATGAATTCGCCGACCGCCCCACGCCCCAATGCCCGGCCCTCGGCGGCGATGGAAAGCGACCCGCGAACAAACACGATGGTTACCAGTTCGTTGCGATCTACCACGGCAGGCAGGCCGATATCGGAATTCCGGATGGGTCGGCCAGGATACAAGGCCACGCGCGCCTCTTTGCCGATAACTTCGACCGGATCGTGGGCCATCCCGCTGATCTCTCCGGGTTGCAACGTGATGTCTTCCACCTGGATGATTTGCTTGGCACGGATGGTTCGGGTGGGTGCAACCGTATCTGCCCAGCCGAGATTGGCGAACGCGAGAACGAGTATGAGAACGGCGCTTCGCATCAGCGTACCTGGGTCGTCGCGCCCATCATCTGATCGATGGCGGATATCACTTTGGCGTTCATCTCATAGCCCCGTTGCGCTTCGATCAGCTCCGTAACTTCGCGCACCGCATCGACAGAGCTATCCTCAAGGTACCCTTGGCGCAATGTGCCCAGCCCGTCCTCGCCCGGTATTCCAATGACCGGCGCGCCGGAGGCTTCGGTCTCTTTGAACAGGTTGCTTCCGATCGCTTCGAGCCCCTTGGCGTTCGAGAAACTTGCAAGCATCAACTCTCCCAGCAGTTGCGCTTCGGCCGCATCGTCGAAAAAGGCATAGACCTGACCGGAAGCGTTGATGGAAATCGACCGGGTGTCATTCGGAATCGTAATCTCGGGCGAAACAGCGAACCCGTCGGACGTCACGATCAACCCTTCGGCGGAGCGTTTCAGGCTGCCGTCCCGGGTATAGGCCGATTGCCCGTTCGGCATCGTCACTTCCAAATATCCGCCTCCGTCAATGGCGATATCCAGATCGCTGCCGGTTGCCGATAATGTCCCCTGCGCCAGTTCCACCGTTACCGCCGCGGATCTGACGCCAAGACCAAGCTGGACGCCCGTTGGCAAGACCGTGCCATCCGCCGCATTCACAGTTCCTGCGCGCGTCATCTGCTGATAGTGCAGATCCGCAAATTCGGCCCGCCGGGCGTTGTAGCCGGTGGTGTTCATGTTGGCGAGATTGTTCGAGATCGTCTCGACCCGCATCTGCTGGGCCGTCATGCCGGTGGCGGCGATCTTCAAGGCGCGCATCGTGGATTCTCCTCACAAAGTTCAGCGCATCAGGGATTTGATGGCACTGCGAACGCGTTCGTTTTCGGATTCGAGAAAACTCTGCCCCAGTTCGTAAGCCCGCTGGATTTCGATCAGGCGCGTGGCCTGTTCGATGGCGTTGACATTCGAGCCTTCGAGAAAACCATGAAGGATTCTGGGATCATCGACGGGCGCCAACTCGCCTTCGACCTTGAAAGCCACGCCGCTTTCGCGAGTCATGGTGCCTGGGTTCTCTGCCATGTAGACACCGATTTGCCCCAAGGGCTGCCCGTTGATACTGAGAGTTCCATCACTGCCGACATTCAGGGAAACCGTGTCCGGAGGAATGAAGATCGGGGCGCCGTTGGTATCGAGGACACGATTGCCATCGGGCGATACAAGGTCGCCGCTGGCATCGGGAGAGAAGCTGCCGGCGCGGGTCAGACGATTGCCCGATTGCGTTTCCAGCATGAAATACCCGTCGCCCTCGATTGCGAAATCAAACTGCCCGTTGGTCTGCGTCAGGACACCCTGATGTGTCGCGGTGTTGCGAACCTGCGCGCGCGCCATCGATAGCGAAGGGTGGCGTCCGTCGTTTTGGATGAATTCAGAAAACACCAGACCCTGCTGCCTGTATCCGGTAGTGTTGGCGTTTGCGATATTGTTTGCGACGACACGGATTTCGTTCATCAAGCCGGATTGCCGGGACAGGGTGACATAGGACGTGTCCATCAAAAACCTCCCGAGATAAGGGGGACGAGTGTGGCCTGAAAATACGTCACAAGCGTCTGGGTCATGAATCCCATCGAGATCCAGAACACCGCAACGATAGCGATGAGTTTCGGGACGAAAGTCAGGGTCATTTCCTGAATAGACGTCAGTGCCTGAAACAAACCCACCGCCAGACCGGTGACAAGAGCGACCGCCAGGATAGGGACCGAGGTGATGACCGCGATCCAAAGCGCCTGGCGCACGAGGTCGAAAAACAACCCTTCGCTCAACATTGTTCAGACCGGCATGCGCAGGATTTCCTGATAAGCCTCAACCACCTTGTTGCGTACGGTCACGGCGGTTTCGACGGCCAGCTCGGTCTGCGCCAATGCCTGAACCAGTGAGTGTGGGTCGGCCTGTCCGGTCATCGCCGCCTGCGCCATCTGTTCGCTGTGCTGCAAGGTGGCGGCAAAATCCATGCCCGTCTTGCGCAGGCTTTCCATCGCACCGTCGTGAGATGGATCGGCCTGTGTGGCCGGGCGTGCCGAGGCATAGTTCTGCGCAGCGGTCAATGAGCGGATATCCATTCTGGTCGTCCTTTATTTTCTCAACAAATCCATCAGGCTGGCCGACATTTGCCGCGCCTGGTCGAACAATTTCAGGTTGGCCTCATAGCCGCGCTGAGCTTCGCGGGCGTCAGCGATTTCAATCATCAGATCCACATTCGAGCCCTGGTAGTGACCGGATTCGTCTGCCATCGGATGGTTTGGATCATAGATGCGGCTCGGCTCTCGGCGATCCAGGCGAACGCGCCCGGTCCGGACCATGTCACCATCCTCTGCCCGGACGGCTTCGAAAGGCACGGTCTTGCGGTGGTATCCGGGGGTGTCGGCATTCGAGATATTTTCTGACACGTGACGCAAACGGGTGGCCTGTGCGCGCAATGCGCTGGCAGATACGGCAAGAGATTTTGATAGTTCACTCATTTTCCGGGCTCACCTCAGACTTTGCCGAGACTGACACGGAGTACGTTGAGAGAAGACCGGTAAATCGCCAGAGCACGGTCGTGTTGGCGTTTGACATCGACGGCTTTCAGCATCTCCACTTCAATGGAAACGTTGTTGCCATTCGGATCCTCCGGAGTGCCAGTCCTGAATTCAGGCCAGTCCTGGGCTGAGGTGCCGCCGCCGTTCAGGTGCCTGGCGCGCGATGCGCGCATCTCGCCGTGCAAGAACGGTGCCTCAAACGCTTTGTCGAAGGTCTCGATATCCCGGGCCTGAAAGCCGGGCGTATCGGCATTGGCCATGTTTCGGGCGACGACGGCCTGCCGTTTTCCGGCATGTGATGCCATGGCGTACGCTGTCTTAAAGACGTTCAGGTCAGAGAACATCGGGGCTTCTCCCTCGATCGGTTTCAATCAAGGCTTAACCCCGATTCCTTTAGAAACCGTTTTCGAACATCAAAGGAACAACCCGGCATGAAAGCACCAGATCCTAAGTTGTTGAAAGCGGAGTTTGAGAGGCTGACTTGCGTGCGGCGAGTGGGCCGGGTGGCCGGCGTAGCCCGTGGCGTGATCGATGTGGAAAACCTCGCTGATTCCGCATGTATCGGTGATCACCTGGTTTTGCGGCGAAAATCCGGCACACCCCTGACCGGCGAAGTCATCTATGTCGGCCGTGGATCGGTACACATGCTGCCCCACACCGCGCCCGAAGGGGTCAGCCTTGGCGACCGTGTGGCGCTGGAACCCGGTACCGACTTTGCGCCGGGCATGCATTGGGTTGGCCGCGTAATCGACGCCTTTGGCAAACCATTGGACGGCAAGCCGCTGTTGCGTGGCGAACGGGCGCGCGACCTGATGCAGTCCCCTCCGCCCGCCGTTGAGCGCAGGGCGTTGGGCGCGCGCATGGCAACCGGGCTGGCGGCCCTCAATACCATATTGCCGGTTGTGCGCGGCCAGCGGCTCGGATTGTTCGCGGGGTCCGGCGTCGGCAAGTCCACGTTGCTCGCGACACTGGCCAAATTCATGCAGGTCGATGTCGTGGTCGTCGCACTGATTGGCGAGCGCGGGCGCGAGGTCAATGAATTCGTGGACAAGACCCTGGGCCGCCAGGGCATGGCGCGCGCAGTTGTCGTTGCCGCGACCTCGGATCAATCCGCGCTGGTGCGCAGGCGTTGCGCCTGGGCCGCCATGTCTGTGGCCGAGTTTTTCCGGGATCAGGGCCTGAACGTTTTGTTTCTGGCCGATTCGGTCACCCGTTTCGCCGAGGCACATCGTGAAATCGCAATTGCGGCCGGAGAATCGCCGGCGTTGCGAGGCTACCCTCCATCGGTGACATCCCTGATTTCGGGATTGTGTGAACGCGCGGGTCCGGGAACCGAAGGACAGGGGGATATCACCGCCGTGTTCAGTGTGCTGGTGGCGGGTTCGGATATGGACGAACCTGTCGCGGATATCCTGCGCGGCATTCTTGACGGGCACATTGTGCTGAGCCGTGACATAGCGGAACGCGGGCGATTTCCTGCGATTGATGTCAGCCGTTCGGTGTCGCGCAGTTTGCCCGATGCCGCCAATCCCGAAGAAAATGAGCTGATTGCCGAGGTGCGGAAGCTGGTTGGCCGCTACGAACAATCCGAAGTCATGATAAAGGCGGGTCTGTACAATGTGGGTTCGGATCCTCAACTTGATCAGGCCATTAGCGCGCATGAAGAACTTGATGCGTTTTTTGCCAGAACCGATCCGAATGATTCTGCCGCCGGTTTTGAGCGGTTGTCGCTCATTTTGCGGCGCTCGAAATCGCATCAGACAAAGTGAGCGGAGCCATGCAGAAACCCGACATTTTTATACGTTAGATATGCCTTAATACTCATTCTGCTATCTCTGTTTTCGGGTGAAAAAAGGTGGTGGATATGGGTGCGCGAACAAATGCGGCGCCAATCATCATCAAGAAGAAACGCGGTGGCGGGGGTGGTGACAGTCATCACGGCGGCGCGTGGAAAGTCGCTTATGCGGATTTCGTGACGGCCATGATGGCCTTCTTCATGTTGATGTGGCTGTTGAATGCGACAACCGAAAAGCAACGCAAGGGGCTGGCGGATTACTTCTCGCCAACCATTCCGGTGAATCCTGTATCAGGCGGTGGCGATGGCGCATTTGGCGGTGACAGCATGTTTTCCGAAAAGACCCTGGTTATGGACGGATCAGGTGCAACCCGCCGCAATCCGGCGGATGCAAAACGTGCGCGCGGATCGAGTGGTGTAGCCCAAGAAGGCGCCGACCTGCAAAAAACCGAGGACTTCACAACTCTCGAAGCCAGATTGCTTGGCAAAAGCGGCGAAAGCCTGCTGTCCAAGAAACAGTTGGAGCATATCGTGACGAAGGTCACCGACGAGGGTCTGGTCGTCGAATTATTCGCCACCGAGGGCACGCCGTTGTTCAAGACGGATTCGGATCAGCCCACCCGATTGATGCAGGATCTGGTTCGGGCGGTGGCAAGGTCATCCGATGTCGTCACCAATGGGATTGCGATCGGGGGTCACACCCGGACGTATCCGGTGATTCTCGTAAAAAACCCGGTCTGGGGCTTGTCATCGGCACGCGCGGGTCAAACGCGCGAGATGCTGGAACGCTTTGGCGTGGCACCGGCGCGGATTCAAAGAGTCACCGGACATGGCGAGAGAAAACCAGCCGATTACAATCCGATGGCGGCTCGGAACAACAGGATCGAAATAATTTTTCTGCGCGATTCATAATTTGAACTAGACGCAGTTTTTTCATTAGCGCGCTGTTAAGGCCCGGTGCGCTAAGCGTTGCAACACAGTTCAAGAAAGGCAGCAGAAGGGCGCGCTGATGACCATTTCCTCTTCGTTGAATGCCGGTGTTGCGGCGTTGAAGGCCAACGCCAACAAATTGGCGACCATTTCGGACAACATCGCGAATTCGTCGACCTTTGGTTACAAAAGGGTCGAAACGGATTTCCATTCCATGGTCACGTCAAGTTCGGGCGGTACATATTCCGCAGGTGGCGTTCGCACGACGAGCCAGCGTCTGATCGACCAGAGAGGCTCGTTGGTCACCACCGGCAACTCCACCGATCTGGCGGTGCGGGGGCGCGGGATGCTGCCGGTTGCACCCAGTTCGCAGATTTCATCCGGCACAACTGATATGTTGCTGACGACCACCGGCTCTTTCCGAACCAATGAGGATGGGTACCTGGTTACGGAATCAGGGCTGGTGCTTTTGGGGTGGCCAGCAGCTGCTGACGGTTCGATTCCAAACTTTCCGCGGGACACGCCGGCGGGGTTGCAGCCCGTGCAGTTAAGCGTGAACCAGCTTTCGGGTTCTCCGACCACGGAAATGACACTCAGGATGAATTTGCCGGCAACCGCGACCGAAGCGGATTCTCCAGGTGAAACGCAACCCCTGTCGGTCGAGTATTTCGACAATCTGGGTAAATCCGAAAGCATCGACATAGAACTGGTGCCCACGGTTCCGGCATCCGGTGTCAGCAACGAATGGACGATGACCCTGCGAGACACCGGATCGGGTGGGGTAGTGATCGGAGAATATACGCTGACCTTCGACGACAGTCGTACGACCGGCGGGACGCTTGCAAGTGTCGCTGCGGTGTCGGGCGGAGCTTATGATCCGGCGACTGGCAGCGTTCTGGTCAACGTTGCCGGCGGGGCGATGGAGATCAACATCGGCCAATTGGGGGATTCGAACGGGATCACCCAGCTTTCTGATACGTTCGCGCCGGTGTCAATTACGCGGGATGGCTCTGCCGTGGGAACGATGACCAGCGTCGAGGTGGATGAAAGCGGTTATGTATACGCGTTCTATGATACCGGGGTCAGCCGCCGCATGTTTCAGATCCCCCTTGTCGATGTACCAAATCCAAATGGATTGAACGCGCTCGACAGCCAGACCTATGCGCCGTCGCGTGAGAGTGGAACTTATTTCTTGTGGAATGCGGGCGAAGGCCCGACGGGTGATCTTGTTTCCTTCGCGCGCGAGGAATCGACCACCGACGTGGCCACTGAACTGACCGCGATGATCCAGACACAACGTGCTTTTTCTTCCAGTGCCAAGGTCATTCAGACCGTCGACGAGATGCTGCAGGAGACGACGAACATCAAGCGCTGAAACTCATCAATCTGAGGGGACCTGAGAAATGAGCCTTTCCATGGCATTGCAGAGCGCGCTCAGTGGCCTGACCGCCGCCAGCCGCGGGGCCGCGGTTGTGTCTGACAATGTTTCGAATGCCCTGACCCCGGGGTATTCGCGGCAATCTCTGGAACTCGCGAGCAGTCCGAATTCCGGCAGTGGCGTTCATGTGGTCGGCATCACCCGTCACGACGACCCGGTTTTGACAGCAAATCGAAGGCTGGCCGACGCAGGTTACGCCAACACTTCGGTCACGGGCGACTTTTTCAGCTCGTTTGAAGGCCTGGTTGGAACGGCGAATGATCCCTATTCCGTCGCAAGCCGCTTGGCGAGCCTGGAAAGCAGTCTTATTGCTGCGGCCAGCGCGCCCGATTCCAAAACCCGTCTCGATCAGGTTGCAGCAAGCGCGCGCGCGTTGACAGGCGTCATCAACGACGCATCGGCAGGGGTGCAGGATCTCCGGTCGGGTGCCGACAAGAGCATCGGGCAACAGATTGATCAACTCAACTCCGCACTCAGGGAAATCGAAACACTCAATGCGCGAATTCCGGCGATCCAAAACTCCGGCGGAAACATCTCGGCCTTTCTGGATCGGCGGCAATCACTAATCGATAAGGTGAACGAGATCATTCCCGTGAAAGCCATCGAACGCAAAAACGATCAGATTTCACTTTATTCGAGCGGTGGGGCGGTTCTTTTGGATGGCCGGGCAGCGCAACTGACCTTTTCATCTGTGGGCGCAATTCTGCCGCACATGACCGTCGATAACGGCCTTTTATCGGGACTGGAGATCAACGGTACTCCGGTTCGCACATCGGGTAAAAACTCCCCGATTTACGGCGGCAGCCTTGCCGCTTTGTTCGAGGTTCGCGATGATCTCGCGGTCGAAGCGCAGGCAGATCTTGACACGGTGGCGCGCGACCTGATGGAACGGTTCGAGACGTCCGGCCTGGACCCGACGCTCGGCACAACCGATCCCGGGTTGTTTACCGACGGCGGGAACAGGTTTGATCCCGGTTCTGAAATCGGTCTGGCCGGAAGAATTCAGTTGAATTCCGTTGTTGATCCCAACGCGGGCGGCGAGAGTTGGAAGCTGCGCGACGGACTTGGCGCTGTGTCACCGGGAGAGCAGGGCGACGCGCGGTTATTGAACATGTTTTCTGATGCATTGACCGATTCCCGGACCATGCCGTCCTTGCGGTTTGGCACCGGCGGGATGTCTGCTGCGGATATCAGCGGGGCATTGCTGTCAAAAACCGGGCAGGGGGTGCAGGACGCCGCCGGACGGGTCGCTTACACGACAGCGGTGCAAACCGAGTTGCAGCGCATCGAAGGCGAGCAGGGAGTGGATACGGATGTGGAACTGCAGGATCTGATGAGGATCGAACAATCCTATGCTGCCAATGCTAGGATGCTTCGGGTCGTTGATGAACTGATGGATACGCTGTTGGGGTTGTAGATCATGGCTTTGAATTCGATTGGTGATCTTGCCAGAGGGTACACGCTGAAATCGCGCAGTACCGCCATCAAGCAAGAAATTGAAACTCTGTCCCATGAGTTGTCTTCGGGTCAGGTTTCGGACTTGTCCGCAAGGCTGAGGGGGGACTACTCCCAGATTGCGGCCATCGACAGCAGCCTGGAACGGTTGGATGGGTTTCGCGTCGCCACAGCCGAGGCCGGGCTGATCGCGAGCGGAATGCAAAAAAGCCTGTCGGTCATTAATGACAGTGTTTCGGATTTGTCCGCAGCGCTTCTTTCCTTTGGCTCTTCCAATCAGACGGTCACCTATGAGCAAGCGAGTGTTCAGGCGCAGAACGATCTGGATGCTGTTTTGTCGGCGTTGAACACGCGCATTGGCGGGCGTTCGCTGTTTGCTGGCATGGCGACGGATACAACGCCGATGGAATCGACCGAAACGCTTCTGACGGCGTTGCGCGCAGAGATTTCAGGGCTGACGATTGCAGCCGATGCCCAGCAGGCCGCGCAGGACTGGTTTGATGACCCCGCCGGCTTTCACACCACGATGTATCGTGGATCCGATACAAGCCTGGCTTCGATGCGTTTATCCGACGATGATCAGGTCAATCTTCGGGCAAAAGCGGATGATGACGTGTACCGGGATGTATTGGGTGCCATGGCGCTGGCGGCATTGGCCTTTGACCCCGCATTGGATCTGCCGCCCGATCAAAGGGCTGAGTTGCTCACATCGATGGGTGTGGAACTGGCCAATTCAAAGGATTCCGTGTTGAATGTTCGCGCCGAAATCGGAGCAGCCGAAGCGCGTGTGGAGCAGGCGCAAACCAGGAATTCCGCAACCCGGACCAGTCTGGAATTTTCCAGGGGGGGGTTGATCGGCGCGGACCCCTATGAAACGGCCACGCGGCTTCAGGAGGTGCAGTACCAACTCGAGGCCCTGTACTCGGTCACAGTTCGAAATGCCAACCTGTCTTTGGTGAATTTTCTGAGATGAGGGTTCTTCTTTTTCTTTTTACTCTGCTCTTGCCGGACCTTGCTGCGGCGAACGCGATCCGGCTCAAGGATCTAGTCGAATTCGATGGGGTCCGGGGGAATGATCTGGTCGGATACGGTCTTGTGGTCGGATTGAATGGCACCGGGGATGGGTTGCGCAATTCGCCTTTCACCGAAGAGATCATGTCGAACATACTGGAGCGTTTGGGTGTTAATGTGACTGGTGAGCAGTTTCGCCCGAAAAACGTAGCCGCGGTATTGGTGACGGCGAGCCTGCCGCCGTTCTCGCGCGTCGGGGGCCAGATCGACGTAACGGTTTCAGCCATCGGAGATTCCAAAAGTCTGCTGGGTGGAACCTTGATCATGACACCACTCAATGCCGCGGACGGGCAGATCTACGCGGTTGCCCAGGGAACGATCCTGGCCGGTGGAGCGTCCGCGGAGGGCGACGCCGCATCGGTCGTACAGGGCGTTCCGACATCCGGCGTCATCCCCTCAGGGGCACGGGTTGAGCGTGAAATCGAGTTTGACCTGAATTCATTGACGCAACTTCGGTTGGCGTTGCGCGAGCCCGACTTTACCACTGCAGGCCGAATCGAGCTTGCAATCAATCGCGAATTCAACAGGAGGGTGGCCATCATGCGCGACTCTGGCACTGTCCAGATTGATGTATCCGCGACGCGGTCGCTTTCCACGGCTCATGCCATAGGTCAGATCGAAAACATTCTGGTCGAACCGGAGCGAAAGGCGCGTGTTGTTGTCGATCAGCGCTCGGGAACGATCGTCATGGGGGATGACGTGCGGATTTCCCGCGTCGCGGTCTCTCAGGGAAACCTGACACTGCGTGTCGAGGAATCGCCGATCGCGGTACAACCGAACCCGTTTGCCAATGGTCAGACTGTGGTTGTGCCCCGTACGACTGCGGATATCGAAGAGGAAGAAGGCACTCGCCTTGCCGAAGTTCCCGACAGCACGTCGTTATCTGATGTGATTGCGGGGCTAAACGCATTGGGGGTTTCACCACGTGACATGATCGACATTCTGAAAACGATCAAGGCGGCGGGCGCGTTGCATGCGGAGTTCGTTGTGCGGTGAAATCATAGCTTTCGGTCTGATGTGAAAAAACCAAAAATCACACTTGACGATCCTTCATGCTCCGGTGGGTTGCGGGGAAGGTGACTGCACGGTCAATCCGCCAAAGAAACCCAAAGAACACGAGCATCTTCTTTACTGGTCGACACGCAGCCGTGCCCCATGCCGCTATCATAGTAAACACAATCTCCGGCTTTCATATGCAGGGGTCTGTAATGTTCGGTAAATAGCGTTACCTCGCCACTCATGACGAGCATGAACTCTTCGCCACGGTGGCGCACCCAATTGTCGAATTCGGTCACGTCGCGGGCCTTGATGGTGCTGAAATAAGGCAGCATGCGTTTGCTGGTCAGTTCTGTGCACAGCAGTTCATGATCGTAGGTGCGAGTTTCCTGATGTTCGCCGTTGCCGGAGCGGGTGAAATCGCGACGCCCCGAGATGTCGCTTTTGGCGGATTGCACAAAGAGCTGAGGGGTTTCCAATTCCAGCGTTTGCATCAGCCGTCTGATGATATCGAAACTCGGTCGCGTCTGGTTGTTTTCGATCTTTGACAAGGTTGATCGTCCGATCGCCGCCGCCTTGGCCGCCTCTTCGAGCGTCAGACCCTTCTCTTTGCGGGCGTCGCGAATCATTTTCCCTAGTATTTCGCCGTCCGGCGCCTCAGCCGCTTCGTTTACAATTCCGATTTCCTCGGTTTGAACGGGTTCCATCGTCAAAATCCCCTTGTTTCCCTGCAATCTTAGCTTTGATGCATCGCTTAGTCAAAATTTCCCGATGAAATCATATGTTGCTTAAAGGGAAAAAGTTTCCTATAGGAGACATGCCGCTGCATACAATGGCGACATTCCAGAATTGAATCTTGTTTTCGGAGGGGAATCTGTGAGCGTGTACGATCTGGTGATCATCGGTGGCGGACCGGGAGGTTATGTGGCGGCAATTCGCGCCGCGCAGCTTGGTATGAAGGTGGCCTGCGTCGAAGGCCGTAGCGCTCTGGGTGGCACTTGCCTGAATGTCGGATGCATTCCCTCCAAGGCACTGCTGACTTCTTCGGCCAAATACGCCGAGCTCTCCCATCTCTCCTCGCACGGTATCGCGGTCGAGGGGGCCAGCATTGATCTGCAATCGCTCATGGCACGCAAGGACAAGATTGTCGGGGATCTGACCAAAGGGATTGCGTTTCTGTTCAAGAAAAACGGCGTCGATCTGATCGAAGGATGGGCGTCGATTCCGGAGGCTGGGCAAGTTGCGGTCGGGCAGGAAGTGATCGAGGCAAGGAATATCCTGATCGCAACGGGATCCGAGCCGACGCCGCTGCCGGGGATCGCGTTCGACGAAGAGAATGTGCTCAGTTCAACCGGGGCCTTGGCGCTCGAGACGGTTCCGGACCATCTGGTTGTCGTCGGCGCGGGTGTCATCGGCTTGGAGCTGGGCCAAGTTTGGGCGCGGCTGGGCGCAAAAGTGACCGTTGTCGAGTACCTGGACCGGGTGTTGCCGGGCATCGACGGCGAAATCGCGAAACTGGCACAAAGAGCCCTGAGCAGGCGCGGGCTGAAGTTTCAATTGGGGCGTGCCTTGAAGTCTGTTGAGAAGGCGGGTGACAACCTGTCTTTGACCCTGGAGAGGGTTGGCAAGGACAAGGAAGACGTCATTGAGGCCGATAAGGTTCTGATCGCGGTCGGCCGCCGCCCTGTGACGCGTGGCCTGGGATTGGAGGATCTTGGCGTCGCTGTGAACCCGCGCGGGTTTATCGAGGTGAGCAAAACCTTTGAGACCACGGTCCCGGGAATTTACGCCATTGGCGACTGTGTGCCGGGGCCGATGCTGGCGCACAAAGCGGAAGAAGATGGCGTTGCGTGCGTCGAAATGCTGGCGGGTCAGGCGGGGCATGTCGACTACAACACAGTCCCCGGCGTGGTCTATACGGACCCCGAAGTTGCGTCCGTCGGTCAAACCGAAGAGGCGCTGAAAGAGGCCGGCGCGGAATATAGCGTCGGAAAATTCGCATTCATGGCCAACTCCCGCGCGCGCTCGACCGGGGAAACCGATGGCGCGGTCAAGGTTTTGGCGGACGCGGACGGGAAAATTCTTGGCGCCCATATCTGCGGCGCGCATGGCGGCGATCTGATTGCCGAACTCGTACTCGCGATGACCAAGGGCGCGACCGTGGCCGAGGTCGCGGCCACCTGCCATGCGCATCCGGCGATGGGTGAGGCCGTCAAGGAAGCCTGCCTTGATGCCATGGGCCGGGCCATTCACGCGTGAAGGTCTGACAGATGAACGTACCCCGTCTCCGCCATCCCGAGAAAGCCAAAAAGGTTGACAGTGCGATCCCGCGTAAGCCTAAGTGGATACGCAGGAAAAAGATCGAGAGTGGCGAGTATTATGAAACCCGTCGTCTGATGCGCGATCACGAGCTGGCAACAGTTTGCGAGGAGGCCGCCTGTCCCAATATTGGTCAGTGCTGGTCCAAGCGGCACGCCACGATGATGATCATGGGCGAAATTTGCACAAGGGGATGTTCGTTCTGCAACGTGGCGACCGGCCGCCCAGATGAATTGGATATGTTTGAACCGGGCCGGGTGGCGGCAGCGGTCAAAAAGCTCGGTCTCCGCCATGTCGTGATCACTTCGGTAGATCGGGATGATCTGCAAGATGGTGGAGCCGGGCACATTGCCCAGACCATTCGTGCTGTGCGTCACCAGAATCCTGAAACAACGATTGAGGTTTTGACGCCCGATTTCCTTGGCAAGGGCGAGGCGGCCAACGCCGTTTTCGACGCCGTGCCGGATGTGTTCAATCACAATCTGGAAACCGTGCCACACCTCTATCCGACGGTGCGCCCGGGCGCTCGTTACTATGCGTCCCTGCGTTTGCTGGATGATGCAAAACGTGCGGCGCCTGACATTTTCACCAAGTCGGGGTTGATGGTCGGTCTCGGGGAAACCCTCAATGACGTGCGCCAGGTGATGGACGATCTGCGGGCCGCAAACGTCGATTTTCTGACCGTCGGCCAGTACCTGCAACCGACCCCGAAACACCACCCGATCGACCGGTTCTGGACCCCGGAAGAATTCGCCCAACTGGAACAGATCGCCAGGTCCAAGGGCTTTTTGCACGTGTCGGCCACGCCGCTGACACGGTCGTCTTTTCACGCAGACGAAGATTTCGCCGCCCTGAAACGCGCTCGTCAGCAGATGCTGGTGGCAAGGGCATAAACTTAACGCAATGGGAGGGAAACCATGGAAGCGTTAAACTCAATAGTCGGCTGGATAAACGGCATCGTGTGGGGTGTACCCATGCTCGCTCTTATCCTCGGTGTCGGCTTTTTCTTGCAGGTCGGGCTGAAATTCATGCCGATCCTGCGCATCGGCACCGGCTTTCGCCTGCTGTTCCAAGGCCGTGAGGGTCAGGGCGCGGGGCAGATCAGCCCGTTCAACGCACTGATGACCTCGCTTTCGGCGACCATCGGGACGGGCAATATCGCAGGCGTGGCGACTGCTGTCTTCCTGGGCGGTCCGGGAGCATTGTTCTGGATGTGGATGACCGCCCTGGTGGGCATGGCCACAAAATACGCCGAGGCCGTCTGCGCCGTAAAATACCGCGAGCAGGACGAGTTGGGCAACTTTGTCGGTGGCCCGATGTACTACATCAAGAACGGGTTGTCGTCGAACTGGCACTGGCTGGGCTGGGCATTCGCCCTGTTTGGCGGGATCGCTGCATTCGGCATCGGCAATGGCGTTCAGGCCAACGGTGTGGCACAGGTTCTGGAAACGAATTTCGGCCTGAATACCTCGGTCACCGGTGTGATTTTGATGGTCCTGACCGCAGCCGTGATCCTGGGCGGCATCACCCGCATCGGTGCGGTTGCCGGTAAGCTGGTTCCGTTCATGGCCATTGCCTATATCATCGCAGGTCTGCTGGTACTGCTGCTGAACATTGGTTCGATCGGTGCAGCAATTGCCGACGTCTTCGCATATGCCTTCACGCCATGGGCGGCAAAAGGCGGTGCGGCGGGTGCAGCGGTCTGGCTGGCGATCCGTTTTGGTGTGGCGCGTGGCGTCTTTTCGAACGAAGCCGGTCTGGGGTCCGCCCCGATCGCTCACGCAGCCGCCGAAACCAAAGGCCCGGTGAACCAGGGCCTGATCGCGATGCTGGGTACGTTCATCGACACCATCATCGTCTGCTCGATCACCGGTCTGGCGATCATCTCGTCGGGTGCGCTGGACGCGTCGGTCGAGCTGTTCAATCAGGATCCGGAACTGGGTATCTCCGGCGCGGCCCTGACCTCGTTGGCTTTCGAGACCACCCTGCCGGGCATCGGTGGCTATCTGATCGCCATCGCTCTGTCGATTTTCGCCTTCACCACCATCCTGGGTTGGTCGTTCTATGGCGAAAAATGCGTCGAGTTCCTGCTGGGCGTCAAGTCTCTGATCCCCTACCGGGTGCTTTGGATCGTCATGATCTATTTCGGTGCAACGGCCGATCTGGGCTTCATCTGGCTGCTGGCCGATACGTTGAACGCGATGATGGCACTGCCGAACCTGATCGCACTGGCGCTGCTGAGCCCGATCGTCTTCAAGCTGACGAAAGAGTTCTTTGCCAGCGGCGGAAAATCGGAAGAGCCGGGCGGTTCCCCTGCCGAATAATCAATGACCGGGGGGCCTTTTTGCTGGCCCCCCGCTTCCTGAAATCGAATTCAACTTCGAGGACCTGACCGATGGCCAAGAAAATCCTGCTTCCGATTGACCACACGGACGAAAATTCGTGGAAAAAGGCGCTGCCGCTCGCATTGGAGCAGGCAAAGTTCTATGGCGCCGAGCTGCATGCGGTTTCCGTCGTTCCCGAGATCATCAAATTGCCTAACCTGCCGGCGAATTACGGTTCTGGCGCCAAGGAACATGTCCGCAACGCGGTTCAGGCAATTCTGGACAATGGAGGGGCTTCCGAAGTCGCGGTTCATATCCAGGAAGGCAGCGTCTATCGCGAAATCCTCAAGCTTGCTCACCAGGGTGGGTTTGACATGATCGTCATGGCCTCGGCGGAAGGCGATTTCCCCAATTTCGAGATTGGACCAAACCTTGCCCGTGTTGTTCGCAACGCTCATTGTACGGTCATGGTCGTTCGCGGCTGACCCGGATTAGACACTGAAAGGTTCTTGTCATGACTGACGCGCCCAAACGCACCCCACTTTATGACCTGCATGTCGAACTTGGCGGCAAGATGGTCGATTTTGCCGGCTGGGAAATGCCGGTGCAATATCCCATGGGCATCATGGGCGAGCACAAGCAATGCCGTGAAAATGCTGCTGTTTTCGACGTATCTCACATGGGTCAGGTAGTCCTGCGCGGCGAGAACGTGGGAGAAAAGCTGGAGTCGATATGCCCGCAGGCCTATGCGACGCTGAAGGAAGGCAAAGCACGCTATGGCTTCTTTACCAATGAAGAAGGCGGGATCATGGATGACCTGATCGTGTCGAACGCGGGCGATCACTACTTCGTCGTGGTGAACGCCGCGTTGCGCCATCAGGACATTCCGCATATGCGCGACAATCTGGACGGCGTCGAAGTGACTGAGATCTTCGACCGCGCATTGGTCGCCGTACAAGGCCCCAAGGCCGAAGACGTTGTCGGCTCCCTGTGCCCCGCCGCCCGTGAACTGAAGTTCATGGAAACCACCGTTGCGGACATTAACGGTGTCGAGTGCCGCATCTCGCGTTTGGGTTATACCGGTGAAGATGGGTACGAGATCTCGATTCCCGAGGACAAGGCCGTCGAAATCACGCGGGCCTTTCTCGCGCATGATGATTGCGAACCTGCAGGCCTCGGCGCGCGCGACAGCCTCCGGCTTGAGGCGGGGCTTTGCCTTTATGGCAACGATATCGATCAGACGACCTCGCCGATCGAGGCAAGCCTGTCCTGGGCGATCCAGAAACGCCGCAAGGAAGAAGGCGGCTTTCCCGGAGCGGCGCGCGTTCAAAAGGAATTGGCAGAAGGTGCCACGCGCAAATTGGTCGGTATCAAACCCGAAGGCCGTGCGCCAGCGCGCCAGGGCGTCGAGATTCAATGCGCTGACGGCAACATCATCGGCCAGATCACGTCGGGCGGTTTCGGCCCAACCGTGGGCGGCCCGGTTGCGATGGGCTATGTCTCAGCAGGCCACGGCGAGCCGGGCGAAAAAGTGAACCTCATCATTCGTGGCAAGGCACAACCAGCGGAAATCGTCGCCCTGCCTTTCGTCACCCAGAACTACAAGCGCTAAGCCAGGAGAAAGACTAATGGCAACCTATTACTCGGAAGAGCATGAATGGATCACGGTCGACGGTGACATCGCCACATTGGGCATTACCCAGCACGCGGCAGATCAGTTGGGCGAAGTCGTCTTTGTCGAACAGCGCGATGCGGGCGAAGAGTTCGAAAAGGGCGGTGAAATCGGTGTGATCGAATCCGTCAAGGCCGCGTCAGAGCTTTATGCGCCGATTGACGGTGAAATCGTCGAGGTCAATGAGGTTTTCGCAGACAATCCGGGCGCGCTCAACGAAAGCCCGGAAGGCGATGCATGGATTTACAAGATCAAGGTGGCGGATGCTTCGCAGCTTGAGGATCTGATGGATCTTGATGCCTACAAAGCGTTGATCGGTTGATCGTCGCGTCAATTTCCTATTTTCCCGGCGGAAAATTCCGCCGGGGCCAAGTTTCGAAACAGGAGTGCTGACATGGCCTTCAAACTGACCGATTACGAAGCCTATGACTTTGCCAATCGCCGTCACATCGGACCGTCCCCGCGCGAGATGGCCGATATGCTTCAGGTGATCGGCTTCAAGACGCTGGACCAACTGATCGACGCGACCGTTCCGCCGGCAATTCGCATGAAAGAGCCGCTGGACTGGGGGCCGGCGATGACCGAGCGCGATGCGATGTTTCACATGCGCGAGGTTGCGTCCAAGAACAAGGTTCTGACGTCTTTGATCGGGCAAGGCTATTATGGCACGACAACCCCGGCACCAATCCTGCGGAACATTCTGGAAAACCCTGCATGGTACACGTCGTATTCACCCTATCAGGCGGAAATTTCGCAAGGCCGTCTTGAGGCGATGCTGAACTATCAGACCATGGTCAGCGACCTGACCGGTCTGGACATCGCCAACGCTTCGCTGCTGGACGAAGCCACTGCCGCCGCCGAAGCGATGACCATGGCCAAGCGCGGCGGACGGTCCAAGGCAAACAACGCGGCGTTCTTCGTTGACAAGAACTGTCACCCGCAGACCATTGCAGTAATCAAGACCCGCGCACAGCCGCTTGGTATCGACGTGCAGGTCGCGGACCCCGACGATCTGGACCCGGGCGCCGTTTTCGGCGCGATCTTCCAGTATCCCGGAACCTATGGCCATGTACGTGATTTCACGAAGGAAATCGCCGCGCTGCACGAGCACAAGGCGATTGCCATCGTGGCTGCGGACATTCTGGCGCTGGCCCTGTTGAAATCGCCGGGTGAAATGGGTGCGGATATCGCTATCGGCTCGACCCAACGGTTTGGCGTGCCCATGGGTTATGGCGGACCACACGCTGCCTATATGGCGACCTCGGACGCGCTCAAGCGGTCGATGCCCGGCCGTATCATCGGCGTTTCCGTCGACGCGCGCGGCAACAAGGCATACCGTCTGGCACTGCAGGCCCGCGAACAGCATATCCGCCGCGAAAAGGCCAACTCCAACGTCTGTACCGCTCAGGCGCTGCTTGCGGTTATCGCCTCGATGTATGCGGTTTATCACGGCCCCGACGGCATCAAGGCGATTGCCCAATCGGTACACCGCAAGACCTCGCGTCTGGCGGCAGGTCTGGAAGAGCACGGGTTCAAGGTCGAACCGGAAGTGTTCTTTGACACTATCACGGTTGAGGTTGGTCACCTGCAAAAGGTCGTCATGGAGGCTGCTGTCGCGCGCGGCATCAACCTACGAAAGGTCGGAGAGGACCGTGTCGGCATCTCGCTTGACGAACAGACCCGCCCGGAGACCATCGAAGCCGTCTGGGGTGCATTCGGCGTCGACAAGAAAGACGACAGTCAGAAAAACCGTCTGTATCGCCTGCCCGACTATGCATTGCGCGAAAGTGAATATCTGACTCACCCGATCTTCCATCTGAATCGGGCCGAGGCGGAAATCACCCGCTATATGCGGCGTCTCGCCGACCGCGATCTGGCGTTGGATCGGGCGATGATCCCGCTGGGATCGTGCACGATGAAGCTGAACGCGACCATCGAAATGATCCCGGTCACCTGGCCGGAATTCGGAAACCTGCACCCCTTCGTTCCCGAAGATCAGGCGCAGGGCTATCACGAAATGATCGCCGATCTGAACGACAAGCTGTGCCAGATCACCGGCTATGACGCCATTTCGATGCAACCGAACTCGGGTGCGCAAGGTGAATATGCGGGCCTGCTGACGATCCGCAACTTCCACGCGGCCAAGGGTCAGGGGCATCGCAACATTTGTCTGATCCCGACCTCGGCGCACGGAACCAACCCTGCGACCGCAAATATGGTGGGTTATCAGGTTGTGCCGGTGAAGTCAGATGACAACGGCAATATCGACGTGGCCGATTTCCGCGCCAAGGCCGAAAAACACTCGGATCACCTCGCGGCCTGCATGATCACCTATCCTTCGACGCATGGCGTGTTCGAGGAAACGGTACAGGAGGTCTGTCAGATCGTTCACGATCATGGCGGTCAGGTCTATATCGACGGGGCCAACATGAACGCGATGGTGGGTCTGGCGCAGCCGGGCAAGATCGGGGGCGATGTGAGCCACCTGAATCTGCACAAGACCTTCTGCATTCCGCATGGCGGCGGCGGCCCCGGCATGGGTCCGATCGGTGTCAGATCACATCTGGAACCCTACCTGCCCGGGCACCCCGAGTTGAATCAGGCCATCGGCCCGGTTTCGGCTGCGCCGTTTGGATCACCGTCGATCCTTCCGGTCAGCTGGGCGTATCTGCTGCTGATGGGCGGTGCGGGCCTGACGCAGGCGACCAAGGTGGCGATCCTGAACGCCAACTATATCGCGGCGCGGCTCAAGGATGCGTACAAGATCCTCTATACCTCGGAATCCGGACGTGTGGCGCATGAGTGCATTCTCGATACCCGGCCGCTCGCGGATGATGGCAATGTGTCCGTGGATGACATCGCCAAGCGTCTGGTTGACAGCGGTTTCCACGCACCGACCATGTCCTGGCCGGTTGCGGGCACGCTGATGGTGGAGCCGACCGAGTCCGAGCCCAAGGCGGAACTGGACCGTTTCTGTGAGGCAATGCTGTCCATCCGGCAGGAGGCCCAGGATATCATCGACGGAAAGATCGACCCGGAAAACAATCCGCTTAAGAACGCACCGCACACGGTTCGCGATTTGGTGGGGGAATGGGATCGTCCCTACACCCGCGAGCAGGCGTGCTTCCCTGCGGGCAGCTTTGTCGTCGACAAATACTGGTCGCCGGTGAACCGGGTCGACAACGTGTTCGGTGACCGCAATCTGGTGTGCACCTGCCCACCGATGTCGGACTACGAAGACGACGCGGCCTGATCCCTGGCCGCTGGTCCCGCCGGAGCGATCCGGCGGGGCGATTTATTGCAACAGGCATGAAACGGTCGACCCGCCGCGCGACTTCCGTGAAAGGAGGCAGACATGATCTACTGTGAATCGAGTCCGCAACTCTCGTCTCCGGTGTGCGGACTGGCAACGTCGAACCCCCGCGCGAGTGCGATCGATATTATCGTGCCGGGCAATTCGCCCGTAGCCTCGGCTCAGATGGTCGTTGACCTGTTTCGGGCAGCGAACGAATTGGTGCATGGCACCCCTTACGAGATCACGGTGCAGAAATTGTCGTCGCAATCGGCCGAGGATGCCCGATACTGGGCAAACCGCTCGGTCATTTTTCTTGGCGACATTCACGAACGCTGGCATCTGACCCCGGATGAGCGAAATCGGACATGCCAGATCCTGCGACTGGCAAACCGATCGGTTCTGATCGGTGGGGCAATTTTTCTGTTGTGTGAAACCGGATTGCAGGAACGTCATTCCGTTGCAATCCACCCGAACTTTTCTGCTGCCGCCGCCGAAGAGCAATTGGTCGAACGTGTTCCGGGCGCACATTCCGCGATGTCCGGGTCGGTGTGCACTGCCGTCAGCAGCTTCGCGGCCCTACGGCTTTTGCTGGAATTTGTCGGTGAGGATCACGGTCAATTCACCGCCGGGGCCTTGAGTGATTATTTGGGGTTGAGCGCGGAAGTTCGCCAGCAGCAAAGCAAGGTTTCGATGTCGCTGGTGCACCTTGCGCAGGGGGACCACCTGATCGAAAATTGCCTGGAGGTGATGCGCCACCATCTGGAGGAGCCGCTGAAGATTGGCGAGCTGGCCCACCAGCTTGGCGTTTCCACCCGGAAGCTACAGCGACGCTTTCTGGACCTGACCGGATCAGGACCTCTGAGCGCCTATCGCGCCCTTCGGATCGAACGGGCGTATCAGTTGCTGGAACATACAAACCTGCCGCTTTCGGAAATTGTTGTCGCCACCGGATTTGGCACCTGTTCCAATCTGGCCCGGTGGTTCCGCCGTGAATATGGCGAAACCCCACAGACCGTACGCCGCCGCTCGTTCCGGGGCAGGCGGGCTTCAAATCACTGATCGGGTCCGCCGTGCAGAGGTTGATTTTGCGCGGCGCGATAAGCCTGAACATATCCCCGGGCAACGGCCCTGACGGCGCGCCCGATCTTGGCATAGGCTTCGTCCGGCAAGTTTGCGAATGACACACGCGCCGACCAGTCCGGCGCGTCGAAACCACCTCCGTTGAGCAGAACGATGGCATGATCCTCGGCCAGCTTGAAGGCGATATCCAGCGGGTGAACATTCTGCTTGATCCACTGAACCACGTCTTCGCCGATGTATTGGCGCAACCAATACTCGAAATCGATGATACCGTAGTAGGCGTCGTAGTGTTCGTCAGGGGTTACATCAATGCCAAGTGACTCGGTCAACAGTTTGAACCGCCGATGGACGATTTCTATACAGGCGGATTGATACGCTTTTTTGGTGTCCACCAGTTCGCATAGGGAAAATAGGCACATCATGACTTGCTGCGGCAGCGACAGACCCGCGGTGTGATTCAGTGCCACGTCGCGGCTGTCCGCAACGATCCGGTCAATGAAACGGATACTCCGTGGTGTCAGGCTGAGCGTCCCATAGCGCCGGTCCAGTATCTGCTTGGTCTCTTCCGGCAACCGGGCCAGTTTTTCATCCAGAATGTTGTCCTGTGCCACGGCAATCAGGCCGAGGCGCCATCCGGTACAGCCGAAGTATTTCGAATAGGAATAAACCCCGATCGTATTTCGAGGCAAATGCCCCAGCACGGACTGAAAGTCATGTACGAATGTACCATAGACGTCATCCGTCAGAATGATCAGATCGGGCCGGTGGTTGGTGACCAGATCGTCCAGCTTGGCAAGTGTTGCCGAATTCATGGCGACAGAGGACGGATTGCCCGGGTTGACCAGAAAGAAGGCTTTGATCCGGGGGTCCTTCAGCTTGTCGATCTCGGCGTCGGAATACTGAAATCCGTCCTCTTCGCGGGACGAGACGTGAAGGACCTCGAGGTCATAGTCTTCAAGCTCGGGCATTTCGAGATATGGGGTAAAGATCGGAGTACCCAGCGCGATCGTATCACCCGGATTCAACAGGCGGTTGTTCTTGAGCGCTTTGAAGATATAGCACATCGCAGCTGTTCCGCCCTCAACCGCGAACAAGTCAAGCTTTTCCGTGGGGCGGTGGCCGGCGCACATCGACCACATCAGATATTCATGCGCGACAACCGCGTTGTGGTGCAGAATCCGGTCGGGAACCGGATAGTTGTCGCCGATAATCGAATCCGTAAGCTCGTGAACAAACGCGTCCGGATCGAATTCAAAGGCCGAGATTGCGTGTTCGACAATCTCTGCCAGCGTATCGGCGCCCGGCATATCGGAATGATCGGCCAGCCAAGCCCGTAGCCTGTCGGCGCAACCCGGTTGTGCGGGCATGCCGCCAATTCCCGCCGGGTTGTCCATCACCCGTTTCGCTTCGGTAATCGCGAATTGTCCCAGCAGGAAAAAGGCCTCGCGCGGGCGGGTGGCAATCCAGTTCGGATTGCCACGCCCGGCATTCAGAAAGGCATGGTTCGAGCGGCGCGAATCGTCGCTGGCCAGTTTTATTAGTTCATCCTTGATCTCGAACGGGCTGAGGGCTTCGAAATCGTGCAGTTTCAATTTGTCCATATCGAATTTCCTTTTAAATTCGCGCCATCACGATGACGACGATCATGCCAAAAATAGTCAGAAGCGTGTTGCCGATGGCATAGGGCATGCCATAGCCCAAGGCGGGAATTCGGCTTTGGGCGGCTTCCTGAATCATGCCCAATGCGGCTGTCGTGGTTCGGACACCGGCGCAGGCCCCGAACAGGATCGCCGGGTGGAACCTGAAGACGTAATGGCCGATGTAGACCGAAAAAATCATTGGAACGGATGTCGCCACGATCCCCCAAAGCAACAAAGCGATGCCCGCCTGACGCAGGCCGTCAACAAAGCCGGGCCCGGCGGAAATTCCCACCACGGCGATAAAGACATTCAGACCCAACGTGTTCATCAGCCACAATGCGGGCGAGGGGATGCGGCCAAAGGTCGGGTGAACGGTGCGGAGCCAGCCAAGCAGCAATCCGGCCAACAGCGCGCCGCCCGTGGTCGACAGGCTGATGGGCAGGCCGTCATATACGTAAACCAGCGTACCGACCAGGCCGCCCAGAAAGATGCCCCACCCGACGAAAGCCAGATCGGTCGTTTCAACGGGGCGATCGGCATAACCCAGTGCATTGACCGCAGCCTCGACGTGCCGTTTGCTTCCGGTCAATGTCAGTATGTCACCGCGATGCAACTCGGTTTTGGGCAGGATCGGCAGTTCCACCATATTGCGTGTGATCTTGGTCAGGTATACGCCTCGGGCCACCGAGGTCTTGCCAAGCTCTTCCAGATTTTTGCCGTGCACGCGCCTGTTTGTGACAAGAACATCCAGCTTTTCCGTTTCGTAGCTGAGAAGGCCGGGAACGTCGGCTTCGTCCATGGTTTTTTCCAGATGCTCGACAAGATCCTCTCGATGACCCGAGAAAACCACGACATCCCCGACCTTCAGCTCGGTTGCCCCGTCGGCCTCGATCACTTTGCCGTCCCTGCGAAGCCGTTCCACAAAGATGCGCTCATCAGAAAGCAGATCGTGTAAAGGTTTGCCCAAAAACGGGCTGCCTTCGGGTATCACAAAGGCGCGCGCCTCAATTGCGTGATAGGCGAAATGATCATCCGTTGTGTCGCCGTTTTGTCCGCCGCCCAATTGTTGTTCGTATTCCTTACAGGCCGCCACCAGATCGATCCTCAGCAGACGTGGCCCGAACTTGGCCAGAATCAGCGCCGACCCGATGGTTCCATAGATATAGGTCACAGCATAGGCTATAGGGATCTGGTCCGTGTATTTCGAGACATCCTCACTCGAAAATCCCATCTGGGTCAGCTGGTCCGATGCAACGCCAATCGCGGCCGAGATCGTTTGCGACCCGGCATAAAACCCGGCGGCATAACCGATTTCCAGTCCGGCAACTATTGCCGCCAGAAGTGGGACCAGAAGACAGACGGCCAACACGCTCAGCGCGAACAGGACCTGCCGGAAGCCGTCAGATTTGAAGCCGCGCATGAATTGAGGGCCAACGCCATATCCGACGGCGAAAATGAACAGAATGAAAAAGGTGGATTTCAGCTCGGGCGCAATATCGATACGCGCCTGGCCGATGACAACGGCGGCAAGCAAAGTCGCTGTCACGGTTCCCAGGCTGAACCCCTTGAAGCTTTTCGGGCCGAACAGAAATCCGATACCGATGGCCAGAAAAACTGCCAATTCGGGATGATCCCGTAACGTGCTCAGCAACCATTGCATATTGTCTTTCTCCCTGTGCGGAGGCGGTTAGCTTTCCGCCTCTTGTGCTGCGGTTCGGTCCGGCTTGCCGTGCACTTTTTCCCGGAACCATTGCGCGATTACATAAAGTGAGGGGATGATGAAAATACCGACCAGTGACGCGGCGATCATGCCTCCGAATACCGGTGTCCCGACGCCTCGGCGGGCCAGTTCCGACGCACCTTCGGCCGCAACCAGCGGATAGAGGCCGGCGATGAAGGCAAAGCTGGTCATCATGACCGCCCGGAAACGCGCTTTTGCGCCGTCGATTGCGGCCTCGACGATGCCCATTCCATGATCATAACGGTCCATGGCAAACTCGACGATGAGAATTGCATTCTTTGCCGCCAGCGCGATCAGAACGACAAGACCGATTTGAGCATAAAGATTGTTTTCCAGCCCAAGCAGCAAAAGCGCCCCCATCGCCCCGCACATGGCGAAGCTCACGGAAAGCAAGACGGCCAGGGGAATGGTCCAGCTTTCATACAAGGCCACGAGGAACAGATAAGCAAACAGCACCGCCAGACCCAAGACGACCTGTGTTTTGCCCGCTGCCTCGATCTGTCGTTGAGCGGTGCCGGTCCATTGATAGCTGTAGCCTTGCGGCAGGGTCTTGGTGGCGACCTGGTCCATTGCGGCAATGGCCTCTCCCATCGAGTGCCCGGGTGCGGGGCCACCGGCAATGGTAACCGAAAGGAAGTTGTCGTAGCGCACCAGAAACTGCGGCCCCAGGATCAGGTCCGACGTCGCCACGGCCCGGATCGGCACCATATCGCCGTCTTTGTTTCGTACGTGTATGCGGGCGATATCATCCACATTGTCGCGGAATTGTTCTTCGGCTTGCAGATTGACCTGCCAGGTCCGCCCGAACAGGTTCATGTCGTTGACATGATAGCCGCCCAGATTGACCTGCATCGCGCGGAATACGGCATCAACATCCACGCCGAGGGTCTGAAGCTTCTTGCGGTTGAGATCGAGATGCAGCTGCGGCGTTTGCGCCGAAAACGTTGTATAGACACCGTTCAGACGCGGGTCTTCGTTGGCGGCGGTGATCAGGCCCTTGGTTGTCGCGCCAAGATCAAGCACATCGCTTCCTTGCAGATCGAGCAACTGAAACTCGAACCCGGCACCGGTGCCAAGCCCCATTATCGGGGGCAGGTTGAAAGGAACGGCAATGCCTGCTTCAAGTCCCGCGAATTTTGTCCGAGCGTACCGCAATGAGGAGTGAACGGACAATGACGCGTCGGTCCGCTCCTCAAACGGTTTCATGATCGCGATCGCAAATCCTCCGTTGGATTTGTTCAGCCCGTCAACAAAGCTGAATCCGGTGACGGTCATCACATCCTGTACGCCGGGGGCGTTTTTGAGGATCTCGTAGACCTGCCCCATCACCTCGTCCGTGCGGTTGACGGACGCGCCTTCGGGCAAAATGACTTCGGTGAAATATGCGCCCTGATCCTCGACCGGCAAAAAACCGGACGGGGTGATCCTGAACAAAGACCCGGCGCCAAAGATCGCAAGGCCAAGAAGCAAAATGGCAAGAACAGAGCGCCGGGCCAGCCGCGTCACGATGTATGCATAGCCATCGCGCGCATTGTCGATACGTCGCGACAGCCACGCCAAAGGCCCTCGGCTGGGCTCCGAGTGCCGTTTCAGCAAAAGTGTGCACAAGGCCGGGCTGAGTGTCAGTGCATTCAGTGCCGAGATCAGCATCGAAAACGAGACCGCGACGGCAAATTGCTGAAACATCGTGCCCGTGATGCCCGGCACAAATGCCACCGGAACGAAAACCGACAGCAGGACGAATGTAATGGCAAGAATAGGCGCGGTGATCTGGTTCATCGCTTCGCCCGTTGCTTCGGCTACCGACAGGTCCGGGCGTTCGGCCATGACCTTTTCGACGTTTTCGATCACGACAATCGCATCATCGACGACGATCCCGATGGCCAGCACCAGCGCCAGCAACGAAACCGTGTTCAGGCTAAATCCGAGCGCCAGCATGAAACTGAGCGCGCCGATCAGTGACACCGGCACGGCAATCAGCGGGATCAGCGCCATTCGGAAACTGCCAAGAAACAGGAACACGACAATCACCACCAGAACGAAGGCTTCGAGCAGCGTCCTGATCACCTCTTCGATACTGGCTTTGACAAAGCTGACCGAACTGTAGGGGGCGCTCCATTTCACGCCATCGGGAAAGGCGCTCTCCAGGTTTTTCAATGCCGTTTCCACCGCTTCGGAGGTGTTCAGCGCATTGGCGCCCGGGGCAAGGTAGACGCCAATCATCGCGGTGGGACCGCCGTCGAAATGGGCAACAGAATCCTGAGTCTGCGCGCCCAGTTCCACACGGGCAATATCACCGACCAGCACGAAAGACCCGTCCGGGAGTGAGCGCACGACGATTTCCTCGAACTCTTCGGCGGAGGTCAAGCGGCCCTGGGTCTGGATGTTGAGTTGGAAGACCGGATCATCAGTCATCGGCTGTGCGCCCACGCGCCCCACGGCGGCTTGCGTATTTTGGGCCTGAACCGCGTTGATCACATCATCAACGGTCAATTGCAGGCTGGTCATCTTGTCCACGTCCAGCCAGATGCGCATTGAATAGTTCTGCGCCCCAAATATCACTGCATCCCCGACCCCAGGCGACCGTTTTATGCTGTCCAGCACGTTGATCGTGGCGAAATTCGAAAGGAAAAGGGCATCATGTTTCGGGTTGTCCGAGGTAATCGCAATCACCTCCAACAGCGCGGTCGATTTTTTCTTGGTGCTGACGCCTGCACGCGCGACCTCCTCGGGCAAGGATGACATGGCCAGGCTCACACGGTTCTGCACGTTCACGGCATTGATATCGGGGTCGGTGCCGGGTTCGAACGTAACCTGTAGGCTGTAGCTCCCGTCGGCACCGCTGGTGGATTTCATATACAGCATGTCGCTGACGCCCACGACCTGCTCTTCGATGACCTGCGCGACCGTTGCTTCGACCACATCCGCGCCTGCTCCGGGGTAAACGGTCGAAACCTGCACCTGTGGCGGTACAATGTCGGGTAATTGTTCAATCGGTAATTGCGTCAGGGAAATCAGACCGGCCAGAGTTATGATGACGGAAATGACGAGGGCAAAGCGCGGCCTGTGAATGAAAAGCTGCGAGATCATCTTCTCATCCCTTGTCGCCGCTACCCGCTGCCGCCGTCGCTGGAACGGCATCAACTTCGATCCCCGGATGGGCACGTTGAAGTCCCTCGGTGATCACACGGTCGCCTTCCTTCAAACCATCGCTGATTATCGCATCGGCACCTGCCACGCGGTCCAACTTGATATTTTGACGGGCGACTTTGCCGTCCTGTCCGACCGTTAAGACGAAATATCCAGACTGGTCTTTTTGCAGGGCCGTTGCGGGTATCACCAGGGATTTTGCCTGCGAAGAGTCCACAACCGCCACAAGCACCAGTTGATTGTCAAGCAACTGCCCATCCGGGTTGGGAAACTCGGCCCGGATCAGCACCGTATCAGTGCCGGTTTGAACCTGCGTGTCGACAACGGCTATCTTGCCGGTTTCCTTGTAAGCGTCACCATTTGCCAATGTGACTTGTACCGCAAGAGGCTGAGAGTCGGTTTCCAGAACACGTTTCTTGCGAAAATCAAGCAGTTCCGCTTCGGAAACCGGAAACTCGACATAGATGGGGTCGATGCTGGACAGGGACACCAGCGTTCCGCTTTCGGGTGCGACATACGCGCCGACCGAGATATTCGTCAGGCCAACGCGCCCACCAAAAGGAGCAGTGATCTTGGTATAGGACAGGTTCAGCTGAGCCGCCTGCAGGCTGCCCTTGAGTTGCAAAAGCTGCCCATCGATCTTGCCTTGATCCGCCTGAGCCTTTTGGACGATGTTCTCGGCCACATCTCCTTTGGCCAGCAGTTTTTGCTGACGGTCCAGTTCTATGTCAGCCAGTGTTTTTTCCGATTCCGCTGATTTGATCTGGCCTTGAATCTGCGTGATCTGCGCCTGGTATTCGTCAGGCTCTATCTGAATCAGCACATCCCCTTCGGCGACTTTGCCGCCATCTTTGAAGTCGATTGACTGAATGAATCCCGGAACCCTCGAGACGAGATCGACCTGACTGGTTGCCTTTACACGACCGGTAAATGATTGGGTGCTGGAAACCGATTTCAACGTCGCTCGTTCGACTGTCACTTTCGGTTTGACTTCAGGCTCCTGCTGCGCCTGTGCCAAGGCAACAGAGGTCGCGATGGCATAGCAGAAAAACCCCGTGATTGCCCGTCGGATCAGCAGCATTGTCACCATCGTGTGCTAAAAAGATTCAGTAAATCAGCGAATTACTAAAACGATATACAACGAGGTCAATTTGTCTAGGAAAAGCTGGCCGGGTTTTCCGAGGTGCAATTTCGGTTTGGTTTCAGAATTTTCGACCGTCTGAACGGGTGAAATTTCGGACCCCAAATCCATTTCCTTGCAACGGCAAACGCCCGCGGCGCTGTGTGCAACGCCCATCGCTTACATTGATCCATGTGTTGGATTTGCCGGAATACTTCAGGGGGTCTTTGCTATCGCCCGGTTTCCAGAAAAAGAACCAACCTTGCCTCGACGTGCATGAAATAGTCTTCCAATTCCATGGCTCGAAAAACAAGGTGGCCGCCATCACTGTTTGCTTCGGCAAATTTTTGGGCCTCAATTGCAAGGTCCTCCATCTTGCCGCACATGCCGATCAGTTGTCTGAGAGCGGCGATATTCGCAACGCCCGACGCGAGGATACTATCCAGGTTTTCGGCAATATTTTGTTTCGCTTCCGACAATGTCTTCATGATCAGAAACAATTCAGGGCTTAATTCCCCGTCGGTACGGCGAACCGCTATCGAAAAAGAATATGGCCGTGGTAATTGGTCCGACAATTTCAGCGCCGTATCGCATTCTAATTTTGGGCGACGAAAGAACCGGCGCCATAGGCGCCGGAAGTCCGTCAGGGAGAAACTTGTTCCACCCTATGCCTGCCTCGTCAGTCTGTCTGTGAACTTGATCACTTAAATGGTTTGCGGGCTTGATCGTGTCCGCCGGCTTCGGAATACGCGAACATCAACCAGACGAAGGGCGGCAAACAAAAAATTCCTAAAAAACAGGGTGATACGTGAAATTTTAAAAAAAGGTGTCAAATGTCAGTCTTCTGCAATTCCCATGCGATCGGGAAAGGCCTGACAGAAAAAAATTCGGGGTTATCGAGTGCCCGTATACACCGGGCCGTCATCTTCCATCTGAAAAAGCGACCTTGCAGATTGAATCGCATTTTTGATGATGTCGCGGAAATACTCGGCGCGCTTGCACTGGGCTTCGGCAAGAAGCTTGCTAATTTCAGCCTCAGACGGGGTTTTGTAGTCCATTTCGCTCATTGGTGTGCCTGTGTTTGTCATGCGGTCCGGCGAGTTTATGCGCAGGTAAATAGATCGTTTGCGTTGTCGTGATAACGATCTTTTCAAGAAGCCCGGTATGAAGGGGACGCATGGCTGGCGGCCCGGAGCTCGACGATGCCCCTGTCGCCGGCATCCTTCCATTCCATCGAATGGATCGCACCAAAAAACCCTCGGGATCAACACCTATGGCACCGGAATTTCCGTATCCCGAGCAATCCCAGAAGATGAAGGGCCGAGAAGCGCAGAGTAACCACCGTTGGTGGTGCGTGACGGGTAATTTCCCAAGCCCCGGCCTGAGGTGGTCCAAACCATTTTCGTATCAGCGAGGGTTGCTAATGCAACAGACGGGCATTTCCAGGATCATATTGCGCCGGATCGTGCCTTGTCGCACGAAAATCCTTGCCGAGGATGCGGACCTCACAATTATCGTGCATGGCAAGAGTGTCGCGCCGCACATAACCCAGGACGAGCATTTTACCTGTTCTGGCACCATAAGTGCCGGATGTGACATAACCGATTACCCTTTGGTTTCTCAGTATCGGTTCCGAGGCCAGCGGCAACGGAGAGGGCTCGAGAACTTCCAACCCGACCCACTGCCAGTCGGGCGGCTCGCCGACCTGAGCCAGTAGGGAGTCGCGGCCATGAAACACGCCTTTGTGGGGTTTGGCGAAGGCCTGCAGCCCTGCATCGAACAGCGTGTATTCGGTGCCGATGTCCGAACCCCATCCATGATATCCCTTTTCGATCCGCATAGAATTCAGCGCGTAAGAGCCGAATTGCCCGATCCCGAATGTTGCGCCTTGTGCCATCACCGCCTGATAGAGCGCAGGCAAGTCCGAACTGGCTGCGTGCAGCTCCCACCCCAATTCTCCCACATATGAGACCCGCATCGCGATCACGTCGATACCTGCAACCCGGATTTCAGCAACGGACATCCAGGGGGCAGCATCTGCAGATAAATCCGATTCGGACAGTTGCACCATCAGATCGCGCGATTTCGGACCCGTCACCATCAGGCACCCGTCCTTGTCGTGCCCCATGGAAAGAGTGACACCCTCGGCTGGCAAAACGGCATTCAGCCAGTCGAAGTCCCGCAGGCTCGCCAGAGTTGGACCGCAAAGCAGAAACCGATCATCGGCAAGCCGCGCAACGGTCGCCTCTGACCAAATGCGCCCCTTGGGCGTCAGCATGTAGCCAAGCCTGATGCGGCCCGGCAGGGGCATCGCACCGCAAAACACGCGGTCCAGATAGGCTGCGGCCTCCGGTCCTTCGACGGTGAATTTGGTGAAACCCCCGTGGTCCATAACGCCAACGGATTGGGCCACCGTCAGGCATTCGTTGCGTACCGCTTCGTGCCAGGGTTCCGCGTGAAAACTCAGATGCCCGGTATTCGGTGCTTCATCGGTTTCGAACCAGAATGCCCGCTCCCACCCGCCGATCTGGCCCATGACCGCGCCGGACTTTCTTAGATCGTCATATAGCGGCGTGCGTTGCAGCGGCCGTCCGGAGGCCATGTTCCGGTGCGGATAGGGAATGGCATATTGCAGGTCGTAGTGCTCGGATGCGCGGGCATGGGCATAGTCGGGTGTCGCCCAGTCGCCAAAGCGGCGCGGGTCCCAGGCCGCGAGATCCCATTCGGTTTCGCCCTCGGTGATCCACTCTGCCATTGCCTTGCCGATGGCGGCGGAATGGGTGATGCCGATCTGAACACCGGTGGCGTGATAAAAATTTGGCGCTCCGGCCGCTGGCCCGACAAGTGGCAAAGCGTCGGGCGCATAAGCAATCGGGCCATTGACGAAACGCTGCGCGCCGGCCTGGGCCAGCAGCGGCACATGCGCGATCGTATCTTCAAGGACGTCGAGGATATCCTCGACACTGTCGGGAAAAAGCTGATGCGCGAAATCGTCGGGCGGGCCGCTCTCGGGCCAGGCGGGCCGTCCGGCATGGGCATAGGATCCTAACAGAAAGGCGTTGCGCTCGCGCCTCAGATAGAACCGGATATCCGGGTCACGCACCAAGGGAAACAGATCGGGGTGCTCTTCGAGCGCGGTCAGGGGTTCGGTGACCAGATACTGATGCTCCAGCGTCACAACGGGCGTGCGCAGCCCGGCCATCGCTGCGACCCTGGCGCCATAGAACCCGGCGGCGTTGATCACGATTTCCGCCGAAATTGTGCCTTTGGCGGTCGATATTTCCCATTCGCCACTGGATTTGCGCGCGATACCGGTGACCGGGGAAAACCGCCGGACTTCCGCCCCCAGATCACGTGCGCCCTTGGCCAGCGCCTGTGTCAGTTGGCTGGGATCGATATCGCCTTCATAGGGGTCCATGATCCCGCCCAGAACGGTGTCATCGGGAGACCAGAACGGGTGCATCGCGTCCATCTCGGCGGGGCTCAGCCGGTGCAGATCGAACCCGGCGCTGAGGGCCACGCTTTCGATATGCCCGAACAGGTCCATGCGTTCGCACGTATGGGCGGGCCAGAACGCTCCGGTGTGGCGGTAGGTGATCGGGCAGTCCACCTTGTCGGCCAGATCCTTGTAGAACCGCCAGCCATAGTTTCCGGCGCGCATTCCCAGCCATGAGGTCGCATATGTCGGGATGTTGCCTGCCGCGTGCCAAGTTGACCCACTGGTCAGTTCATCCCGTTCCAACAGTACGGTGTCCGTCACCCCTGCCAAAGCGAGGTGGTAAAGGATCGAACAACCGACGGCACCGCCGCCAATGACAACGACGCGTTTGTGAGAGGTCATGGAATATCCTTGGCTAGCTGGATGTCGAATGCCGCACGAATTGCCGCCTCGCGGTCTTTCGGCAGATGCGTGGGAGGTTCGGCTGTTAACTCCGACACTCTGGCCCGTGCGCGGTCCAGCAATGCCGGGCTACCCGCATCCAGCCAATCCTGAACACTTTGCCTGTCTGCCAGCACGGGGTAGACATATTCGCTTTTCATCCGCGCCAGTGTCTGTGCCTCACCCAGATAGTGACCCGGCCCGCAGGCGACCGTTTCGATTACCTCCAGATCCAGCGCATCGTCGGCAAATTCGATCCCGCGCACGGATCGCAGGATTGCCCCGCACATGTCATCGTCTATGACCAGCGCTTCGGGCGAGGCGACCATAAGCGAGCCCAGCATACCAACGCTCAGATTGATCATGTCGGCCCCCGCCTGCGCGGCCAGAGCCACGGTATAGCCTTTTTCATATCCGGCCTGTGCATCCGGCACTTTTGAATCAGTCATTCCGGCGGACACGGTTGCGGGAACTCCAAGATTCAACAGCAACTGCGCGGCGGCCGCGTTGGCCACGGCGGCCTCGCCACTGCCGCCGGTCATTGCCCCGGTGCGCAGATCGCTGATGAACGGCATGAAGGCAAGAATGGTGGGAAATCCGGGATGCAGCACGTTGGCGATGATCAGCCCGGCCAGGGCCTCGGCAAGCCCCTGCGCCAATGCTCCGGCCAGCGTCACCGGGCTAGTCGCGCCGGCTTGGGCCGCTGTGCAGACTTGCAGCGGCATTCCGGCGCCAATTGCGGCCTTCATGGTTTCAAGACCTTCCGGCGCGAATCTCAGGGGCGAGACTGCGTGCACGATGACTCCCATGCAAAACGGCTGGCGTCGGAATGCGTCTTCCTGCCCCAACGCAATATCGAACATCCTAGCCACGCGGGCGACATGATCTGCATTGTCGAAACTCACTCCGATGGGTTTGGGGCAGGCCCTAAGACAGGCAAAGGCGGTATTTGCGTCAAGCGCCCAGGGTGTCTGCATATCCCGGGCAACGATAGGGCGGATGCCGTAGTGGATGTTTTCCGCGTGCCCGACAATCTGCATGAGCCGATAGAGATCCGTTAGATGCGCCTGTCGAAATCCACCCTCATTGTCGGGCACGTCAACTGCCGCGCCGCCTGTGCCTATGTGGACATGCCCGCCACCGATGGTCAGGCCGAAATCTTCCACAAATCCGGGGATGTTCACCCGGCGCGCTGATTGTGTGATGGTGTTTTCCACCAGAGTCTCAGGAAAGCATAAACGACCGTCGCCGCGCCGTGTCGCTCCGGCAGAGATGGCGAATTCAGCGATATCAGAAGGGCAATCGGCCATACCGATTTTTGCCAGGATCGTGAGCGCGGCCTCTGTGATCTGGTTGACCTGCCGGGGCCCAAGCGGCTGAAAGCGGCCGCCCTGCGGCGGTGGCGTTACCCGATTACCGCGTGGTTCCTGAAAAACCCGTGCCCGCCTAACCAATGCCCGCTCCGATCATTCGTTGTCCAATCAGGGAAAGTGGTGCGTGGATCGGTTGCTTTAGAAAAAACGACGCCTTGAGGTCGTTTTTTGTTGGTCTGCGTGGAGTGCGGTAGAATTTACTTGGCTGAAACCAAAGGAGAACCGTCAGCCATGCATGTCTTCAGAAGCATGATCCTTGAAGCTCCGATCGACCCGGTCTGGTCCACGGTCCGGGCATTTGATGGTGTTTCAAACTGGAATCCAGCGGTTTTGAATGCCCGGATGGAAATGGGGTCCGCCACCTCACCCGGAGGCATTCGTCATCTCGATATTGTGGATGGAACGGTGTTTCGCGAGACGCTGCTGGAGCTTTCGGATCTGGACCGGTTCTACACCTACGACATCCTTGAAAGCCCATTGCCCGTGCGGAACTATGTCTCGACGCATCGCTTTATGGCGATCACGCACACAAACCAGACACTCGGTATATGGGAAAGCCGGTTTGACTGTGCCGCGGAGCAGGAAACCGAACTGTCCGCCATCGTGGGCGACCAGATATATATCGGCGGCATGACCGGGTTGAACGAATACCTGAAAGGACAGAGACATGAGTGACACGCTTGCGCCCCGCGCCGTCATCGGCGTCATGACGCCCGCGATGAATACGGTCGTCCAGCCCGAACTTGAACTGCTGCGCCCATCCGGCGTGACCAATCAGATGCAACGATTTCGACTGGGTGGTGACAATATCTCGGGCGATTTGGACGAAGAGGCGAGAAAGCTGATGGATTGCAATCCGGCCGCCTTGTGCATCGGACTGACCACCGACGCCGGCCTTGGCGGCGTTGAGAAGCTGACCCGCCGCTGCGCCGAACTGGAAGATGAGGTTGGAGTGCCGGTATTGAACGCTTCGACTGCGGATTACGCTGCATTGCGGGCGCTTGGGGCCGAAAAGGTGGCTGTTGTGACGCCCTTCAGTCCCGAAGTCGACCAGAACGTGAAGGCAAATACAGAGGCGGCCGGATTTGACGTTGCCGCGATTGCGGGGACTTGCGCGCCATCCTTACCGGAAATCTGCGCGACATCGTTGGATGTTATTCGCACTGTGTTCCGCCAGGTCGCAGAATCGGATTGCGACGCCATCCTTCAGGTCGGAACCGCTTTGCCCGTGGTGTCACTGATAGCAGAGCTTGAGGCCGAACTCGGGAAACCGATTGTCGCCTGTAATGCTGCTGTCTATTGGCAAACGCTGCGAAAAACCGGCATCAACGATCCGGTCGAAGGCTACGGTTCGCTTTTGTCCGGTTGAGCGGGTCCGGCAATATCCGGCTCCGATCCCGGGGGTCATGTCCGATTGGAGCATTTGACGCGGGCGTTACGCCACCATTCGGGTTAGGTTTGGCCGATCCGAAATCCGCGATGATCGCAGGTCGGGATGACCATGCCGGCGCAAAGCTGCGCTTATCTGTGCCTGAAAAACAAAACCCAGACAGAGCAGGCGAGAACAACCAATCCCGCCCCTGTAACGAGGGAAACGGCTGCCATAAAGAGGCGCGGGCGTTTATCCCGCTCGATCACGTCGAACTGAAACCTGATCCTGCCGGTGGCAATGGCATCTGCTGCCATCGACAGGGCGAATGTTCCCAACGATGCGGTGCTTAACCCGCCCCAAAGGTTTTTCGACGCCTCTGACTCGCTGGCGCCCAGCAACAGGCCGAAGAGGACAAAGGACACGCCCGACAGAATCATCAGCCGGTTTGCGGTCATTTGTACCTCCGTCCTTGGACCAGATCAGAAATCTATGCCTCTTTGTGCCTTGATACCCGCCTCGAACGGATGTTTTTCAACGGTCATTTCGGTGACCAGATCGGCATAGTCCCTGAGCGCCTGCGGGGCGTCGCGGCCGGTCAGGAATACGCTGGTTTTCTTCGAGCGCGCCTCCAGCCCTTCGATGACAGCGTCGACGGTCAGGTATTCATAGCGCAGTGCGATGTTGATCTCATCCAGCACCACCAGATCGTATTCGCCGCTGGCCATCAGTTCGCGCGCCTTGCCGAACGCTGCCGTCGCCGCCGCGATGTCGCGGTCGCGGTCCTGGGTGTCCCAGGTGAAGCCCTCGCCCATCGTGTGCCATGTCACCAGCCCATGCTCTTCGAAAAAGCGGCGCTCGCCGGTTTTCCACTTGCCCTTGATGAATTGCACGACGGCGACCTTTTTTCCCCACCCCAGGGCGCGGATGACCACGCCGAATGCGGCCGAGGATTTACCCTTGCCCTTGCCAGTGTTGATCAGCACCAGCCCGCGATCGGGGTCGACCGCTTCGGACACTTTCTTGCGGTGCTGGGCCTGCACCTGCTGCATCTTTTCCTTATGGTTCTGTGCGTCGCTCATGGAGAATCCTCGTATCCTGTTGCGGCCCAACCTAGGGGTTGTGGCCGAAAGGTAAAGCTCAGGCTTTGGGGTCGGTGGCCGAGCGCGCCTTGCCGCGCTCCAGTCCAAGCTGGTGCTCGCGCCAGATCACCACGACGTTGCCCGCGATGACAAGCGCCGCACCCGCCAGCATGATCCCGGTCGGCAGCTCATCGAACCAGATATAGCCGATGACGATGGCAAACAGCATCGTGGTGTAGTCGTATGGCGCCAGCATCGAAGCCTGTCCGAACCGATAGGATGAGGTTACCAGTATCTGCGCCACGCCGCCGACCAGTCCCAGCATGATCAATGTCGCCGCCTGACCTGCCGTCGGCATTGTCCAGCCCCAGAAAGCGGTCAGTGCTGACAGCACGGTTGCGGTGGCGGAAAAATAGAACACGATGGCCGCAGGGTGATCCACCTGCACCAATTGCCGGATGTGGATCTGTACAAAAGCGCGGGCAACGGTGGCGCCGAGAACGCAAAGCGCCCCGATGGTTGCTGCGCTGTCCAGCGCGCCACCCCCGAGACGCGGCCACAGCATGATGAGAACACCCAGCAGTCCCAACGCCACGGCGCCGATGCGAATCAACCGGATATGTTCGCCCAGCATCAGAGCGGCGAGAATCAGGGTGAAAATGGGGGTGGCATATCCGATTGCCGTCACTTCGGGCAGCGGGAGCAGGCCAAGACCGGTAAAAGTCAGGCCCATCGCCGAGGTTCCAAGAACCCCGCGCCAGAAATGCCCCATCGGCCTTTTGACAACGAACCCTTTTTGCAATTCTCCACGCGATATCAGCCAGATGACGATGACCGGAATGGCAAAGAACGAGCGGAAGAACACCATCTCGCCCGGAGGGAAGTCATCCGAAAGCGCCTTGACCAGCGCCGACATCGCGGTGAACAGGACCAGCGCGCTGAGCTTGAGCGTCACGGCCAGAACCGGTCGATGCGATGTTAATGACGTTGCCATGCGCGCGACCCTGCGCCCGCGCGGCGAAAAGATCAACGCGCATATCCGCGGTTTCAGGCAGCGGTCCAGTCGGATGGCAGGGTGCAGCCGATTTCTTCGGCAAATGCGTCGAGGAATTGCAGCATCCGTGCAACCCGGTCCCGTGCGATTTTCTGGCCGCCCGGCGTCAGCATGTCCGATGGCAGGCTCAGCAGTTTGACCTTCCAATGGTCGACCGAATACCGCAGGTCATCGAGCGGTCGGTTTTCGGCAAAGGGATCGGCGGGATCGTACAGCGCGCGGCCCAGTGAGCCAGCAACGGAAAAGTTCCGCGCGATCCCGATGGCGCCCAGCGCATCTAGCCGGTCGGCATCGCGCAGGATGCGCGCCTCGGGTGATTCCGGGGTGATACCGGCGGAAAAGCTGTGGGCCGCGATGGCATGCCGCACGGCATCAATTTCCGGCTCGGAGAATCCCAGACCCGCCAAAATCGGAGCGGCGGCGTCGGCGGAGCGGCGCGAGGCATGTTGTCGGTCGGGAGCGTTCTTGGGTAAATTGACCAGATCGTGCAGATAACTTGCGGCCAGCAGGATGCGCTGGTTCGTCTGTGCATCCGCGATGGCGCTGGCATTGACCCAGACCCGGTCGAGATGCGCCAGATCATGCGCCGGATCCGCCGTCATCAGATCGCGCGCAATGTCCCGCAGCCGGGTGCGAAGCTCAGCCAATGTGGCCACGGTTCTCACCGATCTGGCCGCGATGCAGCAGCAGGTGGTCGAGGATCACGCAGGCCATCATCGCTTCGCCCACCGGCACGGCGCGGATGCCGACGCAGGGGTCGTGACGGCCCTTGGTGATGATCTCGGTCTCTTGCCCGGATTTGGTGATGGTTTTGCGGGTTTTCAGGATCGACGAGGTTGGCTTGACGGCAAAGCGCACGACGACATCCTGCCCTGTCGAGATGCCACCGAGAATACCGCCCGAATGGTTCGAGCTGTATTGCGGGCCGTTCTGGCCCATGAAAATCTCGTCCGCATTGGCTTCACCGGTCAGTTCGGCTGCGGCCATGCCTTCGCCGATCTCGACACCTTTGACGGCGTTGATCGACATCATCGCTGCGGCCAGATCAGTGTCTAACTTGGCATAAACCGGTGCGCCCAGCCCGGCGGGAACGCCGCGGGCCACGACCTCGACCACCGCGCCGACCGAGTTCCCGGACTTGCGCAGGTCGTCCAGATATGCGGCCCAGTCCTCGGCGGCCTGTGCGTCGGGTGTCCAGAACGGGTTCTGTTCGATCTGCGACCAGTCGAAATTGCCGCGGTCGATCTTGTGCGGCCCGATCTGGGTCATGTAGCCCCTGATCTGCACATTTGGAGCGATCTGTTTGATCGCCTCACGCGCCAAACCGCCTGCCGCCACGCGCGATGCTGTTTCACGGGCCGAACTACGCCCGCCGCCGCGATAGTCGCGGATGCCGTACTTCTGCCAGTAGGTGATGTCGGCGTGGCCCGGGCGGAACTTGTCCATTATGTCACCGTAGTCTTTCGACCGTTGATCGGTGTTTTCGATCATCAGCTGCACCGGCGTGCCGGTGGTTTGGCCTTCGAAAACGCCGGACAGAATCTTCACCGCATCGGGTTCACGTCGCTGGGTGGTGAACTTGTTCTGACCCGGTTTGCGCCTGTCCAGCCACTGTTGAATCATGCTCTCGTCGATTGTAACGCCCGGAGGGCAGCCGTCGACCGTAGCACCCAGCGCGGGCCCATGGCTTTCGCCCCAAGTGGTGACGCGGAAAAGGTGTCCAAAGCTGTTCATCGACATGGGGCGTGCTCCTTTGCGCGTCGTGATTAGCGGGCAAGTCCCGCAGCCTCAAGCGAATTTGCGGTTGGGGCGTTTTGACCCCAACCTTAGTCACGTCACGCAGCCGATGCCAATCCGGCGCGGGCTTGTGTGATCTTGAGCGCGGCTTGTGCGGCCTCGCGACCTTTTTCAACGAAATGCTCGCGGTAGATGGCGTTGTGGTGGTCAGTTTCCTGATATTGGTGCGGGGTCAGCGAGATCGACAGGACAGGAACGTCTGTGTCCAGCCCGGCGCGCATCAGACCGTCGACCACCGCTTGTGCCACGAAATCGTGCCGATAGATGCCCCCATCCACCACAAAAGCGGCACAGGCGACGGCGGCGTATTTGCCGGTTTGGGCCAGATCGCGCGCCAGCAGAGGCAATTCGAACGCGCCGGGAACGTCGAAGACATCGACTTGCTCGGCTGGGATGAGTTCCAGAAACCCATCAAGCGCTCGGTCAACGATATCTGAATGCCAGTTTGCTTTGACGAAGGCATAGCGGGTGTGTGTCATCATGATCTCCTTTCGCAACAGACACGTCACCCAAGGCGATCACGAGCAGACACGCCGTATTCACGGCGCGCTGCACGTTCTCTTTCATCCGGACTGTAACCGTCGGCTCTGGCCTCTCACCAGATCTGCTGACACTTTCGTTGCCGAAAGCCGCTCGCGGGCTTACGGAGCCGTGCCCCGCATACCGCCGGTGGGGAATTTCGCCCCGCCCTGAGAACGAGAGGAACTTGCCAAGGGCAAGCCCGGGCTGCAAGACATTTCACCAAAGCATGGGGATGACTATTCTGCGGTAAACGTTGCCAGATAGGCGGCGATGTCACCCGCACCTTTCTTGAGTTTGACACTCATGTTCGGTCGGGCAGTTTCGTCGTTCAGGAATTCCTGAATAAAACCGATGGGATCGGCCGCATAGGCGGTGATGTTCTCCTCGGTCCAGACAAGACCTTCGTTGCCGGCGCGGATCATGTCATCGGTGAACATGCCGATGGGCAGGCGTTCGCTGCCATTGAGATAGTCGTACTCGGTTCCGGCCACGCGGCCGAGAACACCATAGAGGTTCGGGCCGGTTATCCCGCCTTTGACCAGAACTTCGCCGTCCTTGATGATCGCGTGACAAGAGGAACAGCGGTTATATAGTTTCTTACCCTCTTCGGGATCTCCGGCGGCAATGGCCGGTGCCGATGCGGCGGCAGTCAGAATCAGGGTCGCCAGAGTGGTCTTGATCACGCCTAGTCTCCATCCTGTATATGCGTTCAACGCGCCATAACGCGGTTCTCGTATTAGGTGCAATGGGGAGAAAGTGGCAATTTCATGACATTTAATACCCATATAAAATGGATGTTTATGTGGTGACAACACAACCCAGAGAAGATTCATTAAATTTCAATCCACTGAGAGTCACAAGCTGGCGGTTGAGATCAAAATGGAGGTTTTGCATTGAGCTCCATGGCCGCTCGCGTCGCCTTGCGTTGAGGGAGGATATGCGAATCGCCTGTGCAGTGGTCTTTTTGTTTTCCGACCGGTTGCGCGCGAAATTTCATGATTCTCAAGCCCGGGATCTTGAATTTTGTGTCCGCATTGCGACATGAAAGGGCAGATGCGGGGTCCTGCGCGCCTATGACCGCTGGACGAACCGTTTACTCCCGGATAGATACGCGCGATGAGACGCCGCTTTGATGCGGTGCTGATGCATGTTTGCCCGCCCGCCGGGCGTTGGAATTCGGAGAAAACCTCGTGTCCCACGCAGAAGACCACGAAGGCACCCGCAGAGATTTCCTCTACTACGCCACGGCTGGCGCAGGTGCTGTAACCGCAGGGGCTGCCGTCTGGCCGCTCGTCAATCAGATGAACCCGTCAGCCGACGTTCAGGCGCTGTCCTCGATCCGCGTGGATGTGGGTGGCGTCGCGGAAGGTACCCAGCTTACCGTCAAATGGCTGGGCAAGCCGGTCTTCATCCGCCGCCGGGCACCCGCGGAAATCGAAGAGGCCCGCGCGGTTGACCTGTCGGAACTGCCTGACAACGACGACCGTAACGCCAACAAACCTGGCCTGGACGCCGCGGACGAAAACCGTTCGCTGGACGAGGATGGCGAATGGTTGGTGATGATCGGCGTCTGCACGCACCTGGGTTGCGTGCCGCTGGGCGATGGTGCCGGCGACTATCACGGCTGGTTCTGCCCCTGCCATGGGTCGCACTACGATACTTCCGGCCGTATCCGCAAAGGACCCGCGCCCGAGAACCTTGCGGTTCCGGTTGCCGAGTTCGTCGAACCGACCGTTATCAAGCTGGGATAAGGAAACGCGCTCATGTCCGGAATTCCGCACGACCATTACGAACCGAAGACAGGCGCGGAAAAGTGGCTGCACAGCCGCCTGCCCATCGTCGGTTTGCTTTATGACACCATCATGATCCCCACACCGAAGAACCTGAACTGGTGGTGGATCTGGGGCATCGTTCTGGCGTTCTGCCTGGCGCTGCAGATCGTCACCGGCATCGTTCTGGTGATGCATTACACCCCGCAGGTCGATCTGGCCTTTGCCAGCATCGAGCATATCATGCGTAACGTGAACGGCGGCCATATGTTGCGCTACCTGCACATGAACGGCGCTTCGCTGTTCTTTGTGGCGGTATACATCCACATCTTCCGCGGCCTGTTCTATGGGTCATACAAGGCCCCGCGCGAGATCACGTGGATCATCGGCATGCTGATCTATCTGTGCATGATGGGCACCGCTTTCATGGGCTACGTTCTGCCCTGGGGTCAGATGTCATTCTGGGGCGCGACCGTGATCACCGGCCTGTTTGGTGCAATCCCGTTTATCGGCGAAAGCATTCAGACCTGGCTGCTGGGTGGACCTGCCGTGGACAACGCCACGCTGAACCGCTTCTTCTCGCTGCACTACCTGCTGCCGTTCGTCATTGCGGCGCTGGTTGTCGTGCATATCTGGGCCTTCCACACCACCGGCAACAACAACCCCACCGGTGTTGATGTCCGCAAGGGTTCGAAAGCCGAGGCCGAGAAGGACACGCTGCCGTTCTGGCCCTATTTCGTGATCAAGGACTTCTTTGCCCTGGCGGTTGTCCTGGCTGTCTTCTGGGCCATTGTCGGATTCATGCCGAACTATCTGGGCCACCCGGACAACTACATCGAAGCGAACCCGCTGGTCACGCCTGCGCATATCGTGCCTGAATGGTACTTCCTGCCGTTCTACGCCATCCTGCGCGCTTTCACCGGCGAGGTCTGGGTTGTTCAGTTCGCCAGCTTCATCACCGGAGGCATCATCGACGCCAAGTTCTTTGGTGTGATGGCGATGTTCGGCGCAATCCTGGCCATGGCTCTGGCACCCTGGCTGGACACTTCGACCGTGCGTTCGGGCAAGTACCGCCCGATGTTCAAATGGTGGTTCTACCTGCTGATCATCGACTTCATGGCCCTGATGTGGCTGGGCGCGATGCCCGCGGAAGAGCCTTATGCGACCTTCTCGCTGATCGCGTCGGCCTACTGGTTCGCCTATTTCTTCGTGATCCTGCCGATCCTGGGTGTCATCGAAAAGCCCGAGGCACAGCCGGAAACCATCGAAGAAGACTTCAACGCGCATTATGGCAAGGCTGACGCCGACGCCGCGCCCGCCGAGTAAGAAGAGGGACAGAAAACCATGTTCAAGAAACTTGCAATCGGCGCCGCTGTAGCCCTGGCACTTGTTCCTGCCGCATCTTTCGCGGCAGGCGGTGGCGAACAGCACATCGAGGACTTCCAGTTCTCGTTCGAAGGCCCCTTCGGCACCTATGATCAAAATCAGCTGCAACGCGGCCTGCAGATCTATACCGAGGTCTGCGCAGCCTGCCATGGCCTGCAATATGTTCCCCTGCGGACCCTGGCCGACGACGGCGGTGTGGGGTTCACGATGGATCAGGTGCGTGCCTATGCGGCTCAGAACTTCACGGTCTACGACCCGGAGCTGGACGAAGACGTCCCCGCAAAGCCGGTTGACCATTTTCCGGCCAACACCGCAGCTGGCGCACCGGACCTGAGCCTGATGGCAAAGGCACGCGCGGGATTCCACGGCCCATATGGTTTGGGCATCAACCAGTTTTTCAAGGGCATGGGCGGCGCGGAATACATCGCCTCGCTGCTGCACGGTTATACTGGTGAGGAAAAGGAAGAGGCCGGCACCATCCTCTATGAAAACACCGCCTTCCCCGGCGGCTGGATTTCGATGGCACCGCCGCTGTTCGACGAGCAGGTCGAGTTTGCCGACGGTCACGAAAACACCGTCGAGGCCATGTCGCAGGATGTTGCCGCATTCCTGATGTGGACGGCAGAGCCCAAGATGATGGCCCGCAAGCAGGCCGGATTTGTCGGGGTCATCTTCCTGACCATCCTGTCGGTGCTGCTTTACCTCACCAACAAGCGCCTGTGGGCGCCGGTGAAGGGCAAGAAGCACAGCTGAACTTTTGCCTGACTGAATTCGGAAAGCCCTGTGCGCTGCACGGGGCTTTTTTTGTGAAAAGTAGAAAATGAAATTTGGTGCCAGGTGACGCGGCACGAAAATCGTGCTGTTTGGAGAAGCAAGTAGCTCCCAGGTTTCGGGGCTGATCATAAGACCGCTGCGCGTCTCATCGAGAGAAACGCAGAGAAGGTCCTACTATGTCCGACAAAATTAAACGAATTCGTGCGCCCAAAATGAAGCATCAAAATGGTCGTTGCTACTGCTGTGGGTTTTTGATGTGGACCGGAAGCTCATCCACACTCTCAAAGGCGACAGGAATTAACGTCGGCAGACTTGGGCGATTGCAATGCATTGCGGAGCACCTTGTACCGCGCTCGGAAAAAGAAGTGACAGTGCCGAAAACACTGTGGCGGCCTGTGTTTTTTGCGATCGACCCGACACCCGGCGGTAACTATTCTTCATCTCGACGCATACCGCCAAAAGGTCAGACGCAGGCTGTCGGCAGGGAAGTGGCACCCGAAAACCTAATGGAGTGCTTCGCCTACATAGGGCGCTGTTTCAAACCAAGATCAAGAGATCAACCGCCACAAGCTTGTAGCCGAGCTCTCTTAGCGCCAGTGATCGTTGCTGAAACAATACTTCCTTCGACCTGCGGTTCGGCAAAGTTCACCTCGGTAAACTGCTCGGTCCGGCCCATATACGGGTTTTCCATCAGAATGCGGTGGGTCTTGCCGATCTGCGCTTGCAGGTGCCGCTCGACCTGAGCATCGCCCGCCGCGCGCAGGCGGGCGGCGCGGTCCTTGATGACCTTGCCATTGATCTGCTGGGGAATGCGTGCCGCGGGCGTGCCATCGCGTTTGGAATAGGGAAAGACATGCAGCCAAGTCAGATCGCACTCGGCTACCAATTTCAACGAGTTCTCGAAATGCGCCTCGGTCTCGGTCGGAAAGCCCGCGATGATGTCCGCGCCAAAGGTCATCTCGGGGCGCAGCCTGCGCGCCTCTTCGGCAAAGCGGATGGCGTCGTCGCGCAGGTGGCGGCGTTTCATGCGTTTCAGGATCAGGTCGTCGCCATGCTGCAAGCTGAGGTGCAGATGCGGCATCAGGCGCGGCTCGGTCGCGATTGCCTGCATCACGTTCTCATCCACCTCGATCGAATCGATCGAACTGATGCGCAGACGCGGCAGGTCCGGCACCAGTTTCAGGATGCGCATCACAAGATCGCCCAGTTTCGGTTCCGCGGGTAGGTCCGCGCCCCATGAGGTCAGGTCGACTCCGGTCAGAACGACTTCGTTATAGCCGCGATCCACCAGCCGCTTGATCTGATCCACCACCACGCCCGCAGGGACGCTGCGCGAGTTGCCGCGGCCATAGGGAATGATGCAGAAGGTGCAGCGGTGGTCGCAGCCGTTCTGGACCTGCACATAGGCGCGCGAGCGGGTGCCGAAGCCGTCGATCAGGTGACCGGCCGTTTCGGTGACCGACATGATATCGTCGACCTGCACCGCCTCGGTCTGACCGATGAAGTTGGCGGCCATGCCGGTCCAGGTCTCGGGCTGCATCTTTTCAGTGTTGCCGATGACCGCGTCGACCTCATCCATGGCAGCAAAGGTCTGGGGTTCCGTCTGCGCGGCGCAGCCGGTCACGATCAACCGCGCATTGGGATTTTCCCGGCGTAGCTTACGGATCTCCTGCCGTGCCTTGCGAACCGCCTCGGAGGTCACGGCGCAGGTGTTCACGATCACCGCGTCGGTCAGGCCCGCCTGTTGCGAAAGTTCCTTCATCGCTTCGGTCTCATAGGCGTTCAGGCGGCAGCCCAGCGTGGTGAACTTGGGGGCGCTCATCCCAGAGACTCCAAAAACTCGGGAGTCAGCGCTCCAGAAAACACATGACAGGTCGGACCCGTCATCCAGACACCATCATCCCGCCAGTCGATCCAAAGCGTCCCGCCATCCAGGTCGACTTGCACCTTGCGCCCTGTCAGGCCCCGGCGCGCGGCCGCAACGGCAGTGGCACAGGAAGAAGACCCCGAAGCCAGAGTGATGCCTACGCCACGTTCCCAGACCCTCATTCGAATGTGATCCGTTCCCACAATCTGCGCGATCTGGACGTTGGTGCGTTCGGGATACAGGGGATGATATTCGTAACGCGCGCCGAACTCGGACAGGGGAATCGCTTCGGCATCGTCGACGAAAAAAGTGCAATGCGGATTGCCCATACCTGTCGCCGTCGGCGCGCCTTCGATAGGGAGTTCAAGAGTGTCGACCTCTTCGGACAGGGGAATCTCATGCCAATTCAGTTGTGGCGAACCCATGTTCACCGAGGTCAGTCCACCGCCTGCGTCCGCAGCCACCAGTGTACCGCGTTCCGTTGTGAGAATGAGATCGGACTTTCCTGTTTCGTCCATCAAAAATCGCGCAATGCAGCGCGTGGCATTGCCGCAAGCCGCCGAGGTCGATCCATCTGCGTTCAAAAAGACCAGATGCGCGTCTGCCGCCCCGTTCCGGATCACTGCCAGCTGGTCGTACCCGACACCAAACTGGCGGTGGGCGATTGCCCGGGCAAGCGCCGGTGAAACCACGATATCTTGCAACCGCGCATCGACAATCACAAAGTCATTGCCAAGCCCATGCATCTTCATAAAGGGCAGAGAGTTTTCGGTACGATGCTGCATGGCGGGCATATAGCGTCGTCATGTCGATGAATCCAGCGTATCGTGCAATTTCATCAAAAAAGGGGTTGACCGCCATTCCCGGTCTCCCTAATTAGGCCGCCTATCGGGTCGCGGAATTCAGTGATTTCAACAGCGACGCGCGGTGCAAAATAAGGTCTTGAACCCTACTGGGAAAATGTCTTAGAGAGCGCTACGGATCGCATGATCCAAAAAAGTGGGCCGTTAGCTCAGTTGGTAGAGCAACTGACTTTTAATCAGTGGGTCGCAGGTTCGAATCCTGCACGGCTCACCACTTTTTGAAATGTTTTCAGACGCTTACGGCGCGGGCAGTTTGTATGCGTTTTTACGTAGAGTCTGCCGGACGCAATACGGAAGCAACGCGTAAGTAAATCTGCGCGAATTTTGCGTGATGCGGCGTAGCAACATAATCATTCCGGCGCGGCGAAAGCGACGTCGGCGAAAGTGACCTTAAGTGGCGTCGATCATGACGGTGGTCTGTTCGCCATGGCCAGCAGCCAAACCAACCATCATCTGCGCAAAGATGCCCTTATCGCTCTAGCGCTTCCAACGGTTGTACAGCGTCTTGTGCGGACCGTATTCCTTGGGCGCATCACGTCAACGTAAGCCATTGCGATTGATGAAGATAATCCCAATAAGAACACGTCGATCATCGACACGAGGCTTGCCATGGGACTTTGGAAAGAAGGGCGCAAGACGCGCCATCTGCGCGTCGCTCAACCAGAAATGATCAGACATGTTCACCGCTCGTTTTTGAGCCGAGAATCATGCCGCCAGATAGAAATCAATGGGTCCTGACGCTAACAATCAAGCTGGACCACTTAGGCGGGGCCGACCACCATGTCGTGGCACAGGGCTTCCGAGGAGGAGTTCCGAATTCGCAACCGGTCTACAGAAAGAATGTGATTTACTGCTGTGTCCAGATTGACCATGGTCTCTGTGTGTCAGTTCCACCACCAACAGACGATCAAGCCTCATTAAAGAGCAGTGTTCGAATTCCATGATGCCGCTTGCACTGGCGCCAGCAGCTCTGAACGCCTTACGCGCCTGATCAGGGATCAGAGAATTCCATCGGTTCATAGGTGGATTGACCGTCATCCGAAACCGTCACCTTGTACGGTATGCCCATGCCGTTCCGCACAACGAAAAACACGACATTTCCGTCCTGTACGCTTGGGGGCGTGATTTCAGAGAAATTGGGAACGCCATAGCTGCGCAACCGGATCTCTCCGCCGCCGATGGGTTCGTCGGGATCTTCTGCTTCGAATTGGGTCATGTAATCGTCGCGGAATTCCTCGGGCGACAGGATAACCGAGTAGTCAAAACCTTTTTCAAGGTGATTCAGCAATTCGGCATACCCTTCCACGAGTTCAGGAGTGGCAAGGCCAGGCAACAACCTGTTGAGATCCTGGGCGGTCGAAACTTCGGTTTCGCCGACGATGACGACGGCGTCGCCAGTATTATTCACGTCCATGTGGACGGGGGGCAAATCATCCGGCATTTGCTGTCTCCAGTTTGGTTACTTCGGCTCTTGCATGTTCCAATTGGCTTTGACCCAGTTGTCCGGCAACGGCTTCATCTTGCCGCCGGGATCCTTGATGATCCACATCTGAACTTCACCGGTTGCTGGATGTGGTGCGGCAGCAAATCGGGTGCGTTCGTTCGGTCCACCCCAGTTCGTGTCGGCAAATACGATCTTGGGCGGCGGGAACCGCTCAAGCAATAGCGTATCGGTTCGTTGGCCGAGATTGTCGTCGTAGGCCTTGCGGAAATCCGCGCGGATCTCGTCTTCGTCAACCGGCTTGGAGGCTGCCCGCAGTTCCGCCATTCTGCGCTGTGACTTGTTCTCGATACACTTCTCTTTGACATCCGCCAGAGCTTCCTCGATGTGATCCTTCAATTCTTGCGGTGTCATGTCCTTGTCCGGCTGCTTTTCGAAGGCCTTACCCATCAGGTCGAAATCCATCCCGCCCCAGCCTGACATGATCTGTCGCATCTGTTCGTCGAATATCTCGGCCGCTTCGGATGCGGGCATGGCCTTTTCGGCGGCCTCCTTTCCGGGTTTGACCAATCGCTCATCGATCTTCTTGTCGGCATCGGGTGGCGAGATGGCCTTCATCCCTTCGGTGTCCGGGGTCAGGTTGAACGCATGGTTGCAATTGTCGCCATGGGTCGTAACCGGTATCAGCGAACCATCCGCTTTTTCCAGCCGTTTGGACATGGCTTTCAGCATGTCCGTTGCCCGCTTGGTGTTCGGGGCCGAAGAAGACGAACCCACAACGCCTTTGTCTTTGAACGAAACACCGTCCATCGCGTCATAAGTCTGGTCTGCAAATCCTCCGTGTTGGTTGAGATTCCATGGCTCGTAGGTCTTGCCGCCAGCATTGGTGGACTTGACCGAGTCGATGAAACTTGGATCGTCTATGACGGCCTTGATTTTGCGCCCTTCTTCAGAATCTGCCTTGGCACCCGCCGCGGACAACGCGATTTCGGTCATCGCCTTCTTGAACTCGGCCTCTGACGTTATGGCCTTCCGGGATTGCGGATTCGAGGGGTCTTTGGTGTAAACAAGCTCCATCTGACCGGCGGTCGAGTGGCCGTCGCCCTCGGCACCCCCTTCTCTTTCTCCGGCATTCCAGGATACGCGCAGTTTTTGCGCAACTTCGGTGGCGATCTTGGTTTTGATGCCCTTGTCCTTGTTCTTGGAGAACACGCCGCCGCCGCGCCAGGCTTTGGCCCCAACCGCGTCCTTCACCTTTGACAACCCGTTGCCACCGCCCAAAAGCGCGTTGTTGAGTTTCTTTTTTTCAACCGAGTCGGACAGGTTGGCCGAAGCTGTGGCAACGGAATATTCCAGACTGCGCATCAATGGGTGCTCGCCCGGCGGCAAGGTGCGGTTGGCCGGAATTTTGTCGCCGCTTTTTGGTGAATAGGTCCCTTCGGTGGCGATCTCGGCATAGTCTTTCATGACCGCCAGCGGATTCTTTTGACGTTTGGCGTTCAGCGGCCCAGTGGCAAAGCAAGATCCGACCGGCCCCTGCGTGACCGGCGTCATCATTGCCGACAGGACGGCGCGCCGCGCATCGTTCTGAGTGACCGACGCGGACTTGTCCTTGCCCAATGTGCCGCGAACGATGGCCCGGCTGGCGTGTTTGTCGGGTTTCTTGCAGTCGTCGAGAACACCCTGAACATCATCGGCGTTCTTTTTAGCGAAATCGCGAAACTCGTTGATCTGGTCGATCAGAACCGGGGTGCAGGTCTTGAGCGAACCCGGATGAAACATCAGATGATCCATCGCCTCTTTGGCGCCGGCCCCGTCAAGGTCGATCTTTCCGTCCTTCAACAAGGCGTTTGCCATCATCGCGCTGCGTTTGGTGGACACTTCCGCAATGAATTCGCGGTCTTTGCCTTTTTCGGGCTTGCCCAGCCCTCCCGTCTTATCCTTCTTGCTTGCGGCATCCGTCTGATAATAGGCCTTGAACCCATCGGCATAGGATTTGCCCAGCCGTGCGCCCATCATCAAAGCATTTTCAGCAAGTTGCTTGCGATCCCGATCCGATTCGACAGCAGGATTTCCGCCCTGACCGCCAAATCCATTGTCCATCATGTCAACGACAGCGCCGACATGCGCGGCGAACGCTTCGGGATCTTTCGCGGTACTGAGCAGGTCCAGCGCGGATTTGACCACATCAGGTTGCTTTTTATAGGCCGCAACCAGCGCGACAGACGCTTCTTTGCTCAAACCGGGATCTGCATTCTCTGACAGCGCGCCGGACGTCAGTTCATGCACCAGGCTGCGCTTTGCGGCTGCGGCGTCTGCGGATTGTTTCGCATCGTCACGAGCTTTTACGGCGTCATTGTACTGGTCGTCTTTTTCTTTGTGTTTTGCCTTTTTCTTGTCCTTGTCTTCTACAATGGCCTTTTGCTGTTCTTGCAACGCTTCAAGAGTTTTCTTGGCTTTGGCGACGCGGGCTTCATATTTTTCTTCACCCTTGTGGCGACCGAGCCGTTCTTCGGCTTTGTCCAGCGCGGCTTTCGCTTCCTGTACTTCTTTGCCGGCTCCCTTGACTTTCTCACGCGCCTCTTTGAGGTCGTTGTTGGCCTTGATCGCGTCGGCTCGAGCCTTCTGCCAATTTTTGTCCGCCTCGATCTTTTTCTGTATCAATCCGGCATAGGCGCCGGGCGATGCGTCGGCATCGCCGCCGCCATCTAGCGCGGCAAGGGTGTCGGCTACGGCGTCGAAAAGCTCCGGATTCGATTTCTTGATCTTTTTCAACTCTTTGCGCTGAGCGTCCGAGACACCGCTGTGATCCAGCCCATCGGGATCCTTGGGCTTGTCCTGCTGCGGCTTTGCCTGGGCTTCCGGTTTTTTTTCTTCCGGCTTTTGGTCTTGCTGTTCCGGCTTCTCATCGATGTCGGCATCGCTGTCATCCAGCTTGTCATCTCCCAGCACCGGGGACGCACCAACCGGGGTGTCCGACACGCCCTGAGCGGTTTCAGCGCGGGCGACCAGCGCGTGCATTGCGGCATGCAGTTTCTGCGCCATATCCAGCTTGTCCGCCTTGACCGCTTTGACAAATCCCTGGGCTGCTTCCTTGAGTTTGGCCGCCGCCGGCGATCCCGATGCGATCAAATCACGAATTTTGCTCTCAAGCTGTTTGAATTCCGCAACAAGGTCAGCTTTCGAAAGCTCCGTCACCTTCTCTTCTGATCCCTGATCCGCGGCAGCCGCCGGAGCTTTCAGAAGGTTGACTATTGCGGGAAACGCTTTGAGAGCGGTTGCAAAATCCCCACTATCGGCTTTCTGATTGGCGAGGTCCCAAAGGGCACCCAGCTTGTCGCTGCCGCCGCCGCCGTTCAAAGCATCCGCGACGAGCCCGCCAATCTTTTGTTTGGCCTGCGCCCACTTTTCCGCCAGCGGATCTGTGCCGCCATCGCTATCCGGCTCTGCATCAGGGGTAGGGCCATCAGTGGCCTGCGGCTGTTCCTCTACCTGCTCGCCATCGGCTTCCAGCAGGTTTCCTTCCGCGTCGAGCACTTCGACCTTGAAATTCAGCTTGTTGCTCTTGAGAAACTTCCGCAGCTTCTTGGCCAGCCCGGGCACCATGGTTTCGCATTGCAACTGCATCTTGGTTCCGTTGACCTGACACTGGCCCGACGCGACTTTCTTGCCATCACCTTCCCGTTTGGCGTTTCTGGCGAGAAACTCGGCCGGTTTTCGTTTGTCGAGAGCAAAGACGTGACTGTCGTCCGACGGGCCGGGATTGAACGCAAAGGCGATCGGTCCCTTCCGCGCCACTTTCACCAATTGAATTAACTTGTCGCCAGAAACGCCTACTTCCGCCACAGGACCTCTCCAATGCTGACAGCCCCTCAATGGTTGGAGCGTTTTGCAAGGCTAGGCGCTCAGCGGCGTTGTGACAACAGTCTTGATCGGTGGAGAGAGGGGTTGGAACGCAAGCGGCAGAAACGGTCCTTAGCAGCCGTTCAACCTCCCCAGTGGCAGGCGGTCAGATTTGATCCACCAGCGCCTCAAGCCCCACCCGGTAGTTAGGATAGATCAGCCTGATCCCCAGTTCTTCCTTGATCCGGTCATTTCGCACCCGCTTGTTTTCCATATAGAAGCTGCGGGCCATCGGGGTCATGTCGGCCTCATCGAACGGCACGGCGGGCGGCAGGGGAAGCCCTTGCAGTTCAGCCGCATAGCCGATCACATCCTGCGGCGGCACCGGTTCATCATCGCAGACATTGTAGACCGCGCCCGGATTGGGCCTGGCAATGGAAGCGGCGAGTACTTGCGCGATGTCATCCACGTGAATACGGCTAAACACCTGATTCGGTTTTATTATTCTGCGCAACCCACCCTTGCGCAATTTCGAGAACGGCCCCCGACCCGGCCCGTAAATTCCCGCCAGCCGAAAGATGTGCAACGGCAAGCCGGGAATGGCGCTCCACTGATTTTCGGCTTTGACCCGCCAACGTCCCCGCTCTGCGGTTGGGGCGGGTGGCGTGGTTTCATCCACCCAGCCACCATCGTGATCGCCATAGACTGCCGTGGTCGACAGATATCCAACCCACTTGAACTGCCCCGCGCGTGCCGCGATTTCGTCACCCAGCGCCGCCAGTACCGGGTCCCCCTTTTTGCCGGGAGAGGTCGAAATCAGAAGATGCGTAACGTCTTCAAAAGAGGGTTCTTTTCCTGGCCAGATGACCGGTTCCGCGCCGGAGTTCCGGATAGTGTCAACCTGTTCGGGGTTGCGTGTTGTTCCAATGATCTTCCAGCCCTGCGGCACCAGTCGGCGTGACAATGCGCGGGCGGAATAACCGTGTCCAAAGGAAAGAAGTGTGCCTGTCATGACATCTTGATGGGGCGTAATACCAGCCGATGCAAGCGCCCGATGGACGCACTTGATTCGAATCCCCGCTTGGGCCTTTCATGGGACATGAGCAAAAAATCACCTGACCTGCACGCCGCCTATGCGCTGGAAACTCCCGAAGGCCATAAACAGCTCTATGCTGAATGGGCCGGAGATTATGACGACAGTTTCGCCGCGCTCGAAGATTATCAGCTTCACATCCACACCGCCCGCGCCTTTGTCGCCGCCGGAGGGCAGGGGCCGGTGTTGGATGTGGGGGCCGGAACCGGGCTGTGCGGCGCGGTTCTGTCCGGCTTGGGCGTTGGCCCGATCGATGCTACCGACATCAGCCCTGAAATGCTGGCTGAAGCAATGCGGAAGGATATCTATCGCGACGCAATCGAAGCCGACCTGAATCTGGGTATTCCTGTACCAAGGGAAAGCTATTCCGGCATCGTGTCCTCGGGCACATTCACGCATGGCCATCTTGGTCCCGAGGCGTTGCCCGCATTGCTAAGGGTGGCCCGGCATGGGGCACAATTCGCGCTGTCGATCAATGCCAGACACTATGAAACAATGGGGTTTGCCAAGGCGCTGCAGGACCTGCAGGAAAGCAGAATCGAGAATCTGAAACTGCAGGAAGTTCGAATTTACGGTGATCTGGCGGCCGGGCCGAATAAGGACGACACGGCCTTTATCGCGCTGTTCGAAAGGGCCTGAGCGGCCTTATTTCCCTTTCCAGACCGGATCGCGTTTTTCGGCAAAGGCGCGCGCGCCTTCGAGGTTGTCCTCGGACCCATAGAGAATATCGACGGTGGCCAGCTGGCGCCTGGTGATCCGGTTCATGACATCCTGAAACTTGGAATCCTCGGCCTCGCGCACGATCTCCTTGATCGCCGCATAGACCAGCGGCGGGCCGCTTGCGAGCAGACGCGCAAGTTCCCATGCGCGATCCATCAGTTGATCGGCCGGGACGATCTCGTTCACCAACCCCCAGCGGTGCGCCTCGTCTGCGTCGAACCAGCGCCCTGTCAGCAGCAACTCCATCGCGATGTGATAAGGTATGCGTTTGGGCAGTTTCACACTGGCGGCATCGGCCACCGTGCCTGACCGGATTTCCGGCAGCGCAAAAGTGGCGTGGTCCGCAGCGACGATCATGTCGGCGCTCAGCGCCAGTTCCAGACCTCCTCCGCACGCGATCCCGTTCACTGCGGCGATGACCGGTTTGTTCATGTCCCGCAATTCCTGCAATCCGCCGAACCCGCCGACGCCGTAATCTCCGTCAACCGCGTCGCCGTCAGCCGCTGCTTTCAGATCCCAGCCGGGGCAAAAGAACTTTGCTCCGCCACCAGTCAGGATCGCCACCCGCAACTCGGGATCGTCGCGAAAGTCGCGAAACACTTCGCCCATGACCCGGCTTGTCCGAAGATCGATTGCGTTCGCCTTGGGCCGGTCAAGCGTAACCTCGAGGATCGCACCATCGCGCTTGGTCTTGACAGGGTTCATGAGTTTGCCTTTCGGATCAGAGCATCTACGGCGACCGCACCAGTTGCCGTGCAGATGAGGGGGTTGATTTCAACTTCGCCGACGGTCTCCGCATTGGCAATGACATAGGCCTGTACCGCCTCGACCGCATCCAGAACGGCTTCGAATTCGACACCGGGCTTACTCCGGTACCCTTTGAGCAGCGGCGCACAGGCCAGATTGCCCAACGCATCGCGAATTGCGTCTCGGCCGGACGGAATCAGCATCGAGATCGTATCTTGCAAAATCTCAGTCAGCACCCCGCCCGCACCAATTGTCAGGACATATCCATGCGCCGGATCGCGAGTGACGCCGATCAGCAATTCCGCGATTCCGCCCGTTGTCATTTCCTCGATCAGGACTTCCGCCGTTCCGACCCTGCGCGCGGCATCGGTCAGATCTTCGGCGCTGATGCCCAATAAAACCGCGCCATGTTCGGACTTGTGCGCCAGCCCGATCCCCTTGACCGCGAACGGGCCGGCAAGGGTGCAGGCGAGATCGGCCACCTTACCCACAGGCGCCACAAAGTTTCGCGGCACCGCCAGACCGAAGGCCGCCAGTTCGGCCTTGGCTTCGGCTTCGGTCAATACCGTGTCCGGGGACCGAGTGCCCGGCAGCACGATCGCCTCCGCGATTTCAGGGATTGGTCTGGCCGCCGCTTCGACCGCGGCCAATGCTTCGCTCAGCCCGGCGAAGGGAACAACTCCGCCCGCCATGAGAGTGCGGGCGACATCTTCGGGCATCAGTTCCGGCAATGTTGCCGTGACAGCATAAGGTCTGCCAGTGTCGCGCACACAGTTTACGGCGGCTTGCGTTGCGCATTGCCAATCGGTTGCATCGGTATGCGGATAATCCACAATAGCCATTGTTAGAGCCACATCAGGACCGGCCATCCCCGCCCATGCCCGTGTCATCGCCTGCGTATCGCGCCAGATATACGTGTGGTAGTCCAGCGGGTTCGCCAAAGCCACCATCGGCCCCAGCGCGGCGCGCAGCCCGGTTTTCTGAACCTCGGTCAGAGGTGGGAAATGCAGGTTTCGGCCCAACGCCATATCCGCCGCAAGGCTCGCCTCGCCGCCGGAACAACTGATGGTGCTGAGCCCGTTGCCATCCAGGCGGCCTGCTACGTGCAATAGCTTCAGGGTTTCGAGAAAGCTTGGGATATCGTCCAGACGCGCGATGCCCAGCCGGTCCAGAAACGCCTGCGCCCCGGCATCGCTGCCCGCAAGCGAGGCGGTATGCGAAATGGTGGCCGCCTGCGCATGGGCTGATTTGCCCATTTTCAACGCGACGACCGGAACGCCACGCTCAATTGCGCGAGTTGCAAATGCCTCCCACTTACGCAGATCGCCAAATCCTTCGATGTGAACCCCAATCGCGGTGACGCGGGGATCGTCCAGCAGAGCCGTGGCGATTTCGGCCTGATGGGTCTGGGCCTGATTGCCGCAGGTCAGCATGAAGGCCAGTGGCAAGGCCCGGCGCTGCATCGTCATGTTGATCGCAATGTTCGAACTTTGCGTCAGGATGGCGACACCCCGGTCGACCGGTTTCATGCCATGTTGATCCGGCCAAATCGCAGCCCGGTCAAGCGCGTTGACAAAACCATAACAATTGGGCCCGAGGATCGGCATATCCCCGGCAGCGGCGACAAGCTGCGATTGCAAATCCGCCGCACCGGCATCTTCGGCCACGGCCTCGGTAAAGCCCGAGGCGAAACAGACCGCGCCGCCCGCGCCGATGCGTGACAAAACGCCGACAGCTTCGATTGTCGCGTGCCGGTTGATGCCGACAAATGCCGCATCAGGGGGCGCGGGCAAGTCTTCCAGCCTTGCAAAGACGTGCTCTCCGGCGATTTCTGCGGCTTTCGGATGAACCGGCCAGATCGGACCCTCGAACCCGAGCTTGCGGGCCTGCCGGATAACCTCGGCACACCACGCGCCGCCGCCGATCACGGCCAGTGACCGGAAGTGCAGAGTGCGTTTCAGAGCCTCGATCTTTGTGGCTGCGGCGTCCGTGCCGGGCAATTCACCCGCCATGTTCATGCGCCGAGCGCCCGGAGCAGGTCGCGGCTGATGATGTGGCGCTGGATTTCCGACGTGCCGTCCCAGATCCGTTCGACCCGCGCGTCGCGCCAGAACCGCTCCAGCGGATAGTCATCCATCAACCCCATCCCGCCATGGATCTGGATCGCCGCATCGGTCACCCGCGCCAGCATTTCAGAAGCATAGAGCTTGGCCGACGCGATCTCGCGATTGGCGGGCAGCCCCTTGTCCAGCCGGTCGGCGGCGGCAAGTGTCAGCAGGTCGGCGGCGTCGATTTCGGTTATCATGTCGGCGATCTGGAAGGACACACCCTGGAACTTGCCGATCTTCTGCCCGAACTGCTCGCGCGTGGCGGCATAGTCCAGCGCATAGTCGAAAGCCCGCCGCGCGCGCCCCACCGACATGGCGGCGACCGTGATCCGGGTCGCGTAAAGCCAGGTGTTCATCACGTCGAACCCGCCATCGACCTCGCCCAGCACCTGTGCGTCGGGCAGGCGGCAGTCGTCGAAGTCCAGAACCATGTTCTTGTAGCCGCGATGGCTGACGGATTTGTATCCGTCGCGGATCGTGAAGCCGGGAGTTCCGCGATCGACCAGAAACGCGGTGATCCGCTTTTTCGGGCCCTTCGGGGTCTGATCCTCGCCAGTCGCAATGAAAACGATGATGAAGTCCGCGTGCTCGGCGCCCGAGATGAAATGTTTGGTGCCATTGACCACCCAGTCGCCACCGTCGCGAACGGCCGAACATTTCATACCCCGCACATCCGAGCCCGCGCCCGGCTCGGTCATTGCCAGCGCGTCCATGCGTTCGCCACGCACGGCGGGCATCAGATAGCGTTCGACCTGATCACCTTCGCAGGCCATGAGGATGTTCTGAGGGCGGCCGAAAAAATGGTTGAGCGCCATGGAACCGCGCCCCAGTTCCCGCTCGACCAGCGCGAATTCCATATGGTTCAGCCCAGCGCAGCCGACGCTTTCGGGAAAGTTGCAGGCATAAAAGCCCAGTTCAATGGTCTTGCGCTTGATCTCATCGGCGATTTCCTTGGGCACTTCGCCGGTGCGTTCCACGAGTTCTTCATGCGGATAGATCTCCTTTTCCACAAAACTGCGGACGGTCGAGGCGATCATTTCCTGCTCTTCTGACAGGCCGTATTGCATTTTGGTTCTCCGGGCTGAGTTGCAACAATCCTGACGTGGCTTGAATGATATATCATGCAGAGATAGATATTGGTCATGCAATTTTGGACAAAATCAACCTCTGCAACGCAGCATTTCGGCGTTCTGCTGTTTGATGGCTTTTCCAATCACTGTCTGGCGAACACGGTGGAGCCGCTGCGGGCTGCGAATATGTTGTCGGGGGTGGATCTCTATCGCTGGCAGTTTCTGTCGCTCGGTTCGGGTCCGGTCACCTCGTCCTCGGGATTGCAGGTCGCACCGCACGACACGCTGGCCAATGCCTCGGGCGACATGCTGGTGGTGATGCCTTCCTATGGATTTCTGGGACACGGCGGATGGAAGACACAGGCCAGTCTGCGCGCGGCTTCTGGCCGGTTTCCGTTTCTGGCCGGAATGGACACCGGAAGCTGGCTGTTGGCCGAGGCCGGGCTGCTTGATGGCCACCGCGCCACGATTCACTGGGAAGAACTGACCGGGTTCGCAGAGCGCTTTCCTGAAATCGACGTCCGGCGGGAAAGATTTGTCATCGACAACAGCCGGATCACCTGTTCCGGGGCGATGGCGGCCTTTGATCTGGTGATGCATCTGATCGGACGGGATCAGGGGCAGGCTCTGGCGTTGGAGGTCGCGCAGCTTTTCATGACACGGGATTCCGCGCGCTCCCATACAGGCGGAGCGGGATCGGCCAGCGGCTTTGTCAACAAGGCGCTGGCGCTGATGCAGGAACATCTGGAAACACCGCTTTCGATCCCCGAGATCGCCCGGCGCGTCGGCCGGACGCAAAAGGTGCTGGAATCCAGAATGCGCGCCGATCTGGGGGCCAGCCCGACGCAGGTCTACCGCCGCCTGCGCCTCAATCTGGCGCGCAAGCTGGTGGTGGAAACCGACCTTGCCATAGGCGAGATCGCACTGCGTTCGGGATATGACGATCCCAGCGCCATGACCCGCGCATTCCGAACCGAGTTCGGGACCACGCCCCGCGCGCTGCGCCGCTAGCCGCGCCCACGATAGGTCGGTACACCCTGATCCGGAATCCAGACGCCGGGCAGTTCGGGACCGGTCTGATAGAACACGTCGATCGGGATGCCGCCGCGGGGATACCAGTAAGCGCCCACACGCAGCCATTTCGGCTCCAGCACTTCTTCCAGCCGCTTGCCGATGGTGACGCTGCAATCTTCGTGAAACGCGCCGTGATTGCGGAATGACCCGAGGAACAGTTTCAGCGACTTGCTTTCGACCAGCCAGTCGCCCGGCACATAGTCGATCACGATATGGGCGAAATCGGGCTGCGCAGTTAGCGGGCAGAGCGAGGTGAATTCCGGCGCGGTGAACCGTACGGCGTAATCGGTACCGGCCTGGGGGTTCGGCACTTTTTCCAGCACCGCCTCTTCCGGGGAGTTCGGCAACTCGGTCTTGCCGCCAAGCTGGGTCAGGTTTGCATAGATATCTTGATTTGCCATTGTCAGAGCCTCATACGCCACGCTTGTTGCCCCAGACCAGGACATGCAGCTGCGGCAGGATGGTGGGGGCGTACCAGCGATCCCCCAGGGTTTTTTCAATCAGCCACTCATATCGGGTCATGATACCATCCATGTCGATGGCGGCATCTTCGGCTTCGGGCGGTGGCGGTGTGTGGTTGCCCGGTTGCAGATAAAGACGCAGTTGCGGGTAGCGCGCCGCAACATCGCGCGCCCAGTCATAGTCCGTCTGGTCAAATACCACGATCTTGAGCACTTTTTGCGTATTTGCCGCAGCGCAGGTATCGAACACATCCCAATCCACGGATTCGCCGGAGGATGGCGGTTTGGGGCTGAGGATCAGCGTTTCCAAAGCATCGAACCAATCCCGCGAGACCGAGCCCTGGGTTTCCATCACGAAAGCATAGCCTTTGGATTTGCCCAGCGCGATCATGGGTGCAAAATCCTGAATAGCAGGGTTTCCGCCCGAAATAGACACTGTCAGCGGTACGCCACCCGACAGGTGTTCGACCTCGGACATAATGTCTGCCGCTGTCATTGCCGCCCATTCGTGGCGAAACTGGCTGTCCACGGCGTGCAGGCTGTCGCACCACGTGCAGCGATAGTCACAGCCGCCCGCCCGCACGAAAACGGTGGGCACGCCGATGACTGCGCCTTCGCCCTGAATGGTGGGCCCGAATATCTCGGCGATGCGCAACGGTTTCATGGCCTATATTCCGCCCAGGTCTTGGGCGTTTCGCTGACCCGCACCGCGCTGGTTTTGGCCCAGCGTGCCTTGCAGAACTCATAGACCTCTTTCGCGAGTCGTTCCGAAGTCACCATGTCATGCCCGAATACGTCGTTGAGGTGCCGATGATCCAACTCGTCGTCGATCCAGCTTTTGAGAGGTTTCAGCTCGCGGTAATCCACCACGAAACCGCTGGCGTCCAGTTCGCGGGCACTCAGCTCCACCTCGATCACATAGTTGTGCCCATGCAGCCGAGCACAGGGATGGTCGTCGGGCAAATCGCACAGCTGGTGCGAGGCCGAGAAATGGAATTCCTTGGTGATCCGGTACATCACTGCGCCCCCACCGCAGCTTTCCAGAAATCCGGATCGGCATAGATGGTCGGGTCTTCGACCCCGGCAATATGAAATGCCTCGCGCCGTTCGACACAGGTGCCACAGCGTCCGCAATGGGTCTCGCCGCCCTTGTAGCACGACCACGTGTCGGCAAACGGCGTTGCGTGTTTTGCCCCTTCGGTCACGATGGCCGATTTCGGGATGCGGACGAAGGGCGTATAGAGCCTGACATTGGCGTAACCGTCCAGTGCCCGCGCCTGCATCGTCTCGAAGGCTTCGGTGAATTCGGGGCGGCAGTCGGGATAGATGAAATGATCGCCGCCATGCACCGCTGCCGCCACCGCATCCGCCTGTTTTGCGGCGGCAATGCCAAAGGCGATGGCCAGCATGATGGCGTTGCGGTTGGGAACCACGGTGACCTTCATGTTCTCTTCGGCATAGTGGCCGTCGGGCACATCCACATCGTCGGTCAGGGCCGAGCCGCTGAGATGCCTGCTGATATGGCTCATGTCGATCAGGTCGTGCGGCACACCCAGCCGTTCGGCCGCACGGGCGGCAAACTCGACCTCTTTGCGGTGGCGCTGGCCGTAATCGAACGAGATCAGCCCGATCAGCTGGTGCTCGGCAGCCACCTTATGCGCCAGCGAAACCGAATCCAGCCCGCCAGAGCAGATGACGATTGTCTTCACTTTTCAGATCCTTGTTTTGTAAGCCGGGTAGGCTGCGACCGGCGTCCGAACCATCCGGACCGGGTGCGTTTAGCAGAAGGACGATGGGTCCGTAAAGCCTTTGCATCCTATCGCTTTAACACAGGCAGAAAAGCGACCGGGGCCCACAATAGCACCCCGGCCCGATCTTGCGGCATTGATTTCAGGTATACATCTGTTTCTTGAATGCCCGGGTACGTTCCGTCGCCGCCGCGGTGCCGTCGTGATACGTGCCGAACCACTTGTCGAAAGGAATTTCCGAAGTGCCATAATTGCACTCGAAATACCTGTGGTGGAGTTGATGGAAAAAGTCTCCGGCGCGCGCAGCTTCAGTCTCTTTGGCCTTGAGCTTTTCAAAGCCCGAATGGGATAGAACCGGGCTCACTTGCTGAAAATACACGTGATACAGCAGATGCAGCGGGTGCGATGCCACCACCAGGTGGATGAAATAGGTCGAGAAGTACAGGGTGTTCTCGTACCAATGGTTCGAGATTCCGGACCACGGGCCGACATTGACGTTGCGATGATGCACTGCATGAACGTGTTTGTAGAGCTTCGGATGATGCTCCAGCCGGTGCACCCAGTAAAAATGCAACCCCGACCACATCGGAATGAAGAACATCCAAACCACGAACCAGACCGGCGCCTGCTCCCATGTGATTACCGGTGCCCAGCCATTGGCCATCGCCCAGTAGATGATCCACTGATAGATGGTCGCAACGGTCAACGCGCTGCCCAGTGTCCACCAGATGTTGTCCAGCACCTGGTTGTGAAACGCGAAGATACCATTGTTCCGGGTCAGGTCGCGCCGGTCGAATTTGGTGTGCATGCCCTGCCCCTTGCGCATGTAAAGCCACCAATGCAGCCCCCCGGCAATCAATATCTGGGGCACCATGTTCAACAACCAGACGCGAAACATCCAACCCGGCGCGAAGCTTTGCATTGTCTCAAGTGAGGGCAAAAAGAAGGCGTAAGAGACCAGCGCCAGAACCATGCACAAGGTTAGAGACGTGATCTGAAGCCACGCGGTGCTGTACCATTTCAGAACCGCAGCAGGTCTCGGGGGCCAGCTGAAAAGGGGGTTGAGCGGAACGGTGCCCTCAGGGAGATAATTCCAGCGACCGGCTTCTGGATCTTGGGAGGGGTCTGTCATGGCATCTACCTTCGGCAAAGGGAGGATCAACTCGCGTAATCAGAACTTTCGGCATCCAGGACGGCCTTGATTTCACGCAAATGCGCTTCTGCCTGACCGGGGTAATCTTCTAGCTCCTGCGCGGTCTTTTCCGCGATCTCATCCGACAGCACCCGCATTTTCTGCCCGGTTTGCAACGCCCGGACATAGGTTTCGGCCGCGCGTTCGAAATAATAGAGCCTGTTAAAGGCATCCGCCGGGTCTTTGCCGATCACGAGAACGCCGTGATTGCCCATGATCATCACGTTCTTTTTCGGGTCGGACAGCATCGACGCACAGCGTTCGCCCTCGCTGTCAAAGGCCAGCCCGCCGAACTGATCGTCGATCACGTAGCGGTTGTAGAAGGTTGCAGTATTCTGATCGATTGGCGGCAGGGTGCTGTCAGCCAATGACGCCAGAACGGTTGCGAATGTCGAGTGCACATGCATGACGCAACGCGCATGCGGACAATGGCGATGGATCGAGCCATGCAGGCCCCATGCGGTCGGATCGGGAGCGCCGGGTTTCTTCATCGTGTCCGGATCGTTGGCGTCGAGCAAAAGAAGATTCGAGGCCCGAATGCGGCTGAAGTGCATCTGGTTCGGGTTCATCAGAAACCGGGTGCCGTCATCGTTGACCGCCAGGCTGAAATGGTTGGCCACGCCTTCGTGCATGTTCAGCCGCTCGGTCCATCGAAATGCGGCGGCCATATCGACACGATCCTGCCAGTTGTCGATGTTTGGAAGCAGATTGGTGACGCTCATGTCTAATCTCCCGAAAGTGATGGCGGCGTTTTCGAACCACTGGAATCCTGCATTTGCCGTGCGGTTTTGACCAACGAAAAAAAAGCGGGTAATTCATTAGTGAAACTTATACCAGGATTATAACGATGCGGGCGCGGCTTCCACCTCTTGGCTGGCTACGGACATTCGAAGCAGCGGCGCGACATCTTTCCTTTACTGGTGCGGCGCGCGATCTGAACATGACGCAGAGCGCCGTCAGCCAGCAGATCAAGTCATTGGAAGGGTATCTGGGGCAACCGCTGTTTCACCGGCGTCCGCGCGCGTTGGAATTGACCGAAGCGGGGACCACCTATTTGCCCGTCGTCCGCGACGCGTTCCGGACATTGTTGCGCGGCACCCAGGCCGTGACCGGAGACCGGCAGGACACGGTTCAGGTTCAGTGCAACATCACCTTTTCCGTGAACTGGCTTGCGCCTCGCCTCCCGCAATTCAAGGCGATGCACCCGGAGGTGCATCTGAACATTTTCACCGAACTTTGGGAACCGCGTGAGATGGCCGAAGGCGCGGCGGTCGAAATCCGGTATTCGCTGCGCCCAGCGGATACGGTTCGCACCGAATTACTGATGACCGATCACTATTACCCCGTCTGCGCCCCCTGGTATTCCGTGACGCTCGGCAATCTGCATGAACAACCGCTCTATGACTGTTCGAACCTGCTGTCGAATTGGGCCGGTTGGGCCGAAGATCAGGGTCTGAACTGGGCCAATCCACCGATTACCTATGCCAGCACCTATCTGGTCGGCCTGGCTGCGGCCATGGCCGGAGGCGGGTTGTGCCTGGCCCATGACATGATTGCATCGCGGCTTTTGCAGGAGGGCCGCCTGAGGGCGCCGTTCGATCGCCGCGTGCCGATGCCCGAGGCATATTATCTGCTGCTGTCGCCGCAAGCGGAGGAGATGCCCGGCGCAACCGCATTTGCCGACTGGATACGGTCGGAAATCGCCGCCAGCACAGCGCGATAGTCAATACGGGATGCTCCCGCCCATTGCCGGCGCCGCATTGCGGCGCCTCCTCTGGTTGGGCCCGGCGTCAAGCGGGCAGGCCCGCTTGACGCGGCAGCGTATCAGGTCTGATCTTTCGCGCGGCTGGGGACCCAGGCATAGCCGTTTTCGCAAAGGATATACGCCTCGCGAAGGCCGTGCGGTTTGTCCGTCGCCTCTTGCAGTACCGTTGCTCCATATTCCCTGGCCTTTACGACGGAATTGTCGGGATCGGTATCATAGAGACGGATTTCCAGGCCGGCCCCTCTGGGCGGGTTTTCCGGCAAAATCCCGAGAAGAGGGTTGGAGTGATAGGTGCCGTCGGAATGCAACTGAAACACCTGGTTTCCATAAGTGACAATTGCGAAATCGTCAGTGACCTGGTGGCTTGCCATCGCAAAGACTGTCTCCAGAAAGGCGCATTCCGCCTTCACGTCGCGCACCAGAATGTTCAGTCCGATCCCGCTCAGGGATCGGCCGAACGTTTCCGCATCTGTGGTTTCATAATCCATGGTGGCAGATTCAACGCTCCTGGGCATCCGGTCAAGCCGTGGCGATGAAGGTTTGATGACGGGCGCATGGCAGGGGTTGCGCCCGACCGAACATTCGGGAAAGTTGAGCCATGGAACATGCACTTTTCCCAAGCTGGCCCGACGTCGCCCCCCGTCTCATCGCCGTTGCCGCCGGGCGCGAAGCCGCCGACACGGTCATTCGTGGCGGCATTTGGATCAACGTGCACAGCCGGGAAGCATTGCCCGATCACTCCATCGCCATTGCCGCAGGCCGTATCGCCTTTGTCGGACCGGATGCATCGCATTGCATGGGATCCGATACGCAGATCATCGAGGCGCAGGGCCGCTTCATGATCCCCGGGCTGTGCGACGCGCATATGCACATCGAATCCGGTATGCTGACCCCTGCGGAATTCGCCCGCGCGGTGATCCCTCATGGCACTACCTCGATGTTCACCGATCCGCATGAAATCGCGAACGTGCTGGGGCTGGAAGGTGTGCGCATGATGCATGACGAGGCGCTGATGCAACCCGTCAACATCTTTACCCAGATGCCGTCCTGCGCGCCGTCCGCACCTGGTCTTGAAACCACCGGGTACGAGATTTCGCCCGATGATGTGGCCGAAGCCATGGCCTGGCCCGGTATCATCGGATTGGGCGAGATGATGAATTTTCCTGGTGTTTCCAACGCGGATCCCAAAATGCTGGCCGAGATTGCGGCCACGCAACGGGCGGGGAAAACCGTTGGCGGGCACTATGCTTCGCCCGATTTAGGGCCTGATTTCGCCGCCTATGTCGCCGGTGGCCCTGCAGACGACCATGAAGGTACCTGCGAGGCGGACGCAATCGCCCGCGTGCGTCAGGGTATGCGGTCGATGATGCGGTTAGGTTCGGCCTGGTACGATGTGGAAAGCCAGATCACTGCGGTCACGGAAAAGGGCCTTGATTCGCGCAACTTCATTCTGTGCACTGACGATTGCCATTCGGGCACATTGGTCAATGACGGTCATATGAACCGGGTCGTTCGCCATGCCATCGCCTGTGGGTGCGATCCGCTGGTCGCGTTGCAGATGGCGACGCTCAATACCGCGAGCCATTTCGGGCTGGAGCGCGAAATCGGTTCTATCACGCCGGGACGGCGGGCGGATATCATCCTCAGTTCGGATTTGCGGGAATTGCCCGTCGAAATGGTCATGGCGCGCGGGCAGGTGGTGGCCGAAAATGGCAGGATCAGGGTCGATTGCCCGCATTTCGACTGGCCAGACACAGCGCGCAATACCGTGCATCTGGGACATGCGCTGTCCTCGTCTGACTTTGAAATCCACGCACCCGAAGGTGCGAACCAGGTACGCGCCAACGTGATCGGCGTGGTGGAAAATCAGGCCCCGACCAAGGCACTGAAGGCGGAGCTTCCGGTCGTTGACGGGCTGGTCGAGGGGATCGGCGACACCTGCCAGATCGCGCTTGTCGAACGTCACCGCGCCACCGGGGGAGTGACCAACGCCTTTGTCTCGGGGTTCGGTTACGAGGGCAGGGTGGCGATGGCCTCGACCGTGGCGCATGACAGCCATCACATGATCGTCGTCGGAACTGACCGGGATCAGATGGCTCTTGCCGCCAACCGCCTGGCCGAGGTCGGTGGCGGTATCACCATTTTTCGCGACGGTGAGGAACTGGCCTTGGTGGAACTGCCGATCGCCGGCCTGATGTCAGACAGCCCGGCCACCGAGGTGGCCGCCAAGGCGCAGACATTGGTTGAAGCGATGCTGGCCTGCGGGTGCCGCCTGAACAACGCGTATATGCAACATTCGCTGTTGGCACTCGTGGTCATTCCCGAACTTCGCATTTCGGACCTTGGGCTGGTCGATGTGCGCACATTTGAAATGATTGACCTTTTGGAACCGCGTGAATGACAAAGACAAAAACACCAGACGCACCGGCGGCCAAAGCCTTTTCCGATCCCGCAGCCGCCACAATGCGGCTGGAAGAGTTGTATGAACAGGCGACGGGATTTCTGTGCGAAAAGTTCTCCGAGGCAATCGAGAATGGTTCGCCCAGTGAACGCTATAGGGCGTATTACCCCGAAATCAGGATCAAGACGTCGTCTTATGCGCAGATCGACAGCCGTCTCAGCTTCGGTCACGTTTCCGAACCCGGACATCACGCCACAACCGTGACGCGGCCTGACCTGTTCCGGTCCTATTTGACGCAACAGATTGCGTTGCTGATCAAAAATCACAACCAGCCCGTCCTGATCGGCCCTTCCGACACGCCGATCCCGGTTCATTTTGCTGTCGCCAACAACCCGGCGCTTGTCGTGCCGCATCAGGGTGCGGCCAGATTCACATTGCGCGATGTCTTTGACGTGCCGGATCTGACGACGACCAATGACGATATCGTCAATGGAACCCATGTTCCCGAAAACGGAACCGGGCCACTGGCGCTGTTCACCGCGCAGCGGATCGATTACTCGCTGGCCCGGCTGGAGCACTATACGGCCACGGATGCCAGACACTTTCAGAACCACATACTGTTTACCAACTATCAGTTCTATGTCTCGGAGTTCGAAGCCTATGCGCGCGCGCAGTTGGCCAAACCGCACAGCGGATATACGAGTTTCGTTGCGACCGGGAATGTTGAGATATTCGATCCCGACGCGCCTATAGAAGCGCCGTTGAAATTGCCGCAAATGCCGACCTATCACCTCAAGCGCGCGGATGGTTCCGGGATTACTCTGGTCAATATCGGCGTGGGTCCGTCAAACGCAAAAACCGCGACGGACCATATCGCGGTTCTGCGGCCACATGCATGGTTGATGGTGGGCCATTGCGCCGGGCTGCGAAACACTCAGGCGCTGGGCGATTTCGTGCTGGCGCATGCCTATTTGCGCGAAGACAAGGTGCTGGACGACGACCTGCCGGTCTGGGTGCCGATCCCGCCGCTTGCAGAAATACAGATCGCTCTGGAAAAGGCGGTGGCCGAAGTCACTGAACTGGAAGGGTACGAGCTCAAGCGCGTCATGCGGACAGGAACGGTCGCGTCGGTCGATAACCGAAACTGGGAACTGCGCGACCAGTCCGGCCCGGTTCAGCGCCTCAGCCAGTCCCGCGCCATTGCGCTTGACATGGAAAGCGCCACCATCGCCGCAAATGGATACAGGTTCAGGGTTCCCTACGGCACGTTGCTTTGCGTGTCGGACAAGCCGCTGCATGGCGAATTGAAGCTTCCCGGCATGGCCTCGTCCTTTTATAACACACAGGTCAGTCGACATCTGGCGATTGGAATCCGGGCGATGGAGGCACTCAGGGGGATGCCGCTGGAGCGGTTGCACAGCCGGAAATTGCGTTCTTTCGACGAAACGGCCTTTCTGTGACGCAAAAAAGCAACGAAATCCCCCTATTTTTAGGGATTCGTGCGCTACTATTCGTTGTGTTCCCCCACAATATACCGTTACAGTTACGCGGTGAGGCCCTATGGATCGGGCACTGTAAGGAGACCAAGAAATGGCAAAGCCTATGACCAAGACTCAGCTGGTTGCTGCTCTCGCTGAGGAAATGGGAACCGACAAGAAATCCGCCAACTCCGCGTTGGAGGCCATCACCGGCCTGATCACGCGCGAAGTTTCCGCCGGCGGTGCAGTCACTCTGCCGGGTGTTGGCAAAATCTATTGCCGCGAACGCCCCGAGCGTCAGGTTCGCAATCCCGCCACCGGCGAAACCTTTACCAAGGAAGCCGACAAAGTGGTGAAAATGACCATCGCCAAAGCGCTGAAAGACAGCGTGAACGGCTGATCCGGTTCAAGCGAATTGGAACAAGGGTCGCCCCGGGGCGGCCCTTTTCTTTTGCAGCAGGCAAATATTGTTTAGGCGACAACAGAGCGCTTGCAGGCCATCAGAAAATGCGAAAAAGTCCCCCCATTCATTTTGGGGGCGCTTTTCGTGGATCTTCGCGCCATCGCCATGGGGCTGGCCTTTGCCTTCATGTGGTCATCGGCCTTTACATCAGCGCGGATCATCGTCGCCGATGCGTCGCCCCTGTTTTCGCTGGCATTGAGATTTCTGATTTCCGGTATTCTGGGCGTTCTGATTGCCCGGGCGATGGGGCAAAGCTGGCGACTGACCCGGTCACAATGGTACGCGACGATCCTGTTCGGAATTTGCCAGAATGCCCTTTATCTGGGTCTGAATTTCTATGCCATGCAGACAGTTGAAGCCTCAATGGCCGCGATCATCGCGTCCACAATGCCTCTGCTTGTCGCTTTGGCCAGCTGGGTCCTGTTCGGCGAAAAACTGCGGCCGCTCGGAATTCTCGGCCTTTTGGCCGGGTTTGCGGGTGTTGCCATGATCATGGGCGAAAGGATCAATGCAGGAATCGACCCGTTTGGTGTCACCCTGTGCGGTATTGGCGCCCTGGCCCTGACCTTTGCCACGTTGGCTGTGCGCGGGGCGACCTCGGGTGGCAACTTCATGATGGTTGTCGGGCTGCAAATGCTGGTGGGATCGGCCATCCTGTTCATCGCCGCTCCGGTCTTTGAGACGATCCGAATTCACCCGACCTGGCCGCTGGCGCTTGCGTTCGCCTATACGACATTCATTCCCGGTCTGACCGCGACATTCGTCTGGTTTCTTCTGCTTAACCGTATTGGCCCGATCCGGGCGGCGACTTTCCACTTTCTGAATCCGGTTTTTGGAGTGGCTATCGCTTATGCGTTGTTGGGGGAACGACTTGGTACCTTGGATGCCATCGGTGTTGCGATCACCACCGCCGGCATTCTTGCGGTTCAGCTCTCGCGGCAACCGGTCCCCAGAGTGGCCTAAAACGCCGGAGCGTTGGTTCCGACGCCCAATCTCATCGCCCGCACTTCCGCGCGAGGTGACTGAAATATGCCTTTGCTTTTCGCCGCAGAGCCCCATTTACTGCGAATACAATGCCAGACAGGAGGCGCAATGACCCGATACACAAAGAACCCCGAGGCCGTCGCCGCGCTTTCCCCCGAAGAGTTTCACATCACGCAACGCAGTGGAACCGAACGCCCTGGAACCGGCAAACACCTGTACAACAAGGAACCCGGTATCTATGTCGACATCGTTTCCGGTGAGCCTTTGTTCGCCTCGACGCACAAATACGAATCCGGCTGCGGCTGGCCGAGTTTCACAAAGCCGGTGGAACATGCTCATGTCGAAGAATTCGAAGACCGCAGCCTGGGCATGATCCGAACCGAGGTGCGTTCGAAACACGGTGACAGTCACCTGGGGCATGTCTTTCCCGATGGCCCGCGAGAGCATGGGGGGCTAAGGTATTGCATCAATTCGGCCGCGCTCCGTTTCGTGCATCGCGACGACATGGAGGCCGAAGGCTATGGCGAGTATCTGGATCAGGTGGAGGATATCTGATGAGCGAACAACGTGCCGTACTTGCCGGAGGATGTTTTTGGGGCATGCAGGATCTGATTCGCAAGCTGCCCGGCGTCAGCCGTACCCGCGTTGGCTATACCGGCGGTGATGTGCCAAACGCGACCTATCGCAATCACGGAACTCATGCCGAAGGGATCGAGATCTGGTTCGATCCTGCAGAGATCTCATTCCGCCAGATACTGGAATTTTTCTTTCAGATTCATGATCCGACAACCGTGAACCGCCAGGGCAACGACATGGGGATGAGCTATCGTTCCGCTATCTACTATGTGGATGCGGAGCAACGGCAGGTAGCGCTGGATACCATCGCCGACGTTGACGCGAGCGGATTGTGGCCCGGCAAGGTGGTGACCGAGCTGGAACCGGTCGGGGATTTCTGGGAAGCCGAGCCGGAACACCAGGACTATCTCGTCCGAATACCCCACGGGTACACCTGCCATTTCGCACGCCCCGAATGGGTGGTGCCAAAGCGGGCAGACGCCGCAGAATAGGCTCTGATCCTGAGATGGCGCGGATCTCGGGCCGCGCCTTTTCAGCCGATTGCGACGCGCGGGCGGCCGCTGGCCTCGACCGTGAGCATGCCTTCGACAAAGACCTGACGCCCTTCGACCTGCACGGTTTTGATATCACGTTCGACGATGATCCGAATGTCTGCGGCACCGGCTTCCTTTGCCGCGCCTTCCGCCTCGGAGCGGAGCACCGCTTCGAGCAGCGCCAGCGCTTCGTCCGAGTTTCCGTAGTCTTCGGGCCCTTCCTCCAGATGCACCCTGAACCGGCCTTCGGACGGGCTGGTGACCGTGCCTGCCCGCCGGAAAGTCACTCGGCCGACGACGGCCCCGATCGCGTTCGCCACACCCGCATGTTCCGGAAGGATCATGTTCGAACGCAACCTGTCCCCAACCGCCGGATAATAACTTGGCGCGGACGCACCCAACCCCACGATATCCACGTTGAACGCAGCGTCCAATGCCAGCAGGCCGCGGTGACCTGACAGGGCGCGCCGCGTCAGAACATGCCGGGCCAATTGCTCGGGCGGCAGGCCGAAGTTTTCGGCTTCTTCGGCAAAAGCAGTCTCTAAAAGGGTCAAACTGGTCTGTTCGGTCAATTGACCGATGATCAACTGCGCCAGATCCTCGGCACTTCTTGCCAGCTTTTCACCGGATCCGACGCGCTTTCTTGAATACAGTTCCAACGCTTTTTGGGCCGCTTCGGTATCCCATGCTTCCAGAGACCCCAGAACATGGCTGGCATCAGAGGGCGTCACGCCCGACACCTGAACGATGCCCCGGTCCACCAGCCGTGACAGAGCACCGTTTTCCATCCGCGTTCTCAGTAACCGGCCAAGCGGGAGGACCCGGTTGCCCAGCCGTTCCAGCAATATCCCTTCGCGTGGTCCGACACCTTCGGTCGGAACCCCTGGAACGATCCGTGCGAAACGGGCGTCATATTCGCCGACCGATGTTGAGCGCAACTGCTCGTCGAGAAAGTCGTGAATGATTCCCCCTTCTTCGGTGGCGATCAAAGAAATCGGCAAGACCCGTCGTGGTCCCAGAAATACACCGCCAGCCAGCCCGTCGGTCACAACATGAACCTGACTGTCGCCGCCCAGGCCATGGGTACGCATTGCGACCGCTTCGACCATTGTCCGAAAACCGCCAACCTGCGCACCCGCCGGATCGATTGCAGGCTTGCCATCGCGGATCAACGCTACATCGGTCGTGGTTCCGCCGATGTCCGAAACAATCGCGTTTTCCACACCGGTCAGCCAGCGCGCCCCGACGATCGAGGCTGCCGGTCCGCTCAAAATCGTTTCGATCGGCCGCTCGCGCGCCTGTTCGGCGCTCATCAGCGCACCGTCCCCCCTCACCACCATCATGGGCGCGGAAATTCCCAGATCGTAGAGGGTGTCCTGCGCCCGGCCGATCAGGCGGTCGATCATGCCGATAAGACGCGCGTTCAAAACGGCCGTCACCGCCCTTTTTGGCCCGTTCAGTTTGGCCGAAAGCTGATGCGAGCAGGTGACCGGGGCGCCGGTTGTCTCGGCGATGATCCGGGCCGCCTCCAACTCGTGCGCCGGATTGCGCGTGGCGAATTGTGCCGCGACAGCAAATCCGGAAATCCCCTTGTTGGTTTCAAGGAAATCCTTCAGCGCCGCGATGTCGAGCGGATGCACCTGGTTTCCCGCGTGGCTGTGCCCGCCGGAAATCTCCAAAGCCGGGTCGCCCTTCAACGCGTCGCGCAGCCCGTGTTTTTCGAGGTCGCCGTCGCGAAACCCGATATAGATCAGCGCGACCCGCCCGCCCTGACCTTCGACCAGCGCGTTGGTCGCTAGCGTGGTGGATAGCGAGGCCAGAGACACTTCATTTGCGGAAATACCGGCCTGTTCCAGAACCGCTGAAATCGCCTTGCCCACGCCGATGGCCAGATCGACCCGCGTCGTCAGGGACTTGGCCGAGGCGATGACCTGTTTCTCGTCCTTGACCAAAACGGCATCGGTGTAGGTGCCGCCAGTATCCACGCCCAAAGCCAATGCCATCGGGTTACTCCTTCTGTTCGCTGACGGGGGATTTACCGAATTGGCGTGACGCGTCCAGCCTGTTTGCGTCACTTATGACAATTGTTTCACCGCCCATCGCGCAGCATCCGCCACCGCCGGGTCGGAATCGTCCACCAAAGCCTGAGCCGATGGCCGCAGATTCGCCAATCCTGAATTCCCGATGGCGTAGAGCACATTTCGCACGAACCGGTCTCGCCCGATCCGCTTGATCGGAGAGCCGGAAAACATCGCGCGAAATGCGGCGTCATCCAGGGTTGCAAGCTCTTTCAGCCGTGGCGCCTTCAACTCTTCCCGCGCCGCATATCGTATGTCGCTGGCGGCGACGGCGAACTTGTTCCAGGGACAGGCCGCCAGACAGTCGTCGCAGCCGTAAATCCGGTTGCCCAGTTTCCCGCGCAGTTCTTCATCTATCGGGCCTTTGTGTTCGATAGTGAGATACGAGATGCAGCGGCGGGCATCCAACCGATAGGGTGCCGGAAATGCGTCGGTGGGACAACTGTCAAGGCAGGCACGGCACGACCCGCAGCGATCCCGTTCAGCATCATCAATCGGCAGGTCGATCGTGGTGAAAACAGACCCTAAAAAGGCCCAATTCCCCCAATCGCGGCTGACCAGATTGGTGTGCTTGCCCTGCCAGCCGAGGCCCGCCGCCTGTCCAAGCGCCTTTTCGGGAACCGGGGCGGTATCGACGAATACCTTCACCTCGCCGCCGGCCTCGGCAATCAGCCAGCGGGCCAGCCGTTTCAGGCGTTTCTTGACCAGATCATGATAATCCTTGTTCTGCGCATAAACGGAAATCGCCCCATGCTCTGGCTTCTCAAGAATCGCAGTCGGGTCGTGTGCGGGCGTATAGCTTTCGGCCAGCATGATCACCGACCGCGCCTCGGGCCACAAAACCGCCGGATCGCCGCGCCAGTGCGTGCGCTCGGCCATCCATCCCATCTGCCCGTGATAACCGGCCTCAAGAAAAGCGGTCAGACGGCCGGGAACCTGCGGCACATCCCGGGGTCGACAAATACGGCACGCCACAAACCCTTCGGCCAGGGCTTGTGAGAGCAGCTTTTCTTTCAGATCCGCATTATCCGCCATTTCGGCATGTCTTTCCGCGTAGTGGAGTGATCCACCGGGTCAAAGCCCACCAACATTCTGCGTATATCAGAAATCGAGATCGGCGTAGTGGGAAGGCGGACGAAATCCCGGAACCTGATCCGCCAGTATCGATCGGAAAGCCGGGCGCGACTTGATCTTGGCGTACCAGTCCTTGACCACCTGACTGCGATTCCAGTCCACATCCGAGATATAATCCAACGCCGACAGATGCGCGGCGGCCGCGAAATCCGCCAGCGTCATCTGATCGCCGGCCAGCCAGCGGCGATGGTCCAGCAACCACGCCATATAGTCGAGATGATACTTGATGGCGCGCGCGCCCTGCTTGACGTTCTTGCTGTCCGGATAGCCCTGACCGGTCACTTTCTTGTTGACCCGTTCATACAGCAGTTTCGAGGTCACCTCGTGGTGGAACTTGTCGTCGAACCAACCCACCAGCCGCCGCACTTCAAGCCGGGCCTCGGGGGTTTTGGGCATCAGCGGCGGTTCAGGCCGGGTTTCTTCGATATATTCGCAGATGGCCGCACTTTCGGCCATGACATGGCCATCCAGCCGAAGCACCGGCACCTTGCCTGCAGGGTTCCGACGCAGAAAATCCGGGTCGCCTTCCCAATAGCGCTCCTCGACAAGCTCGACTTCGATTTTCTTTTCCGCAAGCGACAACCGGACCTTGCGACAATACGGGGACAGGGGGACGTGAAACAGGCGCGCCATGAAATTCCGTTCGAACCAGTGACTGTCCCCCAGCAATAGCCTTGCTGGCCCTTGGGTTTCAATCCTCGAAACAATCCGCGCGACCATCTGCGCGAATGGTGGCCGCCCCGTCACGGATGGCCGCGGCCCGCCTGCGGGTTCGGACGGATGGATCGGTCACCGATCTCCGCCGCGGAGACGGCAGGATCGCCGCGATCCGCGCCGCCTGCGTCGGGGACAAATCGGCCGCCGAAACGCCAAAGTATTTCCGCGACGCCGCTTCCACGCCAAAGACGCCCTCGCCCATCTCGGCGACGTTCAGATAGACTTCAAGTATGCGCCGCTTGCTCCAGAACAGTTCGACCACCGGCGTGATCGAGGTTTCCATCGCTTTGCGAACCCAGCTGCGCCCCTGCCAAAGGAACACGTTCTTGACCACCTGTTGCGAAATGGTCGACGCGCCGCGCTCTCCGCCCTGTTCCAGTGCGGCCCGGATTGCATCGACGTCGAAGCCCCAATGCAGGCAAAAATTCGCGTCCTCCGCCGCAACGGCCGAGCGCGCCATGGTGGGCGCGATTTCCTCTATCGGCACCCAGTCGCGCTCAACCCGTCCCAGGCGCCTCCATTCGGCCCAGATGGTGTGAGTGACGGGCGGATTGGCAACCGAAAAAAGCGCGACAAGCGCCACAACCAGAACCGCCAAAACTGCCACCGCCCGGACCGCTATTCGCGCGACCCTGCGCAAAAACGCAGGGCGTTTGCCTTGTCGTGCGCCTGTATTCTTTTTGCCGCCTGTTTTGCGTGCTGCTTTCTTTGCCATGCCTCAGCTATAAAAGGCCCCGGCCACCGGGGGAAAGCCTTAAATCGCAACCAGCGCCGCTTCGTAAGCTTTCAAAACCGGGCGCACGCCCAGAAATGCCCGGGAACTTGTATGGTCAAGTTCCGGAAACAAGGCCGATACCTCGGCCTGCGTTTCCTGGGAAATAGCTTTCGCCGGCCGCCTCGTTGGCAAAGATCACCTCATGCTGCGCAATCTTCTCCTCATGCGCCTTTGGAGCGCATGAGGTTCAGATTTCGGCAATTCGGCGACTACTACTCGGCTGGCACTGCGGCCTTCTCGACACTCAGCGGATGGGGCAGCTTGTTGAGCATCTCTTTCGGGCAGACCTGCAGGAAATTCGCCTTCTCAACATCCCAGTGCTGCAGGATATCAGCAGCTTTTCGGCTGCCGGTTTCGCGGGCATGCTGTTCGATCAAACCCTTCAATTCGGCCTCCCAATGATCGGTGCCGATTGGGCAAGTCACCAAAGTTTCCATATTCATCAATACTTTGGCCTCGCCTTCGGGATCATGGATATATGCCATGCCACCAGTCATCCCGGCCCCGAAATTGGCACCGATTTCGCCAAGAATGACGGCGACGCCACCGGTCATGTATTCACACCCGTTGGTGCCGCATCCCTCGATGACAACGGTCGCGCCCGAGTTCCGCACCGCGAATCTTTCTCCCGCGCGTCCGGCGGCAAAAAGGAAACCGTCGGTTGCGCCATACAGAACGGTGTTTCCAATGATGGTATTTTCATCGGCGCGCAGGGCGCTGATCTGTGGCGGACGTACAACAATCGTGCCGCCCGACAAGCCCTTGCCGACATAGTCATTGGCGTCGCCGGAAACCTCCAGCTTGAGCCCCGGAGCGGCAAATGCACCCAGGGACTGGCCTGCCGACCCCTGCAGTTTGACATGCAGATGGTCCGGCTGGAACGTGTTTCGCATGCCGAAATTCTGCACAATATGACTGGAAACGCGCGTGCCCACCGTTCGGTGCGTGTTTTGCACAGCGTAAGACAGCTGCATCTTTTCACCGTCTTTAAGGAAGCGCGCCGCATCGCGTACGATTTCCGCATCCAGCGTGTCCGGAACAGAATTACGCTCTTTGTCGCGATCATAGACAATGTCATGTGCGCCATCGACAGTGATCAGCAGGGGGTTGAGGTCCAGATCGTCAAGATGCGCCGAACCCCGGCTGACCTGCGCCAGCAGATCGGCCCGGCCGATGATCTCGTCCACGGACCGCGCCCCGATCGAGGCCAGAATCTCCCGGACTTCCTGTGCATAGAATGTGATCAGGTTCACCACCTTGTCCGCGTTGCCGGTGAACTTGGCGCGCAGGGATTCATCCTGCGTACAGACACCGACCGGGCAGGTGTTCGACTGGCACTGACGCACCATGATACAGCCCATCGCAATCAGGGCGGCGGTGCCGATGCCGTATTCCTCGGCCCCCATCATCGCAGCCATGACGACATCGCGACCCGTACGCAGGCCGCCATCGGTCCGCAGGGTCACACGGTCGCGCAGGTTGTTCATTGCCAGTACCTGATGCGCCTCGGTCAGGCCCATCTCCCACGGCAGACCGGCGTATTTGATGGACGTAGCGGGTGAGGCTCCGGTGCCGCCATTGTGACCCGAAATAAGGATAATATCCGCTTTCGCCTTGGCCACACCTGCTGCAATCGTGCCGACGCCCGAAGACGCCACCAGCTTGACCGTCACTTTGCAGCGCGGGTTGATCTGTTTCAGATCATAGATCAGCTGCGCCAGGTCCTCGATCGAGTAGATATCGTGATGCGGCGGCGGCGAGATCAGGGTCACACCCTTGGTCGAGTGCCGCAGACGCGCGATCAGGTCGGTGACCTTCATGCCCGGCAGCTGGCCACCCTCACCAGGTTTCGCACCCTGGGCGACCTTGATTTCCAGCTCTTCACACTGGTTCAGGTATTCGGCGGTCACTCCGAACCGGCCAGAAGCCACCTGTTTGATCTTGGCCGACGGGTTGTCACCATTGGGTTCGGGAATGAAATGCGCCGGATCTTCGCCGCCCTCGCCCGAGTCGGACTTGGCACCGATCCGGTTCATCGCCACGTTCAGCGTCTTGTGCGCCTCGGGGCTCAGCGCGCCCAGCGACATGCCCGGCGTGACAAAGCGTTTGCGGATCGAAGTGATCGATTCCACCTCTTCCAGCGGGATCGGCTTGCCCAGCGGTTTGAAATCCATCAGGTCGCGCAGATGGATCGGCGGGTTCGACTGCATCTTGGCCGAATACTGCTTCCACAGCTCATATGAGGCTCTGTTACAGGCCATTTGCATCATATGCATCGAGGTCGCTTCCCACGCATGGGTCTCACCCGATTTGCGCGCCTTGTAGAAGCCGCCAATGGGCAGAACGTCCAGACCGCTGTCCCAGCCCTTGGTGTGGATTTCCTCAGCCTTGACCCGGATACCATAGATCCCGATGCCCGAAATACGGCTGGTCATGCCGGGGAAATACTCGGCCACTATGGCGCGGCTCAGGCCGACGGCCTCAAAGTTCAGACCGCCGCGGTACGAGGAAATCACCGAAATCCCCATCTTGGCCATAATCTTGAGCAGACCCTGGTCGATGGCTTCGCGGTAACGCGCCACGTTCTCGGTCAGCGTACCGTCCAGCAGACCGCGTTCGATCCGGTCGGCCAGCGAATCCTCGGCCAGATAGGCGTTCACCACCGTCGCGCCGCAGCCGATCAGCACGGCAAAGTAATGCGGGTCGATACATTCGGCCGACCGCACGTTGAGCGAGCAGAAGGTTCGCAAGCCCTGGCGGGTCAGATGGCTGTGTACCGCACTGGTGGCCAGAATCATCGGCATGGCCACCTTGCCCGGCCCGGAATGCTGGTCGGTCAGCACCAGATGCCCGGCACCCGAACGCACGGCCTCTTCGGCCTCGGACCGGATACGGGCCAGCGCGGCGTCCAGATGGCCCGCGCCCGGCTCGAAACTACAGTCGATCTCGACCAGAGGCGCGTTGAAGTTTTCGACCAGAATTTCCCACTGGGCGTTGCCCACGAACGGGCTTTCCAGCACGATGATCTCGGTCTGGCTGCTGTCTTCGTCCAGCACGTTCTTGAGGTTGCCGAACCGGGTCTTGAGACTCATCACCCGATATTCGCGAAGCGAGTCGATCGGCGGGTTCGTTACCTGGCTGAAGTTCTGGCGGAAGAAATGGCTGAGCGGGCGGTACATCTTGGATAGAACCGCCGACGGCGTATCATCGCCCATCGAGGCCAGCGCCTCTTTTCCGTCCTCGGCCATCGGGGCCAGGATCTGCTCCAGTTCTTCAACGGAATAGCCGGCGGCGATCTGACGTTTGCGCAGTTCCTCACCCGCGAACAACGCCTTTTCCGACACGCCATTCAGCTCGTCTTCCAGGTTGTTGATCTTTCCGACCCAATCGCCAAACGGCCGCGAAGCCGCCAGCAGATCCTTGAGCGCCTTGTCGTGATACAGCCGGCCCTCGGCCATATCGACCGCGATCATCTGGCCCGGACCCAACGCACCTTTCCGCACCACCGAGGCTTCGTCGACCGGCACCATCCCGGCTTCGGACCCGGCGATCAACAGCCCGTCCCCTGTCACCACATAGCGCATCGGGCGCAGACCGTTGCGGTCGAGACCGCCACAAACCCAGCGGCCGTCGGTCATCGCCAGCGCGGCGGGGCCGTCCCAGGGTTCCATAACCGAGTTGCAATAGGAATACATGTCGACCCAGGCTTGCGGCAATTCGACCGCCTGCTTGGACCAGCTTTCCGGCACCAGCATGGTTTTCGCCATCGGCGCATTGCGGCCCGCGCGCACCATCACCTCGAACACACAGTCCAGGGCTGCCGAGTCGGACGCGCCTCCGGGTACGATCGGCTTGATATCCTCGGCCAGATCACCAAAGAAGGTGCTGGCCATACGGATCTCGTGGCTTTTCATCCAGTTCAGATTGCCCTTGAGCGTATTGATCTCGCCATTATGCGCCAGCATGCGGAAGGGCTGGGCCAGCCACCACTGTGGGAAAGTGTTGGTCGAATAGCGCTGATGATAGATCGCAAAGGCGGACTCGAACCGTTCATCCATCAAGTCGGGATAGAATACCGCCACTTGTTCGGCCAGCATCATGCCCTTGTAGATGATCGACCGGCAAGAGAGCGACGCGATATATAGCCCTGCTATTCCAGCGGCATTGGCCGCCTTTTCGATCCGGCGGCGGATCACGTAAAGTTCGCGCTCAAAGGTCTCCTCGTCCACGCCCTTCGAATTCGACAGCAGAATCTGTTCGATCTCGGGACGGGTCGCGTTTGCCTTGTCACCCAGACAAGAGACATCGACCGGCACATGGCGCCAGCCATAGATCGAATAACCCATCCGCAGAACTTCGGTTTCCACGATGGTCCGGCACCGTTCCTGCGCTCCGAAATCCGTGCGCGGCAGAAACACCTGCCCCACGGCAACCAACTCATCCATACGCGGCTTGTGGCCGGTGCGCTCGATCTGGTCGTAAATGAACGGAACGGGGATCTGAACATGGATGCCGGCGCCGTCGCCGGTCTTGCCGTCGGCGTCAACCGCGCCCCGGTGCCACACAGCCTTGAGCGCATTGATCCCGGCCTCGACCACCTTGCGGCTTTTCTTGCCGTCGATGGACACCACCAGACCCACGCCGCAGGAAGAATGCTCTTCTTCCTCGGAATAGAGACCATTTTCGGCCATCCACTTACGCTTGGCTTCCTCGGCCCGGACCCAATCGGCGTCAATTTTGGTCATTGGCTGTCTCCTTTTTCCGACGGGGCATACATGGCCATGACCTCAGCTTCGGTCATCTGGCGGCGTTCGCCTTGGAACGCGTACCCGTCGGGCTTTTTGTCGATATAGAGTTCAAGTCTCAGCGGGTTCCCTGTGTCTTCGAACAGGCCCGCTGCCATTTGTGTTTGTCCGTGCATCTCGCCCGACAGAGTGATCCGGTACCAGAGCGCCGAACCGCATTCCGAGCAAAACGCGCGTTCAGCCCAATCGGATGAGGTGAAGGCCTTAACCGGGCCCAAAGCGGCATAGCCGGGTTCGGCCTGAAACGTCACCAGCATCGAGCTGGTCCAGCGGCGGCATTGATCGCAATGGCAGGCGCCCAACGAGTCTTTCGCCGGAGTGGCGGTCACGGTGACCGCGCCGCACATGCATTGGCCTTTCAATTCGGGCATCAGACCCTCCTGTCGCTGGGCGTTGGGTTACTCGGCTGCGACCGCAGCCTTGCTGTTGAAACGGTCAATAATCGCATCGGCGCAATCGCGGCCGTCACGGATCGCCCAGACCACCAGCGAGGCGCCGCGTACGATGTCACCAATGGCATAGACGCCGTCCATCTCGGTCTCACCGGTCTGGAACGCGGCCTTGACGGTGCCCCAACGGGTCACGGGCAGGTCGGGCTGACCAAATAGGGTGGGCAGGTCTTCGGGTTCGAAACCCAGCGCCTTGATCACCAGATCGGCCTCTTCCACGTAATCCGCACCTTCGATCACTTCGGGCGCCTGACGGCCCGAGGCGTCGGGCTGACCCAGACGCATCTTCTGAACCATCACGCCGGTGACAGTGTCATCACCTGTAAAGCCCTTGGGCGCGCTGAGCCATTCGAACACCACGCCCTCTTCTTCGGCGTTCTGGGTTTCACGCTGCGAACCCGGCATGTTGGCGCGGTCGCGGCGGTACAGACATTTGACCGAGATCGCACCCTGACGGATCGAGGTCCGCACACAGTCCATCGCGGTGTCACCGCCGCCGATCACGACGACTTTCTTGCCCTCGGCATTCAGACGGCCATTGTCGAAATCTTCAACGGCGTCGCCAAAGCTCTTGCGGTTCGATGCGGTCAGGAAGTCGATTGCCTTTTCAATGCCATTCAGACCGCTGCCCGGCATGGACAGATCACGGGATTTGTATACACCTGTTGCGATGATCACGGCGTCATGCTTGGCGCGGATCTCTTCGAACTTGGCGGCATCCACGTCGCAGTTCAATACGAACTCGACCCCGCCATCGGTCAGCAGGTCATTGCGGCGCTGGACGATGTCTTTTTCCAGCTTGAAGCCCGGAATACCGTACATCAGCAGCCCACCTGCACGGTCATAGCGGTCATAAACGGTGACCTGAATACCGGCGCGGCGCAGCATGTCGGCCGCGGCCAGACCACCGGGTCCGCCGCCGATGATGCCAACGCTTTCGCTGCGCTCGGCCGTCGGTGCCACCGGTTTGACCCAACCCTTTTCCCAGGCCGTATCAGTGATGTATTTCTCGACCGAACCGATGGTGACCGTGCCGTGCCCGGATTGCTCGATCACGCAATTGCCCTCGCACAAACGATCCTGCGGGCAGATGCGGCCACAGATTTCGGGGAATGTGTTGGTCGCCTGGCTGGTGTGATAGGCCTCTTCCAGTCGTCCGGTTGCTGTCAGGCGCAACCAATCGGGGATGTTGTTGTGAAGCGGGCAGTGGCTTTGGCAATAAGGCACACCACACTGGCTGCAACGGCTGGCCTGTTCGGATGCTTTCTCGACAGCATATTCTGCGTAGATCTCGTTGAAGTCTTCTTTGCGTAGATTTGCGGCACGCTTTTTCGGCATGTCGCGTTCGATCTGCACAAATTTCAGCATCGGTTGCTTGGCCACGGGTCAGACTCCATGAATTGGCTTGGTCGCGCCTGCATACGAAAACCCAAAAGGAATTAAAAGTCAAATCTACTGACCTAATATTAGATTTTCTTCGGAAGACATCAGAAAGCCGTCTGAAAAATTCCAATTTTGAGGCCGTATCGGACCTATTTCTGTTCTTTTCTTTTGTTACAAGACACTTATACCCAATAGGAAAAATTTTCACCGACGAACGGAACGGCAAGGCAGATGAGTCTTTTTCACTTGATTCTGGTAGCGGTTATTCAGGGTATTACCGAATTTCTGCCTGTTTCTTCGTCGGGGCACCTGATTCTGTTGCCGAATCTGACAGGGCTTCAGGATCAGGGTCAGACCATAGATGTTGCCGTGCATATCGGAACTTTGGGCGCTGTGGTCCTTTACTTCTGGTCTGATGTGAAGGTTGGCCTGGCCGGTCTGCCGCGCGCGTTGACCGGCAAGATGGACACACCGGGCTCAAGACTGGCGATGGGATTGATCGTTGCGACCATTCCCACTGTTGTCGCCGGAGCGGTCCTGCACTTCACCGGCCTGAGCGATGCGCTTCGATCGATGGCGGTGATAGGCTGGACAATGCTGTTGTTCGGGCTGCTGCTGTATTTCGTGGATCAAAAAGGCGCGCAGGTAAAGAAGACGGGCGACTGGGGGCTGCGCGACGCGTTGATCATGGGGTTGTGGCAAATGCTGGCGCTGATCCCTGGCACCTCGCGATCCGGTATCACCATAACCGGCGCTCGGCAGCTTGGTTATGAGCGTGCGGAAGCTGCGCGCATCGCGATGCTCATGTCCATCCCCACGATTTTTGCCTCGGGCATATTGCTGGGGGCGGAGGTGGCGGTCGATGCCAACGCACAACTGGCCCGCGACGGCGCCATCGCCGCCGCCTTTGCTTTCATGTCGGCGCTGTTGGCGCTGTCCCTGATGATGCGACTGCTGCGCAGCACCACGTTCACCCCATATGTGATCTATCGGGTTATTCTGGGCGTGGTGCTTTTGACGATCGCTTACAGCTGATCAGACTTCCAGGTTTTTGGCCGAGTTCTGAATATCGTCATACTGGCCAAACGGGCGGAACTTCCACAGATAGTCCGGCAAAACGGACTCCATCGGGGTCGGTTCAATCCCCAAATCCGCAAATCCACGCGCACCCTCGGAAACGACATTGTCGCGACGCAGGTTTCTGACCTGGTCGCGGGTCAGAATGTTGTTCGGGAACAGTTGGAAACTCACGAACTTGGCAATATCCAGCACGCCGGCCATGATACGCGCCGCCCAGAATGGCAGGCCGATCACGATGCGGCGGCGATGGACCGTCTCGAGCATCTGCGCCATCAGGTCGCGGAAACTGGCCACCTCGGGACCGCCGAGTTCATACACACCGGCCTCGGCCTGTCCAACCACGCCTTTGACGGCAGCCCGGGCCACGTCATCGACATAGACCGGCTGGAACCGGGTTTCGGCCCCCACCAGCGGCAAGAATGGCCCTATCGTGGTCATTGCGGCAAACCGGTTAAAGAACTGGTCCTCGGTTCCAAAGATCACTGATGGGCGCAGGATCACTGCGTGCGGCATGTGTTTCAGAACGCCTTCCTCGCCCAGGGCCTTGGATCGGGCATATTCGCTATCAGAATCCGCATCCGCCCCGATGGCCGAGATATGCACCATGCGGGCCACACCCTGTTCGGCGGCGATACGGGCCACCCGCTCTGCGCCCTGGGATTGCACGGCCTCAAAACCGTTCTTTCCCATTTCGTTCAGAACGCCGACACAGTTGATCACGGCATCCGCCCCGCTCATCGCAAGCGCCACCGAGGCGTCATCGCGGATATTGCACAATACCGGCTCGACCTGGCCGACCGCGCCATAGGGTTTTACGAACATCGCCTCATTTGGGCGGCGAACCGCGACGCGTACGCGCCACCCTTCGTTTGCCATGCGCCGCGCGATATAGCGGCCAACAAATCCCGATCCGCCGTAAATCGTGACCAGTTTGGACATTGAAGGGCTCCTGTTGTCTGGGTCTTGGTCCGATCTACCTTTCCTTCCCGCGTCAAACAAGGCGCAAAAACGCCGCGTAGGAAGGGAAACAGGGCGCTTGTTTACGCTATGGAATTGCATTGGCCGAATGTTACGAAAAAAACTTTCGAAAATCGGCTTGAATCCCATTGACGCCCCCCTTCAGTCAGCTTAAACGCCCCTTCACGACACCTGCCCAGGTGGCGGAATTGGTAGACGCGCTAGCTTCAGGTGCTAGTGTCCGTATGGACGTGGAGGTTCGAGTCCTCTCCTGGGCACCAGAATTTCCCAAAATACTATTTATTTTCAGATAATTGACGTGAAGTCACTTTTTTGGCCACCCAACAGGCCACCTAGTGCATGGCGGATCGCACCAGATCATTTACCTGATGGCGTGCATCTGAACCAAAAGGTTTTTCGCGACTAACGCGGCTAAGCCAAATGCGGATCATCTATTTGTCGTCCAACAATTGGGCTGCTTGTGATGCGCTCCCACGATCTTGAGGGCATAAAAAGCGCAATTCGGTTAGTCCCCGCGTGTGCAGGGAGCACTGGAGCAACGCGGTTGGTCGGTCCAAAGGAAGGAAGTGAACTGACTACCCTGATCGATATTCATGACCTCGGGTGGGCTTTGATGATGTGACCGCCCCCCGACGGCATCACGATTTTGGCGTACCCAAAACGCTTCAATCAAAGATAGCGCATATTCACTGTATGCAAAAAGGGTCAGCGAAGGTCGTGCAATGCGAGATTTGCCGTAAATGAGGGCAGATGCGACAATGGAGTTCGAATTTGAACCAGTGATCATCTGATGACCTATGAGAGCGTGACCGATTTTCTCTCCGGCAACGCCCCTTGGGCGGCAGGGTTCGCGGGCGCGATGTTGGCGCTGACTGCGCTCGCTGGAAAGCTCCTGAACCCAGAGAGGAAGGACGAGGTCGCGCTCTGGCTTCTGGGCGCGGTGGAAGATAGCTGGCACGCCACATTCACGAGCCTTTTCGACGCTGTCTTCGGCGAACGACACCTGTCGTGGAAATGCCTCTGGCGGTCGGCCCTGGCGTCGCTCATCGCGGTGTCCTTGATTTGGCTCTTTATGGGCAACGTGGGGTTCATTGAAGCACGGCTTCAGGCGGACCTGTCGCTCGGCTTGGTGCTTCTGCTGGCTTTGGGTGTCAACCTAGGAGCGGACTACGTTTCACTTCTCGAAACCCGTTGGCTTCTGGAGCAGATGGAGCGATTCGAGTCGATCTTCGTACAGGCGTTGGTTCTGCTCACTGATCTCCTGATCTCGGCGGCAATCATCTGGACCGCGATCTTCCTCTTCGTTCGTAGCCCACTTTATTCCGGCGAAGCCGAGAGTTTCGCCGAGATCCTCGGTGTGTTCTCGATCTTTTCGGTCCTGTTCTACTCGACGTTTCTGACAAGCGTCTGGACTTGGGCCTATGTCCTGACGAGCTGGATGATGCGGCTCTTCGTGCGTCTCCGGATCGCGCATTGGCTCGATGTCGAGAACAAGCCCGTGACGGTGCTGGGTTACGTGCTGGCGTTCGTGGTTTTTCTCGGATCACTTGCCGTCGTGACGCCGTTTCGTCAGGACGTGGACGGCCTTACCATGGCCGATCGTACACTGTGTTCCCTATTCAAGGGGCCGGTTTGCTTTGAGGTCGCTAAACTGACCGAAACCGAGCAGGTGCAACTCGATATGATTCTGAATGCCTGCGACAGCGGCCTTTCGCTGGAATGCGCCTACCACGCAACGGAGATCATCGATACGCGGGCAACCGACGCACGACGACTCCTGGAGGCCGCCTGCGAAGGCGGCCATACCGCGGCATGCTCTATCGCGGGCATTCAGTCGGCGGGTCTCAAGTGGAGCGATGGCGGCCAGGTTGATCCAAGTACCGCTCGTGATCTGATGGAAAAGGGGTGTACGCCGGATTTCCCAGTGGCGTGTACATTGCTCGGCGTTTTCCTCCTTGGCCAAGAAGGGGTCGCGGATTATCCCCTCGCGCGCTCGGCGCTCGAGACCGCATGCGATGCCGGAGATCCGGATGGCTGTGCATCCCTGGCCTTTTTCTTCAGTGGCGAACCGGGAACGATACATGATCCGGCCGAGGCGCACAGGCTCTATGGGCTGAGCTGCAATGGCGGATCGGAGACGGGTTGCGACAATTTGGGCTTCGACTATCTCGCCGGGCGGGGTGTCGAGCGCGACCTTGAGAAGGCGAAAACGATGTTCGAAATCTCATGTGGGCTCAAAAGCGCGTTTGGCTGCAACATGTACGGAGAAGCACTGGAGCAGGCCTGGGACGGCACGATGGACAAACAGGCAGCACAGGTTCATTTCCTTCAAGCCTGCGACCTAGGAAGTGCTGATGCTTGTACCAATGCCGGGAGGCTTCATCAGGATGCCCAGGATGATTCGGAGGCAGTGACCTTCTATGAGAAAGGTTGCAATGGCGGCAGCTCAGAAGGTTGTACCTGGCTCGGCTTCGCGTTCCAATTCGGCTTCGGCGTTGACAAAGACATCGCAAAGGCCGCCAAACTGTACGAAAGGGGATGTACGGGTGGCCATGCCGTAGGGTGCGGGAATCTGGGAATCTTCTACGACGATGGGGCCGGAGTCGAAGAGGATTCTGCAGAGGCACACCGGCTCTACTCACTCGCCTGCGAGGGAGGCGATAATGGTGCTTGCATAAACCTGGGCTTCCTCTACGAACTTGGAAAGGGCGTCGAAGCGGATGCTGAGGAGGCGGCACGCCTCTATCAGCAAACCTGTGAGGCGGGAGAACCTGTCGGGTGTCGATTGCTCGGCATTCTTCACGAACGCGGTCTCGGGGTAACAAAGGATCTGAATGCTGCGGAGGCCCTTTTCGTGCAAGCCTGCGATGATAATGACCAGCTTTCGTGTGATGCCCTGCAGAATCTTAGATCCGAGAGCGATTAGTAGCGCGCACCGGCTGCGACCCGACCGAAGTCGACGGTTCTTGAAGCACCGCCCCAAAGCCGTCAATGGAGCAGTCGCAGCGAAATATTGCTTTATTGCGCAATCTGTGAGCTCAACCAATTGTCGATTTGGCGGTCGCAGCGAATGTCCGGAAAAGCGTGCCGTTGATATGGGTGTAGATGTAGTTGTCGCGCAAGGTTGCGGGCTGGAGGTCATGTAAGGGGAATGATTGCGACCATGCCTCTCGTTCCCTCCGTTGTTGATCAAGTTGGCGATACTCCCGTCGTTGCCGCGGGCGGGATTGCGATTGGAAGAGGACTTGCGGCGGCGACGGCATTGGGCGCGGGAGCGGGCTGGATAGGCACGAGATTTCTTCCAAGTAACGAGGCGACATAGAAGCATTATCCATGTGGGCAGGACAGAGCGTCGGCTTGGCTAACAGGGTTCAGCGAGCAGCCGCCATAGTCGAAGAATTAATGATTGAAGCGACAAGCGCGATTAATGGATTGGTTGAGCAGACCACACGGTGATGGAGCCTGGATTGAACGACCGCTTCGTCCGCCTTGCGTGAATTCAACCCAGTCACAATTTTTCGCCTGCAGCGAATGCCAGGAAAGAGGGCTGCGATCGCGGCATAGTTGGACAGGGCTGAATGTCTTCTGTGGGTGGCTCCTGCATTGCAAGAGTTTTTTAGCGATTTTTGCGGTCGTTTCGTCAGTACTGTCGTCTGTCCGGCCTGTTTGTGTTTTGGCATTGCCTCCACTGGCCCTGATGAATTCCGCGAGCGAGGTTCCAATCGGCTTATCGACCTCAGAGGGCCGGAGACATTCCCGGAGTGTCCTTGCTCTTGGTTGAGTTACTTCCGCATCATCACTTCAACGTCTTGCATCTCGTGGGCAGTCTGCGCGGTCAGAACGCTGGCTGCCGGTATTCTTGTTTCTTTGTCAGCATTGCCCAGATGGAACGCGCTGCCTTGTTTGCCATCGCGACTGTTGCCAGCCGAAACGGTTTGTCGGCAATGATCTTGGCTGTCCAGAGATCGACCTTCTCTGGCGAACGTTTTGCCATCACAGCGCGCGATGTCATGCCTACGACCAACAGCTTGCGAATGTAGCGATCACCTTGCT
>NZ_JBQFYW010000002.1:0-377544 GCF_056541825.1 Ruegeria sp. AF8 | reverse complement strand
GCATCAAGGACTCAGGAAACGGCGTCAAGGAAGGCGTCATCGAAGCCATGAAATTCTTCACAAACGTAAAAACCTATTCGCTGCCATGGCCCAATTGATCGGGGGAATATGGAAAAACTCCTCTGGATAACGGATCTGCATTATGCAGAGGAGCCGATCCTTGGCTATGACCCCAAGGTGCGTATCAGGGCGGCGGTGTCCTATATCAACACCAACCACGCGGACGCGCTGGGATGCGTGATCTCCGGTGATCTGACCGAGCATGGAACGGTCGCCGAATATCAGGGGCTGCTCGATCTGCTGGACGACTTGGCAGTGCCGTGGTTCCCGATGGTAGGCAATCACGACGACCGCGCCAACCTGCGTCAGGTTCTTCCCCTGCCGCCCGGATGTCTGGACGGCTTCCTGCAATATCGCATGGAATTGGGGTCGGCCGAGATCCTCTGCCTGGACACAGTCAAGGCGGGCGCGCCCGAGGGAGAGTTTTGTACAACACGGAAGGAATGGTTGCGTCGGGCCGTACAAAACGAAAGAAACGGGCCGCGTTTGGTGTTCATGCACCACCCGCCACTGGAGCTTGGCCTTCCCGTGATGGACCCGATAAGGTTGCTGGAAGCCGACCCGTTTCTGCGACTGATCACGCAGGGCAGGGCCGTTCAGCACCTGTTTTGCGGCCATGTTCACCGCGCCGTAACAGGGGCTGTGGAAGGTGTTCCGTTTGCGACCTTGCGGTCTCTTGTTTTTCAGACTCCGGTGCCTGTGCCCGGATGGGATTGGAGCAAGTTCATCGCCGCCAGGGAGGCGCCCGAAATGGGCGTCATTCTATTCAATGAAAACAACAGCATAATCATCCAGTATGTGCAGCACTGTGCTCACGAAACCGGGTTTTTGGAGGGAAAAGATTGATGGCGGGTATCGTTCATACCGAAGGCGAATCCAACACGTCAGAGGCGCGTAAAACTTGGGAAAAATCATCCATCGGACCCAACTCCGCACCCTTGCTGAAACGCGACGCGGATGTGTTTCTGCACCAAAGCCTCTCCAGCCCCTGCGTCAGTACCATCGCCAAGGCCGAAGGCATCTGGATCGAAGACATGGACGGCCGCCGCTACATGGATTTCCACGGCAATTCTGTCCACCACATCGGCTACGGCCACCCCCGATTGATCGAGGCGATTAAGAAACAGCTGGACGACCTGCCCTTCGCCCCGCGCCGGTTTACCAATGATCCGGCCGTGGAACTGGCTGAAAAGCTTGCAAAAATCAGTCCAGGCGACTTGGGTAAGACGCTCTTCACCACCGGCGGATCGGACGCCAATGAGGTTGCCCTGAAGATCGCCCGCGCAGCCACCGGACGCTTCAAGACGATCTCATTCTGGGACGCCTTCCACGGCGCCGGACTGGGCGCGGCCTCGGTTGGGGGCGAGGCAACCTTCCGCAGCCATATCGCGGGCCCTCTGTTGCCCGGCACAGAACATGTCGCGCCGTTTGCTTGCTACCGCTGCCCTTATAACCATTCCGGCCCGGAAACCTGCGGGCTGGCCTGTGCCAATATGGTCGAGTACGTGCTGGAGCGCGAAGGCGACGTTGCCGCCTTGATCGCCGAGCCAATGCGTGCGGTGCCCTACGTGCCGCCTGCGGGATTCTGGCAGGCTGTGCGTGCTGCATGCAGCCGGCATGGTGCCCTTCTGATCATGGACGAAATTCCGACGGGACTGGGAAAAACGGGTGAGATGTTTGCCTTTGAACATGACGAAATCGTTCCCGATATCGTCACCTTGGGCAAATCTCTGGGCGGGGGTATCTTGCCCATCGCGGCCTGTATCGCCCGTCGTGATCTGGATGTGTGCGGGGATTTTGCCATCGGTCACTATACGCACGAAAAGAACCCGGTCACCGCGCGCGCCGCGCTTACCACCATCGAAATCATCGAAGACGAGGGACTTGTCCAAAGATCTCAAGATCTTGGCGCATATGCGATGGCCCGTCTACAGGAACAACTGGCCGACGTCCCGATCGTCGGGGACATTCGTGGCCGCGGCCTGATGTTCGGTATCGAAATTGTCGAAGACCGAAACGACAAGACCCCCGGCAACGCCAGGGCCGAGCAAATTTACTATACCTGTCTGGAAAACAGCGTCAGTTTCAAGATCAGTCAAGGCTGTGTCCTGACACTGTCGCCGCCGCTGACCATCAGTCGGGCCGAATTGGATCAGGCGCTTGATACAGTCTGCCGCGCGATTTGGGAGGTCAGTGGATAAAGTCGAGTAAGGCCGGCCAATCGGGGCGCAAATCTTGCGACCTGAAACTTTGGGGTTTTGCTGAAAGAAATGGCGGAAGCCCTGGCCATCGCCTTCACCCTGATCGAAGCTGCCAAGCTCAATGGCGTCGATCCGCAAGCATGGCTGGGCTGGGTCTTGGAGCGTATCGCGGATCACACGATTGCATTCAGCGCGTGGTTTACACTACCTAGATTCGGGTGTAGCCTCTCATTTCGCATTTCTTAAGGTTGCATAATTGACTGTATTTTTGTCCGGCGGATCGAACACGCTCACGGAAGAAGGCTGGGTTTCCCTGTTTCGCGAAAAGATGCGTGGCATTGAACGCGTTGAGAATATCTCGATTGGAGCTGCGCCGTCCTTTTTGGGGGCCTTCCGCACCATCCACACAACCGACCTGCAGCCGGGCGACACGCTTGTGTGGGAGTATGCGATAAATGACGCACTCCATATCGACAAGAAGAATTACAACGAGAATAGCCTTATTGAAGCTGTTGAGTGGTCCATTCAGCACTGCGCCAATATTGGCGTGAAGTTCTGCGCTTTGATTTTTCAGCCGTTGAACCGCGAGAAACAAGCCGAGATGCCAAGCCATCGCCGAAAGCTGCGGAGCCTTTTTGCGAGTTTTGAAGTGCCGTTCTTCGACGTGTCTTCCGAGTTTGTGAAGCGCCGGGCCCGGCATTCGCGCATCCCTGATCGGCAGTACCGAAATAATGCTCACTACGAGCGCGCGGGCAAGATTTCCGAGTTTATCGCAAGGGGAGCGTTTGAAGCTGTAAGGCAGGCCGCTGTACCCGGGACAAAAAGGGCAGGCGGCAGCGTTCCCGTGTTCTACGACCGGTTTCAAATCGACGCTTTGGAGGAGTTTGAAAACAGCGTGATCAAGTTGCCAGTGTGGAACCCTGGCGCAGAAGGGTTACGCGGCACGTTCCGCGGAGATGGCAAGGTCGTTGGCATGATCCTGACCTCTACAAAGTGGGGCGGAGTATTTGATGTTGAAGTCGCAGCGAAATCGCTTCGCCTTTCAGCCACGTTCCGTGAAAAGCGGTTCAACAAAACGATGCTGAAATTCATCTCTTTACCAACTTTGGCGGGTGATGAACTGGGCTTTGCGCACGGCGATCAGTTCAGCATCAGTTTTGCCGACGAAACCGACGGCATGCTGGTGGACATGCAGTTCCAACGTCATCTGACGGACGAGATTGTTGCCGCCCGAGAGGCGCGAGTTGTTGCCATCATCACAAAGCAGGAAACTTATCAATGGGACGAAGACCAGGCTGAGAACTGCGAAGAGGCAGTGTAACCCGCCCCCACCAGAGCGGCGGTTTCTGAACTAGTGAGGGGCGGCAGACCGTGGACCTGATCGCCTTCGAGATAAAGACGCATCAGCACGGCATCGCCTGCTTGATCTCGACTCGGACGTTCTCAGAGAAGTTTCGGAGACCGTTGCGTCTTTAAAGACCAAGCATCGGCGGGATGAAGACAGGTAGCTGGACCAAGTCAAAATTTCACCGAATAAAACTAAGGATAAATGGCGGAAGCGGTGGGATTCGAACCCACGGTACGCTCTCACGTACGCCGGTTTTCAAGACCGGTAGTTTCAACCACTCACTCACGCTTCCGAACAGGGGTCAGGTAACACGGCGTTGCGGCCTCTTCAAGAACCGGAAGCACTTTGACCAGGACGTTTTTAAGGTTGTTCAGGCGGGCGGTTTGCGCTTGGTGGGGTCGCAGATCAGGGCCGCCTCTTTCAGCAGTTGGATCACCTCTTCGTCGGTTGTCTGCCGAAAATCGGAGAAATGCGCGCCGACGGCCCAAAAGGGCATCGGTGAGGCAAGGCAAAGAAGTTCGTCAACATGCGCGCGCATCCCGTCAAGCACTTCGGCGGGCGCGACAGGGACCGCTAGGATAACCGCCGCCGGTGAACGGCGCCGCAGAGCCTTGATCGCAACCTTGACGGTTGCACCAGTCGCAATCCCGTCGTCGACAACAATCGCGGTACGTCCATTGACCGGGACCGGGTGCAGGCCGTCGGAATATCTGGCGCGCCGCCGCCTGATTTCATCAAGCTGAACTTCGGCCATGTGTTGCACGTCGGCCAGCGCCAGCCCGAACGTTTGGGCGACGTCCGAGTTTACCTCGATCTCGGGGTGATCTCCGTTTGCAACGGCTCCGACGGCAAGTTCGGGCTGGTCCGGCGCACCGATTTTTCGCACCATCAGAAGGTCCAACGGAGCCTGCAATCTGCGGGCCACTTCGATGCCGACAGGTACGCCGCCGCGAGGCAGCGCCAAAACCACCGGGTCTGTGTATTCTTTTATGGAAATCGCCGCAGCAAGATGTTTCCCGGCATCCGTTCTGTCTTTGAAGTGTCGCATGGCTTTTCCCGTATGGTTCTCGTTCGGTCGTTTGTTGCCCCAGTCTAACATTTCGATCGAATTCGTCGCGAACCGGGATCAAGATGAAATTTAAATATTCTGGTTATTGAATGTGAAATGACATTCAACTATGTGAAGATGTAGGCGAGGCATTTTGCCTTGTCGTTTTCAAAGGAGTTCCCCCATGTCACTCGATCGCGCCGTTATGTTGTTTGCCGGGCTGATGATACTGTTAAGCGTCGTACTCACGCTTTTCGTTTCACCCCTCTGGATGTGGTTCACCGTATTTATCGGTGTGAACATGATCCAATCTTCGTTTACCGGTTTCTGCCCCGCCGCCAGGTTGTTGAAAAAGCTGGGCGTAAAGGTCGGCACGGCGTTTTGAGCGAAACTTGTCCCGCTCCGGCAGGATGGTTGCAGCCAGAAGAGGTAAGCTATGAACTTCAAAATCCTCGCTGCGTTGTGTCTGGCGGCAAGCCCCGCCGCGACCAATGCCGCCGATCTTTTTCCCGTAGTGGCTTCGCCCATCACCGAATGGAAAGCCGTATTCGGTCAGATCGAAGCGCGCGACCAGATTTCTGCCCGGTCCCGGCTGGGGGGGACGATCACACAGCTTACCGTCAGCGAAGGAGATCGCGTCACCAGCGGGCAGCAGATCGGGCTGATCGAAGATGAGAAACTGATTTTTCAGATTCAGATTATCAATGGACGTATCGAAGCTCTGACCGCGCAGTTGGAAAATGCACATGCCGAACTGAACCGCGGAGAAGAGCTGTTCGGGCGCGGCGTGATGTCGAGCCAGCAGGTCGACGCGCTGCGGACCAATGTCAGTGTGCTGGAAAACGAAATTGTGGCGACGCGCGCCGAAAAACAGGTGTTGGAGCAGCAGACCCAGGAAGGCGCGGTGCTGGTGCCGCTCAATGGTGTGGTTCTTGCCGTACCGGTGACCGATGGATCGGTCGTTCTGCCCGGTGAAGAAGTGGCGAAGATCGGCGGCGGTGGTCTGTATCTGCGTCTGTCCGTTCCGGAACGCCATGCGACGGCGTTGACCGAAGGAGATGAAATTGGCATTGAGGACAGAGGCGAGAGCGGCGCGGGAACCATCGTCAAACTTTACCCCGAAATCCAAAACGGCAGAGTGACCGTCGACGTCGAAGTCAGCGGTCTTGAAAGCCGTTTTGTCAACGCGCGTGTTCTGGTTCGGCTTCCCGTCGGCGAAAGGACCGCAATGCTGATCCCCGAAGAGGCCGTCACGAACCGTCGCGGTCTGGATTTCGTTCAGGTCCAACTGAAAGATGGTCAGGCGGTCGACCGTACCGTCGTAATCGGGCGCAGGGTTACGGGCGGTGGAACACCCATGGTCGAGGTCCTGACCGGACTGTCCGAAGGCGACATTGTGGTGATCGGGCATGAGTGATTTCGACAAGGTGCCGCTCGGTATCGCGGGCGGATTGACACGGGCTTTCATCCAATCGGCGCTGACGCCTCTCATGATCATCGTGGCGCTTGTGATGGGGTTGGTCGCACTGGGGGCCTTGCCGCGCGAGGAAGAACCGCAAATCTCGGTTCCGCTGGTGGATATTCATGTACAGGCCCCGGGTCTCAAGGCGGACGATGCGGTCAAACTGATAACCGAACCGTTGGAGACGATTGTCAAAGGGATCAACGATGTCGAACATGTTTATTCGACTACCTATGACGACTTTGCGATTGTATCGGCCAGATTTCTGGTCGGAACCTCGGCCGATGCGGCCATTCTGCGCGTTCACGAAAAGGTCCGAGCGAATCTGGACCGCATTCCATACGGTATTGCGGACCCTTTGATCGTGGGGCGCGGGATCGATGATGTCGCGATCATGACACTGACCCTGACGCCTTCGGAACGCGGGTCGGAGGTGACCGCAAGTGACCTGACCCGTATTGCGCATGAATTGCAGGTCGAACTTGCAAAGATCGGCGATGTGGGCCTGACCTATGTGGTCGGCGAAGCCACGGATGCGATCCGGATTGCCCCCGATCCCGACAGGCTCGCACTATACGGGGTAACGCTCGGGCAACTGTCCCAAAAGGTTGAGGCCGCGAACCGGTCGTTCCCGGCCGGAACCCTGCGCGACCGGGGCCGGCAGATCGGACTGGTTGCGGGAGAGACCCTTCAAGCCCCCGGCGAAGTCGCGGATCTTCTTCTGACCACGCGCGACAACCGTCCCGTTTATGTCCGCGATGTGGCCGATGTCAGTTATGTCCCGGATACGACCGATCGGATCGTGGCGAACGTCACGCTCGGCGATGATGGAGAGTTGATCCGCACACCCGCTGTAACACTGGCACTTGCCAAACGGGCCGGGGCAAACGCAGTGATAGTTGGCGAGGCGATACTGCACCGGGTACACCAGCTCGAAGGTGGCCTGATCCCGGACAGCGTGCAAGTCGAAGTTACTCGGGACTATGGAGAAACCGCCAACGAAAAGGCCAACGAGCTGTTGTTTCACCTCGGCCTTGCGACCGTGTCCATCGTGGGTCTTGTGCTGATCGCGATTGGCTGGCGGGAAAGCATGGTCGTGGCCATCGTGATCCCGGTGACGATCCTTTTGACGCTGTTTTCGGCCTGGATCATGGGTTACACGCTCAACCGGGTGTCGCTGTTCGCGCTCATCTTTTCGATCGGTATTCTGGTCGATGATGCCATTGTCGTGATTGAAAACATCGCGCGCCACTGGGCGATGCCCGACCAGGAAAGTCGCGTTGCCAAGGCCATCCGCGCGGTGGCCGAGGTTGGCAACCCGACCATTGTCGCGACGCTGACGGTTGTGGCCGCCTTGCTGCCGATGCTGTTCGTCTCGGGTTTGATGGGGCCGTATATGAGCCCGATACCGGCGAATGCCTCTGCCGCGATGATCTTTTCATTCTTCGTCGCAGTGATCATAACCCCGTGGTTGATGGTGAAAATTGCGGGAAATGCGCCGGCTCATGCGGGCGAAGAAAGCGGCGGCAGGTTGGGGCGCCTCTACGAGGCGGTCGCGCGCCCGTTGCTCAAGACAAAGACACGAGCCGGATTGTTCCTGCTGGCAACCGCCATTCTGTCGTTTGGATCGCTCGGGCTGATCTATACCAAGGACGTTACCGTCAAGCTTTTGCCTTTCGATAACAAATCCGAGCTTTCGGTCGTCATCGACTTGCCGGAAGGCGCTTCGGTCGAAGCTACGGATGCTGTGGCGCAGGATGTGGCCCGCGCGGTTCTGGAATTGCCGGAGGTCGTTTCGGTTCAGACCCACGCAGCAGATGCCGCGCCGTTCAATTTCAACGGGTTGGTTCGGCATTACTACCTGCGCAGGTCCGCGAATCATGGAGATGTTCAGATCAACCTGCTTCCCAAAAAGGAACGCGCGCGATCCAGTCACGAGATTGCGCTGGAAATCCGTGAACGAATAGCGAAACTGGATGTCCCATCCGGTACCAGCCTGAAAACGGTCGAGCCGCCCCCGGGGCCGCCGGTGTTGTCCACGATGCTGGCCGAAATCTATGGCCCTGACGGCGAAACCCGACGCGCCGTTGCACGGAAAGTGCGCGAAGCATTTGAATCTGTCCCCTTTGTCGTCGATGTCGATGACAGTTTCGGAACCCGGCCACACCGCCTGCGTGCAGTGCTGTCGAACGATCAGCTGGAGTATTTCGGCGTTCAGGAGCAAGACGTCTTTGACACGCTTGCGATCCTCGGGGCCAGCAATATCGTAGGCTATTCGCATCGCGGCGAAGGCCGCCCGCCGCTGCCGATCTTGATCGAGCGTGACAAGACCGCCCGGGTGATGAACGAACGCTTTCTGTCCACGCCAGTTCCCGCCAACACCTTGCCGGGATCGCGCGGGGTGATTGAGCTGGGCGATGTGGTGGAAATCGTCGACGAACAGGCGTCGTTCCCGATATTCCGGCGCAACGGTCGCGCGGCGGAAATGGTGCAGGCCGAACTGGCCGGCGCGTTCGAAGCTCCGATCTATGGTATGCTGGCGGTAGCCGATCTGATCGAGCAGACCGAGTGGGACGAGGGCACAAAGCCCGAAATCCTCTACAACGGTCAGCCCGGGGACGACACTCGCCCGTCATTGTTGTGGGACGGCGAATGGGAGGTCACCTGGGTCACGTTCCGCGACATGGGCGCGGCTTTTGCCGTGGCCTTGCTAGGTATTTATATCCTAGTGGTCGGGCAATTCGGGTCTTTTAAACTGCCGCTGGTGATCCTGACGCCGATTCCGTTGACCTTTGTCGGGATCATGTTGGGGCATTGGTGGTGGGATGCGCCGTTTTCGGCCCCATCCATGATCGGCTTCATCGCGCTGGCCGGGATCATTGTGCGGAACTCGATTCTGTTGGTGGATTTCATCCGCCACGCCGATGCCGAGGGAAAACCGAAAATCGACATCCTGATCGAAGCGGGATCCATACGGTTCAAACCGATCCTGCTGACGGCGCTGGCCGCGATGATCGGTGCGGCCGTGATCCTTGCTGACCCGATCTTTCAGGGTCTGGCGTTGTCGTTGCTTTTCGGTCTGTTGTCCTCGACGCTTCTGACGGTTCTCGTGATCCCCGCTATCTATCGTGTTTTTCGGAGTTGAGACATCTGGCTTCAAGGCATCAGAAACGTACCGCGATGCAGGATGATGTCGAAATGATGCATACCGTTTTGCAGGTCAAAGCTGACAGTGCGCCCGGCCTTGCGCAGAGCTTCGGCAAAGTCGCGGCTTTGGCGGATGAATTCAGGAGTATCCCGTTCGGCAACAGTCACCCTATAACGCGGCTCGACCGGGGGCAGGTGCTGCATCGGTGACAGCGTCCGGATTTCGTCCCCGGTCAGTTGCAGCGGATCGTTGACCGGGGTCAGTGCTATGGGTTCCAGATCGAAAACGCCGCTTATCAGGATCACGTTTTCGACCGTCAAACCCGCATCGGCCAGCGCCGGCCCCGCAGTCGCCACGACCATAGCCGCCAGATGCGCGCCGGCACTGTGTCCCGAGATCGTGACGCGTGCCGGGTCGAACCCCAGCCGGTTCGCGTGTCGTGCCAGCCACAACAGCGCGGCGCGGCATTCCGACACCATGTCTCCCAGCCTGGCGGCGGGCGCGATTGTATAGTTCAGTGTGGCAAAGCCGTATCCGCGTTCGGTCAGGGCAGGGGCCATCATCGAAGATTCACGCTGGCTCAGAGCCTGCCAATAGCCGCCGTGAATGAAGACGTGCAAAGGGGCCCCGGGTTGCTGTGCCGGAAAATAATCCAGAACATGGCTCGGCCTGTCTCCGTATGACAGGTTTTCCTGCACCGCAAGATCGGCGCGCGCCTCTGCGCTCAGTGCGGCATAGCTGGCCAGATACGGCGTGATGTCGCCGCCGACCATGGCGCTGGGAGAGTATTCCCGTGCAAGTTCATCCGTGGAAAAGCCGCGATACAGCACCTGCTATCCCTCTTGCCTGTACATCAGTTCCGTACGCATGTCGTAGAGATCGTGGAAGAACTTCAGCTCCAACGCCTTCTTCAAAAAGGCTACACCGCTGGACCCGCCCGTTCCGGGTTGCATTCCAATCACCCGCTCGACCGCCGTGGCATGGTCAAACCGCCATCGCTGGAACAGGGATTCCACATCCATCAACTTTTCCGCCAGGGCATAGAGGTCCCAGTGCTTGCCGGTGTCGCGGAATACCTCGACCCAGATTTTCACGATACGAGGATCGCCGGAATAGGGTTGGGAATAGTCGCGGTCCAACAATTCCCGTGGCACGTCGAATCCCTGACGCGCCAGCATGTGCAGAACTTCGTCGTAGAGCGAAGGTTTGGTCAAAGCGGCGTTCAGCATCTCCATGACTTCGGGGTCGTGCGCGTGCACCTTCAGTGTCGATGTGTCCTTGTTGCCAAGAATGAACTCAATCTGACGGTAACCATAGCTCTGGAACCCCGAAGAGTTTCCCAGCGCCGCTCGAAACGTCAGGTAATCCGCCGGCGTCATTGTCAGCAGGGTTTCCCATGCCGCGATCAGCTGTCGCTGAATGGCTTTGATCCGGTCCAGGTTCTTCATCGCCGGCCCGAAATCGTCCTGTTGCAGGAAGCGGCGCACCTCAACCAGTTGATGGTGCATCAGCTTCAGCCACAACTCACTGACCTGATGGATGATGATGAACAGCATCTCATCGGGCTGGGCCGGGTCCTGAAAGGTCTTTTGCAGGTTCAGCAGCGTCTTGAGTTGCAGGAAGTCGCCATAACTCTTTCGATGAGTGTTGGCGAAATCGGTGACAAGCGTCTCTTCGATCCCACGTTTGAGCAGCCGGTCCTTTTTGTCATCTTGTGCCATATCGGGTTCTCCTGAATGCGTATGCGCGTTTCCCGAATATCCAGTGCTACTTGAGTACAAGCTTTGCCGTCGCCTCGATCTCGACCAGCGCCTCGTCTTCGACCAGTCCTGCAACGACGACCATCGTCATCGCCGGGAAATGCCGCCCCATAACCCTGCGATACGCCTCGCCCACTTCACGTTGCCGCGCGAGGTAGTCTTTCTTGTCGGTGATGTACCACGTGAGCCGGGTTATATCGTCAACCTCGCCGCCAGCCGCCCGCACCACGTCCAAGATATTCTGCAGCGCTTGTTCCATCTGGCCGATGAAATCGCTGGATTCGAAAATCTGTTCGGCGGTCCAGCCGATCTGGCCGCCGACATAGAGTGTGCCATCATCGGCCAGCATGCCGTTCGCGTAGCCTTTGGCGGGCATCCAGCCTGCGGGATGTATCACTTGATTGCTCATTCCGGGTCTCCAATCATCCGGGCAAGTTTCTCGCGAACAGCTTCGGGCCACGGGTCCGACTTGTGATTGCGCACATGCACCAGCGTGGCCTTGACGCTCATCCTTGCCTCCCCATTCGAAGTTGCCGCCATGGCAAAACCAAAACTGCTGCGTCCGACCGACACGGGCTGCAGGGAAAAATCCAGCATGTCGCCGTGATAGCTGGGGGCGTGAAACGTCGATTCGATCTGAACGGTTGGCACACCGGCGTCGAGCTTGTGAAACCCTTCGAACGGATAGTCCAGGGCGTCAAAGAAAAACGCCTCGACGCAGTCATTGATCATCTCGACATATCGCGGATAGAACACGATCCCGGCCGGGTCGCAATGTTTGAAAAGAACCTTTTGTTTCCAGTGATATGCCATGGTTAAACCCCCAGGTATCTGTCGGTGACATCCGGCGTCAGCGCGCTCATCGCGCCGTGCCAGACAGTTTCACCACGTTGCAGGATCACGGCCTCGTCCGCCACATGCGACAATTCCTTTAACGATTTGTCGATCACCAGAATGGCCAATCCGGTTTCACGTTTCAAAGTCGCAATGGCCGCCCAGATTTCCTGCCGAACGATCGGAGCCAAACCTTCGGTCGCTTCGTCCAGAATCAGCAGGCGTGGGTTGGTCATAAGCGCGCGTCCGATGGCGAGCATCTGCTGTTCCCCACCCGAGAGCGAAGCCGCGGATTGCGCTCGGCGCTCTTGCAGACGCGGAAACAGATCTGCGATGCGTTTCATGTCCCAGTGACCGGGGCGCGCTGCGGCCATCAGGTTTTCTTCGACCCTTAGATTGGGAAAGCACCGACGCCCTTCGGGGACCAGCCCCAGACCAAGGCGTGCGGCCTTGTGACTGGGCAAGCGGCGCAAATCCTGGCCGTCGAACATCAGTTCTCCGCCAGCAACCGGCAGCATCCGCAATATCGTCTTGACCGTCGTGGTCTTGCCCATCCCGTTGCGCCCCATCAAAGAGACGACCGCGCCTTCATTGACCCGCAGGTTGACCTTGAACAGGGCCTGTGACGCGCCATAGAAAGCGGAAACATTGGTGAGACTCAGAAGACTCATGCATCTTCCCCCAGATAAGCCCGGCGTACCTCGGGGTGGGCGCGGATTTCTTCCACTGTTCCGGTCGCAATCACCTCGCCATAGACCAGAACGCTGATCCGGTCAGCCAAGGCGAAAACGGCGTCCATGTCATGTTCCACAAGCAAAATGGGGGCCTCATGCCGCAATTCATCCAAAAAACCGGTCAGGTGCTTCGATCCGCTGGCGCCAAGCCCGGCCATTGGTTCGTCCATGATAAAGGCGCGCGGATTGAGGGTCAGGGCGACGGCGACCTCCAACTGACGGCGCTGGCCATGCGACAGGTCCGAGGTTCGAATAGCCGCGTGATCTGACAGGCCGACACGCTCCAGCGCGTGTTCGGCAACACTGCGAAGTGTCTTGTCCTTCAATATCGGGTGGAAGAACCGATAGGGCCTGCCATGGGCTCCCAGCGCGCCCAGCATGGCGTTTTGCAGAACCGTATCCTCCATCGCCAGCGCCGAGATCTGAAAAGTGCGCCCCAGACCCATTCGCGTCCGCCTGACTGTGTTCAGGGCGGTGACATCGCGCCCCAGAAATCGTACTTCGCCACTGTCGGGTTTCAATCCCCCGGCGATCTGCTTGATCAGCGTTGATTTCCCCGCACCGTTCGGTCCGATCAGGGCGTGGATCTCGCCGGGGCGCAGATCGAGGCTGACATTGTCCGACGCTTTGAGAGCGCCGAAACTTTTCGAGACATTGCAGACGGACAGAACGGGTTCAGCCATGTTGTTCCTCCCGTCCGGCCAGTGTGCCGATAATGCCGCCGCGTGCGTAAAGAACGACGGCCAGCAACAGCAGGCCCAGATAGACGTGCCAGAACTCGGACAGACCGCCCAGAACATGTTCCAGCGCGATGAACAGCGCGGCGCCTGCGACCGGGCCAAACAACCGGGCAGTGCCGCCGAGGATGATGAAGATGATAATCTCGCCCGAGGTTTGCCAACTGAACATGGTGGGGCTTACGAACCGGTTGAGATCGGCAAAAAGCGCCCCGGCAAGCCCTGTGATCATGCCCGAAATCACAAAAGCCGTCAGACGCAGGCGATAAGGGGTGATGCCGATGGTCTCGACCCGTTCGGCAGTCTGTCGCGCCGCGTTCAGGGCCAGACCAAAAGGCGATTTCGCGAGCCGCGCGGATAGCAGAAGGGCAGCGCAAAGGATCACATATGTGATCAGGAAAAACTGGATCGGGTCCAACGTGTTCAACCCGGGAAAGCCGTTGCGGACATAGATCGACAACCCGTCCTCGCCCCCATAAGCGGGCCAGCTGATGGCGAAGTAGAACAGCATTTGACCGAACGCGAGGGTGATCATGATGAAATAGACCCCGGATGTGCGCAGGCTGAGCGCCCCGATCACCAGTGCGGCGATGGCCGAGGCGATCAGCGCCGTCAGCCAGATCACCGGCATCGACTTGGTGCCTTCGATCAAGAACGGGCTCTCCATAAGCGGCGAAAAACTTTGGGCGTGACTGGCGAGAATCCCCATTGCGTATCCGCCGATGCCAAAGAATGCCGCGTGCCCAAGGCTTACCAATCCGCCCAGCCCCAGTGCGATGTTCAGGCCGACACCCGCCAGCGCAAGTATGGCGACGCGGGTCGACAGAGTGATCATGAATGGCTCATCCGTCACATAGGCCCAAAGTGGAAAAAGCAGCAGGCCAAGTGCCAGCGCGGTGTTGAAAATGCTTTCACGGCTCATGCGCGCGCTCCGTACAGACCGGTGGGTTTCACGACCAGCACGATGGCCATCAGGATGTAAATCAGCATCGACGCCAGGGCGGAGCCGACAGAAGTGGCCGAGGCAGGATCCATGAACAGTTTGAAGGTTTCCGGCAACAGGACGCCACCCAGCGTATCCGTCACCCCGACAAGGACGGAGCCGATCAGCGCCCCCTTGATCGATCCGATGCCGCCTATGACGATCACGACAAAGGCCAGAATGAGAACCGGCTCGCCCATACCGACCTGAACAGACTGAATGGCCCCCACCAATGCGCCGGCCAGACCGGCCAGTGCGGCACCCAGGGCGAAGACGATGGTGTAAAGTCGCGTAATGTCCACACCAAGCGCCGCGATCATCTCGCGGTCACTTTCACCGGCACGGATCTGGACACCCAGCCGTGTCCGCGAAATCAGCAGGAACAGACCCGCGGCGATCAGCAGGCCGATGGCGATGATCGTCAGCCGGTATAGCGGATACTGGATGCCGCCGGGCAGGGTGATCGGTCCGGACAGCGCCTCGGGGATGTTGAGGAACAGCGGAAAGGAGCCGAAAAGCCACCGGGTTCCTTCGGAAAAGATCAGGATCAGGGCAAACGTTGCCAGCACCTGATCCAGATGGTCGCGTTGGTACAGTCGCCGGATCACCAACACCTCGACCAGCGCGCCAGCGGCGGCGGCGGCTGCAAGGCTTGCGGCCAGCGCCAGAACAAAGCTCCCTGTGGCGGCCGCTGTCGCGGCAGCGGCAAAGGCTCCGACCATGAAAAGTGAGCCGTGGGCAAGATTGATCAGCCCCATCACCCCGAACACCAGCGTCAAACCGGCGGCGGTCAGAAAGAGCATGACCCCGAATTGCAGACCATTCAGGATCTGTTCGATAAACAGAATGAAAGACATTTCCATACCCGTTGAAAGGGCGCAGAGGAATTTCTCTGCGCCGCCAGGGTGTTACATTTCGCACTCGGCCGCATAGGCATCGGCGTGATCTTCAAGCGCCAGCTCAAGGATCTTGTTGGTGAACACGTCGCCTTCCTGTACGACTTCGCGAACATAGATATTCTGGATGGGATGATGGTTGGGGCCGAACTTGAAGTCGCCTCGTACCGAGTCGAACTCGGCCGCTTTCAGCGCCGCGCGGAATGCGTCCTGATCGCTCACTCCCGCCTTGGCCATGGCTGACAGGATCAAATTCGCGGTGTCGTATCCCTGAGACGCATAAAGCGAAGGCAGACGGTCATATTCCGCCTGGAAGCTTTCGACAAAGGCCTTGTTGGCGGCGTTGTCGATATCCTTGTTCCACTGGCTGGTGTTCTTCACGCCAAGCGCTGCCGCACCCACGGCCTGCAGAATGCCCTGATCAAAGCTGAATGCAGGTCCCACGACCGGCAGATCCACACCGCTGTCAGCGTATTGCTTGAGAAAGGAAATCCCCATGCCGCCCGGCAGGAAGAAGAAAACGCTGTCTGCGTCCGAAGCCCGGATCTGCGCGATTTCCGCCGCATAGTCGGTCTGGCCCAGTTGGGTATAGACCTCGCCGGCCAGATCACCGCCATACATGCGCTTGTAACCTGCCAACGCATCCTGGCCGGCCGGATAGTTTGGCGCAAGGATGAAGCTGCTCTTGTAACCCGTTGATTTCGCATAAGCGCCGGCCGCTTCATGCAGGTTGTCGTTTTGCCACGCGACGTTGAAATAATTCTGATGGCACGCCTTGCCAGCCAGTGCCGACGGCCCGGCGTTGGGCGAAAGATAGAACTTGCCCTGAGCGGTCGCCGACGGCACAACGGCCATTGCCAGGTTCGACCAGATGATCCCGGTCAGGATATCCACCTTGTCGGACTGGATCATCCGGTCCGCCAGTTGCACGGCGATATCCGGCTTGCGCTGGTCATCCTCGATCACGACTTCGATGTCGGTATTTCCGGATTGCTTGACCGCCAGCATAAAGCCGTCACGTACGTCGATGCCCAACCCGGCCCCTCCACCGGAAAGGGTAGTGATCATGCCGACCTTGACAGGCTCGGCTATGGCCAGGCCCGCGCTCATCACGGCGGCAGTGGCCGCCAACAGCAAGGATTTGGTTTTCATCGTCTACTCCCTGTAAAACAACGTCTTCTTCGAAGGGTTTCTTGGGCGCTTCAGCCTTGGGCGCCACTGTTTTTCCGACCGCCCCTTCAATCGTGGCCGGATTGGTTGGTGTTCAAACCGCTGCGCAGGCTAATGAGTTTCGTCAGGGGCGCAAGTGGGCACGTCATTTTCTGTCCTCACGCAACTGAAATCGTTGGATTTTCCCGGTTGCTGTTTTGGGCAGCGTATCTGTGAAAACAACGCTGCGCGGGTACTTGTACGGGGCAATCGTCGCCTTGACGTGATCTTGCAACGCCTTGACCATCGCTTCGTCCGCCGCGTGAGCGTCGCCCAGGACCACATGTGCCTGAACGATGTGGCCGCGAGCCTCATCCGGTTTCGCCACCACCGCACACTCGGCGACGGCGGGATGCGCAAGCAACGCGGCTTCGACTTCCGGGCCCGCGATGTTGTAGCCCGAACTTTGAATCATGTCGTCATTTCGGGCGGCAAAGTGCAGATAGCCATCCGCGTCCATGGTGAAGCTGTCGCCGGTGATGTTCCAACCGTTCAGCACATAGTCCTGCTGCCGCTCGTCATCGAGATACCGGCACCCGGTCGGGCCACGCACTGCGAGCCGCCCGACCTCTCCAGGGGGAAGTTCGTTTCCGTCATCGTCAATGATTTTGGCCTGGTATCCCGTGACCGGTCTGCCTGTGCAGGCGGGGCGGTGATCGGAAAACCGGTTGGTGACAAAGATGTGCAGCAGCTCGGTCGCGCCGATGCCATCCAGCATGGGTTTTCCGGTTTTGGCCATCCAGTCGTCATAGATCGGAGCGGGCAGGGTCTCCCCGGCCGATACTGCCGCCCGCAGGCTGGACAGATCGGCGCCTTCATCCATTGCGGCCAGCATCGTGCGATAGGCGGTTGGTGCGGTGAAACATACTGTGGCCTTGTAAGTCTCAATGATGTCGATCAGGTTCGGAGGCGAGGCGTTTTCCAGCAGCGCAGCCGCCGCACCGTACCGCAATGGAAATATCGCCAAACCGCCAAGGCCGAATGTAAAGGCCAGCGGCGGAGAGCCGACAAAGACATCCTCGGGCGTGACTTTTAGAACTTCTCTGGCATAGCCGTCGGCGATGATCAGCAAATCGCGATGGAAATGCATCGTCGCTTTGGGCGATCCGGTGGTTCCCGATGTAAATCCCAGCAGGGCGACGTCATCCTGGCCGGTTGCCACCGCATCAAAGTGGACGGGTTTTTCCAATGCCAGTCGGTCGAGTTCCGCATCGTGGTTGGCGGTGCCGTCAAAGCCGACAACCGTTTTCAGAAATTTTGATGTCTTGGCGCAGGCGACCAGTTCGTCTTTCAGCCGTGTATCGCACAAAGCATGTGAAATTTCGGCCTTGTCCACGATTGCGGTCAACTCTACCGTTCTCAACATTGGCATGGTGTTGACGACAACTGCGCCGACTTTGGTTGCCGCCAGCCAGCATGCCACCATCGCCGGGTTGTTGGCGGAACGGATGAGGATACGATTGCCTGGCACAACGCCCAGGTTTTCCTTCAGAACATGCGCAATGCGATTGCTCCAGTCCGTCAGTTCCTTATAGGTGCGGCGGCGCCCGTTTCCGATCAGCGCGGTCTGGTCGCCGAACCCTTTTTCGACCATCCGATCCGTCAGCTCGACCGCTGCGTTCAGGCGGTCGGGATAATCGAACCCTGCAAGCTCAAGGTCCGGCCACTGATCCGCCGGGGGCAGGTTGTCCCGCGCGAAAGTATCGATATGGGCTGATGGTCTCAGCATGTCATCCTCCCTGATGCGCGCCAAGGGTCTGCCGGGCGATCACGATGCGCTGAACGTCGGACGCGCCCTCATAGATGCGCAGCGCGCGGATTTCGCGATAAAGCTTTTCCACGGTCTCACCGGATCTGACGCCATCTCCGCCGAAAAGCTGCACGGCCCGGTCGATGACCTGCTGGGCGTGATCGGTCGCGAACAATTTGGCCATGGCCGCTTCGCGGGTGACCCTGAGCGCGCCGGAATCCTTGGTCCATGCGGCCCGATAGGTCAGCAGGGCCGCGGCATCCACATCCACTGCCATATCGGCAATATGTCCCTGCACCATCTGCAAATCCGACAAAGGCGCGCCGCCGATCTTGCGCGCCTGAATACGATAAAGCGCCTCGTCCAGAGCGCGACGGGCAAATCCCAGCGCCGCCGCCGCCACGGTCGGGCGGAATACATCCAGAACCGACATGGCGATCCGAAACCCATCGCCCGGTGCACCAATCATGGCACTGGACGGTACGCGGCAATCGGTGAAACGCAATGTTGCAAGAGGGTGAGGGGCGATTGTATTCAACCGCTCGACAATTTCAAAGCCGGGCAACCCGGCGGGAATGATAAAGGCTGACAACCCCTTGGCGCCCGGCGCCTCTCCGGTACGGGCGAACAGGGTATAGACATCTGCGATACCGCCGTTTGAAATCCATGTCTTTTCACCGTTCAGCAGAAAGCCATCCCCGTCTTTTGTCGCCGTCATGCTCGAGTTGGCAACGTCCGATCCCGACTGGGGTTCGGTCAGGGCAAAGGCTGAAATAGCCTGGCCCGACCGCGTCAGCGGCAACCATTTGGATTTCTGAGCCTCCGTTCCGAACAGCGATATTGCGCCGGTCCCCAGGCCCTGCATGGCAAAGGTAAAATCCGCCAATCCATCGTGCCTCGCCAATGTTTCACGGATCAGGCACAGGGTTCGGATATCCAGCCCGCCATCCGTACCCGTTGCGGCCGTGTGCCTCAGCCAGCCGTCCTTTCCTAGCGCCAAGACCAAATCGCGGCACGCCTGATCGGTATTGGAATGATCGCCCCCATCCAGTCCCTGAGCGGCCCACACTTCCAGCTCTGCGGCCAGATTGCGGTGTCGTTCGTCAAAAAAAGGCCAGTTCAGAAAGGACCGGTCCGCCATCCGTCAATCCCCCTCGAACACTGGTTTTTCCTTGGCGACAAAAGCGTTGTATGCGCGCTCGAAGTCACCCGTCTGCATGCAGATCGCCTGAGCCTGTGCCTCGGCCTCGATAGCCTGTTCGATGGACATCGACCATTCCTGCGCCAGCATCGTTTTGGTCATCATATGCGCGAAATTGGGGCCCGCGGCCAATCGCGCCGCCAGTTCCCGCGCCTCGTTTTCCAATGCATCCGCTGCCACGAGACGGTTGAAAAAGCCCCAGCGCTCGCCTTCCTCGGCGGTCATGGTTCGGCCCGTATACAACAGCTCGGCGGCGCGCCCCTGTCCGATGATCCGGGGCAGAATGGCGCAAGCCCCCATATCGCACCCCGCAAGGCCAACACGCGTGAACAAGAACGCGGTTTTCGCCTCGGGCGTCCCGATGCGCAGATCGCTCGCCATGGCGATGATGGCGCCGGCGCCGACACATATCCCGTCGATCGCCGCGACAATGGGCTTACCGCAATTCACCATCGCCTTGACCAGATCGCCGGTCATGCGGGTGAAGGTCAGCAATTCTTTCATATTCATGCGGGTCAGCGGGCCAATGATGTCATGCACATCGCCGCCCGAACTGAAATTGCCGCCATTCGACGCGAAAACCACGGCCTTTACGTCGTCCGAATAGGTCAGATCGCGAAACCAGTCGCGCAACTCGGCATAACTGTCGAATGTCAAAGGGTTCTTGCGGTCGGGCCGGTTCAGGGCCACCTTTGCGATGCCACCGGATATCTCGCAGAGGAAGTGTCTGGTGTCGATTTGCGTATCCATCAGTTGCCCTCGTCCAGGGATTTCACCAAGCTTTCCAGCTTTGCGCCGAATGCGGCGGCTTCTTCTGTGCTGAGCGCGGCCAGCATCTCGTCGATCCAAGCCTCATGCGCCGCTGCCTGCGTTGCGAATTCGGTCTCACCCTTGCGTGTCAGCCGCACCAGCGAAGCGCGCCTGTCACCTTCGACGGCCACCCGCATGACCAGCCCCTCTTCGACGAGACGGTCCACGATACCGGTGACATTGCCGTTCGACACGCGCAACACGCCCGAAAGCTGGCTCATCTTGAGGCCATCGGCGTGCCGTGACAGCGCGGCCATCACATCGAATCGGGGCAGCGTCGAGTTGAACTCTGCGCGCAGATTGGCGCGCAACTGCGCTTCGATTCCGCGCGACACTTTGAGCAGGCGCAGCCAAAGCCGCAGACGTTCCTTGCTTGGCGCTTCGGTTAGTCTTGGTTCGGCGCGGGTCATATTTCACCTCCGGACAGCATCAGGGTATGGCCGTTGACGCTGCGGGCCGCATCAGTACATAGCCAGAGCGCGGCGGCGGCGACCTCGTCCACCTCAATGAAACGGTGCTGTGGGTTGTTGCGTTTGAGGGCGTCTTCGGCCAGAGAGCGATCGACGCGTGTCTTGGTCGTGATGGTGTCAATCGAACGCTCCAGCAGGGGCGTTGCGACAAATCCGGGGCAGATTGCATTCACTGTGATACCCAGTGAAGCAAGCTCGACTGCCAGAGCGCGTGTCAGCCCCACAACCCCATGTTTGGCCGCGCAATATCCGGAGACATAGGGATAGCCTTTCAGGCCTGCGGTCGAGGCTATGGCAATCAAACGCCCGTGCCCGGTATCCTGCATGTCCGGCAGGGCGGCCCGATAGCAATGGAAGACCCCCGAAAGGTTCACATCCAGCGCATTCCGGAAATCCTGCGACGACATCCTTGTGAACGGCTTGCTTGGGGCTGAGCCTGCGTTTGCGATGACGATTGTGATTTTTCCGCGCTCTTCCCGGGCTATGGAAAACGCCCTTTCGACATCGTCAGGCTTTGTCACGTCGCAGACCTGATAGGGCAGGTTCTGCGCCTTGAGCGTGTTCTCGCTCCGCCCGAGGATGGTAACTTTGGCCCCGGCGTCAGAAAACTGGCGGGCACATTCCGCACCGACCCCGGTTCCACCACCGGTCACGACAACATGAGAACAAGAACGAAGCATCGCGCACCTTAGCTATCAGATACTTTAACAACGGATATTTATTTCAACAATATAAATTTTGAGCTTAAAGGAAATGGGTGTTTGCTGTCCAAAAGCCGGCAACGCCTTGCGCAACAGGGATTTGGATATTCGTTGCGGCGATCCAGTTTATCGGATGGGTCGAATCCAAAAAAAAAACCCCGGCAGGTTTGCCTGCCAGGGGTGGGCTGCCAGCCCGTCTGCCGTTACCCGAACCGCGCCTCTTGGCGGATGTGTTCCCAGGGTGTGTCGGCTCCGCCCTTGGCGCATTCGTCGTATTTCTCACGGCCAAGTGCTTCGATCGCCTTCGCCACGTAGCCCTCGATATCAGCTTTGTCGGTCGGTTCGAATTTGGCGCCAATCTTGGCCATATTATTTGCGACCGCGCCAAGCAGGCGGGCCGCTCTTTCCGCGTCTCCGTTGATCAAAGCGACACCACCATAGGCGGCGACGCAGAGGTTGATCACTGTCGGATAGTCAAAATCCCGTCCCAGATCGAAAGCTTCATTCAAAAGCGCCGTTGCCTCATCGGCCTTGCCTTCGGAAATCCGGAAATGCGCCATATTCTGCTTCAAAAGGCCTGGCCAGAAAGTGTTGCGCTCCAGCGCCAAAAGTTCGAGCGCCTGACCATAGCAGTCTTCTGCCGCCTCAATCATGCCTTCCATGCGGGCGCCTTCCCCCATGATCAGAAGGCCAAGCGCAGTAAAGTAATTGTCACCCTTGGCCTGCATGTGCGCGATGCAACCCATGATCGTCTCGCTCGGATCCTCGATATTTCCGGTCGCTGCCCCACAGATTGCGTGGATCAAGGCGGCCTTCTTGCTGTCATCTTCGCTCTGCAATTCCGAAAAGATACGTTCGGCTTTGTTGCCATGAAGATATGCGCTCTCATAGTCCCCGGCCATGGCCTTTGTATACGCTGCGGCCAGATTGATCTTTGCCGCAGCGGCACTGTCTCCAAGTCTGGACGCCAGCGCATCTGTCCGATTGATCCAGTCCAGGCTTTCCGTGATTTGTCCCTGAGAAATCCAGTACCAATACAGCGCCTCGATAAAGCGGGCGCAGGCCTCGATGTCCTGACGTTCCAGGGCGATGTGCAGTGCGGCCCGGATATTGTCGGCCTCGTCGCTCAGCCGGGTGACGTGGCGTTTCTGTTGGTCGGACAGGACATATGTGCCGCAATTTTTGCTGAGCATCGCGAATTGATCAATGAATGCCGTCTGCGTTTTCTCCAGAGCGCCATTCTTCTGCATCATTTCGGTGGCGAATTCCCGCACCATGTCGAACATGCCGAACCGTGGCGCACCGTTCACGATACGCCGATAAAGAAGGTTTTTCGACGTCAGCGACGACACCGCCTCAAGGACATCCGCATCGAAATCGGGAATTTCCAGCAGCGCGTCCTCGGCATCGTCGACACGAAAGCCGCCCGAGAATACCGACAAGGCCAGAAAGGTTTGCCGTTCTTCGTCGTTCAACAGGCCTTCGCTCCATTCAATGGCATTGCGAAGCGTCCGGTGGCGTCCGGAATCCTGCTGCGAACTGCGCAGGAGTTTCAATTTCTTGTCGAGCCGGTCCAAAAGCTGCTGAGGTGACAACAGAGACATGCGCGCTGCAGCCAGATTAAGCGCAAGCGGGATCCCCTCAAGGCGGGTCACGATCTTGGCAACGGTTGCGCGATTATCCTCGGTAATCTGGAAATCAGGTGTTTCTGCCTGAACCGCCTCGACGAACAGACGCATGGCGCCACTGGTTTCCGGCGTGGAATCGTTTGCGTCTGGCAGTTTGAGCGGATCAATCGGATAAACTTTTTCCGCACTTACTCGCAGCTCCGCCCGGCTGGTGACCAGAAGGCGCAGATTGGGGCAGTCGTTCAAAAGATCGGAAACGGCGACCGCTGCTTCGATCACATGCTCGAAAGTGTCGAGAATCAAAACAACGCGGCTGGTGCCGATGAAGGCCGCGATATCAAGGTCGATCGGGCGACCGGGATAATCGCGCACGCCTAGCGCCTGAGCGATGCTGGGCAGTACCAGACCCGGAGTGTCAAGACCGCTGAAATCGACGAAATATGCACTGTCTTCAGTGTCGCGCAACCAAAGGGCGGCGACACGTTGTGCCAGCGTTGTCTTGCCGGTGCCGCCCATGCCTGTAATCGTCACAAGACGGTTCGAGGAATCGTTCAGCAGGCCGAGAATATCGGATGTTTCACGGTCGCGCCCGACGATCGGGCCGCGTGGCTGAGCAATGTTGGTTCGGCGCACATCCAGCGTGCGCAGCGGTGGAAAGTCGATGCAGATCTGCGGATCGACGATGTCGAACAGGGTTTCCGGATACCGGATCGCCTTCAGGCGATGAACGCCCAGCGGTCGCACTTTCACGTTCCACGACGTGAAATCATTTTGTTCCAGCAACTGGTAGACGTTTCGCGACAGCACGATCTGCCCGCCATGCCCTGTATCCCCGATGCGTGCTGCCAGATGCAGATCATAACCGACAAGCTGTCTACCCAGTTGTTCGATTGGCCCTTCATGCAATCCGATTCGAACCCGCAGGTCGATACCGCGTGGCCAGCGTTCCGCCTTCAGCTTGCGCTGAATGTCGATGGCCGCGCTCATTGCATGACGAGGGGTGTCGAACAAGACCAGAAAGGAATCGCCCTGAGTTCCGTCTTCGTCGCCGCCATACGGGGCATAACATTCCCGGACGATTTCCTGATGGCGCCTGAGAACAGCCGGATACTCGTCGCCCAGCGCCTGCAGCAATGCCGTCGAGGCTTCGATGTCGGTGAACATCATCGTTCTGCTGACCGGGCCGGTTCTGTGTTCCACTTTTTGCTCAATCGCCGTTTGATTCATCGTCGGTTCCGTTCGTAGTGTATTTTCTTTCAACCGCGGTCCTGGCCCGTGCCCACTGCCTTGCCAGGTCCGATATCAAATCGCTAACCTCTGATGATGCACAGGCCATCAGGCAATTCCAGTCCTCCATACCATGCGCGGCAGCGATCTGGCTTTGCAACAATCTGTGCTCCACTTCACTCAGCGCATTGCTCCCAGCTGTCCTCATGAATTCCGAGGCAGCTCTGAAACGAAAACGCTCGGCCTCAATTTCGCCGGAACTGGACATCCGGTCAATCAGATAACCGGAAAAAGTTGTTGTTCGATCAATGTGTTTGCATTTGACGCTACGCCAATTCAGTTGTTCAAAAGTCTTGTACCAATTCTCGGGCAGGATTGGGGCGAAATCGTGCAGTGTTTCGAGTGCGCTTCGAGCTTCGCCCAGCCATCGATTTGCGCGCCCCGTCACTAACAACCATAAAACGAATCCGGCGTCATCGTCATTGATATCCCGGCCAAGCGCGGAGCCCGGTGGGCTGACGCGCAGATCGTCCAAATCCACGAACGGCGCGCGCGTCGTACGCGGCCGAACGGCCCAGCGGGGGTCCCGTTCCTGCAGCCTGGCAACCTGGATCAACGCGCGGCGTGCATCCTCGCGCTTTGGATCTTGTTTCCTGAGCCATCCAGACAATTCGGCGGACGGGGCAGCACCAAGGGACTTCGAGAATATGTTGCGCCACGTACGCTCGGAATAGTGCAGGCTTTGTGCCGTGCGAAGCAATGTTTCGCTATCTGTCCGGGAAATAAGGGCTTTTCGCTCCGCCCGACGCAGGGCAATCCGCACACCCGCAAGAGGAACGGTCAGGGACGGGTAGGGTCGCTCTGGGTTGAAGGTCACGGCGACCTCGTCCTCGCTGTCGATCAGCCCGCGACGAAACATGCGGAATATCCGGCCCGCGCCGATTGCGCCCAGAGGGGCGCAGTCAACCGCGCGCAACGCCCCCATGCTTGCTGCGCCCACGACAATCGCCCCATCCCGCAATACATCCGCCACTTCGCGCGGGGACACCGCGTCGTTCTGGGAAAACACTCCGTCGAGGATCACCATCACCGAATAGCGCAACATCCTGGCGAGATGCAGGTCGCCTCGCCGAACCGGCGGGCGCAACTCGGCGTTCGGCAGGAGGCGCCGGACCTCTTCCGCCGGGATCGAAGGGCCGACAAAGACGAGCGGCGGGGTTGTGGGGGTCAAGAATGCGGGTATGTCTATATCAGCCATTTCAGATCCCGCGGCGAAACGCGGCTTTGATCCACCAGAAACACGCTCAGCCCGGGAACGCAAACTCGGACAACCGCCGCCTGCAGGTCCGGCCGGGTAAGGTCTACGAAACACGGGTCGGAAAATCCGGCTGCTTCGAGCGCGCCGAGGATATGGATCAGGTCATCTGCAAGATCGAGGCTTTCGAAACTGGGCACGCTGCGCCAGACCCTGTTGCTCGGGGGCGCGCGGAATACCGGGTTGGCCCTTTGATGGCGTGGAATGCGGTTAAAGCTGTCCCGCGCACCCTGTATGCGGGCCAGCCGCGACTGAACAGCTTCGGTCAGCGCCCGGGACAAGGCCACGCCTGCGCTTGGATTGCAGCCCAGGCCCGGAAATCTCTTTCTTTGCGGGCCGGAGGGCGTCGGGTAGGACAAATCGACAATGGTCGCGCGAAATACGGGCACCGGAATATCCTGGGTGATATCCTCAAGTTCGACCGCCAGACCTTCGGCCTCTATTTCATTGATCAGATCCCGGCAGTTTTGTGGCAGTTCGTCATCGACAGCGATGCCACGGCGTATCGGCGCTGGATCGCCGGATTCTCCGTAGAGTTCTGAAAACAACAACTGGCTGATCGCGTCGCGTTCTATCACCTCGCACAACCCGTGCACCACGGCCTCAAGGCGCGTATTCCCGGATGCCAGCCCGTTCGTGTCGGGTCGATGCAAAATGCCGTCAAAAGGCGGGCAGACTACCAGGTCTGCCGGAATCAGGACTTCGCGAGCCGCAATCAGATCGGTTGCCGGGATCCACATGCAGGTGCGATCGGGTGCAAAACGGGTGTCCGGCGGCAAAGTGAAACGCCGGGGATCCAACGCCTGCGAGTTGCCACCTAAAATCGAAGTATAGCTGGCCCTTATTGCATCATCCGGCAGTGTTTCCGCCGTCACACGCTCGCAGGCCTCCATGACGGCGCTTGCTTTGGCCGCAGCCCTGTCACGCCCTTTTCCCATATGCGTGGTCAGATCGCGGGCCAGCGGGGTGACCGCGCAATAGACCGGCAGCCCAAGACGATCCAAAGGCGTCAAATCGGCAATCCGTGTAATTGGAAGTGCCGATTTGATCCTGTCGAACTTTCGAAGCGTGTGCTCGGCGGTCAACGTCCTCGGGAAATCCAACGAAACCTTGACCGAGCTTTCGTGGGCAAAGAGGTGCCGTACGGTCTTGGTCGTGTACGGCACTCAGACGACCTCACAGTGCGGCCATGCCACCATCTTCATCGCCGTCGGACGAAAACGGCATTCCGGTGATCTTGTCCTTGAGTTTGATAATCGCGTCGATTTCCTCTTGCGAAAATTCATCGTTCAAAATCCGCTTGTGCTCATCGGAAATGTGGCTTGCGTCCTGAACAGCCCCCGCATTGACCAAGCGATCCAAATTCGAAGATTCGGCCATGAATTCATTCCCCTTTTGTAAGTTTCCGGCGGAATGCCGAAAATAATTAACAAGCCCTATGCACGACAAATTCTACCAGCCTGTCAACGAATATTGTTGAATTTCTGTCCTTTCCAGCCGAAACTTAACGAAATGTTTAGAAATTTCGAGGCGAGCAATGAACGGGACAGCTTCTGTCGTAAGCGAACTTTCCAACAGTCAGATTGTCCGTACCAAAATGCTACTGACATGCTCTGCTGCAAATCAGGCGTTCTCCAGATTTTGGGAGCGGCCTGACCTGCCAGAGCTCATACCGGGGTTTCTGGTGACGCTTCAGCAGATCATGCGCGCAACCGTTCCACTGATGGAAGCCGCGCGTGACCGTGCCGCGGAAATGGCCGAACGAGACGCATTGTGCCGCCATCTGCGCGACTATTTTGCCAAGCATGTAGGCGAAGAACGCGACCATGATTTGTGGGCTCTCGACGATCTCGAAGCGGCGGGATTTGCGCGCGCCGATGTTCTTGACGTTCTGCCGCTCGGTGATGTCGCCTCGATGATGGGGGCGCAGTATTACTGGATTCACCATTATCACCCGGTCATGCTTCTGGGATGTATCGCGCTCCTGGAATCCGCTCCGCCCAGCGACCAGTTGATCCAAAGGCTGGAGCGCGAAAGCGGATTGCCGAAAGAGGCGTTCCGAACCTATCATTTCCACGGTCGCGTCGACCCGCATCATCGCGACGATCTGGACGAGGCGCTGGACGGGATGCCGCTCAGCCGCCGCCATCTGGGCCTGATCGGCATCAGCGCGACCCATACCGCCAACACACTTGCATCCATTGCAGACAGAATCTCACCAACCGACGCCCCTAATCGACGGACCTGAGACGGGTAATGCGGTTTCGGGGGGGGATCGCGGCCCGCAACATACAGGAGATCAAAGTGTCCAAGCGCAGTAGTGCGCCGCTCCGGAACCCCATGGTTTTGCGCGGCAGTCCTTATGCGGATGACGCAACAGATCGCGTCTCGCAGGTAGAAGTCCCGGCACTGGCCAAAGCATTGCAAAGCGTTGGCAAGACCTATTCGGTCGGAGAAGCGCTGGCGATGCCGGAAACCGAGCCTCTGTCAACGCGCGACCGGCGCAAAATTATCGATCAGTCCATTCTGGTTCTCAGCGAACTCTACGTTCACCGCGAACTGAAGCGGACCAGGCACGCCGTGGATCCGGTGACCGCCTTGCGCCAGCTCAAACGGCGCTGCGACAAGTTGGACGGGTATGATTTCCACCTTCATATCATGAAGATATTCAAAGGGCTGCGCGACATTCACACGGCCTATGTGATGCCACCCCCGTATTCGAACATGGTGGCCTTCCTGCCGTTTCTGCTGGAAGCGCATGTCATTTCCAGCGACGCGCCGGTATATGGCAAAGTCTGCGAAGTCGAAGATCTCAGCGAAGACAGTTTCGACCCGGATGCCGAGCGCACGGTGATCGTGTCGGGGCTGCTTGCGGATTTCAAGCACCCGCATTTCAAGCCTGGCGTCGAAATCCTGAGCTGGAACGGTATGCCGATCCACGAAGCGATCCGGCGTATTGGCGAGGAAGAGCAGGGGTCAAACATCTATGCGCAGTTCGCTTTGGGGCTGCGCCTGATGACGGTCAGGTGGTTTGGCGGGTCGCTTCCGCCCAGCGAATACTTTGTCACGATCGCCTATCGCTATTGGGATTCCAAAGGTGAAGAGATCATTCGTGAAATCCGCTTTCCCTGGCGCGTCATTCTGGACAACGAAGACAAGGGCCGGGTGGCTTCGGTCCAGGCCATGTGGGAGTTGAAAAAGAATTTTCAGAACAATTCCACGTCAGATCCGTCGATGGAGCATCGTTCGATGTACGAGTCAACGGTACGCAACACCCTGTTCCAGAGGCCGAATGCGATCGACAGGAAAGAGCACATCATCAAGATGCCGGCCGAGATCGAAGGACTGCCACCCGGCGTGTTCGACGTGTACAACATCAAGGTTGATCATGGTCCGAAAGGGTTCAAGTTCGGCTTTGTCCGGATCGTGCATTTCGACTGCAACCCCGGCAAATTCATCGATGGCTTTCTGAAGATCCTGTTCAATATTCCCCAGACCGGGTTGTTGATCGACGTGCGCTCCAATCCGGGCGGTCAGGTTGTTGCCGCCGAAAGGATTCTGCAGTTTCTGACTCCGCGCGAGATAACGCCGCTGCCATTTCAGTTTTTGGCAACGACGCTTGTCGAACAGATCGTTTGGTCCAGCAAAAGCAAGGCAAAACCTCTCAAGGAATGGCGCAACAGAGTGTCGCCCGCCGTCGATGTCGGAAACATGTTCTCAGGACAGGAGACGCTGACGGATCCCCGGGCCGCCAATGACATCGGGCAGGTTTATTATGGTCCGATCGCGTTGGTCACCAATGCCATCACTTATAGTTCCGGCGACATTTTTGCGGCCAGCTTTCAGGATCACGAAATCGGCCCCGTGATCGGTGTCGACCCCAGCACCGGCGGCGGCGGCGCCAACATGTGGCCGCATCGCCATTGCGTGGATTTGGTAACCCCCGGCGAAACGCTGGATTACCTGCCGCCCAGAAAGGCGCCGGTCGAGCCCAAACCGCACTATGCGGTCCGACGCTGTACAAGAGTTGGCAAAAATCAGGGCCTTCCCATTGAAGAGGACGGTGTGCGGCGCGACCATTTTCACAATTTGACCCGCGACGATTTGCTGGGTGGTGATGTCGATCTAATCCGGCACGCGGCCAAGCTTTTGGATGGGTTGTCACGGCAGAAATTCGACCTGAGAATGCGTGTGGACGGTCGACAGGTTGCGCTCGATTCAATCGTTTTGGAAATTCCGGTCCGAACTTCCGAGGTGAAGGTGGAACTCGAAGTCGACGTGGGCGCGCGGTATGGCGGGTTGCAATTCATCCTGTCCGTCGACGGCCGGCCTATTGGATTGAAGGTTCCGAAGGATAAAAAGACCAGAATGCCGTTCAAGCTTGATACCAGCAAAACAGCGGAAATCCGGCTGGATGCCCACGATTTCGACATCGTAAGTGGCCACAGCACGGGCGTGGTCGCCTCTTTCCGGCGCAGGATAATCTTTTCGCCACTCCCGGACCCGCAGAAAGAAACGCCGCCGGCCTAGACCCGGGCTATGGGGGAGGGCCCGCCTGGGGTGCGGGACTATTGCAGATTTCGACTTGCGTCCCCCAGTCTCGGCATTTTTCCGACAGTGCGCGCGGCAGGGCCTGATCTGTATAAACCCTGTCGATCCGCTTCATCGATGCAATCCGAGCGGGTGCCGAGCGCTGGAATTTGGAATTGTCCGCGACCAGAAAGCTTTTTCGTGCTTGTGCGAGTATGGTCTGGCTGGCCTTGACCTCCTGAAAATCGAAATCCAGCAAATCCCCGTCTGCGTCCAGCGCAGAGCAGCCAATAACCGCATAGTCGAACTTGAACTGCTCAATCGTGGCCACTGTCAGGTTTCCGATCAATCCGCCATCGGAACGGCGCAGGACCCCGCCGGTCACCACGATCTGGCAATTGAGGTTCGCAACAAGAATGTTGGCCACATTCATGTTGTTGGTGACGACCATCAGGTTCTTGTGTGCCAGCAGCGCCCGTGCCACCGCCTCGGTCGAGGTGCCGATATTGAGAAAGACCGACGCTCCGTCAGGAATATCCTGCGCGCAGCGTTCGGCGATTCTGCGTTTGGCATCTTCATTGAGGTCGCGCCGGTCTTCGTACCCTATATTGGATACACCCGAATGCAGAACCGCTCCGCCATGCACACGGTCGATTTTTCCGGCCTCTGACAACTCACCAAGATCGCGCCGTATGGTTTGAACCGTCACGCCAAAGCGTTCGGCAAGGTCCTCGACCGTCACCCGCCCCTCGGTGCGGGCAATTTCGAGAATATCCGATTGTCTGAAGGAAAGTGACATGCCGGGCTTTAGGACCAATTCCGATTGCGATGATTTCGGTTCCGGTTGCTCACCGATTACTATTCCTTGATTTTCTCGTACGAAGATGATCGAAAGTCAATTAGACAAAAACGAAAAAAATAGAAAGCAAATGTTGACCAACCGAACATTAAGAGCATAGATGCGCGTAGAATTCGAGTTTGGGGACTCTCCATCATGCCAGACCAGCGGGCCGATATTTGTGATCTGTTCATCATTGGCGGCGGCATCAATGGATGTGGCATTGCGCGCGACGCATCCGGGCGGGGCATGTCGGTTGTGCTTGCCGAAATGAATGACCTGGCCTCCGCCACCTCGTCCGCGTCGACCAAACTGTTTCACGGTGGGTTGCGCTATCTGGAATACTTCGAGGTCCGGCTGGTGCGCGAGGCCCTGAAGGAACGCGAAACGCTTCTTTCGGCCATGCCTCATATCAGCTGGCCCATGCGTTTCGTTCTGCCGTATCACCCTGACATGCGCTTTGACGCCGAAACCCCGACATCGCGCGTTCTCAACACCATCATGCCCTGGATGCGGGGGCGACGCCCGGCCTGGCTGATCCGGTTGGGCCTGTTTCTTTACGACCATCTTGGCGGGCGCAGGATACTGCCGGGAACCCGGCGGCTGAATCTGAGGCAAAACCCGGAAGGATTGCCCTTGCAGGACAAGTTCCTGCATGCCTTTGAATATTCCGATTGCTGGATCGAGGATGCGCGCCTTGTCGTTTTGACCGCGCGCGATGCCGAGGCGCGCGGGGCGCAAATTCTCGTCCGCACCGAAGTGATCGCGGCAGAGCGGGACGGTGATGTGTGGCGCGTGTCAGTCCGGGATGGCGACTCGGGCCAAACGCGTACTTATCTGGCGCGGATGCTGGTCAATGCGGGCGGGCCGTGGGTCGGGGACATCATCCAGAACCGCATCCATACCCAATCCCGCGATGGTGTCCGGCTGGTGCGTGGCAGCCATATCGTGACTCGCAAACTCTACGATCACGACAAGTGCTATTTCTTTCAGGGCGAAGACGGGCGCATCATCTTTGCGATACCCTATGAGCAGGATTTCACTCTGATCGGAACCACCGACCAGGATCACGCGAACCTGTCGCAAATTCCAGCCTGTTCCGACGACGAACAGGACTATCTCTGTGCCTTCGCATCGAAGTATTTCAAAACGCCGGTGACGCGCGCGGATGTCGTCTGGACCTATTCCGGAGTTCGGCCTTTGCACGATGACGGGGCCAGCAGCGCGACGGCGGCGACGCGCGATTATACGCTCAAGATCGACGACGCGGGCGGTGCCCCGCTTCTGAACGTATTTGGCGGCAAGATCACCACCCACAGGCGCCTGGCTGAAAGCGCACTGGAAAAGATTTCCGTCTATTTTCCAAACCTTCCCGGCCCGTGGACTGCCGGTGTTGCCTTGCCGGGCGGAGATTTTGCTGTGAACGGTTTCGACAGCCTTGTCGCACGTATTTCCGCCGAGTTCGCCTATCTCGATGCATTCTGGGCCCGCCGCTTGGTCAGGGCTTATGGGACCGAAGCATGGGAGGTACTGGCAGACGCGCAATCGCGAGATGAACTGGGGCAGGACTTTGGCGCGACACTGACGGAACGCGAAGTTCTTTGGCTGATGGATCGTGAATTCGCGCGCAGCGCCGAGGACATCGTTTGGCGACGCAACAAGCTGGGCTTACGACTGAGCGCAGAGCAGATTGCCAGGCTGGATGCGTGGATGATGCAACGGCGGGAGGCGTCGTGAGCGAAGCCGATAGGTCGGTTCTGGCAGAGCGGTGTGGGCGAAGCGGAAAGGCGGCGCTGGTCGAAACCGCGCCGCCGTTTCAGTGATCAGGCGGCAGGCGGCGCGGCCTCGTCGCCTGAGTTGGCCTCTTTCGTTCCTTTGACCCATTCGCGCAGGCCCTGCATCACGGCATAGAGAACCGGCACCAGAATTACACCGACAAGCGTCGCGGCCAGCATGCCGCCAAAAACGGCGATGCCGATGGCCTGTTGGCTGGCAGCTCCGGCGCCGCTGGCGACCAGCAGCGGAACAACACCCAGAAGGAACGACAGCGCCGTCATCATCACTGCGCGGAAACGCTGATGCGCGGCCTCTGCGGCGGCCTCGCGGATCGACAGCCCCTTGGCCCGCTGCTCCATCGCGAATTCGACGATCAGAATACCGTTTTTCGAGGCCAGCCCCACCAGCATGATCATCCCGATCTGGGTGTAAAGGTTGATGTCACTGCCGGCGATGGCGACAGCCGCCACCGCCCCGAACAGCGCCACGATGACCGAAAGCAGGATGGATACCGGCATCGTCCAGCTTTCGTACTGACCGACCAGAAACAGATACCCGAACAGTACCGCAAGCCCCAGAATGATTACGACCAGATTGCCCGAAGCCAACTGCTGTTGTGCGGTCCCGGTCCATTCGAACGCATAGCCCGAGGGCAGGGCGGTCGTTGATTCCTCTGTCATAGCCTGAATGGCATCACCCGAGGACAATCCCGGCGCCGGCACGGCGGTGACGGTTGCCGAGCGGAACAGGTTATGCCGTTTCAGCAGAACCGGGCCCAGAACGTTCTCGACATCTACCAATGTTCCCAATGGCACCATTTCGCCCTGTGTGGAGCGCACATAGAGGTTCGAGATATCCTCGACCTTGTCGCGGTAATTGCCTTCGGCCTGGATCATCACGCGATAGACGCGGCCAAAGAGATTGAAGTCGTTGACATAATACGACCCAAGCTGTGCCTGCATGGTCTGGAAGACCTCCGAGACCGAGACTTGCAAGGTTTTGGCCTTTTCACGATCCAGATCGACGAAAAGCTGCGGCACGTTGGCCCGGAACGTCGTATAGGATTGCGCGATCTCGGGCCTCTGATTGGCTGCATAGACGTACGATCCGACCGCCGAGGCCAGATCCTGAGCGCTGCCGCCACCGGTTTGCTGTACCTCCATCTCGACCCCGGCCGACATGCCAAGGCCCTGAATGGGCGGTGGATTGAAGGCGACGATCGAGGCGGCGGATTCCTGGTTTGCTATGCCCAGGATCTTCATCAGGATCGCGTTAGCGCTCAGGTCGTCCTCCTGCCGGTCGTCCCAGTTGTCGAGGTTCACGATAATCATCGCGCCATTGGTGATCAGCCCGTTGAGCAACGAGAAACCGTTGACCAGAACCGTATTGGCCACACCGTCAATCTCCAGAAACTGCTCGTTCAAGCGATCCGTGACAGTTTCGGTCCGCTGCAGAGTTGCGGCATCGGGCAACTGGACGTCGACGAACAGGTATCCGTTATCTTCCAGCGGAATGAACCCTTTGGAAGTGTTTCCCATGATCGTCCCCGTCCCCAGGGCGATGGCGGCAATGATTCCGAGAGCGATCACCGGAATTCGCAGCAATCGCCGGACGATGGCCGTATATCCGTTGCGCATCCCGCCAATGAAACCCTCGAACTTGGCCAACAGCCCAGTGGGCGGGCCGGAACGCGCCTTCAGGACCAATCCACAGAGCGCAGGCGACAGCGTTAGTGCGTTGATCGATGAGATCACCACGGCGGTCGAGATTGTCACGGCGAACTGAGAGTACAGCCGCCCGGTAATGCCGGGCATGAACGTCACTGGTACAAACACCGCCAAAAGCACCAGCGTGGTCGCAATCACCGGCCCGGTAATCTGGCCCATGGCTTTGCGGGTGGCCTCGCGCGGGTCCAGCCCTTCCTCAGCGATGATGCGTTCCACATTCTCGACCACGACGATGGCGTCATCCACGACAATGCCGATGGCCAGTACAAGCGCAAAAAGCGAAATCGTGTTGAGCGACATTCCGAACAGAAGCAGAAACGCGAACGTGCCGATCAGCGACACCGGAATGGCGACCGCCGGAATGACTGTCGCCCGGACCGATCCGAGAAAGATGAACACGACCGAGATCACCAGCGCAAATGTCATCATCAGGGTCGACACCACATCCTTTAGGGACTGTTCGACGAAGTCGGTTGTGTTGAACGGAACCTCGTATTCCAGATCCGCTGGGAAGACGCGTGAAAGCCGTTCCAGTTCCGCCGTCACTCTTTCCGATACGGCCAGGGCATTCGCGCCCGGCGCCTGGTAGATACCCAGAACCGTCGCGGGCTGCCCCTGATAGAAACCCGAAGCGTTGTAGAATTCTGCGCCCAGTTCGACACGCGCGACATCCTTGACACGCACGATGGCGCCGGCGTCGCCGGTTCTGACGACGATATCTCCGAATTCCCCGGGCGTGCTCAGCCGTCCCTTGCTCTTGATCGTGTATTGAAAGGTCTGTCCTTCCGGTGCGGGCGGCGCACCGATGGAACCGGCGGACACCTCGATATTCTGTTCGCGAATGGCATTTATCAGATCACCCGGAGTGATGGACAATGCGGCCATCTTGTCGGGGTTCATCCACATCCGCATGGCATATTCGAAGTTGGTCAGAACATCGGCCTTGCCGACACCCTGCACCCGCGCCAACGCATCCTTGAGATTGATCGAGGCATAGTTCGACAGAAACACGCTGTCATAGGTTTCGTTGGGCGAGGTCAGCGTGACCACCATCAGCATGTTGGTCGATGCTTTCTGCGTGACGACGCCCGAAGAGGTCACTTCGGCGGGCAGGGACGCCATCGCCTGAGCCACCCGGTTCTGTACGTTGACCGAGGCAATGTCGGGATCGGTACCAACCTCAAAGGTGACGTTTAACGAATAGGATCCGTTGTCCGCCGAGGTGGAGGTCATGTAGATCATGTCATCCACACCGTTGACCTGCGCCTCGATCGGCGCGGCGACCGCGTTTTCGACCGTTTCGGCATTGGCTCCGGTATAGTTGGCCGAAACGCTCACGACCGGTGGGGTGATGTCGGGAAACTGGGCGACCGGCAGGACCATATACCCGATGCCACCCATGATCGTCAGGACCAGTGAAATGACGAGCGCCAGCTTGGGCCGGCTGATGAACAGGGCAGAGAACATGATTTATTCCCCGTCCGTCTCGGAGGCCACGATGGCGTCCACCGCCACGCCGGGCCGAACCCGTTGCAGGCCTTCGACAATCACGCTTTCCCCTTCGTGCAGCCCGTCCAGCACGATGATTGCGCTGTCGACCGTATCTCCTGTGGTGATGTAGCGCTGTTCGACCATCTGCTTGTTATTGACGACCAGAACGAAATCTCCGCGCTGATCCCGTTGCAGGGCTGCCTGTGGGATGAGGACGCGGGTGGTCGGCTCAAGCGCCTGAATGCGCACTTGCAAATAGGCTCCATCCAGGATCAGCCGGGATGAATTGTCGAATTGCGCCCGCACAAGGATCGCGCCGGTAAGAGGATCGATCCGGTTGTCGACAAAAACGATTGTGCCGGTTTCAGCCAGTTCCGAACCGTTCGGCAGATTGACGTGCACCTCGGGGCTCTGACGGCTTTCCGCAAGCGTTCCGCTGGTCTGCCCAAGCCGTTCGAGCACATCCAGCAGTTGCTTTTCGGTCAGCGAGAAACTGACATAGATAGGTGCCTCGCGCACCACAGTCACAAGTGGCGGGTTGCCGGGGCCGACCACGTCACCGACGCTTGTTGAGACACGCCCGATCCGGCCCGGAAAGGGTGCAAGGATCTGAGTATAGCTGAGGTCAAGTTCGGCCTGCTGGATCGCTGCATGTGCTGATTTCACCTCGGCCTCGGCGACCAGTTCATTCGCCTTGGCGATATCAACCTCGGATTCCGGCACCGCCTCGCGTTTCAGCAGCTCCGACTTGCGTGCCAGTTCCACCTTGGTCAGTTCCAGATTGGCCTCGGCCCGGTCCAGATCGGCCTTGCGGGCCTGAAGCGTGGCTTCGTACAGGTCTGGTTCGATCTTGAACAGGACCTGACCTTCCTCGACGGTCGAGCCGTCCTCCACATCCTGTTCCTGCAGAAAACCGTTTACCCGGGCGATGATATCCACCTTGTCGATGGCCTCGCCGCGGCCGATAAAGACCGCTTCATCGACAATGTCCTTGCTGTACGCCGCCGCGATGGAAACTTTGGGCGCGGGGGCATCAGTCCCTTCCTGTGCCAGCGCTCCGGTTGCCAGACATGCGAGCATCGCGACTGTTCGGATCAGACTGCCGGAGCGGGGCGCTGAAGTACGCAAAGCATGGGGCATAGGGAAAGCCTCGTTCGTTTCAAAAATTAAAGCGCAGGAAAGTCTGCCGGGCCGAGTCAGCCGACCTTCGGAGCAGGATGACCGGTTTGACCTGAGATAACAAGCTTCGTAATCCGGCCTGTTCCTTGATCCCACAGGGAAAAACGCGCGCCGCGGATCGGGACCGAGCGATTTTTGGGATGGCCAGCGTTTGAATGTTGACGTGGGCGGGGCTCTGATTCAGGCTCTTGCATATCCAATCTGGCGCAGGTTGCTGTCCTGGACCTGTGGCGGTGCACTTAATATCGGGAGGGGCGCATGGCGAATTCAGGATCGAACCGTTTGGCACAGCAATTGTGGATCGGAATGTTCTGTGCTGTCGGGCTGGCCTTTGGCGCGAATGGCGCGCAGGCCAGTGAAATCACCCACAAGAAGGACTTCATCGAAAAGGTCACCGACCGCAAACTGGCCGAAGGCAAGAGTTGGGTGCTGATCGCGGATGACGGAACCGTGCGCGGAAAGGGCCCCGAGGGCGGCGTGATCACCGGCACCTGGGAGTGGAAGGGCAAATACTATTGCCGCGAGATCGTCATCGACGGTGTGGCGCTGCCACATGATTGTCAGACAGTGACGTTGAACGGTGATGTGGTCGGTTTCACCCACAAAAAGGGTGAAGGGATTACTGTGAACTGGATCGTCGAATAGGGGCGGGCATTGCCGCCCGCCGCTTATCAACTTCCGTATGGGTCAATCCCGCGTGCCGGCAAAACGGGTCTGCCAGTCTTCACGCTGTTCGTCCGTGATCTTGGCGAACAAAACCTCCGGCACGGTAAACTCATGCCAGGAGGGCAGGGCGGTCAGCGCCTGCGCGACATCTTCGGGCCAGCCGGTATCCAGCGTGTTCATGGCTGACAGCATCTTTGCGGCACTGTGCGGGATAAAGGGTGCGCTCAGCACGGCATATAGGCGGATCAGATTCAGCCCCAGACGCACCTGTGCTGCTGCCCGATCAGGGTCTTCCTTGAAGGTCGACCATGGCGCGGCGGCTTGCAGATATTCGTTGCCCGCAACCCAGATTGCGCGCAGTTCCTGCGCGGATTTGCGGACCTCCATCGCCTCCATGTGACCTTCATAGGCACGGACACGGCGCGTCAGTTCAGCAATCAGCGCCTGTTCACGCTCGCCATAGTCACCGCCTTCGGGGACCACTTCGCCGAATTTCGAACGGCAGAACTTGGTAATCCGGCTGACGAAGTTGCCCAGAACGTCCGCAAGGTCCTTGTTCACCGATTGCTGGAAGTTTTCCCAGGTAAATTCGCTGTCGCTGCTTTCCGGCGCGTGGCTCAGCAGCCACCAGCGCCAGTAATCGGCGGGCAGGATCTCCAGCGCCTGATCCATGAACACGCCGCGCCCCTGGCTGGTCGAGAACTGGCCACCGTCATAGTTCAGATAGTTGAAGGATTTCAGATGGTCGACCATCTTCCACGGCTCGCCCGAGCCCAGAATGGTCGCCGGGAAACTGAGCGTATGGAAGGGCACGTTGTCCTTGCCCATGAACTGCACATAGCGCACGTCGTCGGCCCCTTTGTCGGTGCGCCACCAGCGCTCCCAGTCGAGATCGGATTTGCCATTCGCCTCGGCCCATTCACTGGCGCAGGCGATGTATTCGATGGGGGCGTCGAACCAGACGTAAAAGACCTTGCCTTCCATTCCCGGCCAGTCCTGATCGCCTTTTTTTACCGGCACGCCCCAATCCAGATCCCGGGTGATGCCGCGGTCCTGCAACCCGTCGCCGTCATGCAGCCACTTTTTTGCAATCGACGTGGTCAGGATGGGCCAGTCGGTCTTGCCGTCGATCCACGCATCCAGCTGATCCTTCATCGCCGACTGGCGCAGATACAGATGCTTGGTTTCGCGTACTTCCAGATCGGTCGAGCCGGAAATGGCCGAGCGCGGCTCGATCAGGTCGGTCGGGTCCAGCTGCTTGGTGCAGTTCTCGCACTGGTCGCCGCGTGCGCGGTCATAGCCGCAATTGGGGCACGTGCCCTCGATGTAACGGTCCGGCAGAAAGCGGTTATCGGCGTTCGAGTATACCTGCTTTTCGGTGACTTCGCGGATCAGGCCCGCCTCATCCAATTTCCCCGCGAAATGTTGGGTCAGCCTTTTGTTCTGTTCGCTGGACGAGCGCCCGAAATGATCGAAGCTGAGGCCAAAGCGTTTGGCGATGTCGGCCTGAACGCCGTACATCTCGGCGCAGTATTCGGCCACCGGCTTGTCTGCCTTCGCCGCCGCCAGTTCTGCCGGGGTGCCGTGTTCATCGGTGGCGCACAGGAACATGACCTCATTTCCCCGGCCACGCTGGTAACGTGCGTACAGGTCGGCAGGCAATTGCGAGCCGATCAGGTTGCCGAGGTGCTTGATCCCGTTGATGTAGGGGATCGCCGAGGTGATGAGAATTCGAGCCATATTCCGTATCCGCGTGTCTGTCTGCGCGCCCGTCTACCTCATGTGGACGGTCAGCAAAAGCCCGCTTTCACCCCCGGGCAGATTTAACGGAGATTACAGAGCAACAAAGGTCACACCCATGCGTGCGCACCATTTACTTAACGATTTCGCCCGGAGCGGGCCTACGGTGTATGGTAGGCAGACGAACCTAGCTCAGGGGGATTTTCAATATGCACATCTCAAGGATAGGGCGCAGTTTTTCGACCGCAGCCATTTTTAGTACAGCAGCCTTTCTTTCCGTTAGTGCCCTTGCCGATCAGAAAGCCGAGGATGATCCGGTGCACGCTTTCGATCACGCGATGCTGTCGATCTTTCATCGTGGTCAGGACGCGCTGACGGCGGAAACCCGACCCGTAATGATCATCGCACGGGATGTCACGGTCATGACCAAAGACGCAGAGGCGACCTATCCAAGGGATGCGCCGGCTTATCAGCATTTGAAATCCACGTCGCATGTCTTGCTGGGCATTATCGGCGCAGTGACCCCGTGGCCTGAAGGAGATGCCGACAATGAACGCTGGAAGGATGAGTTTGCCAGTATAGTCAAAGAAATAGACACCTTTCTTGCTGTAATAGATGGGCTGGCTATTGCCGGGAACGACGTCGCGAGCCAACGCAAAATGCTCGAAACAGCCCGGAGCTTTGCTCAGGATGCGCTCGACAAGGATCGGATCACGCGTGAAGCGGTCTCGCAGGCGATCAACGATATGCGGCCTGTTTGGGCGGAGAATATGGAGAAATCGGCCCGAGCGGAATTAAACGCGCTCCATTCCGCCGTGTCCGACGCGCGCGCGGCCATGAGTGATGACGAATGGGCGAAGATGTATGTCGTGCATCATGGGGGTTCCAGCGTCAAAGATGTCAACGTGGTTCTGTTGTACCTGCAGCGTGTGATGCCGGAAAAGGTCGCCGCAGGGCAGGTGCTGTTTGCCGAGAATGCGCATGGGAACGACGCCTTGGCGGGCTACGCGGGTTACGTGCGCATGCAGCGGCATGTCGGTGCCTGGGCGTTCGGAGATCCCGAGCGGATGCGGGTTGATCTGTTGGGCTACGAGGCCGGGGCGATCCTGGATGAGATGATCCCGGCCCCTCCGCCAAAGCCCGCCGACTAAAGATTTAGATGGCAGATATCGCCACCACCCGAGCAGGCGCGCGCGGGCATCACTTTTCGCACGGGCGGGAAGAAAATGAACCGTCGCCTGGATTGCAGATTGCACCCGGTTTTCCGGTGCCAATAACCTCTGGTTGAAACATGGAATCGCAACTACTTGAATTCTTGCGAATGATTCCCCATCTAATATGTATACAAAGGTATACAATAACGAGGGCAACCTGCTGATGTTCGACTTCCTGCTTGAGGGTGCATTTGTGCCCTTTACCTTTGCGCTTACGCTTCTGTTCGGCCTTCTGGCGCTGGAAGTGGTGGCGCTGTTGCTGGGTGGCAGCCTGATCGCGGGTGAAGGCGAGGTCGATCTCGACCTGGCCGATGGCCCCGATCTGGATATCGGTGAGTTCGAGGTGGATATCGATGCCGATATCGATCTGGGCGATTTTGAACTGGCAGAGGTCGAGGCCGAGGCCCCCGGCGCGGCTCCGGCGGGTCCTCTGGCGTGGTTCGGGCTTGGGAAAGTTCCCGTCATGATCTGGCTTGCGGTGCTGCTGGCGGGCTTTGGCCTTTCGGGCATGGGCCTGCAACTGGCGCTGCGCGATCTGCTGGGGCTCGACCTGCCGTCGTGGATGGCCGCGATCCCAGCCGGTGCTTTTGGCCTGTGGTTCGCCCGTGGCTTTGGCGGCGTCTTTGCCCGCCTGTTGCCGAAAACCGAAACCGAGGCGACCTCGGAACGGATGCTGGCACGCCGCCGTGGCGTGGTCACGCAAGGGACTGCAGCGCGGGGCCGCCCGGCCGAGGTGCGCGTGACCGACCGGTTCGGCAATTCACATTACCTGAGGGCCGAACCCCTGCAAGACAAAGACGTGCTGGCACAGGGTACCGAGGTGCTTGTGCTGCGTGACCGACGGCGCGACCGGTTCGTTCTGGTCGGCTTGTCAGACTAGCGAAATTTCAAACCCCATCACGGAGGAATTTGCATGGAACTTACATTCCTGATCACCGCAGTTGCGACTATTCTGGCCGTCGTGCTGTTCATCGGCCTTGTGCTTGGCCGCCTTTATCGTCGCGCCACCCGCGAGATCAGCCTGGTGAAAACCGGGGCCGGCGGCAAAAAGGTTATCATGGATGGCGGCGTCATCATCGTGCCGCTGCTACACGAAGTCAGCCCCGTCAATATGAAAACCCTGCGCCTTGAGGTGCAGCGCAACGGTGAGGCCGCGCTGATCACCAAGGACCGCATGCGCGTGGATGTTGGCGTCGAATTCTACGTCTCGGTCATGGCCACCGAAGAGGGCATCGCTCGGGCCGCGCAAACCCTTGGTTCCCGCACCTTCGATGTCGAGCAACTGCGCGAAATGATCGAAGGCAAACTGATCGACGGCCTGCGCGCCGTGGCGGCCCAGATGACCATGGACGAGCTGCATGAAAACCGCGCCGATTTTGTGCAAGAGGTGCAGAATGCGGTTTCCGAGGATCTGCTGAAAAACGGTTTGTCGCTGGAATCGGTCTCACTGACCGCGCTGGACCAGACGCCGTTCGAGGCACTGGACGAAAACAACGCCTTTAACGCGGTTGGTATGCGCAAGCTGGCCGAGGTTATCGCGACCTCAAAGAAAGAGCGCGCGCAGATTGATGCCGAGGCCGAGGTCGAGGTTCGCCGCGCCGCGATGGAAGCTCAGCGTCAGAAGCTGTTGATCGAAAAGGATGAAGAGCAGGCGCGCATTGAGCAGACACAACAGGTTGAAACCCTGCGCGTGGCGCAGGAAGCCGAGATCGCCGCCCGGACCGAGGATAGCATCCGCGAAACCGAACGCGCCCGTATCGCGCGTGAGGAAGCGATCCGCGCCGCGGAAATCGAGCGCGAACGCAAAATCCGCGACGCCGAGATCGCCAAGGAACGTGAACTGGAAGTGGCGGAACAGGAGCGTCAGATCATCATTGCGCAGAAATCCGAAGAGGAAAGCCGTGCGCGTGCATCGGCTGACCTGGCCCGCGCCGAAGCGACCAAGGCGACCGAAGCTGTGGTGACAGCCCGCGAAGTAGCCGAGGCCGAGCGTCAGAAGCAGATCGCCCTGATCGAAGCCACGCGCGAGGCAGAGCGTCAGGCAACCGCCATCCGACTGGCCGCGCAGGCCGAGAAAGAGGCCGCTGCCGACCGCGCCGAAGCGCGCCGTGAGGAGGCTCAGGCCGAGGCCGACGCGCTCAACATCCGGGCAGAGGCCAAGAAGAACGACATGCTGGCCGAGGCCGAAGGCAAGCGCGCGATTGTCGAAGCTGACAATGCGCTTTCATCCGAGCAGATCCGCATGAAGGTTGATCTGACCCGGATCGAAACCATGCCCTCGATCATCGCGGAAATGGTGAAGCCGGCCGAAAAGATCGACTCGATCAAAATTCATCAGGTCGGCGGCATTGGCGCCACGTCCGGTGGCGCTGCGGCAAGCGGCGACAAGCCGGTCGTCAATCAGGCGCTGGATTCGATCATGGGTATGGCGGTTCAGATGCCCGCGCTGAAAAAGCTGGGCGAAGAACTGGGCCTGTCGATGGAGCAGGGCGTTGGCGGCTTGGTAAACGGCGCGCTGGAGCAACGCCCGGCGGAAAGCCAGCCCGAGTCTGAACAAACACCTGAAGAGACAGAGAAACTGCAGCATTGAGACATGGTGGCAGCGTCACGTGACGAAGTGGGCCGGGATTTCCCGGCCCCATTTTTTTGACTATTTCCCTTCGCGGGATCTTTTGAGCAGACGCCCGATCGTGAACGACGTGCGCGGAGAATAGACATAGTGGGTGCGGTCCTCGGGGGTCGGGCGCGCCCGCATCCGGGTCAGGCCGAATATGATCAGGAACACATGCCCCAACGCGACATACGCAAACAGGGCGGTAGGACCATAGGCTTCGATCAGTGAGGACGAGACATAGGGCGACGCGATCGCTCCCAATGCGTAAAAGAACATTAGCGCCGCCGACAACTCGACCCGCTGTTCGGATGTGGCAAAGTCATTCGCATGCGCCGCCGAGACCGAGAAGATCGGAAAGGTGGTGAAACCGAAAAGGCTCGCCGCCAGCATGACGCCAACCGTACCGGTGCCGCTGGCGGCCATGGTCACACCGCAACTCATCACGGCGGCGACCGACAGCCAGATCAGAACCCAACGGCGGTCATATTTGTCCGCCAGCCACCCCATCGGATATTGCGCCAGCGCTCCGCCAAGGACGAATGAGGCGAGGAAAATGGCGATCTGGTCAACACCCAGGCCAACGCCTTGCCCGTAAACCGGACCGACCATACGGAACGAGGCCGAACTCAGCGCCGCGACGATCACACCGGCCACGGCCAGCGGCGAACAATGCCAGGCCAGTTTGGGCCGCAGGCGCGGGGCGTCCGGTGTCTCGGGTTGGCTGGCCTTGGTCAGCGTCAGCGGCAGAAGCGCCATGCAGCACAGGATCGCGAGCAGATTGTAGGACACATACGAGGCCGGTGGCAAAATCGCGATGATCAGCTGCGCGCTCAGCGAGGCGCTCATGTCGACGATCCGGTAAATGCCGGTGGCGCGGCCGCGGGTTTCGTTGTTGACCTTGGCGTTCAGCCACGCCTCGATCACCGTATAACTGCCTGCCACACACATTCCTGACGCAATTCGAAGCATTGCCCAATGGTTCGGATTTTCCGTCAATGTATGCCCAATCAGCCCCATCGCCCCCATCGCGGTAAAGGCGGCAAAGGCGCGGGAATGTCCGACGCTGCCCATCAGGCGCGGTGCCCACCAGCAACCAATGAAAAAACCAAGGAAATGAGCCGACCCCAAAAGACCGATCTGTTCGGTCGAAAATCCGAGCGTCATCCCGGAAATCGCATCCAGCGGGCCGACACCGCCCGTGGAAAGCTGCAGCAGAATGACGGACAAAAAGAGGGCGGCAAAGGAAATAATCGTTCGCATAACCTCCCTAACATGACTGTCCGCCGCCGCATTGCACGTGGATTCTCGACTTTTTGGCGTCGGTTTTGGGCGATGCGATGACTAGTTGATGCGCTTGAGGACGGCTTTTATGTCCAGAACCACCATATCTGTCACCAGATCTGGAAACCCGGTGGCCCCGAACGCGCTGCGGCTGAGTTGTCCGCGCAACTGAATGCTGAGATCGTTCAGGTCGTCGGGCGAACTTCCCGCCTTGCGATAGAGATTTGCCTGCAGCGTGATCGGGCGGGTAACGCCGCGCAGAGTCAGATTGCCGATGACCCGCGCCCCGTCCGACAGCCGCCCGCCCTTGCCCAGTTCGATTCTTGTCGAGACAAAGCGAATGCTTGGGTATTTGGCCACGTCCAACACTTGCGCGCTCAGCATGGCATTGCGAGCAAAGCCGAAATTCGTCCTGACCCGAGTTGCATCCACGGTCACGTCAACCTGGCTGCGGGCCAGATTTCGCAGGTCGATCAGAATGTCGGCAGAGCGAACCGGCATGGTTCCGAACTGATTGGTCCCGGCAAGTTTGAACTGAAAGGCGACATTCGAATGGCTGGCGTCCAGCTCGTACCGGGTTGGTGCAGCAAGCGCGATGGTGGCCAGTAATAGGAACGAAATCATCAACAGCAAACTGCGTCGGAACAGCAACGATCCGTTCACCGCCGGGACACTCGGGCTTGTCCGGCGCCTTTTCATGCCAAGGCTTCCTGTCGCCTCGGGCGCGAGCGCATCAGCAGCATCAGGATGATCGCAATGTTCATGCCATTCCAGGCGATGCCGTTGACAAAGGCGAGCCGGTAACTTCCGCTCAGGTCATAGATCCAGCCGGACATCCAGCCGCCCAAAGCCATGCCGAGGATCGTAAGCATCAGCACGAACCCAACCCGTGCGCCCGCTTCGCGCGGCGGCATGTATTCCCGCACGATCAACGCATAGCCGGGCACGATCCCGCCCTGGGACAGACCGAAAAGCGCACTGATGAGATAAAGCGAAACCATTCCGTCAAACGGAAGGAACAAAAACAGCGCGGTGCATTGCAGCACCGATCCGATCAGCACGGTCCGCACCCCGCCCAGCCGGTCGGCCACAAGGCCCGAAACGACGCGGCTGACCACACCGCCAAGCAGCATCAGCGACAGCATTTCCGCTCCGACCGCCGGGCCGTACCCAAGCCCTACGCAATAGGAAACGATATGGACCTGCGGCATCGACATGGCGACGCAGCATCCGATCCCGGCAAGGCCGAGAACGTATTGCAGCGTACGCGGCGACAGCCCGGCGCTCCTGGCGTTCAGCCGCGCCGCGGTCGCCGCCGTGTCATGGGCGTCAGGTGGGAGTTGCCGTCGCAACAGCAAAGACAACGGGATCACGGCGAGCGGGGTGATGATAGCCAGGTTCAAATAAACCTGCTGCCAGCCGTTCTCGGCCAGAGTGCCCGCCAGCAAGGTCGGCCAGATTGCTCCCGACAGGTAGTTGCCGCTCGCCACCAGCGCCACCGCGATGCCGCGTCGCCGTATGAACCAGTGCGAAATATCCGCGATGAGAGGCCCGAAACCGATGGCTGCGCCCAACCCCACGAGGATGTGCACCATAGCCAGAATGGTGATCGAGGGCGCCAGCACCGCCAGACCATAGCTGACCGAGCTGACAATGGCCGCGCCGATCAGGGCGCGGGTGACACCCAGCCGGTCGACCAGTTGTCCCAGCCACATATTACCCAGGGCAAAGCCGATCATCGTCAGCGTGAAGGGCAGCGAGGCCTCGGCCCGCCCCGCGCCGAATTGCGTTTCGATATCCGGCATGACGACGATAACCGCCCACATGCCGACATTGGCCACCGCCGCGATGGCAAGCGTGACCAGCAGTCGGAGCCACGAATAGCGGCTGTCATGGATCGGGTGGGTCATGCGGGGAACGCTACGGGGGGCGGCATCGTTTGGCCAGTAACAAGTTGGTTTGCAGACCGCTCAGCCCGCCATGTCCCCGGCTTCGGTCCGTTCCAGCTGCAACGGCGCGCGCGGGGCGGTCTGCATGGCCAGCCATGACGCCGGGGGCAGGGCGCGGGCACGGCGGCGGGTCAGGGTCCAGCGCCGTGTCTCGCCCTGATGTGCGGGGGCCATGTGCCAGCGCGTCTCGATCCCCTGCGCGCCACCTTCGCCGGGGGTCAGCAGCAGCCCCAGCGGCGCCTGTCCCATCGCGCCGCCCTGTTCGGCGGCCAGATGCATCCGTCGCACCGGCGTCAGCCCCGGCGCATCGGGCAGATCGCCCACGACCAGCGGCACCGCCCCGCTGCGCAGCGCCTCTTCCAGGCACCACAGCATATCATCGGCGCGTTCGGGCCGCACGAACAGGAACCGCGCCGGATCGGCGAACGGCATCATCCCGTCCGGGTTCAGCTGATCGGCCTCCCACGCGGGCGAGATCCACAGAACCGGCCCCTGCATCCGCCCCGCCAGCCACAGGGCAAAGCTGCGCCGCGCCGGGCCGCAGGCCTCGTGCACGCGGGCAAGCGGCAGGGTGATCTGAGGATGCAGGCAAAGCTCGGGCATATCGCGCGCAGGCTTGCGGCTGAGAATATGAGGTGACATGGATGACATCTATCATGTTCCTCATTTGTTCTCAAGCATGGCAAGGAAGCGGGTGTGGGCCGACAAGAAAAATCCGTGTCGGAAATTGACCGCCCAGACTCCACAAGGGCGACGCGCATCAAATGGCCTTTGCAGCCGTTCCCCTAACAAAATGCGTGATTTTGTGCTATTTTTGGCATGTTCGAATGGAACAAGCCAAAGTTTGGGGGGAATCCGATGGTTTGGAATGTATCCGGAGAACTTGTCGAAACCTGCAGTTGCAACATGCTGTGTCCTTGCTGGTTTGGACAAGCCGAATTGATGTTAATGGATCAGGGTTATTGTGCCACTTCATTGCTTCTGCGAATTCGGGAAGGCACATACGACGGCGTTGACCTTTCCGGGCAGAATGCGGTTGTCTCTCTGCATTTCCCGGGGCCGACATTGTTCGATGCCAATGGTACAGGGCGTGTTTACATAGACGACAGCGCCAGCAGCGAACAGGCCTCAGCGATTGAAAAAATCCTGCAGGGCGCATCGGGCGGTGGCATGGAAGTACCGGCCAGCCTGCTGTCATCCTGGCTGCCCAGCAAGCGCGTTACCATCACCGTATCTGAGGCGGATGGAACGCTGAGTGTTTCTCTTGCCGGAATAGGTGAGCTGAAATCAAGCCGGCTGGTCAACGATCTTGGCAACAGGATGAAGTTAAAGAATGCGGCGTTCAGCCTCGCGTTCGGCCATGATGATCACGAAGGTGATCTTGCGCCAAGCCACGGCACCGTGTGGAACGACGACGAGATGCCGACCAGTTGGGAGGGCAGATCGGGCGTCACCGGTCAAATCTCTTGGGCCGGTTGATGCTCGGGCCGAATCGCAAAGATCGTATTCGATGAGCGTTGGGATAACACGGCGTGACCGCACCCTTGTAATCGGGGCGCTGGTAATACTTGCCCTGTTGGCGTGGATTTACACGATCTATCTTGGTCTGGCCGTGTCATTCGGAACAACGGAAGGCAGCATGGCAATGCCAATGACCATGAAATGGTCGGCAGCCGATTTTCTTTTTATGTTCATCATGTGGGCGGTGATGATGTTCGCTATGATGCTGCCATCAGTCACTCCGACTGTTCTGATCTTTGAAAAGGTACGCGCCAGGCGCGAAAAAGCCGGTCGGCCTTTTGCGCCAACTTTTGCCTTTGTTTCGGGTTATCTGTTGATTTGGTTGGGTTTTTCGCTCGCAGCCACGCTTCTGAACTGGTGGTTGCACACGGGCGGTGCTCTGACATCCATGATGGGTAAAGTCGAACCGGTGTTTGGCGGATTTGTTTTGGTTTTGGCCGGAGCTTTTCAATGGACCCGGTTGAAGGACAGGTGTCTCGATCATTGCCGCTCGCCGCTTGGGTTTCTGACGACCTACTGGAGAGGGGGTACATGGGGCGCTGCCCGGATGGGAGTGCATCACGGGTTCTACTGTCTTGGATGCTGCTGGATGCTCATGGCGCTATTGTTTGTTTTGGGCGTCATGAATCTGCCGTGGGTCGCCGTCCTTACAATTGCGGTTCTGGCCGAGAAAACGCTGCCGAACGGGCGGTACCTGAGCCGAATTCTTGGGGTGGCACTTGTCGCATGGGGTTGCTGGCTCATCGCCACCAGCATTTGAAGTTCAGCGTGCTGGCGCTCGGCAGGTTCGTCTCGCACGGGGATTGCCGCGAATGGCGGTCATTGGACCCCGATAATACCACTGGACCACCTCAATCTTTTTTTAATACCGGTCCGCCTTGGTTCACCCATTCCGTAAAACCGCCTTCCAGATGCTTGACGGGTTTCAAACCCATTTCCTGCGCCACTTTGGCGCTCAGCGCCGACCGCCAGGCGCTGGCACAGTAAAAGACATAGGTCTTGTCCTGATTGAAGATGTCCTTGTGGTAGGGGCTGTCAGGGTCGATCCAGAATTCCAGCATCCCGCGCGGACAGGAAAACGCGCCGGGGATCTGGCCCTGACGCTGCAATTCGCGGATGTCTCGCAAGTCGACAAAGACAAAGGCGGGATCGTCATGCAAATTCTTCGCCTCTGCTACCGACATCGTTTCCACGACCGCATTGGCTTCGGCCAGCAGGGTTTTGATTCCCTTGGTGATTTTTTGCGCCATAACATCCTCCTGCGCTCCGGCGGAAGGCTGGCGGAATTTCGGACGGACCTCAAGGGGCTTGTCCCCTGTGGCAGACCGGTTAGGTTCGCCTCGATGCAGGCAGAAAGGTGTGCGGATGAAAATGAACCCGTTGGGTCGCTCGGGGATACTGGTCAGTGAATTGTGCCTCGGCACCATGACCTTTGGAACCCAGACCTCCGAGGCCGAGGCGCATACGCAGATCGACATGGCATTGGCGGCTGGCGTGAATTTTGTCGATACGGCCGAGATGTACCCGGTCAATCCGGTCACCCAAGAGACCGTCGGCGGCAGCGAGGCCATCATCGGGAACTGGAACGCCGCCCATCCCGGCCGCCGTGGCGACTATGTTCTGGCGACCAAACATTCGGGCGCAGGCTTCATGCATGTTCGCGGTGGGGCGCCCGTTTCGGGCCAGACCATTCCCGAGGCGGTCGAGGGTTCCCTGCGGCGGCTCAGGACGGACTATATCGATCTTTATCAGTTTCACTGGCCGAATCGGGGCAGCTACATGTTCCGGCAGAACTGGCACTACGACCCTTCGAAACAGGACCGCACCTCGACGGTTGCGAATATCGAAGAATGTCTGGAGGCGCTGCAGCGGCAGGTGGACAAGGGCAACATCCGCGCCTTTGGCTTGTCGAACGAAAGCGCCTGGGGCACCGCGCAATGGCTCAGGGCCGCCGAAGAACGGGGATGGCCCCGCGTGGCATCTGTACAAAACGAATACTCTCTGCTCTGCCGGTTGTACGATACGGACATGTCGGAACTGAGCGTGAACGAAGACGTGGGTCTGATGGCGTTTTCACCGCTCGGGGCCGGTTTCCTGACCGGTAAATATCAGCGCGGCGCAGTACCCGCCGGCTCGCGCATGTCGCTGGTGCCCCAAATGGGCGGGCGCAAGGGGCCACGAACATTCGAAGCGGTCGGGGCCTATCTGGACATTGCGGAACGGCATGGGCTGGACCCGGTTCACATGGCGCTGGCCTGGTGTGGCACGCGGCCCTTCATGATGTCGGCAATTTTCGGAGCGACGGCCCTGCCGCAGTTGGAGCATATCCTGAGCGGTATGGACGTGCGCCTGTCAGATGACGTGCTGGCCGAAATCTCTGCGGCCCACCACGCGTACCCGATGCCCTATTGAGGGGAGGGGGCGCTGCCCCTGTCACTCCAAATGTGACTCCCCCGGAGTAGTTTTAACAAGGCAAGGCAACTGCCCGTCAGTGGTGCGTCGGCTGGGCGTTTTCCTGTCTGAGGTCGCGCGCCGACAAACCATGCGCGGTTCGGAAAGCGCGCGCGAAACTGGATTGTGAAGTAAAGCCGGTGGCCAGTGCCACATCCATCAGCGGCATATCAGTATCGGTGACCAGACGGCGGGCCTCCGCCAGGCGCAGTTGCAGATAGTGATCCTGCGGCGTGGTGTTCAGACGCAGGCGGAATTGCTGTTGCAATGTGCGCGGGCTGGTGCCCAGCGTGTCGGCGATCTCGAACAACGGCAGAGGTTCGTCCAGCGACGATTCCATCAGGGCATTTGCCTTGGCGGTCAGGGCGTTGTGGCGGTGCGGCGCTCCGGTGCGGCTTTGCGGCTTGCTGGGCGCGGGCGCGCCATCATAGAGGAACAGGCCGGAAACACGCGCGGCAAAGCCTGCGCCGTGACGCGCGGCAATGATATGCAGCATCATTTCGATCGCTGGAATGGCACCGCCCGAAGTCAGCCGGTTTCCTGACACTGTGAACCGGTCCCGCAGCACGGTGACTTCGGGAAAACGACCGGCGAAATTGTCCAGGTCTTCCCAATGCGTGGTCGCGGCATGGCCGTTCAGCAATCCGGCTTCGGCCAGAAGCCAAGGCCCGCCATCGATGCCTGCCATCGCGGCGCCCGTCGAGGCAATGCGGCGCAGACCGGCCAGCAGGCTGGGGGTTGCGTGGCGGGCAAGTTGGAACCCCGCTACGACGATCATCAGGTCGCAGGATTGCAGCCGCGCCAATGGGATGCCCGGAACGTTCAGCGCGCTGGTCAGCACCGCCGGTTCCGTCGTTGCGGTGACGTAGTCCCAGTCGAATGCGGGCCGGTCTGCCAGCCGGTTGGCCGCGCGCATCGGATCGATCGTGGCGGCAAAACTGAGCGTGTTGCATTCATCGAGCACCAGTACCGCCGTTTTCAGGGCGCGATGTTCGGGTTGAAGGATGTTTTTCGCGGATTTCATCAAGTTCGATTCGCATCTTGGCAAGTTGTTTACCCAAAGCTGCGCCAGAGTCGCGTCCGAAAGCAAATCGGAATCCGGGGACAAGCCTCGGGAAAACCCATGGCGAAACCGGGTATAACTTGGGGAAAACACCATGCCTCTGGAAATGAACCGCGAAGTCTTCATCACCTGTGCCGTTACCGGCTCGGGCGGAACCCAGGATCGCAGCCCTCATGTGCCGCGCTCGCCGCAGCAGATTGCGGATAGCGCGATAGCCGCTGCCAAGGCAGGGGCGGCAGTGGTTCATTGCCATGTGCGCGACCCCGAAACCGGCGCGCCCAGCCGTCGGCTGGACCTGTATCGCGAAGTGACGGATCGCATTCGCGACTCCGAGGTGGATGTGGTTCTGAACCTTACGGCTGGCATGGGTGGCGACATCGTCTTTGGCGGTGTTGAAAGCCCGTTCCCAGTGAACGAGGCGGGCACTGACCTGATCGGAGCGTCGGAACGCGTGGCGCATGTGGCCGAATGCCTGCCCGAGATCTGCACGCTGGATTGCGGCACCATGAACTTTGCCGAGGCCGATTATGTCATGACCAACACCCCAGGCGCACTGCGGGCGATGGGGCAGATGATGACCGATCTGGGGGTGAAGCCCGAGATCGAGGCGTTTGACACCGGCCATCTGTGGTTTGCGAAACAGTTGGTGAAAGAGGGAATTCTGGAACCCAACGCTCTGGTGCAGCTCTGCATGGGCGTGCCGTGGGGCGCGCCGGATGATCTGAACACCTTCATGGCGATGGTGAACAATGTACCGGACGACTGGACCTTCAGCGCGTTCTCGCTGGGGCGCAATCAGATGGCCTTTGCTGCGGCAGCGGTACTGGCAGGCGGCAATGTGCGTGTCGGGCTCGAGGATAATCTGTGGCTCGACAAGGGTGTGCTGGCCGAAAACTGGCAGTTGGTGGAACGCGCAGGCTCGATCATCGAGAACATGGGTGCGCGAGTGATCGGACCGCAGGAGGTGCGAGAGAAGTTGGGGTTGACCAAGCGGACACCGGTGGCGAAGTAAGCGAAACATAGGGCCGCGACTGACCCTGGGTGGGTGCGAAGCCCCCCGGAAGAGGTTCGGGCACGGCCTGGTCCGCTTTGCGAACCGGGCTCAATTTTGTTGAGGAAGTGCAATGAAAACAGCAGCAATCATCGGTGGCGGTGTGATCGGCGGCGGCTGGGCCGCGCGGTTTCTGCTCAATGGCTGGGACGTGCGGGTGTTCGACCCGGACCCCGAGGCCGAACGCAAGATTGGTGAAGTTCTGGACAACGCGCGGCGGTCTCTGCCAGGGCTGAGCGACGTGCCGCTACCCGCCGAAGGTGCGTTGACCTTCCATGATGACTTGGCCGAAGCGGTGCAAGGGGCCACATGGATTCAGGAAAGCGTGCCGGAACGGCTGGACCTGAAACTTAAGGTCTACAAGGGTCTGCAGGAAGCGTGTGATCCAACCGCGATCATCGGGTCCTCGACCAGTGGCTTCAAGCCGTCCGAGTTGCAAGAGGGCGCATTTCGGCCTGAGCAGATCGTGGTGACGCATCCGTTCAACCCGGTCTATCTGTTGCCTTTGATCGAATTGGTGCCAACCGAAAAGAACGCACCCGAAACGGTCGAGCGGGCCAAGGAACTTTTGACCTCAGTTGGCTTTTTCCCGCTGCACGTCAAAAAGGAAATCGATGCTCATATCGCCGACCGGTTCCTCGAAGCCGTCTGGCGCGAGGCGCTTTGGCTGGTCAAGGACGGCATCGCTACCACCGAGGAAATCGACGAGGCGATCCGCATGGGGTTCGGCATCCGCTGGGCGCAGATGGGCCTGTTCGAGACCTATCGCGTAGCGGGCGGCGAGGCAGGGATGCGGCATTTCATGGCGCAGTTCGGCCCGGCGTTGAAATGGCCCTGGACCAAATTGATGGATGTGCCTGAGTTCACCGACGAACTGGTGGATTTGATTGCCGATCAGTCTGACGCCCAGTCGGGCATGCATTCGATCCGCGAACTGGAGCGCATCCGCGACAACAACCTTGTCGGCATGATGCGCGCGCTCAAGGCGCAGAATTACGGGGCCGGGGCCGTGCTGAACCAGCATGATGCGATGTTGAAGCCTGGTGCGCTGCCGACGCTGGATCAGGCGGATCTAAGCCGGCCGATCCTGACCCTGTCCCGCGCGGTGCCACTGGACTGGACCGATTATAACGGCCACATGACCGAGTCGCGGTATCTCGACGCCTTTGCCAACTCCACCGACCGGTTCATGGAGATCATTGGCTGCGACGCGGATTACATCGCCAGCGGAGGAAGCTATTTCACCGCCGAAACCCACATCCGTCATCTCGACGAAACCCATGCGGGCGCGAAGATCGAGGTGCGGACGCAGTTGCTGCTGGGGCAGGGCAAGAAGCTGCACCTGTTTCACAGCATGTACGAGGGCGACACGCTACTGGCCACCGGTGAAAGCTTCCTGCTGCATGTTAGCCTCGAAACCCGACGTCCATGTGCGCCGTCGGCTGAAATCGAGGCGGCCCTGGCGCGGATCACGCAAGCGCAAGCCGGTCTGCCATATCCTGAGGGGGCGGGCAACGCGATCCGCAAACCGGCGTGACGCAGAAAGTTCTGATCACCGCTGGCGCCTCGGGCGTCGGACGTGCCATGGCCGAAGCGTTTGACGCATCCGGCGCGCAGGTCTGGGTGGCGGACGTGGATGAGGCGGCGCTGGCCGATTGCCCCGGGCGGTGGCAGCGCACGCGCGCGGATGTCGCGGACGAGGTGGATGTGGCCGCCCTGTTCGCGACCATCGAGGCCGAATGGGGCGGGCTGGACGTGCTCTGCGCCAATGCGGGTGTTGCCGGGCCGACCGCGTTGATCGAGGACGTGCGGCTGGAGGATTGGCGCGCTTGTATGGCGGTCAATTTGGAAGGTGCGTTTCTTTGTGCGAAATTCGCAGCTCCGATATTGAAAAGGCAAGGCAACGGCGCGGTGCTGATCACGTCCTCCACCGCCGGGCAATATGGCTATCCCAACCGTGCGCCCTATGCGGCGGCAAAATGGGGAATGGTCGGGTTGGGCATGACCCTTGCAATGGAGCTTGGGCCGCATGGTGTCAGGTGTAACGTGATCTGTCCAGGAGCCGTCGAGGGACCGCGGATGGAAGGCGTTCTGGAGCGCGAGGCTGCGGCCAAAGGGATGACCCGCGATCAGGTTTACCAAGGTTATGCCTCGGGCACTTCGATGGGGCGGTTCGTCGAAGGCCGTGATATCGCCAACATGGCCGTCTTTTTGGCCTCGGACGCGGCCCGACTGGTGTCAGGGCAGGTGATTGCGGTCGATGGTCAGACCGTTAACCCCGATCCCAAGCTGTAGAGCAATGCGACCGACCGGCCCGCATTGCGGGACGGTCCTTGTTCACGATTTCAAAGTTTTAGCTCTGATTGGGTCCCCGGATCTGCCGGATGGCCTGGCGCACGGCCTCCCAATCTTTGGCTTCATCTGTTTTTCCCGCTTCCTCGCAGGCGCGCATCTTTTGCGCTGCTTCGGCCTCGGCCTTGTCGCCATGCACCGAATAGAGCGCCCGGGCATATTCGGCGGTCTGTATTGCGTCCATTCGTCGAATCCTCCGCTGTTTCCTTCAACCGGTTGGGATTTCCATCTGGTTCGCGCCTGACGATTATAGGCAAGACCGGCGCATATTGCACCAGTCTGAAGATCAGGAACCTTATTGCGAGGCCGGGACCGCTTGTCGCAACTCCATCAAATGCCCCGGCAGGTTTCGGGCCGTCAGGTCAGCCTCGCGCACCAGAGTATCGAAATGCCGTGTGAAAATCTCGATCCGGTCACGATCACGAAACGCCATATAATGACTGCCCGCGTAAAAGACACACAGAAGCGGGCCAAATATCGTAACCGGTGCTGAATAAAGACGTTTGGCGTCAAACAGATAGATGCGCAGGCGTGGATAGAGCTGCTCGCACAATTCCAGCAGATGATCGATCTGTTCCAGCCTGACCTCCGCAGGTAAGCCGCTGTAATACCCGGTCGCACGGGCAAAACTGTCGAGTTCAAAAAGCGGCATCGCAATCTCATAGTCGGATTGCGCGCTGCGCATCCAGCTGAGCCGGTCGGCAGAGGCCCCGATTGCCTGATCCGCCGTCCGCCCGAGATGCGGGGCATATTCCCATTCCAAAACAGCGCGGGTTTTCAGCATATCCGGCAACGTGGCCGGAACATACCGAATCTTGTAACCCGCCGCCTGCTGGTGCCATTCGAAAATCCGTTCGTCCACCAGGGCGCGCGGCGCTTCGGTCATCGTAAGCGAGCTTGCAAGCAACTCAGCGGCACTTTCGGGCCTGTCCGACAGGCTGAGCAACCAGTCGGCAGAAACCCCCAAGGTCTCGGCGCAACTGCCAATCACATGCGCATTCGGAAGGCGCGCGCCATCATCCGTCAACAGTTGAGAGACCGTGGAACGGTCCACCCCGATCCGGCGGGCCAATCCGCTTTGCGTGATCTGAGTTTCTTCCATCGCACGGGCAAGGCGCAGACGAAACTGCGCGGCGCGTACACGTTTGTCCATTTTTTCATACATATGATGATAATTATCACGTCCGATTAATTTTGTTAATCATATTCCGAATTTTCAACGCGCCGGCTTGTGCGTAACAATTCTGTGAATACAAAAAATGGGGTACAGAATGGAAACTCGAAAGAGATCGGTCGTAAAGGCCGTGATCTGGAACATTATGGGGCTGGCAACCATGACGTTTGTCGGGCTGTTGGCCACAGGCTCTGCTGCGATTGGCGGCACCTTGGCGGTGGTGAACACCGCGATCGGCCTGACCATGTACATCTTTTACGAGCGTGTATGGGCAAATATTCGGTGGGGGCGCAATGTCTGACTCCCGCACCCGTCGTGGCACGCCTGAATGGGGAACTTTTTTATTGATCGTCGCCTGCTATGCGGCCTGGCTGGCGACTGTTTTTATACTGGCCGGAATAAGCCTTTGGCTTGCCATACCGGTCATGGGATTGGTGGCGGCGCTGCATTCCTCGCTGACTCATGAGGCGCTGCACGGCCATCCGTTCCGTATCAAATGGCTGAACGAGGCGTTGATGGCTTTGCCGCTGACCCTGTGCATCCCCTACAACCGTTTCCGCGATCTGCATCTGGCACACCACCGCGATTCGAACCTGACTGACCCTTATGACGATCCTGAATCCAATTTTCTGGATCCTGAGGTCTGGAATAATCTGTCCGTGTGGAAGAGAGGCCTCTATTCGGTAAACAACACACTTCTCGGCAGAATGGTTCTGGGGCCGGCCATCGGACAGGTAAAGTTCTTCGCCGATGAATGGCGTGGCGCGATGCAGGGGGATCGTACGATCTGGTTGGCCTGGGCGCTGCACCTGCCGGGCGCGGGAGTTGTGCTGTGGATCGTTTCGCTGTCACCGATGCCGGTCTGGGCCTTTCTGATTTCTGCATATATCGGGCTTGGATTGCTCAAGATCCGGACATTCCTGGAACATCGGGCCCACGAAATCGTTCGCGGCCGCACAGTTATCATCGAAGATCGCGGTCCGCTGGCGTTTCTGTTCCTGAACAACAACCTGCATGTCGTCCATCACATGAACCCGAACGCCGCCTGGTATCAGCTGCCCGCACTGTACCGGGAGGGGAAAGAGCGATACCTCGCTTGCAATGACAACTATGTCTATCGGTCCTATGCAGAAATCTTTCGGCGGTATTTCTGGCATGCGAAAGACCCGGTGCCGCATCCCCTCTGGCCAAAACACTGATTTCTATTCACAAGGGGTTCCATGAGCTTGTGGATCCCCGTCACCATTGCTGCCGCACTGTTCCAGACAGTGCGGTTCATGCTGCAAAAGTCGCTGAGTACAATCAAACTGTCAGTGGCGGGGGCAACCTTTGCCCGCTTCGCCTATTCCGCGCCGTTGGCAGTGCTGGCGCTTGTACTGGTGCTGTTCAATACGCCGGCAGAATTGCCACCGCTGACGGCGCGTTTTTGGATGTTCGTGGCCATCGGCGGAACTGCGCAAATTCTGGCGACAATCTGTGTGGTGGCCTTGTTCAAGCAGCGCAATTTCGCGGTCGGGATCACCTTCAAGAAGACCGAGGTGATCCAGACAGCAATTGTCGGCTTCATCATTTTGGGAGAAGGCGTTTCGTTCGGGGCGCTGGGTGCAATTGCCCTGGGGCTGGTGGCCGTTTTCCTGCTGTCCAAAACACCGGGCGGGGATGGGGCATGGTGGCGGCATCTGACCAATCGGCCTTCGCAGCTCGGGCTGGGTTCAGGTGTCCTGTTTGCCTTTTCTGCCGTCAGCTATCGCGGTGCCTCGCTGCAGCTGGGAGATCTCGATCCGTGGTTTCGGGCGCTGGTGACGCTGGCATCCGTCACGTCGTTTCAGATGGTGTCGATGGGTGCCTGGCTGTTCTGGCGCAACAGAGAAGATCTGCTTGCCGTCTGGCAGACCCGCCGGACCGCGGTTTTCGTAGGGCTGACCAGCCTGGGTGGATCGTTCTGCTGGTTTCTGGCCTTCACGCTTCAGAACGCGGCCTATGTAAAGGCGCTGGGGCAGGTGGAACTTGTTCTCAGCCTCCTGGCCTCAGCCTTTTTCTTTCGAGAAACCATCGCACGGCGAGAAATCGCGGGCATCGTTTTGCTTGGCCTCTCGATCCTGATGCTCGTGCTTGTCATCTAGCCATCAATCGATGGGTTGAGTGAAAAAGCCGCTTGCAAGCGGCTTAAGCGGTTTCAAACCACTTCAAGGCGTTTGAAAATGCCTTGTTCCACCTGGTATCATCCGGCGCGGCGTTCCTCGAAGCTGAGTGCGATGAAACTGGGCAGGTGATCGCCCATTCCCACAACGGCCTTATCGCCACCTTCGCCACGGTCCCGACTGCGCCCCCTGGGCTCTTTGCTTTTCCTGACGTCGGCGGTTTTTTCGCTCTTCGACCGTTTCGGTTCGGTTTTTGCGGGCTCAGGCTTGGTTTCCGTCTTGATCGGGCTATCCAGGCGCGGAATTTCCTTCTGGATCAGCTTTTCGACCGCATCCAGAGCCTTTGTGTCCCGTGGTCCGCAAATGGTGACAGCCTTGCCCTCGCGCCCGGCGCGGCCGGTGCGGCCGATGCGGTGCACGTAATCCTCGGCATGGCCAGGGACGTCAAAGTTAAACACATGGCTGACCGAGGGGATATCCAGACCGCGTGCCGCAACGTCCGAGGCGACCAGCAGCCGCAAGGAACCATCACGGAATCCATCCAGCGTTTTCGTCCGCTGGGACTGATCCAGATCGCCATGGATCGCCGCCGCGTTATAGCCGTGTTTCTTGAGCGATTTTGCGCAGATGTCGACATCCGTCTTGCGGTTGCAGAAGATGATCGCGTTGGTGCATTTGTCACCTTCGGCATCGATCAGCTTGCGCAACACCTTGCGCTTTTCGCTGGCTTCGCGATCGCGACGGCTACCCTTGAACATGACCACGCCCTGTTCGATGGTTTCAGATGCCGTGGCCTGTCGCGCCACCTCGACCCGGGCCGGGGCAGACAGGAACGTGTCGGTGATCCGCTCGATCTCGGGTGCCATAGTGGCCGAGAAGAACAGGGTTTGCCGCGTAAACGGCGTTAGCGAGAAGATGCGCTCGATATCCGGGATGAAACCCATGTCGAGCATCCGGTCGGCTTCGTCCACCACCATGACCTGCACGCCGGTCAACAACAGCTTGCCGCGCTCGAAATGATCTAGCAGGCGCCCCGGCGTGGCGATCAGCACGTCGACGCCCCGGTCGATCAGCGCGTCCTGTTCCTTGAAGCTGACGCCGCCGATCAGCAGCGCCTTGGTCAGCTTCACATGCTTGGCATAGGTGTCGAAGTTTTCGGCCACCTGCGCGGCCAACTCCCGCGTCGGGCACAGCACCAGCGAACGCGGCATACGCGCGCGTGCACGACCACGGGCCAGCAGGGTAATCATCGGCAGGGTGAAGCTGGCGGTTTTGCCGGTGCCAGTCTGGGCGATCCCCAACACGTCGCGCCCTTCGAGCGCGGGCGGGATAGCACCTTCCTGGATTGGGGTAGGGGTTTCGTATCCGGCTTCCTCAACAGCTTTGAGGACCTTCGGGTTCAGGTTCAGTTCGTTGAATTTTGTCATATATGTCCGGTTCATGCGGACACTGACCTGGCCCGCGCGTCTGATAAAGTGCCGGGCCCGGATGGCCATGCGCCCCATGCGCGTTTCGGCTTGTGCGGGGACATAACAAAATCGTTGGGCAGGGTCAAATGAAGACGTCTTAACCAGAGTTCAAGCACGGCCAGTCGGCAAATCCACGCAACAATTCAGACAGCTCCGGGGAAGTGTTTCGAAACTTTTTCGTCCAGATCCAGAGGTCGGTGTTTAATCATTCCCCGGGATGCAAGCTGTGCTCTGACCCGCGCGTCAGCCGCACTCAACTCGTCAAAGAAAGCGCGAAGCCCGGCCTCGCCCTGGTTCTCCTCAATGTTGCTCAGCAATTCGTGCATGCTTAGACCACCGCGATTGCGGGGCACATTTGGTGCTAACTCTGCTCTGTATGACCCTTTTTCCAGTCTGTAACGGTAGTGTGCATGCCAATCCTGCCAGTTCTGGCCATGCCGATGACACAGATCGACCTGCTCCAGTTCTTCGTGGCAGGGTTTCATGCGGCCATTCTGCAAATAGTTGTGAATTCTGTACTCGATATCCGGCAATCCTGTGCGCACGAATAGCTTTCCCGCGACGTGACTCATGAAGCCGCCCCGGACAAAAGCCCCATGCAGCGGATAAAGTTCACAAACAGTTCTGGTCCGCTCGGAACTTGCTGGTATGAACGTCTTATATAGATCCTCTCCGCAGGAAAGCGCCTCCATTGGGCGTATTCGCACTGCGGGAATGGGTGCAGGGACCACTTCCAGAAGATCGGCCATCGGTTCATGTGGCCAGAAGAACTCATCGACATCGATATGCGCCAGCCAGTCCACATCGGCACGGTTGTAGGCGTGGGTCGCGTTGACTGTCTGGCGTCTCTGATGTTTGACGGGACGCCATCCGTTGCGCCGTTTCCACGTTGCACGGTCACATGTTGTGACCCTTATCTTGGAATGTGCCTTTAGCGGCGCGTAAGCCTGCGGGTTCTTTTCGTCGAGATAGATAAAAAGCCGGTGCGCACCCAAGTCCAGGTGATACGCCGCAAAACGCAATATGTCTCTTGCCGGGGCCCTGACAGTGGAGACGACACCCCATGTAGTATTGTCCTTAGGCATCCGATCTCCGGCAACCCACATGGTTTTTGTTCAATAATTGCAGGTTAGAACAGGTGTGCGCTCAGGTCATCATCTCTTTCGTCGCGGTCAGGTTCACCGCCGGATAGTCGCGAACAACCCGGTCAATGTCCCATTGCAAACGGGTAAGATAGACGATGTCGCCGTCATGGTCATGGGCAATATGCTGTTTGTTGGCCGCCACCAGCTTGTCGACCTCGGTCTTTTCACCCGAAACCCAGCGGGCCGAAGTGAATTGCGACGCTTCGAATCGAACGGGAAGGCCGTATTCCATTTCGATCCGGCTGGCCAGCACTTCGAATTGCAGCGCGCCGACGACGCCTACGATGAAGCCCGAGCCGATGGACGGTTTAAACACCTTGGCCGCGCCTTCCTCGGCAAATTGCATCAGCGCCTTTTCCAGATGCTTGGCCTTCATCGGATCACCCGCACGGACGCCCTGCAGCAATTCTGGCGCGAAGGAGGGGATGCCGGTGACCCGGATCGCTTCACCTTCGGTCAGGGTATCGCCGATGCGCAACTGACCGTGGTTGGGGATGCCGATGATGTCACCGGCCCAGGCCTCTTCGGCCAGTTCGCGGTCGGAGGCGAGGAAAAGTACCGGATTCGAAATCGCCATCGGCTTTTTCGACCGCACGTGGGTCAGCTTCATACCGCGCTTGAAGTGACCGCTCGCCATGCGGACAAAAGCCACCCGGTCGCGGTGCTTGGGGTCCATGTTGGCCTGCACCTTGAACACAAAGCCAGCGACTTTCTTTTCGTCGGGCGAAATCTGACGCGGTTCTGCCGATTGTACCTGCGGCTGCGGGCCATAGGAGCCAATGCCTTCCATCAGCTCCTTAACCCCAAACGAGTTGATGGCCGAGCCGAACCAGATCGGGGTCATGTGGCCTTCCAACACCGCTTGCGGGTCCAACGCGGGCAGCAGTTCACGCGCCATCTCGACTTCTTCCAGAAGCTTCTCCAGTAAATGCTCGGGCACGTGTTCCGCCAGTTTCGGATCGTCCAAGCCGTTGATCTGAATACTCTCAGCCACCTTGTTACGGTCGGCGCGATCCATCAGTTCAAGCCGGTCGCGCAGCATGTCATAGCAGCCGATGAAATCGCGACCTACGCCAATGGGCCATGCGGCGGGCGCCACGTCGATGGCCAGCATTTCCTGAATTTCGTCGATGATCTCGAACGTATCGCGGCTTTCGCGGTCCATCTTGTTGCAGAACGTCAGGATCGGCAGATCGCGCAGACGGCAGACCTCGAACAGTTTCTGCGTCTGGCTTTCCACACCTTTCGCACCGTCGATAACCATCACGGCGGCATCCACGGCAGTCAGCGTGCGATAGGTATCCTCGGAGAAGTCCGAGTGACCGGGCGTGTCCACCAGATTGAACCGGAAGTTCCCATAGTCGAACGACATGGCGGAGGCGGAGACCGAGATCCCGCGATCCTTCTCCATCTGCATGAAGTCCGACCGTGTGCGCCGAGCCTCGCCCTTTGCGCGCACCTGACCGGCCATTTGAATGGCGCCTCCATACAGAAGGAACTTTTCGGTCAGCGTCGTCTTACCTGCATCCGGGTGCGAGATGATGGCGAATGTTCTGCGCCGGGCAATCTCGGGCGGCAATACGGGATGGTTTGAGGCGGTATCCAACATGTGCGCGCATATAGGTCAGAGGGCAAGAAGGCGCAAGAAAAACAGCCGTCAGATCACAAAGTGAGGGAAGTGCTATTTCCGATAAACGCTGTGGCATGACTTGCAGGTCTCGCCCAGCGCGCGCACAGCCGCCACAAGATCTGCAGGTTCCGAAATGGATTGTGCCGCCTTCTCGGCCTCAATCTGCAACGCATCGGCTTGTTGGCTGAAATTGTCGTACTCGTCCCAAATCCGAGGCAGTGCTTCGGATTTGGGATCGGTTTCGGGCGCTTCGAACAAAATCTGGATATGTGCCGCGTCTTGCGAAATTGCAGCGGCCGCTTTTTGCGCGCTTTCGGCATCGAATTCTGTCTGGCCCTTGGCCATTTCGCCCAGAATTTTCGTGTTGGCACCGATTTCACTCATGGCCATCATTCGGGCCATCACTGCAGGGTTTTTGACCCCTTCATGCGCCAGAACGGATGTGGCAAGCAAGGTATACACAACTATGACAACAGCGTTCCAGTTCACGTTCCCCTCCCATTCGTCGGGTGCCTATCAGGTTAGTTGTCGCGTGTTTCAGATACAAAATGCAATTGGTCCGTTAGATACTCTTTCCGACCGACCAGAAATGTGATAGAACATAAAGTGAACATTTCAAAGGGAGTGACCGATGACATTGAAAGAGATTGCCGATGAACTGGTGGCGGGATGTCGCGAAGACCGGGCCAAGGAAAACCTGACCAAACTTTACGCGCCGGACGCTGTTTCGGTCGAAGCCCAAGAAATGGAAGGCATGGGGCGTGAGACACACGGGGTTGAAGGCATTCGCGGCAAGCACGAATGGTGGGAAGGCGCGCATGAAGTGGCGGGCGCGTCGGTCAGCGATCCGTTCCTGCATGGTGATGACCGCTTTGCCGTGATCTTTGAAGTGCAGGGCAAGGTGAAGGAAACCGGTGACAGCTTTGATATGCGCGAAGTGGGGATCTATCACGTCGCTGACGGTAAAATCGTTCGGGAAGAGTTCTTTTACTGATCGCCGCATATCTGGCTTTCCCTGGCGGGCCGATGCTAGAGAAGTGCATAGCGGCAGACAGGGAGAGACAGAATGGATCTGGGAATTCGCGGAAAACGGGCGCTGGTCTGCGCCAGCAGCAAAGGATTGGGCCTTGGCTGTGCCGAGGCGCTGGCGGCGGCGGGAGTCGATCTGGTGATGAATGCGCGCGGCGCTGAGGCGCTGGAGGCGTCCGCCGCACAGGTCCGTGCCGAACATGGTGTTCAGGTGCAGACCGTCGCTTGCGATGTAACCACTTCCGAAGGTCAGGCATTGGTCATCGAAGCCGCGCAGGGTGTGGATATTCTGGTCAACAATGCAGGTGGCCCGCCGCCCGGCCTCTGGTCGGACTGGGATCGCGAGGATTTCATCAAGGCGCTTGATGCCAACATGCTGACGCCGATCGCCTTCATGAAGGCATTGCTTCCGGGGATGATGGAGAAAAGCTGGGGCAGGGTGGTCAACATCACCTCGCAATCGGTGCGCGCACCGATTCCGGCACTGGGTCTTTCGAACGCGGCGCGAACCGGGTTGACCGGCTATGTGGCGGGAACCTCGCGGCAGGTCGCGCCACATGGGGTTACGATCAACAACCTGTTGCCGGGTATCCACGCGACGGACAGGGCTGATTCTCTGGACGGCGGTGTCGCCGGTCAGAAAGGCATCTCCATCGACGAGGCGCGTGCAGAACGCGCCGCGACCATCCCCGCCCGCCGTTATGGCACACGGGCCGAATTCGGCGCCGCCTGTGCATTTTTGTGCTCACAACATGCGGGGTTCATTGTGGGGCAGAGTGTTTTGCTGGACGGCGGCGCTACTAACCTGACGATGTGACGATGGCACAGGGGTATTCACTCAAGGATCAGTTGTTCAACCTCGAAAAGACCCGCTATCTGGCGGGTCTTTTTGCTGAAGCAACGCCAGAATTTGACGCCAAAACGTTCGAGGCGCAGGTCATGGAACGGTTGCCCGATCTGGAACTCAAAGACCGCATGAAGTGGATTGCGGAATGCTTGCAGCAAGCGGTTCCGGGGGATTTGCCTGCGGTGTCCTCTGTGATTCGGCGCGCATTGCCGCCGCCGCTCGATCCGGCACGGGCGGATGACGATTTTGGCGATTTCATTATTGCGCCACTGGGGGAATGGGTGGCTTCGATCGGTCTGAACCAACCCGAACAGGCGCTCGACATGCTTGAGGAAGTGACCCAAAGGTTTTCCATGGAATGGGCCATCCGTCCTTTTCTCAACCGCTGGCCGGAGCAGGTTCTGGAAAAGATGTCGGGCTGGTGCGATCACTCCAGCTACCACGTGCGCCGCCTTGTCAGCGAGGGCACGCGGCCCCGTCTGCCCTGGGGCGAGGGGATCGCATTGAACCCGCAGGCCCCGCTGCCATTGCTAGACCGGCTGCACAGCGATCGCGCGCGTTATGTCACTCGTTCGGTTGCCAACCATCTCAACGACATCACCCGCACCGATCCGGATCTTGTGATCGATCGGTTGGAAAGATGGCGCGATGAGGGCCGGCAACAGCCCGAAGAACTGCGCTGGATGACCGCACATGCTCTGCGCGGTTTGGTCAAGGCCGGCCATCCCGGTGCCATGAAACAATTGGGCTTTGATCCCGAAGTTCCGCTCGACGTCTTGATCGAGGCTCCCGCCTCGGCAAAAATCGGGAACAGCTTCGATTTCACGGTGCTTATTGAAGGCCCCGAAAACCAGCCGGTGCTGGTTGACTACATCATCCATTTCCTCAGACCCTCCGGGAAGCGCTCGCCAAAGGTTCACAAGTTGAAACAGGCTGAAATCGGAACAGAGCCACTGCGGCTGACGAAACGACACAAGCTCAAGGGCAACGCAACGACATTCGAACTGGTGCCCGGACCGCATGTGGTGGAGGTTCAGATCAACGGCAGGATATGCTCGCGTTTTGAGTTCGAACTCCTTGCATAGGACACGCAATCCGGCCTCACGGTTGCGTCAACGCGGCCCCGGGCGCATTGAACCCGGCGGATCGCTGGACTAGCTGAGCGCGGAAACAACCAATGGGAGACGGTGATGAAGCATGAGGCGGTTCAGAACTATTACGGCGACATACTGAAAGGCAGTGATGATCTTCAGACCAATGCCTGCTGCACGCCGGATGAGATGCCCGGGCACCTCAGGTCCATTCTGTCAAAGATCCATGACGAAGTGCTGACCCGCTACTATGGATGCGGTCTGATCACCCCTCTGGACCTCGAAGGCATGCGAATCCTCGATCTTGGATGCGGGGCCGGGCGGGATGTCTATGCGCTTTCCGCTATGGTCGGAGAATCGGGGCGTGTCGTCGGCGTTGATATGACCCTCGCTCAACTGGACGTCGCGCGGGCGCATCAGGATTATCACGCCCGGGCCTTTGGTTTTTCCACCAGCAATGTCGAATTTCATCACGGCTATATTGAACGTCTTGACGAACTCGACCTCGAACCGGGGTCTTTCGATATCATCGTGTCGAATTGCGTGATCAATCTGGCGACCGACAAAGCGGCGGTTCTGCGCGGGGCGCACCGCCTGCTCAAGGATGGCGGGGAGATGTATTTCTCGGACATCTACGCCGATCGCCGCGTGCCCAAGGCGATGGCTCAGGATGAAGTGCTATATGGAGAATGCCTGTCGGGTGCGCTCTATTGGAACGATTTTTTGTCATTGGCGCGGGCTGCCGGCTTTGGAGATCCGCGCCGCGTCACCCACCGTCCTCTGACCATAGAAAATCCAGCGCTCGAAGCACGGGTTAATCCGCTCAAGTTCATTTCCGCGACCTACCGCCTGTTCAAACTGCCGGAATTGGAGCCGGCCTGTGAAGATTACGGTCAGGCCGTCATCTACAGGGGAACGATCTCGAACGCGCCGCATGAATTCGTGCTGGACGATCACCATCTGATGGAAACAGGCAAGGTGTTTCCGGTCTGCGGCAACACGTGGATGATGTTGCAAGACACCCGTTTTGCCCGACATTTCAGCTTCATCGGTGATTTCTCGACCCATTACGGCATTTTTGCGGGCTGCGGTGGCGAAAGCCCCTTCGTGACCGGCGGGCAACCGGCTTCGACGGGGTGCTGCTGATCCCTTGCGCCGGAGAGGCGGGGTTGTTATCCCCGCCCAAGCCCGATGGAATTGATCGGGAAAGGCAACGGGGTCCATCGGTGACGGTCAAGGCAGTTCCTCCACGTCTGGAAATCCGCAACATCAGGCGCGCCTTCGGTGGCCGCATGGTGGTGGATGATGTTTCCCTGCGTATCAATGCAGGGCAGGTCACCTGTCTTTTGGGGCCTTCGGGTTGCGGCAAGTCGACGACGCTGCGCATGATCGCAGGCGTCGAGATGCAGGATGCGGGCGAGATTTACGTCGATGGCAAGCTGATCTGCGACACTGTCTTCCGGGTGCCACCCGAGCGGCGCGAGATCGGTCTGATGTTTCAGGATTTCGCGTTGTTCCCGCATCTGAGCGTTGCCGACAACGTGGCCTTTGGCTTGAAGGGGGCAAAAGAGAAAAAACGCGCCCGTGTCGAGGAATTGTTGGCGAAAGTCGATCTGCTGCGGTTCATCGACGGTTTTCCGCACCAGTTGTCCGGGGGCGAGCAACAGCGCGTCGCACTTGCGCGGGCTTTGGCGCCTAGGCCCCGGATCATGCTGATGGACGAACCCTTCTCGGGCCTGGACAATCGGTTGCGCGATGGCATTCGCGATGAGACCCTTGCCATATTGAAGGATGAGGATGCGGCGGTGTTGCTGGTCACGCACGAGCCCGAAGAGGCGATGCGCATGGCCGACGAGATCGCATTGATGCGCGGCGGCAAGATCGTGCAGCAGGGCGCGCCCTATAACGTCTACACCCGTCCTCACGACAAGGCGGCGGTTTCCTTTTTCAGCGATATCAATGTTTTGAAGGCGCAAGTTAATGGGGCTTTGGCGCAAACACCTTTTGGTCAGTTTCTTGCCCCCGGTATTCCGGACGGAACCGACGTTGAGATCGTGTTTCGCCCGCAACACGTCAAACTCGATTTCGATCGTGGTGGCAGGGGGCCTGCCCCGACCCCCAGTGATGGGGTGGCTGCGCGCGGCGTAGTGGAACGCGCGCGGTTTCTGGGCAACGAAAGCCTTGTCGAGTTCCGGATGGACTATGACGGCACGGTCCTCAAGGCGACCGTGCCCAACGTGTTTGTTCCGCAGATCGGACGCGTGATGTGGCTGACGATCCGGCGCGACCGCTGTTTCGTTTTCCCCGCCTGAGGTCGACTGCCTGAAACTGCGGCATCAACCCCTCAATTTCCGCTCGAGTGGTGCGTGAATGCCGCAGATTGCGCCCTGCGATTGCTTGCCGCATCCATGCACCGCGTCTATCAAGGGCGAAACCGGATATGAGATGGCGGAATGCGCATTCTTCTGACAAATGACGACGGCATCAACGCGCCGGGGCTGAAAGTGCTCGAAGCGATTGCCGCGGATCTGGCAGGCCCGTCAGGCGAGGTGTGGGTCGTGGCCCCGGCATTCGAGCAATCGGGCGTTGGGCATTGCATCAGCTACACCCACCCGATGATGATCGCCAAGATGGGCGAGCGCCGTTTTGCGGCAGAGGGTTCTCCGGCGGACTGTGTTCTTGCGGGCCTGCATGACGTGATGAAGGACAATCCGCCCGATCTGGTCCTCTCGGGTGTGAACAGAGGCAACAACTCGGCCGAAAACGTTTTGTATTCAGGGACCTTGGGGGGCGCAATGGAGGCTGCCCTTCAAGGCTTGCCCGCCATCGCGCTGTCGCAGTATTTCGGCCCCCGGAACCTGGGGCTGGAAAACACCTTTGAGGTGGCGGAACGTTTCGGTGCCGATATCGTTCGCCGAATTCTGGATGTCTCGCCGGAAGAACAATCGGACTATCGATTGTTCTTCAACGTGAATTTCCCCCCGGTTCCCGCAGCTGAAGTTCTGGGTTACCGCGTGGTGCAGCAGGGGTTCCGTAAAGGCACCCATTTTAGCGTCGAACCCCACAGTTCCCCATCGGGCAGGCGGTTTTTGTGGATCAAGGGCGGGTATCAGCATAACCCCACGACACCTGATACTGACGCGGCGGTCAATCTGGACGGCTATGTTTCCATTACGCCGATGCGGGCGGATCTGACGGCGTATGATGCGCTGGAGGCGTTGAAGGCAATCGAATGAGCGGCCCCGATCCGGAAACAAAGATGCAGTTTCTTTTCGCGTTGCGGTCCAAGGGCGTGACGGATGCGCGAGTCCTGAACGCTATGGAGGCGGTGGATCGCGGTCTGTTCGTCAAAGGCCTTTTTTCTGACCGCGCCTACGAGGATACGCCGCTGCCGATCACGTGCGGGCAGACCATCAGCCAGCCTTCCGTGGTCGGCTTGATGACGCAATCCCTGCAGGTGCGACCGCGCGACACGGTTCTCGAAGTCGGCACCGGGTCCGGCTATCAGGCGGCCATTCTTGCCAAGCTGGCGCGCCGCGTCTACACCGTAGAGCGGCACAAGCGCCTTGTGATTGAGGCGGAGAGATTGTTTCGTGATCTGCGCCTGTCCAATATCACCGCAATTTTGTCGGATGGGTCTTTTGGCCTGCCCGAGCAGGGGCCTTTCGACCGCATCATCGTAACCGCAGCGGCGGAAGACCCGCCCGGACCGCTCTTGGCGCAGCTCAAGATCGGCGGTATCATGGTGGTGCCGGTGGGACAGTCGGATGCGGTTCAGACCCTGCTCAAGGTTACCCGAACGGAGACCGGCCTGGACTATGACGAGCTGCGGCCCGTCCGTTTCGTGCCCCTGCTGGAAGGGCTGGGCAGGGACGGGGCGTAACAAAGAAATTTATACGGAACGCCAAATCCCCGGCTAACAGGGGACGGCATTGAGGATGGCAAGATGAGTTCAGTAGTTCGATTGATTTCGGGGCGCCGCTTGGTGACGGTAGCGGCGCTGGCGGTGCTTGCGGGATGCGAAGGGCCGCTGGATTATGACCTGAGAGGCCAGCTTGGTGGCTTCAGCACCACGCCTGCGGCCCAGTCCGCAAGTACGGCCAACCGGCCCGCGCCGGACGCACGCGGCGTCATCACTTATCCAACCTATCAGGTGGCCGTGGCGCAACGCGGCGACAATGTGGGTGACATCGCCGCGCGCGTCGGTCTGCCCGCGACGGAACTGGCCCGCTTCAACGGGCTTCAGCCCGGCGACGCTTTGCGAGAAGGCGAAGTGATCGTGTTGCCGCGTGCCGTCGGTGCCGCACCGGGAACCGGCGTCGATATCGAAACCATTGCCGGCAACGCCATTGATGCGGCACCGGGCAGCGAAACGGTCGAAACTTCCACGCTGGCTCCGGCCAATCCGGTTCCCGCCGCTCCGATCGCCTCCGGGCCGGAACCTGTGCGCCACAAGGTCAAGCGCGGCGAGACGGCCTACACAATCTCGCGGCTGTATCAGGTGCCGGTCGAGGCTTTGGGGGAATGGAATGGGCTTGGCCCGGATTTCATGGTGCGTGAAGGGCAATACCTGCTGATCCCGGTCAAGGATCAATCTGCACCGAAACGGACTGAGGAAACCACGGCAACCGCCGTGGCGCAGCCGGGCCAGGGTTCGGCTACACCAACACCCCCCAGCGCGACCCAACCGTTGCCGGACGAAGTTGTCGCGCCCAAAACGCCATCCGAACCGGTGGTTCAGACACAGGCGCCGAGTGCAGCCAGCAATTCGGCACTGGCCTTGCCGGTGACCGGTAAGATCATCCGCCCCTATAAGAAGGGCAAGAACGAAGGTATCGACATTGCGGCCGCGCCCGGCACAGCGGTTACCGCCGCCGAATCGGGCACCGTGGCCGCGATCACCGCAGACGCCGATCAGGTTCCGATCATCGTGATAAGGCATCAGGGCGATCTGTTGACCGTCTATGCCAATGTCGAAGGGATCAGCGTCAAGAAGGGCGACAGGGTGAAGCGCGGTCAGAAAATTGCGGCACTTCGCGCGGGGGACGATGCCTATGTCCATTTCGAGGTGCGCAAGGGCTTTGATTCGGTCGACCCCGATCCCTACTTCCAGTAGCTGGCGCTTTCAGGGCTGATAGTCACTCAGTCGTTTGCCGGGCTCGTCCTGGAACAGTTCGGGCAAGGGGGTGACCGCCTCGATCAGATCGATGCGGAAGACGCGGAAGGCCTGGCGCAACTCGCACCAGGCCGTCAGTGTCCAGACGCGGCCCCAATACTCCATATGCAGGGGGCGGATCACCCGGTCGGTCAGGGTGCCGTCGATGCGACGGTAGGACAGGCGCAGCTTTTGCCGCGCCTTGATGGCGGCCCGGATCGGCGCCATCTGCGCAAACCCCCGCGCGGTGTCGGCAAAAGGATAGACCGCGAATTTCCAGGCGTCCGCCTCAGCAATGGTCTGAGTGGGTAGAACGGCGTCGATCTTTTCGGACAGCGACTCGGCCGCGGCTTTCAGGTCGGCGTCGGCGGCCTCGGCCACGATCGCCATGCCAAGGTTCAACGCCTCCAGCTCGGCGGGTGTGAGGTTGAGCGGCGGCAGGGTGATCTGTTCGCGCACCATATAACCGACGCCGCGCTCTCCTTCGACGGGAATGCCTGACGCGGCCAGCGTGTCCATATCGCGATAGATGGTACGGACCGACACTTCCAGCCGGTCCGCGATGTCCTGCGCGCGGTGCAGTTTTCCGTCGCGCAGAATCTGGATGATATCGAAAAGTCGATCGGTACGGCGCATGCAACTACCCTTGGCGTGCGGCGCCTGGCGTCGTCAAGCGCTCATGTTCCAAAGCACTGCCTCATGCCGCATCTCAACGCTGTCAGGCCGAATGGCGGCCATCAGGGCAGGGACGAATTCCTGTTCGGGAAACGTCTTGGCCACGTTGCGGGCCGTTTCCATATCCTGCCAGATTACATAGTCGGTCCAGCGCCCGTCCTCACCCTGGCTGAGCTGACGGTGTTTGAATCCTTCCACGGAGCGGACAAATGCTTCGGAGGTTTGGCTGAGTTTGACGAACGCTTCGGCGCTGACCCCTTCGGCCAGTGAAAAAGTGACGATTTCTGCGACATGTTTCATCGGAATCTCCTGTTTCTTTGGTGTCGATTGGGTGGACCTATCAGTTATCAACTGACATAAACCTGTCAGGAGTGATTTGCCCAGTGCGAAATCACCGATATTTTTGTCAAAAGACCTGATGGCAGGGCGGTCTGTGCTTCCTGCCCGCGCGGCTCGGGCGTAAAACACCAGACGAAATCAGAACATCCGGTGCGTTGCGCGTCGGGGAAAGAGGAGAAAGACTATGCTCAACAATATTGGCCTTCCCGGTCTTCTGCTGATCGCGGTTGTGGTGCTGGTGCTGTTTGGCCGTGGCAAAATCAGTTCGTTGATGGGTGAAGTGGGCAAAGGAATCACAGCCTTCAAGAAGGGCGTCAAGGACGGCACCGAAGAGATCGAACAGGACGCCGCCGCCGCCGCCAAGGACGTCACTCCCGAGACCGACAAAGACAAGGCGTAAGCAGCCATGTTTGATCTGGGCTGGACCGAGCTTCTGGTCATCGGCATCGTGGCGCTGATCGTGGTGGGGCCGAAAGATCTACCCGTGCTGTTCCGCAATGTGGGGCAGTGGGTCGGCAAGGCCCGGGGCATGGCGCGCGAGTTCAGCCGTGCGATGAACGATGCAGCGGACGAGGCCGGCGTCAGCGAGATCTCGAAAGGGATCAAGGCCGCGGCCAACCCCATGAACACCGCGATGGACGGGGTCAAGAAAGCGGCACAGGATATGGCGTCGGATATCACGTCCGGCATTGACCCGACCAAGTTCGACGCAGAAAGCGAGACCGGCAAGCTGGCGGCCGAGCGTGCTGAGCAAGCCAAGAAGATACAGGCCGCGACCGCCCGCGCCGCAGCGGACCGCAAGGCGCGCGAGGCCGCCGATGCACTGGCCAAGGCCGAGGAAGCCGAGGCCGCGCTCAATACTGAGACTGACAAGACATGAGCAAAACCGACGAGATCGACGACACGTCCGCACCGCTGATCGAGCATCTGACCGAACTGCGCACGCGGCTGATCCGCTCAGTTCTGGCCTTCATTGTCGGCATCGTCGTCGCATTTGCGGTGGCCGAGCCGATCCTGCAGTTTCTGCTGCATCCGATTGAAGGGACTTTGCGCGAACTCGGCGACCCGTCGCCGACACTGCAGTATACCTCGCCTCAGGAATATCTGTTCACGCTGTTCAGGATTTCCATGGTCTTTGGCTTTGCCCTGGCCTTTCCTGTGATCTCGTATCAGATGTGGCGCTTTGTGGCGCCTGGGCTTTACCGGTCGGAAAAAGGTGCATTCCTTCCGTTTCTCATCGCATCCCCCTTCATGTTCCTGTTGGGCGCGGCCTTTGCCCAATTTGTGGTGACCCCGCTGGCGATGCAGTTCTTTCTCGGCTTTGCCGATGTCAGTTCGATCTTCGCCAATCTGCTGTCCACTGCGACCGGAGAAGTGCCCACCGAAGTCGCCGTTGTGCCCGAAACTTCGGATGGTGTGAAAATCACGTTCTTTGGCAAGGTCAATGAATCGCTTGATATCACACTGAAGTTCATCCTTGCCTTCGGGCTTTGCTTTCAGTTGCCTGTGTTGCTGACGCTGATGGGCAAGGCGGGTCTTGTCAGCGCCGAAGGATTGGGTGCTGTCCGGAAATACGCGATGATCGGTATTTTGGTCCTGGCGGCTCTGGTCACCCCCCCGGATGTGATTACTCAGATCATCCTGTTCACAGTGGTCTATGGCCTGTACGAGATTTCGATTTTCCTTGTCGCCCGCGTCGAGAAAAAGCGCGAGGAGCAGCTGCGCGCCGACGGCTACTATGACGACGAAGACGAAGATGATCCCCTGATGGCCGAGTTTGAAGAGGACGGCAAGTAAGCCTCAATCATTCGACTGAGATGGCGCGCGGGGGAACCCGCGCGCCTTTTTCGTTCAAGCGGCTTGTCGCAGGTTCCGGAACGTGGTTTGAAACCTCCGATCAGACCGGAGGACCGAATGGACAGCCAAGCCCTGAACCGCATCGCCGAAGCCCTGGAGCGTATGGCGCCGGCGCCGCTTGCCGCACCGGATTTCAACGCGGCCCCGGCCTTTGTCTGGCATGTCGAACCCGACCGGCTGGAACCGGTGCATCAGGTCAACCGTGTCGATCTCGATCTGCTGGTCGGCATCAACCGCTCGCGCGATACGTTGCTGGACAATACCCGCCGCTTTGCAAATGGCTTCAAGGCGAACAACGCACTCTTGTGGGGCGCGCGCGGTATGGGCAAGTCGAGTCTGGTCAAAGCGGTGCACGGTACCTTGCATGTTGATCATCCGGACCTGAAGCTGGTGGAACTGCAGCGCGAGGACATGGGTTCTGTCGCCCGTCTGCTGAACCATTTGCGCGCCGCGCCGCATCGGTTCATCCTGTTCTGCGATGACCTGTCGTTCAGCCACGATGACCAGCACTACAAATCACTCAAGGCCGTACTTGATGGCGGTATCGAAGGCCGCCCCGAGAACGTGGTGTTCTATGCCACGTCCAACCGCCGTCATCTGATGCCGCGCGACACGATCGAAAACGAACGCTCCAGTGCCATCAATCCGTCGGAGGCGGTCGAGGAAAAGGTGTCGCTGTCGGATCGTTTCGGCCTTTGGCTGGGCTTTCACCCCTGCAGCCAGGACGAATACCTCGCCATGATCGATCGTTATTGCGGTGCGTATGATGTCAGTGTCGAGGAAGAAACGCTTCGCGCCGAGGCTATCGAGTGGCAGGCCACACGCGGCGCGCGCTCGGGCCGCGTCGCCTGGCAATTTTTTGTCGATCTCGCGGGGCGGCACGGCGTTCACATCGCGTGAGTGGGGGCAGCCCAACGGGGATTTCGACAAAAATTCGACCGCCGGATGCGCCCGGAACAGGTCAGACCGGGAGTTGGGCCAGCAACCGGGCCGCTTCTTCGGCAGGCGATGCCAGAACCGAGCGATCCTCGCCGGGATAGAACCGCGCCCGCAACGCGGTGGCCATCGGAGCAGGTTCCAGAATCTTCACCTTTGGGCCGATATTTGCGGTTTCGGCGGCCCAGCTGCGCGCCAGCGCCATCTGTGCGGCCTTGGTCGCCCCATAGCTGCCAAAGAACTTCTCACCCGCGTGCGGATCGTCAAAAAATACCGCCTGTCCCTTCTCGCCCAGCAAGGGGGCAACATAGGGTATCAGAACCGAGGTCGCCGTAGCGTTGATCGAAACGGATTTGGTCCAGTCCTTGGGATCGACAAATGGAGCCGGTGTCAGCGGGGCGGCATGGATCGCGGTATGCAGCCAAAGATCCAGCTTGCCCCAGCGGTCAAAGATTCCCCGGCACAGGGTCGCCATCGCGTTCGGGTCGGCGATATCCATCGGCGCAAGCGTTGCCGCACCGCCCTTGGCCTGAATGCGGTCATCCAGTTCCTCCAGCGCGCCGGTGGTTCGGGCCACGGCGACGATGTGATATTCCGCAGCAAGCGCTTCGGCCAATGCGGCACCCAGGCCGCGTGAGGCTCCGGTAACGAGGGCAGTTTTTGTCTGATCGGTCATGTGGGCGGTTTGAACCCACATGCGCGCATCGTCAAGACAGGATTAGCTTCCGGGGATGTCGATCCGCACGGTCTGGCCGCTTTGCCGCAGCAACAGCCCGGTATTGTCGATTGCAACAACCTTGCCGGAGCCCACCCGGCTGCCGGGTTTGACTTGCTTGGTGCGTCCGCTCGACAGGCGCACCAGGGCGCGCAAATCGTGCGCGGCGCCAAAAATGCCCAGCACGGAAACGGAATTCCGTGTCAGCGCGCCTTTCTGAGTGGCGGTGCGCTCTACTTTCGTATTGGCCATGGATTCGGTCCGGTGAGTGAGTGACCGGCGCTGGGTACCGGCTTTGCTCTGTCGCCGAAAGGGTGAGGTGCGCGCGGTAGCGAAATCTTGCTGTCCGCGATCGCACAAAAAGAAAGGAGCGCCAGCGCTCCTTCCCAATCACCAGTTCAATGAGCGTTCACTCTGCCGCGGGCTGCTGCATCTCGAACCCTTGTTCGATCATGTCCGCGGGGCTTACGGGGTATTCGCCCGAGAAGCAGGCGTCGCAATATTGCGGGCACGCCTTGTCGCGCCCGCCGGTCTCGCCAACTGCGCGGTAAAGGCCGTCCAGGGAAATGAATTTTAGGCTGTCCACCGCCAAATGCTTGGTCATTTCCTCTTCGGTCATGGTCGCGGCCAGCAGCTTTTCGCGTTGCGGCGTGTCCACACCGTAAAAACAGGGCCAGGCGGTCGGCGGGCTGGCAATCCGGAAATGCACTTCCTTGGCGCCCGCATCTAGGATCATTTCCTGGATCTTGCGGCTGGTGGTGCCACGCACGACCGAGTCGTCCACCAGAATCACCCGCTTGCCCTGAATTAGGGCACGATTGACGTTCAGTTTTAGGCGCACGCCCATGTTGCGGATCTGCTCGGTCGGTTCGATGAAGGTCCGCCCCATATACTGATTGCGGATGATACCCATCGCGTATGGGATGCCCGATTCCAAAGAAAACCCGATTGCCGCAGGCGTGCCGCTGTCGGGCACCGGGCAGACCAGATCGGCTTCGACCGGGCTTTCCTTGGCCAGTTCGCGCCCGATGGCCTCGCGTGTCTCATAAACTGATCGCCCGCCCAGAATCGAATCAGGGCGCGAGAAATAGACATGTTCGAAGATGCAGAATTTTGAAGGCTGTGGACGGAAGGGGAAATGGCTTTGCACACCGTTTTTGGCGGTTATCACCACCATCTCTCCCGGTTCGATCTCGCGGATGAATTCAGCCCCGATTATGTCCAGCGCGCACGTCTCTGACGACAGGCACCAACCGTCACCGATCCTGCCCAGCACCAGCGGGCGCACGCCCAGCGGGTCGCGCACGCCGATCAGCTTGGTTCGCGTCATTGCCACAACCGAGAACGCGCCTTCGACCCGGCGCAGTGCGTCTTCCATCCGTTCGGGGATGTTGCGCTGAAGGGAACGGGCCATCAGGTGAATGATGCATTCACTGTCGGACGAGGACTGAAAGATCGAGCCGCGTTCGATCAGTTCGCGGCGGAGGGCGTTCGCATTGGTGATATTACCGTTATGCGCAATCGCCGCGCCGCCCATGGAAAACTCGCCAAAAAACGGCTGCACGTCCCGGATCGCGGTCTGGCCTTTGGAACCGGCTGTCGAATAGCGCACATGGCCGATGGCCAGCGGTCCCGGCAAGGTTTTCATGATGTCTGCCGAGGTGAAATTGTCGCGGACATAACCGAACCTGCGGGCATTGTTGAAGCCCTGTTCGGGATCGTGGGTAACGATACCGCCGGCCTCTTGTCCGCGATGCTGCAGCGCGTGCAATCCGAGAGCAACAAAGTTGGCGGCGTCCTGAACGCCGATGACGCCGAAAATCCCGCATTCCTCGCGGAGTTTGTCGTCGTCGAAAGGGTGGGCGGGGGGCATCTGCGGGCTTTGCAAGGCGGGCAGCTCCGATTCCTGTTCCGAGTTGGCCCTCACATAATGCTTCAGACGTCCCGTGTCATCAAAGGATCACACCCGCGCATTGCCGCAGGTGAAAAAAGACGATCCAAATACGCAGACGCCCGAGCATTTTGTGTCACGCCGCGTTGTTTACTGTTGCGGATTGCTGCAGGCCCCGACCAGATCCTCATATTGCTGCGTTACCCATCCCAGCGCCTGTTCGGGGTTTTGCTCTTCGATCTTTGCGCTGAACTGCGCAAAAACCTCGGCCGAACGGCTTTCGTCAACGATGGTAAAGTTCTGACCGGTCATCACCGTGTCGTAGACAAAGAACGCGATGGCCACCAGAAGGATACCGCGCGCCACGCCAAAGAAAAATCCCAGCGCCTGATCCAGCCCGCCCAGAGCCGAGCGCTGAACCAGCGAGGAAAAGAGCGGGGTAAAGACGCTGACCACGATCAACGCCACGGCAAAGACCGCCGCGAACGAGGTGATTACGGACAATTCGCAGCTGTCGCGCAGAAATTCGCCCAGCACCGGCACTTCCTTGATCAAAGGCATGGCCTTGGGTGCAAAGATAAACGCCAGGACGGCGGCGGCGACCCAGCCGGCGATGGCAAGCGTTTCGCGCACCAGACCGCGGGAATAGGCCAGCAACGCTGACAGCACGATGATCAGGGCTACGACCCCGTCGATTATGGTGAAACCTTCCATGGTCTTAGCCTGCTCTTTTCTGCCTCGCGCGCGATACTAGCCTGCTCCGAAGGTTTCGCCAACAAACCCCGCCAGATCAGAGGGTCGGGTGAGTGTCAGTCCTGCCACAGTAGCCGTTTTGCCACCAGCCGGAGCAATTGCCGCCGTGAAACCAAGTTTTTGTGCTTCTTTCAACCTGTTTTCGGTCTGAGAGGCCGGTCTGAGCGCGCCTGAGAGGGATATTTCGCCAAAAACGACCGTGTCCGCAGGCAATGCCGTGTCCTCCCGCGCGCTCAGCAGGGCGGCGGCAACTGCCAGATCGGCAGCCGGTTCGGAAATCTTCAACCCTCCAGCGACGTTGAGATAGACGTCAAGCCCTGCAAACGGGATGCCGCAGCGGGCCTCGAGCACCGCGAGGATCATTGCCAGCCGCCCGCTGTCCCAGCCGACCACCGTGCGGCGAGGCTGGGAATGGGGCGAAGGGGCCACCAGCGCCTGCAGTTCGACCAGCACGGGGCGGGTGCCTTCGATTCCGGCAAAAACCGCCGATCCGGGGCTGGGCGTTCCGCGTTCCGACAGGAACAAGGCGGAAGGATTTGTAACCTCGGCCAGACCACGGCCTGTCATTTCAAAGACGCCGATTTCGTCGGCGGGGCCAAAGCGGTTCTTGACTGCCCGCAGGATGCGGAACTGATGCCCGCGTTCGCCTTCGAAATAGAGAACAGTATCGACCATATGCTCGACCACACGCGGGCCGGCGATCTGGCCCTCCTTGGTGACGTGACCAACCATGATGATGGATACACCGTGCCGCTTGGCAAACGAGGTCAGTTCATGCGCTGCGGCGCGGACCTGGCTGACCGATCCGGGGGCGCTGTCGACATTGTCCGCCCACATTGTCTGGATCGAATCGATGATGGCCAAGCCCGGTTTTTCCGCCTCCAGCGTGGTCAGGATGTCGCGCAGGTTGGTTTCTGCCGCCAGTTTCACCGGTGCCTCGGCAAGACCCAGACGCCGCGCCCGCATCCGAACTTGCGCGCTGGCTTCCTCGCCCGAGACATAGATGGTTTTCAGGCCGGTCCGGGCAAATCGCGCGGCGGCCTGCAGCAGCAGGGTGGATTTCCCGATGCCCGGATCGCCGCCAACCAAGATGGCCGAGGCCGGGACCAGGCCGCCGCCCAGCACCCGGTCCAATTCGCCCACGCCGCAGACGGTGCGGGGTGGTGGGGTTTCGTCCGCTGCCAGATCGCTCAGCACAATGGCTTGCCCGCGCTTTCCCCCCAACGATTTCGACGCGGGTCCCGAGGATAGCGGCACCTCTTGCGCGATGGTGTTCCATTCGCCGCAGGCGTCGCAGCGACCTGACCAGCGCGAATGGGCCGCTCCGCAGGCGGTACACGTGAATGATCTTGTCTTTGCCATGCCGTCTTTGGTGCCCGAGGACGCGCGGCTCTTCAAGCCCTTGCAGGCCTTCATCGCTGGCGTTCGGTCAGAAATCCGAATGCGATGGAGGCAAGGATGCAGCCGGTGAACAGGTACAGCCCCCATGCGGTCTCAACGGTGGCGTAGGAAATGCCCTTGGCCAGCGTGATATAGAGCGCGATCAGAAAGATATCGGCCATGGCCAGCTTGCCGAGAATGTTGAGCGCGGGCTGTAGGCGCGGGTCCAGCAGGTTCCACTGGATCAGGGCGGTGCCGATGGTTTTCAGATAGGGGGCGAAGAGGGCGAAGACGGTGACAATCAGCGCAAGGAAAACGTCGGATTTCCACAAGGATTGCAGGCCGGTGATTACGCTGATTTCGCTGAGGCCGAAGATCGGCAGCAGCCCCGCGCGCATCAGCGGGGCAAACCACGCGATGGGGTAAAGTATCAGGAGTGACAGGGTGGCAAGGCGCAGGATCATGAATTCAGGATAACCGAAATCGAAGCCTGAAAAGTTCGCGAGCTATCCTGGCGGTCATCGCACCGCCTCAATCGGCCCCTCGGCGCTGCCGGTAATGAACTGCTCCAGATAGGGATCGCCCGAGGCATCCATCTGCCCAACCGGTCCGGTCCACTGGATCACCCCGTCATGCAGCATCGCGACGTTGTCGGCAATCGCGCGGACCGAGCTCATGTCGTGGGTGATGGTCATCGCAGTTGCCCCCATCTCGACCACGATCTCGCGGATCAGGTCGTTGATGACGCCGGACATGATCGGGTCGAGGCCGGTGGTGGGCTCGTCAAAAAAGATGATCTCAGGGTCAGCCGCAATGGCGCGGGCGAGGCCGACGCGTTTCTGCATGCCGCCCGACAGCTCCGAAGGGAACAGATCGGCCACCTTGGCGCGCAGGCCAACCCGGCGCAGTTTCTCGATGGCAATCTCGCGCGCCTCTTCGATGGGGCGTTTCAGCGACCCGCGCAGCAGGCGAAAGGCCACGTTCTGCCAGACCGGCAGCGAATCGAACAGTGCGCCGCCCTGAAACAGCATCCCGAAACGGGCCAGAAACGCGTCCCGGTCGCCTTCGGCCGCGTCGCGGCCATCAACGAAAATCCTGCCGCTGTCCGGGGTGATCAGGCCGAGGACGCATTTCAAAGCCACGGATTTCCCCGTGCCCGACCCGCCGATGATCACCATCGAGGTGCCCTTGGGGATCTCAAGATTCAGCCCCTGCAGAACCCGGTTGTCGTCAAAGGCCTTATGTACGTTCTCCATCCGGATCATAGCGAGAAAAACACCCCTGTCAGAACGAAGTTGGCGGCGAGTATCAGCACGGCGGCGGCCTCGACCGAACCTTTGGTGGCGCGGCCCACACCCTGCGCGCCACGGCCCGAGTTCATGCCATAGTAACACCCCATCAGCGCCGCGATCACTCCGAATGCCGCGCCTTTGACCAGCGATGAGACGATGTCGCGGGTTTCAAGAAAATCCACGGTGTTCTGCAAATAGGCAGCTGCATTGAAGCCAAGGTTCTGCGTCGCCACCACATAACCTCCGGCAATGCCGATGATGTCACCGACACCAACCAGAACCGGCACGGTGATCAGCGCCGCCAGAACGCGCGGGGCGGTGAGGTATTTCATCGGATGCGTCGACAGGGTGACCAGGGCGTCGATTTGCTCGGTCACCTTCATTGTGGCGATCTCGGCGGCGATGGACGAGGTCACGCGCGCAGCTATCATCAGCCCGACCAGAACCGGCCCCAGTTCGCGCACCATACCGATTGCGACGATCTGGGGCACCACGGCCTCGGCGTTGAACCGCGCTCCGCCAGCATAAATCTGCAATGCCAGAGCGCCGCCGGTGAAAATTGCGGTCAGGCCAACGACCGGCAGCGACAGCCAGCCGATATGCAGCAGCGCCACGCCGAATTCGCGCGGATAATAGGGGGGGCGGAAAATGTGCGATATCGCGTCGAGCGCGAACAGGCCGACCCGCCCGAACGCAGCAAGGACAGTCAAAACCGTTCGGCCCAGACCGGCCAGAAGAGCGAGAGGTTTCATTCCACGTATTTCCGTGCGTATCGCGCGCCAAGCGAAGTAAGAATCTCGTACCCGATAGTTCCGGCGATTTCGGCCAGATCATCCACGGTCTGTTGCGCATTCAGAATCTGCAGCGTTTCGGGAACATGATCCGCATCCGTGACGTCAACGGTAATCAGATCCATCGATATGCGCCCCACCACCGGGCAGGGCGCGCCACCGGCATAGGCCTTGATCCCTCCGCCCGTGGCCCGATGCAACCCGTCGGCATAGCCGGCGGCGACGGTTGCGATCCGCGACGGGCGGGTGGCGGTCCAGGTGTTGGAATAGCCGACGGTCTCTCCGGGCTGAACATCGCGAACCTGAACGACGGGAAGATCGACTGTCACGACCGGTTTGGCATCGGCGAACGGCTGGCCGCCGTAAAGGCCGACACCGGGGCGGCAAAAGTCAAAGTGGAATTCGGGGCCCAGCAGCAGACCACCGGTGGCCGCCAATGATCGTGGTACTTTAACATCATTCGTCATCTCTTTGAAAACACGAAGCTGCTGTCGATTCATCCAGTGATCTGGTTCATCCGCGCATGCCAGGTGAGACATGATCAAAACGGGATTCTTGGCAAGCGCCGTTTGCCGCAACACTGCCCAATCGGCGGGTTCCAGGCCCAACCGGTTCATGCCGCTGTCCAACTGAATTCCGAACGGATGATCCTGCAGCGCCTCCATGTGGCGCCGGTACTGCTCGACCGAGTTCAGCATAGGCAGCAGATCGTGATCGCGCAGAACGTCGGTATCACCCAGCATATGTCCTGAAAACACGGCGATCAGCGGTCCGGGGCCGAGCGCCTCGCGCACGGCCACACCCTCGCCGGCCACGGCGACAAAGAACTTGCGGGCACCGGCCTTGGCAAGCGTGGGCGCAACGCGCCGGACGCCCAATCCATAGGCACCCGCCTTGACCACCGCTGCCGTTTCGACGGTGTTTCTTGCGTCAAGCGCCCGCCAATTGTCGGCGAGCGCGCTGAGATCGATGGTCAGACGTGCAGTACTCATGAGCCCGTTCATGACACCCGGGGCCCGCAGGTCAAGGGGGAAAAGGCCTAACCTTGCACAGGTTTATGAGCGTCATAGGCCGCTTCCAGCTCGCCACGCAGAAAATCCGCGAAAAGCAGCGGCTCGAAACGGGCCGGGCCGGTTCCCGGCAAGGGTTCGATGACGGTGTTCACATGCGGGTCAAAAAAGAACGGGCAACTATAGCGCTCTCGACCTGAGCGGTTGATCACCCGATGCGGTGTCGACAATAGGCGTCCGTTACTCATCCGGTGCAACATGTCGCCCACATTGACCACAAAGGCGCCCGGCCGTGTAGGTACGTCAACCCAGCTTCCCGCAGGTGTCTTGACCTGTAGACCGCCCACGTGATCCTGCGCCAGCAAGGTCAGGCATCCGAAATCGGTATGGGGGGCCGAGCCGTAAAGATCGTTCGGGCTGGCGTCGGGTTGCGGCGGATAGTACAACAGGCGCAGCCAGATGGTAGGTGACGAAAATGCATCAACAATGGAAACGTCTTTTATATCAGCGGCTTGCAGCGCAATCTTCAGAAGCCTAAGCCCAAGGCCGGTCATGGCGCTGGCATAATCCTCCAGGGTTTCCCGAAACCCGGGCAGAACCGGCCAACGGTTCGGACCAGACAGATACACGTCGGGATTGGCACGGCTGTCTTCCCGCATCATCATGAAGCTGGCGGATTGATTGGGTTTGGTCACGTCCGCAAGTGTCGAATTGACATCCGTTGACGAGTTGATCGGGATATAGCCGCGGTGGCTGCGGTCGACCGCAATGGTCATTTTTTCTTCGATCGGCAGCGCGTGAAATCGGCGCGAGGCCTCAAAAACCGAATCAATCAGCGCCGGATCGACTCCATGATCTTCAATATAGCCAAAGCCGGTGATGCCATAGGCGGCACGGAAATCGGCGGCTATGTCCGAGTCACGGCGGTCGCCAAGCCGTATGACGGGGATTTCGGTAAATTCTGTCATGATGTTCTCGCTTTGAATGGGGATGGAAACAGGGGCGGATGCGCCCCCGGTCTATCCGGCAAAGCGTTTACGGCGGTGGCCGAAATGGCGCGCAAGGATCATGCGCCGGGGCAGAGGTGTGAGAGATACACGCATGGCCCCGATCCGTACATATCGAGCCGGACAGGTCAAGCGTTCAGTACCCTTCGATCTGCCCGCCCTGCTGCCAGGGTTTGACCAGATTTCCGAAGCGGGTGAACTGCGCCTCGAATGAAAGCTCGACCGTGCCGATGGGGCCATGGCGTTGCTTGCCGACGATGACCTCGGCTTTGCCGTGCAGACGTTCCATGGCCTGCTTCCATTCTTCCATCTTCTCCAACTCGTGATCGCCGGGTTTTTCGCGTTCTTTGTAGTATTCCTCGCGAAACACGAACATCACCACGTCGGCATCCTGCTCGATCGAGCCCGATTCCCGCAGGTCGGACAGTTGCGGGCGCTTGTCGTCCCGGTTTTCGACCTGACGACTGAGCTGGGACAGGGCTATCACGGGGATATTGAGTTCCTTGGCGATGGCCTTCATACCCATCGATATTTCCGCGATCTCGTTGACGCGATTGTCGGACATACCGCGGCAAAGCTGCAGGTAATCGATCACCAGCAGATCCAGCCCGTGCGTCCGCTTCAAGCGCCGCGCGCGCGCCGCAAGTTGCGAGATCGGCAGGGCCGGAGTGTCGTCGATGAACAGTGGGCAGGCTTCAAGTTCCTTGGCGGCGTCCACGAAGCGGCGGAATTCGGCCTCGGTCATGTCGCCCTGACGGATTTTGTGGCTGGAGATTTCGGACGCCTCGGCCAGAACCCGGCCCGCCAGCTGTTCGGCGCTCATTTCCAATGAGAAAAACCCGACAACGCCGCCGTCTATGGCGCCTTCGCTTCCATCCGACTTTTGCCCGCGCTTGTAGGCTTTGGCCACGTTGAACGCCACGTTGGTCGCCAGTGATGTTTTCCCCATCGAGGGGCGACCGGCCAGAATGATCAGGTCGGACGGGTGCAAGCCCCCCAGTTGCTTGTCCAGATCGGCCAGACCGGTGGAAATCCCGGCCATGCCGCCACCGCGCTGGTACGCTTCGTTGGTGACGTTGACGGCTTCTGTGACCGCCTTGAGGAAGGATTGGAAACCCTGTTCGGTCTGGCCCTGCTCGGAAAGCTGGTAAAGCTGTTGTTCGGCCTCGACGATCTGTTCTTTCGGCTCACTCGAAACGTCCACGCGAGCGGCCTTGTCCGAGATATCGCGCCCCAGCCGGATCAGTTCGCGCCGGATGGCGAGGTCATAGATCATCTGGGCATAGTCACGCACCGCAAAGGCGCTGATCGAAGCGCCGGCCAGCTTGACCAGATAGGCCGGCCCACCCAATTCCTTCAATCCCTCATCCTCGGCCATGAAGGATTTCAGCGTCACAGGTGAGGCCAGCGCATTCTTGGCGATGCGCGCAGCCGCCACTTCATAAATTCGGGCATGCACCGGATCAAAGAAATGCTCGGCCCCGATGACAGAGGCGACACGGTCGTAAAGATCGTTATTGGTTAGGATCGCGCCCAGCAATTGCTGCTCGGCCTCGATCGAATGCGGCATGGTTTCTGCATTCTGAATCCGTGCCGCCGCCTGCTCGATGCTGCTGATCTCGTTCATTGCTGCTCTCATTGTCCTCTGGGTCCGAGGTCATAGCCGAGGGCCCCGAGTCGACGCAAATTGTATGTTTTCTGGGGATAGCCTGTGCATATCTCCTTACCCCTTCATATTGACGGACCCGAGGGCGCTGCGTCAACATATAGAAAAAGCGCCCATTCCAGAGATTGGACGCTTTTATTCTTTTTCGGGCATTCGCCGGGTCAGCTTTTGTGCGCTTCCTGCCAGCCGCGCGGGTCGTTCAGAAACGCTTCGACCCCGCTCAGGGTTTCCTGATCGAACGCGGCTTGGGCCCTGGCCTCGGCCAGCACGTCCCACCATGTGCACAGATGGTGCAGCTGAACCCCGTGGTCGCCCAGTGTTTTTTCTGTCTCGGGGAAAATCCCATAGTAGAAAATGACAGCGGTATGCCCACAGGTTGCGCCGGTGTCACGGATCGCATCGACAAAGCTGAGTTTCGAGCCGCCGTCGGTGGTCAGATCCTCGACCAGCAGTACGCGTTCACCTTCGCTCATCGCGCCTTCAATACGGGCATTGCGGCCGTAACCCTTGGGTTTCTTGCGCACATAGGTCATCGGCAGCGCCATGCGCTCGGCCACAAAGGCGGCAAAGGGGATGCCTGCCGTCTCGCCGCCGGCGATATTGTCGAACGCCTCGAATCCCGCGTTGCGCATTACGGTAACCGTCAGGAAATCCATCAGGGTCGAGCGGATGCGCGGGTATGAGATCAGCTTGCGGCAGTCGATATAGGTTGGGCTAGGCAATCCGCTGGCCAACGTGAACGGTTCGCGCGCGTTAAAATGTACTGCCTTGATCTCCAAAAGCATCCGCGCGGTCAGGCGGGCGATTTCCGAGGCGTCGGGATAGGAGCTTGGGATCATTTCTTCATGTCCTTTGTCGTTCGGAGGCCGCTCATCAGGCCCTGGCGGTCATTCTTCGCGGTGATTGCGCCCGCACGGGCGGAAGAGCGGCGTTCAGTCTACGTGCCAATGCAGCGGGAGGCCGGGGTCGAACACGGTCACCGGTCCGGCGCCCGAGTCGATTTTTTCCGGATAGGTAACGGGGGCGCCCCTGGAAAGTGTCACGGTTCCGTCGTTCAACGGCATGCCATAAAAGCGCGCGCCGTTCTCCGAAACAAATGCCTCCATCAGGTGAAGTTTCCCGGCATTCTCGAATACTTCCGCCAGACATGACAGCGCAACCGGGGCAGTGAAACATCCCGCGCAGCCGCAGGCGTTTTCCTTGGTATGCGTCGCGTGCGGCGCACTGTCGGTGCCAAGAAAGAACCTCTGATCGCCCGAAGTCGCAGCACGCACCAGGGCTTCGCGGTGTTCGCGGCGTTTTAGAATTGGAAGGCAATAGTAGTGCGGACGTATCCCCCCAACGAGCATGTCGTTGCGATCCAGCATCAGGTGCTGCACCGTGATAGTCGCCGCCAGATTGTCGCCCCCGCCGCTGACATATTTTTCGGCATGAGCGGTCGTGATGTGTTCCATCACCACACGCAGGTCCGGAGTGGCCTTGCGGATCGGATCCAGCACCTGATCGATGAACACGGCTTCGCGATCGAAAATATCGACTTCGGCATCGGTAACTTCCCCGTGGACGCAAAGCGTCAGGCCGATCTCGGCCATCTTCTCCAGCACTCCGCGCACCTTGTCGAAATTCCGCACGCCCGAGGCGGAATTCGTGGTGGCCCCGGCGGGGTAGAGCTTGACCGCCTTGATCAGCCCACTGGCATGGGCGGAGGCCACATCCTCGGGATCGGTGTCTTCAGTCAGATAGAGCGTCATCAGCGGCTCAAAGCGCATACCATCGGGCAAGGCCGCCAGAATGCGGTCGCGATAGGCGGCGGCCTGATCGCCAGTCACGACCGGCGGTACCAGATTCGGCATGATGATCGCCCGGGCGAAATGGCGGGCGGTTTCGGGCAGGACGGCCTGCAGCATGGCGCCATCGCGCAGATGCAGATGCCAGTCATCGGGGCGGCGGATCGTGAGGCTTTGGGTCATGGCGCACCCGCTAGCACAGGCTTGTCGGTCGGGAAAGCCCCACCAGCGGGGGGCGAGGCAATTTGCGCGCTTCTCAGGCCGCCATCTGCCATGCAGTCTGCCCATATCAGGAGTCATCATGAAAACGACGCTGACATTCAGGCATGTCTATCCGACCGACCCGGATCGGCTGTTCGAACTGGTCACCGACCTTGATACGCTCGAAGCGGTAACCAGGCCCTGGATGCGGTTCGATCACCTTCCGTCCGGACAGGTGCGCGAGGGCCAGGTGATCGATGTCGACCTGTCGCTGTTCGGCCTTCTGCCCGCGCTCCCCTACAAGATGGTCGTTACCAAATGCACCGATTCCAGGCATCAGATGACCTCGGACGAGACCGGGTTGGGCGCACATCTCGTACACCGGCTCGAAGTGCACCCCTGTGACCAAGGCTCGGAGCTGGTGGACGTCATCGAAGTAGAAACCGGATGGGCCGCGCCCTTCGTGGCGCTCTGGTTGCGGTTGACTCATCAATGGCGGCATCACATCCGTATGAAACTTCTGAGAAACTCGAAGTGAGTGCGGTTCGGTGTCCGGCTGACAAAATCGGCCTATATCCTGGCGAACACCTAACTTGACGTGCCCGAATTATCGTGACCTCTTGGGCGCAATAAAGGGAGACTGCATGAACCTGCCGCAATCAATCGACGCCGTGCAAAGCATGCTGGCCGCACAGGGCTATGTCTGCGGGCGGTCGCTGGCCACCGTCGTTTTTCTGGCGCTCAAGCTGGATCGGCCGTTGTTTCTTGAGGGCGAGGCCGGTGTCGGCAAGACTGAAATCGCCAAGGCGCTGGCAGCCGGGCTGAACCGCCGCCTGATCCGCCTGCAATGTTATGAGGGGCTGGACGCTTCGACGGCGGTTTATGAATGGAACTTTCCCGCTCAGATGGTCTCTATCCGAACCGCCGAGGCGTCCGGGGGCGCAGACCGATCTGTCTTGCAGGACGAGTTGTTTTCGGATGATTTCCTGATTGAAAGGCCTCTGTTGCAAGCCATGCGTCCGGACGAGAACGGCGCGCCGGTGCTTCTGATCGACGAACTTGATCGTACGGATGAGCCGTTTGAGGCTTTCCTGCTCGAAGCGCTGAGCGACTTTCAGGTGACGATCCCCGAGCTTGGCACGGTCAAGGCCCCCGAGCCGCCCATCGTCATACTGACCTCGAACCGCACGAGAGAGGTTCATGATGCGTTGAAACGCCGCTGCCTCTATCACTGGGTGGACTACCCGAATTTCGAACGCGAGATCGAAATCCTGCATGCGCGCGCGCCGGAAGCGGCGGAGAACCTTAGCCGCCAGATCGTAGCCTTCGTTCAGAAGTTGCGCACTGAGGATCTGTTCAAGAAACCGGGGGTGGCGGAAACCATCGACTGGGCCAAGTGCCTTTTGGCGTTGGACGTGCTTGATTTAAGCCCCGAAGTGATCGGCGATACCGTGGGCGCGATTCTGAAATATCAGGACGACATCCAGAAATTGCAGGGGTCCGAGGCCAAACGGATTCTCGATCAGGCCAAGGCCTCGCTTGAACCTGCCTAATGCCTGTTCGGACCGGACATATCCTGCACAAAAGGCAAAGGAGTCCGGAACGCTGATGGCTGAACACCTTCCTCTGGATATCCCTTCCGATCCGAAACTGGCGCAGAACATCACTCATTTCGCCCGCGCACTTCGCAAGGCGGGTCTGCCCATCGGTCCGGGGCGGATAGTCGATGCCATCCGTGCTGTCGAAACTGCGGGTTTCTCGAAAAGGGAGGATTTCTATTGGACCCTGCACGCCTGTTTCGTGAGCCGCCCCGAACACCGGACAGTGTTTGCGCAGGTTTTCCGGCTATACTGGCGCGACCCGCGCTATCTGGAACATATGATGGCGATGATGCTGCCTGCTCTGCGCGGCGTGCAGGAGGAACGTGAAGCGGAAGCGGGTGAGAAACGCGCCGCCGAAGCTTTACTGGATGGCGTGCAACGCGATCCGCCCGAACCCGGGCAGGAGGAGGACGCGGCCGAGCTCGAAATCGACGCGTCGCGCACCGCGTCTGGCGAAGAACGCCTCCGCACTCTTGATTTCGAACAGATGAGCACCGAGGAAATCGCTCAAGCCAAGCGTATGCTGGCCCGCCTGTCGCTGCCAGTCCAACCCATCCTGTCGCGAAGGGGGCTGGCCAGCCATCTGGGGCATCGCATAGACCGCGCCCGCACCTTGCGCGCCGCAATGCGCCAGGGCGGAGAATTGCGCCACATTGCCCGCCTCAAGCCGCGTCCACGCTGGCCCGGCCTTGTCGCGCTCTGCGATATTTCCGGGTCGATGAGCCAGTACAGCCGCATGATCTTGCATTTCCTGCATGCGGTCTCGAACAACAAAGGGGCCGGATGGTCGCGGGTTCACGCTTTCACCTTTGGAACCCGGCTGACCAATATCACCCGCCATCTGCACCAGCGCGACGTGGACGCGGCGCTGTCGGCTGCCGGCGCCGAAGCGCAGGATTGGGAAGGCGGGACAAGGATCGGAGATTGCCTGCACGCCTTCAACCGCGACTGGTCGCGCCGGGTCATGGGGCAGGGGGCGGTCGTTCTGTTGATTACCGACGGGCTTGAGCGCGGAGAGCCCGACCGCCTGGCCCACGAGATGGAGCGCCTTCACCTGTCCTCTCGCCGCCTGATCTGGTTGAACCCTTTGCTGCGCTGGGACGGGTTCGCTCCCAAGGCGCGCGGTGTTGCTGCCATGTTGCCGCATGTGGACAGTTTTCGGACCGCGCACTCCGTTGCGTCGCTGGAAGATCTGGCTACCCTGATCTCTGCGCCGGACGATGTGGGAGAGAAGGCGCGCTTGATGAACTCGCTGCAAGCGTGACGCATTTTGTTCATAGGGGCATTGACCGAATTGCCCGATGGAGGGTCCCCCTTGGGGCATTTGCGACCGGAAAGACGCATCTGCACGGTTCTGCTTCTTTCCGGTCCCCAAAATACCAAGGCCATCAAGGGCCAACGTCCCTTTACTTCAGATCAGTTTCGGCGCGCCCAAGGTGTTCGCATGTCATTGCAGTTGTTTTGCGGTGCATTCACGTGCCATTTCGATGGCCTTGTATGTGCCGGTCAGATCGACCGTAAAGCCGTATTCCTTTTCGGGAAATACCGCCATCACCTTTTCCTTGGCCACCGCATCGACAAAGCCGGGATCATCGGTCAGGACGTAGCCGCCGGAATAACCTTTGGTGATGTTTCCACGCATGCCGGTGGCTTCTCCGACATAAAGATTGTCGCCCAAGAGAATGGCGACGCCTTCTTTCTCGCCTCTCTTGATATTGGTTTTTGCTTTGGTGAACACACCGACATAAGCCACGCTGCGATCATCGGTCAGGCCCATCTGAACCACATTCTCGGCACCGTCGACGGCTTCGATCAGGCAGGATTTCTTTTCGTTGTCGATGAATACTTTCCACCCTTCAACTTCGCCGTACCGTTCAAACGTCTCCGCCAAGGCACTTGTGGACACCAGCGCGGCCAGAACCGCAACAGAAATTTTCATGCGTAAACTCAATGCACTTCCTCCGGATTTTTTCAGCGCCCGGACATCGGCGGACGAAATTCACACCACTCCAAGCGCGCTGCGGTGACAATGACGCCCACGCTAGTTCGGTTTTTGTCAAACGGCAATCACCACGCAGTTTGGCGACCATATTTGATCTATGTCATGCAAATCTTGGAATATGAATTATATTCTGATAAAGGAATGTGAAATTCGAAAGGAAACGCCATGCCTTTGAACTGGAAACTCGGGGGGCTGTTGCTGGGGCTGGTCTTTTTTGCCGCTGTCCTGCTGGTCAAGCCCATCGGTGTCTCGACACAATTCGTGATCCTCGATGGGATCGTGGCCGACATCGCCAATCCCGAACTCGTCACGCAAACAGACACAGGGTACACTTCGACCAATGCCTATCTGGCGAAATCTGATGGGAAATACGCCAAATCAATCGCCAACCCGTTTAACTATTCCTTCATCTTCGTGATCGCCATGATGGTTGGCGGATTTTTGTCGGTTCTGGCGCGCGGCGGTCTCAGCCGTGCTGAACGCGTCATGCCGGCCCTCTGGCGCGCCAATTTCGGAGACAGCCAGGCCAGACGTTATGCCGCTGCGTTTCTGGGCGGATTCGTCGTGCTTTATGGGGCACGGCTCGCGGGCGGTTGCACATCGGGGCACATGATGTCGGGCATGATGCAGACTGCGCTCAGCGGCTACATATTTGCCGCGGGAGCATTCGCTGCCGCCATCCCGGTCTCGATTATCATGTTCAGAAAGGAGGCCTGATCCATGACTTCTATCCTTCTCGCGTTGCTGATCGGCGCCGCCTTTGGCGCGGTGCTTGATCGGATCGGGGCCACGAACCCCTCTTATATCAATTCGATGCTGAATCTGACCAACCTCAATCTGGCCAAGGCGATCCTGCTGGCCATTGGCGTCGGTTCGGTGCTGATGTTCGGCGGTCAGATGCTGGGTCTGGTCGATGTGGGGCATATGTCGGTCAAAACGGCGTATGCCGGCGTGTTCCTCGGTGGGTTGCTGCTGGGTGCGGGCTGGGCATTTTCCGGCTATTGCCCCGGCACCGGCGTCGTCGCCGCTGCTTCGGGGCGCAAGGATGCTCTGTTCTTCGTCGCGGGCGGGCTGATGGGGGCTGCTGCATATATGGTGACCTATCCGGCCTGGAAGGCTTCGGGTCTTTTGGATGGCGTCGCTGGTGGCAAGGTTACACTGGGAACCGTCCCCGGATCGAAATTCGACGGGCTGACCGGCCTGCCGGGCGACATTCTGGGCATTGTGCTGGGCCTTGTCTTCATCCTTGTGGCCTTCGCTTTGCCAGAAAAGTTGATGGGGCACCCGGCTGAAACGCAACCTGCCGAATAGGCGGTCACGAAAACCGCGTGGCGACTCGCGCTATCATTCCCGCCACGTGTGTTGCGGCCCGGCGTTCCGTGTTCCCGCCGGGCCGCTTTTCATTATCTGAAACCCCCCTATGTTGGACGCAAGGATCCTGGGAGGAACAGATGGACAGATTCGACAACAGTCCCGAAACCGCCCTTCGCTGGCATCAAAAGGAAAAAGGCGCGGCGCTGGCGACGGTGGTCGAGACGTGGGGTAGCGCGCCACGCAGGGTGGGGGCGCAGTTGGCCATCGGAGGCGACGGCCGTATCGAAGGGTCTGTTTCGGGCGGTTGCGTCGAAGGTGCGGTAATCGTCGAAGCGTTGGAGGCCATTGACGAAGGCGAAGCCCGTCTTCTGGAATTTGGCGTCAGCGATGAGGACGCCTTTGCCGTGGGGCTGGCCTGCGGCGGTACCATCCGAGTGCTGGTAGAACCTGTCGGTTCCGTTTTGCCCGAGGCGATGCTGTCGGAACTGGTTGCTGCCCGCGCCAAGCGTCAGCCACTGGCCTACGAGGTCAATCTGGCCACCGGCCACCGGGCATTGAAGCGGGCAGGCCATTCCGGGCGCATGCGCATGGATCGCTCCGGGTTCGAGGAAGACGGTCAAACCTTTGTCGCCGTTCACAACCCGCCCTTGCGGCTGATCGTCGTAGGGGCGGTCCACATCGCGCAGGCCCTGGTGCCGATGGCGCGGATTGCAGGCTATGACCCGGTGATCATCGACCCGCGCGAGGCGTTTGCATCGGATAAACGCTTTCCCGGTGAGAAGATTCTGACCGACTGGCCGGACGAGGCGGTGGCCAGGCTTGGACTGGATGCGCGCACGGCGTTGGTGCTGCTCACACATGATCCCAAGCTGGACGACCCCGCGTTGCAAGCGGCCCTGCGGGCGGGTGTGTTCTATATCGGTGCCCTCGGTTCGAACCGCACACATGGCAAACGGGTGGAACGGATGAAGGCTGCCGGTTTCAACGACGCGGAAATCGCCCGCATTCATGGCCCTATCGGTCTTGATATCGGCGCGGCAGGCCCCGCGGAAATCGCGGTGTCGATCCTGGCAGAAATGACCGCCGTCTTGCGGGGACAGGCGTGAAATTCGGCTCCGTTCCCGTTGCCGAAGCTCAGGGCGCGATCCTGGCGCATTCCGTCAAGGCCGGCGAGCGCAAGCTGCGAAAGGGCATTGTTCTGGACTCGGGCCATCTGGCGGTCTTGTCCGGGGCAGGTATCCCTGAAGTCATCGTGGCCCGGATGGAGCCGGGCGATTGTCACGAAAACGAGGCCGCACAGGTGCTGGCACGGGCACTCGCACCTGATCCGGAACAAGCGAGCGTGCGTTTGACCGAACCGTTCACGGGCCGGGTCAACATCCTGGCCGAAGGACCTGGTGTCGTCGTATTGGATGTCGCCGCCATCGAGCGCTTCAATCAGGTGCACCCGATGATCACAGTCGCCACGGTGCCGCAATACCAGCAGATGGATGAGGGCGGTATGGTGGCGACGATCAAGGTCATCTCCTATGCCGTGCCGCGCGTGGATGTCGAACGCGCGGCCGCACTGGCGCAGAGCGCGATCCGGTTGGTCCGGCCTGTCCACGCCTCTGCCGGATTGGTGGTTACGGATATTCCGGGCGGCCCTTCGAATGACAAGGGCATAGCTTCTATTCGCGGGCGGGTCGAAGCATTGGGCATGAGGCTGGAGGAAATCCGTACGGTGCCACATGATACGCAAGAATTGGCCGAGGCGCTTGCGGCACTGCGTGGTGAGGTCGCGCTGATCCTGACGGGCTCGGCGACTTCCGACCCCAGTGACGTTGCACCGAACGCGGTGCGGGCCGCTGGCGGACATGTCGACCGGTTCGGGATGCCGGTCGATCCGGGAAACCTGCTTTTTCTGGGGCGGCTCGGAGAGCGCCCGGTCATCGGCCTTCCGGGCTGCGCGCGCTCGCCGGCCCTCAATGGCGCTGACTGGGTTCTGTCGCGTGTTGCCTGCGGGATCGAAACGACAAACGTAGACATCGCGGCCATGGGCGTGGGCGGGTTGCTCAAGGAAATTCCCACTCGCCCACAGCCGCGCGCGGGCAGAACAAAGTGACGCGACGGCACTTTGGGCGCCGCTTCAAGCGGCCTTAGTTGATGAGGTTCATGCCTGAAACTTGTTCGGAAATTTGGTAAATATTTTTGTTCTCAAACGAAATTTGCCGTGTTTAACTCCGAGGCAAGGGAGAAAAATCAATAGGGAGGATCTCATGACACAGGTCACCATGACCGTGAACGGCAAGCCCGTTAGCGGTGATGTCGAAGGCCGGACGCTGTTGTCCAGCTTTCTGCGCGATCACCTGTCGCTGACCGGAACGCATGTCGGTTGTGATACTGCACAGTGCGGCGCCTGCGTGGTTCACGTCGACGGCGAGGCGGTCAAGTCCTGCAACATGCTGGCGCTGGAGGCCGACGGCTCCGAGGTCGGCACCATCGAAGGGCAGGCCAACGCGGACGGCACGCTCAACACCATCCAGCAGGCGTTCCAGGATCATCATGGGCTACAATGCGGCTTTTGCACGCCCGGCATGGTGATGAGTGCGGCGGCCCTGCTCAAGGACAATCCCAGACCGACCGAGGCCGAGATCCGCAAATATCTCGAAGGCAACCTGTGCCGCTGCACCGGATATCACAATATCGTCAAGGCGATACTGGCCGCATCGGGTCAGGACGTGAGCGCCATCGCCGCCGAGTGACGCGGCTACAGAGAATTTTCGACGAAAATTCTTTTTCAGGGAGGAGAACAAGCAATGCCCAAAGACAGTGGCATCGGAGCCAGTTCCAAGCGGCGCGAGGACGTACGCTTTCTGACCGGAGCGGGCAACTACACAGACGACATCAACGTGCGGGGGCAGGCTTATGTCCATTTCCTGCGCTCCGATATCGCACACGGCACAATCAACAGCATCGACACTTCGGATGCGGCCGCCATGCCCGGTGTGGTCCGGGTATTTACAGGCAAGGATTTCGAAGGCGTTGGCGGTATTCCCTGCGGTTGGGAAGTTGCCGACCGGCACGGTGCGCCAATGCAGGAACCGCCGCATCCGATTTTGGCGCAGGGTAAGGTACGGCATGTGGGTGATCCCATTGCAGCCGTAGTCGCCGACAGTCTGGAGCAGGCGCGGGACGCCGCCGAGGCAATCGCCTTTGACATCGAGGAACTGCCCGCCGTCATGGATATGAAAGCCGCTGCACAGGATGGCGCGGTCAAGGTTCACGACGATCTGAAATCCAACATTTGTTATGACTGGATGCTGGGTGAGGCCGATGACGCCAAGGTTGACGCGGTCTTTGCCAATGCGGCTCATGTGACGACGCTGGAACTGGTCAACAACCGCCTGGTTGCGAACCCTATGGAACCGCGCGTGGCGGTGGCTGAATATAGACGCGGAACCGACGAATATACGCTCTATACCACCTCGCAAAACCCCCATGTGATCCGGCTGCTGATGTGCGCCTTTGTTCTGGGTCTGCCCGAGCACAAGGTGCGTGTGGTTGCCCCGGATGTCGGTGGCGGTTTTGGCACCAAGATCTTCCACTATGCAGAAGAGGCTTTCTGCACCTTCGCCGCCAAGGCCTGCAACCGCCCGGTCAAGTGGACCTCCAGCCGGTCCGAGGCGTTCATGTCTGACGCCCATGGCCGCGACCATGTCAGCAAGATCGAACTGGCGCTGGATGCGGATAACAACTTTATCGGCTTGCGCACCAATACCTATGCCAATCTGGGCGCTTATCTGTCGACCTTCTCCAGCTCGGTTCCGACCTGGCTGCACGGAACGCTGATGGCGGGCAACTACAAGACGCCGGTCATTCAGGTGAATGTAAAGGCGATGTTCACCAACACGGTGCCGGTGGATGCCTATCGCGGCGCGGGCCGCCCCGAGGCGACCTTCCAGCTGGAGCGTGTCGTGGACAAGGCCGCGCGCGAACTGGGCGTTGATCCGATTGCGCTGCGGCGTCAGAACTTCATCACCGAATTTCCCTACGATACGCCGGTCGCGCTGACCTATGACACGGGCAATTACCACGGAACGATGGACAAGCTTGAGGCCGCCGCCGATCTGGCGGGTTTTGCCGCGCGTCGGGCGCAAAGCGAGGCCAATGGCAAGCTGCGAGGTCTGGGCATCAACTGCTATATCGAGGCTTGCGGGATCGCGCCTTCAAACATCGTTGGCATGCTGGGAGCCCGGGCGGGTCTCTATGATGCCGCGACGGTGCGGGTGAACGCCACCGGATCGATCAGCGTCATGGTCGGTGCACACAGCCACGGGCAGGGGCATGAGACCGCCTTCCCGCAGGTGGTGGCCGACATGATCGGCATCGACGAGTCGATGGTCGAGATCGTGCATGGCGACACGTCGAAAATCCCGTTCGGCATGGGCACTTATGGCTCACGCTCGCTGGCAGTCTGTGGCTCGGCCATGGTCAAGGCGACCGAGAAAGTGATCGAGAAAGCCAAGAAGATCGCCGCCCATCTGCTGGAGGCGTCCGAGGCCGATATCGAGCTGAAGGACGGTCAGTTCAGCGTTGCTGGCACCGACAAGTCGGTGGCCTGGGGCGATGTGACCCTGACGGCATATGTCCCGCACAATTATCCGCTGGAGGTCGAGCCGGGGCTGGAGGAGACCGCGTTTTACGACCCGGCCAACTTCACCTTCCCGGCGGGGGCCTATGCCTGCGAGGTCGAGGTAGACCCCGAGACCGGACAGGTCAGCATCGAAAAGTTCACCGCCGCGGATGATTTCGGCAACATCGTCAACCCGATGATTGTGGATGGCCAGGTTCATGGCGGTATCGGTCAGGGCATCGGTCAGGCGTTGCTGGAGAATTGTGCCTATGACGAGAATGGTCAGCTGCTGAGTGCGTCCTATATGGACTACGCCATGCCACGGGCCGATGACGTGCCATTCTATGCTGTGGACCATTCCAGCCAGACGCCCTGTACGCACAACCCACTTGGCGTGAAGGGCTGTGGTGAGGCCGGTGCGATCGGCTCGCCGCCTGCCGTGGTCAACGCGGTGCTGGATGCGCTGAACTCGGGCGGCAAGACGGTGGATCATATCGACATGCCGGTGAGCCCGTCACGAGTCTGGGCGGCGATGAACGATTGAATGGATGGGGCGGACCGGGGGCCAGCCCCCGGACCCCCGGGATATTTATAGCCAGATGAAGGGCGGATCCGCGCCTTTCGGAAAGGAAAAGCGAAATGTACAGTTTCGAGTTTGAGAAGCCTTCGACAATCGCTGATGCGCTGGCGGCGCTGGCGACGGAAGAGGCGCAGGCATTGGGCGGTGGGCAGACGCTGATCCCGACGCTCAAGCAACGGCTGGCGGCTCCGTCCAGGCTGGTGAGCCTCACCGGAATCGCCGAGATGCAGGGCGTGTGTGTCGAGAACGACGGTTCGTTGGTCATCGGCGGGGCGACGACCCATGCCGCGGTGGCACGCGAGGCTGCGGGTAAGTACCCGGCGCTGGCCGATCTGGCCGGACACATCGGAGATCCGGCGGTGCGCAATCGCGGCACCATTGGCGGTTCGCTTGCCAATAACGACCCGGCGGCCTGTTACCCGGCTGTCGCGCTGGCGTCGGGTGCGACCATTATTACCAATGGGCGCGAAATTTCCGCGGACGATTTCTTTGAGGGTATGTTCACCACCGCCCTTGCGGATGGCGAGATCATCACCTCGGTGCGTTTCCCGGTGCCGCAGGCGGCCAGCTATCAGAAATTCTTGCAACCGGCCTCGCGGTTTGCGCTGGTGGGCGTGTTTGTCGCCAGGTTTGCGGATGGCACCAGGGTTGCGGTGACAGGGGCGAGCGAAAACGGAGTCTTCCGCTGGGCCGAGGCGGAACAGGCGCTGAACAAGGAGTTCAGGGCCGATGCCCTGATGGATCTGCGGATCAATCCGATGAACATGATCGGCGATTTGCATGGCAGCAAGGAATACCGCGCGCATCTGGTTGGGGTTATGGCCAAACGCGCCGTGGATGCCTGTTCATAGGCCACTGGAATGAGCCATGGCCCCGGTCCGGAACCGGGGATCGATAGAAGAAAAGCCCCCTCGTACTCCGAGGGGGCTTTGGCAAACAGAATGGAATGATGGCTTATTTCTGCGGCAGCGGACCGATCATCATGATCATCTGACGACCTTCCATCTTTGGCATATTCTCAATCTTGCCGATTTCCTTGATGTCCTCGGCCACCCGTTCCAGCAACTCGCGACCCAGGTTTTGGTGTGCCATTTCGCGGCCGCGGAAGCGCAGAGTGACTTTGACCTTGTCGCCTTTTTCCAGAAACTTGACGACGTTCTTCATCTTCACGTCATAGTCATGGGTGTCAGTGTTGGGCCGGAACTTGACCTCTTTCACCTCGATGATCTTCTGTTTCTTGCGGGCTTCGCTTTCGCGTTTCTGCTGTTCGTATTTGTACTTGCCGAAATCCATGATCTTGCAGACCGGCGGATTGGCATTGGGCGAGATCTCGACCAGATCGAGACCGGCATCTGCGGCCATTTGCAGGGCTTTGGCGGGATGAACCACCCCGACATTGTCACCGTCAGCGCCGATCAGGCGGATTTCGGGGGCACGGATCTTTTCATTGACGCGCGGGCCGGTTTCGCGTTGCGGCGGCGCGTTGTGAGGTCTGCGGGCTATGGGTTCATTCCTTTGCTGATTGCAGAATATCGAGGCCGGAATTTAGACCGGCATGTCAACCGATTCAAGCGGCAACATACACGATTCCTGATGTTTTCCGATGGTGCGGCCTTTCAGGACGCATGTTCGGCGACAAAGTCGTGGAAAGCGTGGCGGAAACGATCATTTGCGGTGGTACCGGGCAATAGCAGGTGGTTGTCGCCGGGTAGGGGGACGAACTCGGCGCCGGGGATCAGGGCAGCCAGACGTCGCCCTTCTTCCAACGGCACGCGCTTGTCACCCTCCGCGTGTGCCAAGAGAACGGGCACATTCAGCTTGGGCGCGAACGCGGATATGTCGCATCGCGCAGTTGGAAATACAGTCGACGTTCCAATCCGACAATCCGTTCCCGCGCTGGTCGATTCGCACCAGCAGGAAATGGCTGGCAACGTCGTGCGAAAGTGGCCCCCAGATCGGGCTTGACCAATCGTATTCCAGATGGCTCAGCCAATTCGGCATCTTGAAGACGGGCGGGCCTTTTCCAACCGACGCATATGCGAGCTTAACCCCGTCCTGGGCGCGGCAGAACTCGATCTTCTGTTGCCATATAGCTCTTCAGCGCCGGTGAACCGGGCGCGAGAATAGGGTGTCCACTGCCATACGCGTAAGGGTCGGGACATGTTCTTGACCGATTGCGAACCCAGATCGACGAATGTCTCGAACAGGCCATTCCAAACCAGTTGATAGACCGTATCCGAAACACAGACGCCACCTGGTTCCGCCATCTGTTCCAGGCAGGCGGCGACGTTGACCTCTTCTCCCAGAACATCTCCATTTTCGTCCACCACATCGCCGATATTGACGCCGACACGATATCGGATGCGATGATCTTCGGGTTGGTCGTTTTCGCGCTTTGACATCTCTGCCTGAATGTCCAGCGCGCTGCGGACCGCTTCGCGAACACTGGGATATTCCACCAGCATTCCGTCACCGGTGGATTTCACGATGCGGCCCCGGCTGCGCTCTATGGTGGGGTAGATCAGGTCTTTCAAATGGCTGCGCTGCCGCGTTAGTACGCTGTCACCTTCCACCTCGATCAGGTGACTGAAACCTGTCATATCGGCCATCAAAACGGTTGTCAGCCGACGTTGAATAGCCGCCTCTTGTACCGTTTTCTGAATGAAAGCCAATATTTACGAGAACACCCCCAAAACGAAGGATCGTTCCGGGGGTGGAAACAATTGGGCTAATTTTAGCCGGATTATCCGACGAAAGCTTTTTCGATCACGAATTCCTTGGGGTCCGAATTGGCGCCTTCGCGCAGACCGAACTCTTCCAGGATTGCCTTGATGTCGTGGTTGAACGCCAGTGAGCCACAGACCATCGCGCGGTCTGTTTCCGGCTTGATGCCCCCCTCGATGCCCAGATCCGCGAACACGGTGCCATCCTTCAGGAGGTTGGTGATACGCCCCATTTTCGGGCTCTCTTCGCGCGTCGTGGTGGGATAGTAACGAATCTTGTCGCCAAAACCTTCACCGATCAGTTCGTTCAGCAACTCGTCCTGCTTTATGCTTTCGATCAGCTGTCTGCCATATTCCAATTCGGCCACGTCGCGACAGGTATGGGTGATGATGACCTCGTCGTAATCCTCATAGGTCTGCGGTTCGCGCAGCAGCGAAGCAAAGGGGGCAAATCCGGTGCCGGTGGCGAAAAACCAGATGCGCTTGCCGGGCAGCAGGGCATCATGCACCAGTGTTCCAACAGGCTTGGGACGCAGGATGATTTGATCGCCCGGCTTGATATGTTGCAGTTTCGAAGTCAGCGGACCGTCCTGCACTTTGATCGAATAGAACTCCAGCTCTTCGTCCCACGAGGGCGAGGCAATCGAATAAGCGCGCAACAGCGGCTTGCCATTGTCGCCCAGCAAGCCGATCATCACGAACTCGCCCGACCGGAACCGCAGCGATTGCGGGCGCGATACCTTGAACGAGAACAAGCGGTCGGTCCAGTGTTTCACGTCCAGAACGGTTTGAGCGTCCGGCAGGACAGGGGCTTTTACAACGGTGGCTTCGGTCACGGATTTCATCTCTGTCATCGTTTCACTGCCAGTCTGCTAGACCGGCGCCTCTCCATATTCTTTGATATACGTCATGAAAAGGGGAAAGTCTTCCCCTTTCATTAGAGTACAAATGATTGTGAGGTTTAACCGCGCAGGCGGGACTGATAGTTGTGAGCCTGCCAGTTCGCACGGGCCAACCACTGATCCTCGGGCTGGCGATTGGCCAGGGTGTTGTCGATTTCAACCTCGTCAAAGCCGCTGCGGCGGGCCATGGCGTATTGATCGGCCAGCACGTGCCCCTTGGCGCGGAGGCGGCCGGTAAAACCTTTCAGGCGCAGGGTGCGGGCGATGGTGAATCCACGGCCATCGGCGAACGAGGGAAAGTCCACCCGCACCATCTGCGCGCTGCCCAGCCGGTCAAACAGCTCATCCGGGTCGGTGTCCGAGGCCACATCCAGCGCCACCACGTCATTGGCGGCATCGGCCAGGGTGACAAAGCCGTCGGTCCAGTCATCGGGCGAAAAGCCCTCATCCGTTACGATCACATTCATATCTTTTCTCCGGCGCGCACCATCTTGCCATCGACAAAATGGATACCGCATTCTTCCTTGTTCTGTTCGCGCCAGCGTCCGGCGCGGGGGTCTTCGCCCTCCTTGACCGGCGAAGTGCAGGGCGCACAGCCGATCGAAGGGTATCCTTTGGCCACCAGCGGGTGCCGGGGCAGGTTGTTTTCGACCATATAGGCGCGTACGTCATCGGGCGCCCAATGGGCCAGCGGATTGACCTTGATCCGGCCGGTGCCGTCCTCGACCTCAAAGAACTCCAGCGCGGCGCGGGTTCCGGACTGAAACCGCTTGCGCCCGGTGATCCAGCCATGGAATTCCGACAGCGCCTTTTGCAGCGGAAAGGTCTTGCGCAGGTTACAGCACGCATCGGTGTCGCGCAGGCGGAGGGCACCATACGGATCGTCGCGCTCAATATCCTCGTCATCGGCGCGGATGATCCGGATATTGCGCAAGCCCAGACGCTCGCTGACCTCGTGCTGGTATTCCAGCGTTTCGGCAAACAGCATCTGGGTGTCGATGAACAGTACCGGCGTCATCTTGTCGACCACAGCCGCCATGTGCAGCAACACCACCGATTCCGCACCAAAGCTGGAGACCAGCGCAAGCTCGTCGATCTCCTCCAGCGCGCCATGCATAACGTCATGGGCGCTGTGGTGGCGGAACCGGGCGTTCAGCGCATCGACCTTTTCGGTCAGTTCGCGCCGGTCAGCCCCCAGTTCTGTCTGGATCAGGTCAAGCGGCATTGGCCTGCGCCTCGGGATACAGCGCCGCCTTGAACGGCGCCATGCCAACGCGGCGGTAGGTCTGCAAAAAAGTCTCCTCGGCGCTGTCGCGCTGTTCCAGATAAGTGTCCACGATCCGTTCAACGGCCGGCACGATCTCGTCATAGGCAAAGCCCGGGCCGGTGCGGTCGCCGATGGCGGCTGTTTCGGTGCCGTCGCCACCCAGAGTGATCTGGTAGTTTTCGACGCCTGCACGATCCAGACCCAGAATGCCGATATGGCCCACATGGTGATGCCCGCAGGCATTGATGCAGCCAGAGATCTTGATCTTCAGGTGGCCGATATCATGCTCAAGCTTCAGGTCTTCGAACCGGGTCGCAATCTCTTGCGCAACCGGGATCGAACGGGCCGTTGCCAGCGCGCAATAGTCCATGCCGGGGCAGGCGATGATGTCGCTGATCAGACCGATATTGGCGGTCGCCAGCTCGTATTCCTTCAGCTTCGCGTGGATCGCGGGCAGGTCAGACTTGTGAACATGCGGCAGGATCACGTTCTGCTCATGGCTGATGCGCAGTTCGTCATAGGCGAACTCTTCGGCCAGATCGGCCATCACGCGCATCTGCTCGGCGGTCGCATCACCCGGCGTTGCGCCATGCTTTTTGATCGAGATCGTGACAATCGCGTGGTCCGCGTTCTTGTGTGGCGCAATGTTGGTGTCGACCCACGAACGGAAGACCGGATCGTTGGTGTAGGCGCTTTCGAACAACGCAACAGACCCTTCGCGGAAGGCCGGCGGCGCAAAATGGCCCTTGATCTCGTCCAGCAGGGCCATGTCGGCGCCCTTGAACTGGGCGCGCACCTTGAGGAAACGCTCGTTCACCTTGGCGCGGATGGTATCGATGCCGTTTTCGTGCACGGTGATCTTGATGCGCGCCTTGTACTTGTTGTCGCGGCGCCCGATCTGGTTCCACACGGAAACGGTGGCTTCCAGATACGCCAGCAGGTCGTCAAAGGCGACGAACTCGGAGAGTTCTTTGCCGATCATCGGGGTTCGGCCCAACCCGCCGCCGACGATGACCCGGGCACCCAGCACGCCGTCACGCTCGACCAGTTGCAGGCCGATGTCGTGTGCCTTGATCACGGCACGGTCGTTTTCCGAGCCGGTGATCGCGATTTTGAACTTACGCGGCATGAACTGGAATTCCGGGTGGTCGGTCGACCACTGGCGCAGCAGTTCGGCATAGGGGCGCGGGTCGGCGACCTCATCCGCAGCGGCGCCTGCGAAGTGGTCGGCGGTCACGTTGCGGATGGTGTTTCCGCTGGTCTGGATGGCGTGCAGCCCGACCTCGGCCAGCGCGTCCAGCATATCCGGCACGTCGTTCAGTTTCGGCCAGTTGTATTGAATGTTCTGACGGGTGGTGAAATGGCCGTAACCCTTGTCCCACTTCTCGGCCAGGAGCGCCAGTTGACGCATCTGCGCGCTGTTCAGCGTGCCATAGGGGATGGCCACGCGCAGCATATAGGCGTGCAATTGCAGATACAGGCCATTCATCAGGCGCAGAGGCTTGAATTCATCCTCGGTCAGCGATCCGTCGATACGGCGCTCGACCTGGGCACGGAACTGCGCGTTGCGCTCGGCGAGGAAGGCGTGGTCGAACTCGGAGTAGCGATACATGATTGGCTGTCCTTGTTGCAGCCCCGGATCCGGGGCGTTGTTGGGGAGAGAGGAGCCTGAATTCAGACCCGGGGCTGCGGGGAAGTTTCCTGTTTGCCGTGGGCATAGTTGGACGGACCGGTGCGGCGGAAATCTTCCCGGAAATGGGTGGGTTCGGGGCCGTTCCGACCCGCCACAGCATCAGCCAGATAGGCGCCGACGATCTTGTTGGCTTGGCGCTCGGCATCCAGTAGGCGCACCTGTGCATGGGCTTCGTCGGTGATCAGTTCGGCGTCGGACAGATCGCGTGACCAGCGATCATCCTCGGTCAGATAGATGACATCGCCTTCCAGCAGATCATTGGCGGTAACGATTTTGGGCGTAAATGCGCGGGCCATCAGGTAAGCTCCTTGTTGAAATCCGTCACGACCCAACCCGCGATGTGCGGTTCGGGTTTGCAATAAACAGGGTGTCCGTTTTGGCGATGTGCGAGGGCATTGGCTGTCCGTGCGGTGTGTTTGACTTGAACTGCAATATAGGAAATATTCCCCCCTAGCCGCCATATGTGCGCAGAAATAAGGACATATGTTCCGGTTTGTCAAAAAACCAGAACGCCAGTTTCAATTGAAAGGGAAATCAGGAATGTCGGTGCGGATAGACGACACGGATCGAAAAATTCTGGCTGAGCTGCAGCGTGATGCCAGCCAGTCGCTGGACGAAATAGCCAGCCGTGTGGGCAGTTCCAAGACACCAGTATGGAATCGCATCCGCAAGCTAAAAGGTGCTGGTGTAATCGGTCAGCAGACGGTTTTGCTCGATGCCGAGGCTCTGGGGTTCGAAGCAACATTTTTTGTGCTCATCCGCACTTCCGAGCACGAGGCCGACTGGCAGAAACGTTTCCTTCAGGCCTTGCGCGACCGCCCCGAAGTGCAGGAGGCGCACCGGCTGGCCGGGGATATTGATTATATACTCAAGGTCCGGGTCAGAAACGCCCGGGCTTATGACGCGTTCTATCAGGCGCTGATTTCGGAAGTGCGCGTGCACAACGTCACGGCGCTTTTGTCGATGGAAGAGATCAAATCCACCACCATGCTGCCGCTGGATGCGCTGTCAGCTGACTAAGAGTGCCGGACCGTCAGGGCCTTCAGCCCGTGAAAATGATAGCTGTTGGCAAACCTTGGCTGTTGCGCAAGGCGCAGCCCGGGGCACCGTTCGAACAGGATCGGCAGCGCGATCCGCATTTCCAGCCGTGCCAGCGGCGCGCCGACGCAGAAATGCAGGCCGGCGCCGAAGCTGGTATTGGTCTGAATGTCTCGAGACGGATCGAACTGCTCGGGCCGGTCCCACACCGCCGGATCGCGGTTCGCCGCCCCCAGCAGCAGCGCCACCCGATCGCCGCGTGTGAATCGATGGCCGCATATCTCGGCATCCTCATAGGCATAACGCGTGAACATGTGCAGCGGCGGGTCGAAACGCAGGATCTCCTCGACCGTGCGGTCGATCCTCTCGGGTGCAAGGGCTGCAAGGTCGGTTTCGGTTTCCAACAGGGTTTTCACGCCGTTGCCAAGTACATGGACCGTTGCCTCATGTCCCGCATTCAGCAAAAGAATGCAGGTCGCGATCAATTCGTCGGGCGACAGCCGCTCACCTTCTTCCTCGGCGGCGATGAGACGCGTGATCAGATCGCTGCGCGGGTCCGAGCGGCGCCGATCGACATAGCCGCGCAGAAAATCGGCGAATTCGCCCGCGGCCTGTGCCGCGGTGTCTTCTGTGTTGCGAGTTCGGCCGGCCTGATACATCGCGACCATCGCATGCGACCACTGCAACAGTTGCGGTGCCATAGCCTGGGGAACTCCCAGCAGGCGACAGATGGTGACGACCGGCACCTGGGTGCAATAGGCCTCCAACAGATCGAAAGGCGTTTCGGGAAACGCATCCACCAGATCGTGACATAATGCTTCGATATCCGGGGCCAGCGCCGTAATCGCGCGCGAGGTGAAGGCTCGCAGAACCAGTGACCGCAGCCGTGTATGCCGGGGTGGTTCCGCCTCCAGCAGGCTATGCGACTCGACTGCCAGCCAGGGTGCCAGATGCGGTGGCCCCTCGGTGGCAAGCTCGGCAGGTACTTCGCGCCCGAACCGCCGGTCGCGCAGCAGGCCGTGAACAAGATCGTATGTCAGAGCCACGGGCATCCCGTAATCGGCCCAGAAGGCAAGCGGGCCGGCGGTGCGGGCGGCCTGATAAAAGGGGTAGGGGTTTTGGACGAAACCGGGTTCGACCGGGCTCTGGTTCAAGGTCTTCATCCACGCAGACTTGCCATGTGCCTCTTTGAATGCAAGACCATATGAAATGCAAAGAGCTTGGATCATTCTTGGTTTTCTGTGCGCGGTCGGATTGCTGTCTGTCGCCGTATGGACCTATGGGTACCGTCAGGCCCTTTCACAGTTGAGCGAAAAGGCCGAGGCTGACCTGGAACTGGCGGCTGACCGGCTGACCACACAGATGCAGGTGTATCAGGAACTAGCGGTGTTGATGGCGGAACATCCCGTTCTGCGGACGCTTGAGACGCAGGCGCAACGCCGAGCAGCACAGGCGTTGCTGCAGGACGTGGCCGACAAGACGGCGGCGGACAACATGATGTATCTGGATCGGAGCGGTCGGGTTCTGGCTGCGGCGCAGCCGGTCGCGCAGCACAATATGGCCGGGCATCCTACCTTTGAGCGCGCCATGCAAGGTGCGTTGGGCAGCGCGCATGGTGTCCAGCCCAGCAATGGCGACCGGATATACTCCTATGCCGCCCCCGCCTTTGGTCCCTCGGGGCAGGTTGAGGGCGCGCTGATGGTCACTGCCGATGTGCAGGATGTGGAGCAGACGTGGCGCGGTAGCACCGAGGCGGTGTTCTTCGTCGACGGGGACGGGGTCGTTTTTATCTCGAACCGGTCAGACCTGCTGTTCTGGCAACGCGCCGACGAGCAGCCGGGGCTGACGCCGCCGGGGGGCGAGACGGTCGATTTCTCCATGGCCCGGTTTGGTGGGTATGAGCTTTGGAAACTGAATTGGGGGCGGTATCTGCCCCGACGTGCGCTGCACCTGACACTCGATCTGCCGGTGATTGACATGACTGCCGAGGTGCTTGTGGATGTGGGCCCGGCTCAGCGTTTGGCGGGGTTGCAGGCGGCGGCGGTGGCGGCCATTTGCCTGGCCTTCGGGGCGATGCTCTATCTTGCTACCGAACGCCGGCGCGCTTTGGCAGCGGCGAACACGGTGCTGGAAAGCCGGGTGGCGCAGCGCACCCGCGCGCTGACCGCGGCCAATACCGCCCTGCGTCGTGAAGTGGTCGAACGGCAAGAAGCCGAAGCCGCCTTGAAACGCGCTCAGGCGGACTTGGTCCAGGCAGGCAAGCTCAGCGCGTTGGGGCAGATGTCGGCGGGGATCAGCCATGAACTCAACCAGCCGCTGATGGCGATCCAGCAGTTTGCCGACAACGGATCGGCCTTTCTGGCACGCGGCAATGGCGAGCGAGCCGGTGAAAACCTTGGCCGGATTTCGCAGATGGCGTCGCGCATGGCACGGATTATTAAAAACCTTCGCGCTTTTGCCCGCAATGAAAGTGAACCAGTGGGCAAGGTCGATCTGGTGCAGGTGGTGAACACTGCCGCCGAACTGACCGAAGCCCGGTTGCGCGCCGACGCCGTTTCGCTGGACTGGCTGCCGCCCAATGCACCGGTCTATGCCTGGGGCGGCGAGGTGCGGCTGGTGCAGGTTTTCGTCAATCTCATCAACAACGCTGCCGACGCTATGTCCGGTCAATCCGGCAAGCGCATTTCGATCACGCTGACGGAAGGCGACCGTCTGACGGTTGCGGTACGCGACACAGGTCCGGGCATTGAAGACCCGGAAAAGATATTCGAGCCGTTCTATACCACCAAGGCCGTCGGCAGTTCCGAGGGCCTGGGCCTGGGCCTGTCGATTTCCTATGGTCTGGTGCAAAGCTTTGGTGGCAACATCAAGGGCGCCAACACCCTGGATGGCGCCGAATTTACTGTGGAACTCGACCACTATCGCGAGGAACAGGCCGCATGATCCGAAAGGTGCTTTTGGTGGATGACGACGCGGCGGTGCGCGAGGCGCTGGGACAGACGCTGGAACTGGCCGATTACCAGCCGCTCGCGGCCAGTTCCTTTGTGGCGGCCAAAGATCATATCCGCGCCGACTTTCATGGCGTGATCCTGTCAGACATCCGCATGCCGGGACGCGACGGGTTTCACTTGCTGAGTTATGCTCAGGGAATCGATCCCGACCTGCCGGTGATACTGCTGACCGGCGAGGGCGACATTCCGATGGCGGTTCAGGCGATGGGGCAGGGGGCGTTCGATTTTCTCGAAAAGCCCTGCGCCGCCTCTGATTTGCTGGAGGTGCTGGAACGGGCCTTCAGGATAAGAAAAGCCGTTCTCGAAGATCGGGCTCTCAAACGGCAGCTGGAAAGAGGCGATCCGGCGGCGCGGATGCTCTTTGGGGTATCGGCCCAGTCCGAAGCGTTGCGGGAAAGGGTCCGTAGCGTCGCTCCGACCCAGGCCGAAGTGCTGGTAACCGGCCCGCCCGGTAGTGGCATTTCGAAAGTGGCCGAGGTCATCCATCTGATGTCTCCCTCGGCGCAGGGGCCATTTGTCAAACGGAGGGCTTCGGGTCTGATCGCCAGCGAATTCATCCGCCTTTGCAATGATGCGGCGGGCGGGTCGATTTTCCTGGACGAGGTTTCGGCTATGCACGAGGCTACTCAATACGCGGTTCTCGAACGGCTGGAGCAGGGCGCGGGGCTGCGTATTCTGGCCGGAACCACCAGCGATCTGGCTAATCTGGCCTCCAATGGGCGGTTCAATCCCGACCTGTTCTATCGCCTCGACGTAATGCGTGTGCGCATTCCTTCGCTGTCAGAGCGTCCCGAAGACATCCCGGTGATCTTCCGCCACTACGTCGGACTCGCCGCCGAACAGGCCGGTATCCCCGAACCCGAAATCACTCAGGATCATCAGGCCGCGCTGATGGCGCAGGATTGGCCGGGTAATGCGCGCTCTCTCATGTCGGCGGCCATGCGGTTTGTTCTGGGAATGCCCGAAGATGTCGCGCAGGCGTCTGAACTTGGGCTGGCCGAACAGATGGCACGGGTGGAACGCAGCCTTTTGACGGCGGCACTTGGGCGGCACAACGGCAGGGCGGCCGAGGCGGCGAAGGCGCTGAAACTTCCAAGAAAGACATTCTACGACAAGCTCGCCAAATATGGCATTCGTCCCGACGCTTACCGCCGCTGAAGGCGTCGGAAAGATGGTTCGGCACACTTGCTCCGACAAGTTATTCAAGTCGACCCTTGTCGTATTCCCGACTTGACTGAACCGCTGACCTGCCCGTTACTGACGGTCAAGGGAGGCCAGAATGGGAAAAAAGACAAAATCCGAATTGGCGGCCGAGACCAAGGAAGTGTCCGGTATCATCGCGGCAGCCCGTAAAATCAGGCACAATTTTGCACTGTTTCACGGACCAGAAGACCTGATCTTCAAGGCGCATAAGTCCAAGAACAAGTCCGCGCTCAGAAAGATGGCCAAGGACGATGGCGCCGGTGCAAAGGGCGCCGTGGGCGCGCTTGAAGTTGACGGAAAGATTGCCGACCTGATTGTCGAAGACCCCGACTCGACGCCGGCAAACTTTGCTAAGACCTTTCGCAAATATCTCAGCGCCCGTGGCATCAAGATGAAAGTGCGCTTGTTGTCCGAGACGGGCGATGTCATCGACGACGGCGAAGAGGAAGACACCGGCAAACCGGATGCGACCGCCGAACTTGGCGACGATATCGAGAAGGTGCTGGAAAAGATCACCAGCCATTTCGATGCGATGAAGGTGCCCTTGGTGCGAAGCCTGAATTCCGCGCCTCCCGATCATCGCGAAAAGATGGCTAAGGTTGTTGCCCTCTACAAAAAGGCGATGACCGCAAAAAGCCCGGATAACGCGGTCAAGGCGCTGACTGCGCTGCGGAAACTGGTCATGTCAACACCATCGACAGTACGGCTCGCCGATTGCCTGAAATCCGCTGGCGACGATCCGAAGGAACTCGGAAAACTTGGCGGTATGGTCAAATCCTGCGCGGCGCGCGTCAAGGCTGAACCGGAATTCATGGATCAGGCCTTTCCCGAAATGCGGGACATGCGAAAGGCATTGAAAAGCGCGCTGTCGAAGAAACCACCACCCGACAACGCAACCGAGCTTCAGGCGATCAAAGACGAGATGGACACGCTGTTTTACGATCACGTGGACAAGCCACCCAAGGCGCACGGCCCGCAATGTCACGGGCCGGGATTGTCGATCCAAAGCCAGGAAGACCGGATATTAAAGAAAAAGAACCCGCGCACCGGAAAGAAGTTCAAGGGCAAGCCGGTTCACAAGGCCTCGAACTTCACCGACAAGGGCGCCTATGTCGACAGTCAGATGTCCTTGCGGACACAGGCGTTGGCGCATATCGAATCCAACAAGATCTCGCCACCGCCCAAGGGGGCTCAACCCGTCAGGTTGCCGCCGATGGACGCCAAGCTGGTCGATATTCTCGGGGCGCAATGGAAAAACTACGTTCAAGGGGTCAAGCGCAAGAAGAAGAAAGATCAAGCTGACACCTGCGTTGACGCAATCTGGGGTCCCCACAGCACCTGCAAGGCGATTTATGATCTATTGGATGACGGAACCTTGCGATTGGTGACGCTTTACCCCAATCCGGTCGCATGACAGGACAGATCGGATGACCGGCGATGAAACCTGAAGATGGAGACTCAAGACATGGCTGACCGCGATCCCATGCAGGTATTGAATGACATGGCCGGTGGATATCTGAATCCCCAAGCCTACGATCTGGAGGACTTGAAGGCGTTTCTTGAAGAGGCGCACAATGCCGAAGCTGCGAAAAAATTCGAAACTGCCCTGTCCGAGACCGTGAATGGAAATGGCTTGAGCCGCGAGGCATGGGAGCAAACGACGGACGACGAGTTCGACGATGACGAGGAATGGCAAGCGTACTTGGCGTCCGTTCAGGCGTTCCTGTTCGACGGTGGGCCTTATCCCTTTCCCGATGACGAAGAAGAATAGATTCGAATTGACTCGCGCACGGAATTCAGGTCGTGACCATTGATCCTGACGTCCGTCAGTGTTGATCGAACGTATTCTACGGTTACGCTCCGGATGATTTTCGGCGGTACAGGCGGGTCGCACCTCCGCAGCAAGCGAATCAAGTTGTGCGAAATCTCGCACAAGCGCCAAGAGGAGAGTGCGGATTTTCGCACACGAATCGTCTTCCTCCACCTAAGCATCCCGCGGAGGGGTTATTTATCTTTTTGTAAATAAACGGAAAAAAGAAGAAACGGGCAGGGTTTTCACAAATCGTTGAGCGAAGCTCTGTGATTCGCTTCACTCCCGTCCATGAGACGCCCAACCGGCGTCCAGCAGGGTCAATTGCAAACTTCGGGAGGAGTAGAGAAATGAAATACCTGACAACCGCCGCCACCGCTCTGGCGCTTTCCGTCACTGCCACGGCAGGCTTTGCCGCCTGTGACGATGGCGAGATCGTGGTCAAGTTCGCCCACGTCACCAACACCGACAAACATCCCAAGGGAATTGCCGCCGCGCTGCTGGAACAGCGCGTGAACGAGGAAATGAACGGTACCATGTGCGTGGAAGTGTTCCCAAACTCCACGCTGTACAATGACGACAAGGTGCTTGAGGCGATGCTGCAGGGCGACGTACAACTGGCCGCGCCTTCGCTGTCGAAGTTCGAAAAGTTCACCAAACAGTTCCGTCTGTTCGACCTGCCGTTCATGTTCAAGAACATTGACGCGGTCGATGCATTCCAGGCGTCAGCCGACGGTCAGGCGATGAAGGACAGCATGCAGCGCCGCGGCCTGCAGGGGTTGGCCTTCTGGCACAATGGTATGAAGCAGATGTCGGCCAACAAGCCGCTGGTCGATCCGTCGGACGCGAACGGTCTGAAATTCCGCGTCCAGTCTTCGGACGTTCTGGTTGCCCAAATGGAAGCCATTGGCGGTAGCCCGCAGAAGATGGCGTTCTCGGAAGTATACGGCGCGCTGCAGCAGGGCGTTGTGGACGGGCAGGAAAACACCTGGTCCAACATCTACGGCAAGAAATTCTTTGAGGTGCAGGACGGCATCACCGAGACCAACCACGGCATCATCGACTATTTGGTCGTGACATCGGTGGATTGGCTGGACAGCCTTGACCCCGAAGTGCGCGATCAGTTCCTGACGATTCTCGCCGAGGTCACCGAGACCCGCAACAATGAGGCCTTCGCGGTCAACGACGCGGCCAAGCAGTCGATCATCGATGCGGGCGGCGTCATTCGTGAACTGACCCCGGAACAGCGTCAGGCCTGGGTCGATACGATGAAACCGGTTTGGGAGAAATTCGCCGGTGACGTTGGCCAAGAAAAGATCGACGCCGCTCAGGCGGTTAACGCCGGGTTCTGATATTCGGCCACGACTGCGCGCTCGCGACCTAAGGGTGGTTGACACGTGCAGTCCGGGCGGGCCTGAATCGAGGCCCGCCAAACTTGAACTCTCAAAAAAATGGGGACAGTGAGATGTCTGGTGCCAGATACGGCCCGCCGGGCCTAATCGACAAATTCGAGGAGACCCTCATCGCCGCATTGCTCGGTCTGATGACGGCGGTGACCTTTGCCAACGTGATTGCCCGGTTCGTGTTCAATTCCAACATCCTTTGGGCGCTGGAACTGACCGTGTTCACTTTCGGGTGGCTGGTGCTGCTGGGTGCGTCCTATGCGGTCAAAAAGCACGCTCATCTGGGCGTCGATGCAATACTCAACATGTTGGCACCAGGCCCTCGCCGGATCATGGCGCTGATCTCTGTCGGCATCTGCATTGCCTTCTCGCTGCTGATGCTGAAAGGGGCCTATGACTATTGGGCCGTTTTTGCGGATCTGCCGCCCACCTCGGGCCGCTGGTTCCCGACCGGGTTCGACACCAGCGCGCGTAGCCAGAGTTTCTATGAGGTCGACGACATCCCCATGGTCGCGCCGCTGCGTTTTCTCGAAAACCTGATCAATTATGGCGAGGGCTACGAGAAGCTGCCCAAGGTGGTGCCCTATTTTGTACTTCCGCTGTCAATGCTGCTTCTGGTGATCCGGTTTACGCAGGTCGCGGTTCAGATATGGCGCGGGGAAACCGATCGAATTGTCGCCAGCCACGAGGTCGAGGACGAACTGGAAGAGGTTCGCGCCCAGCAGGGAGAGCATGACTGATGGACGTTGTCATCCTGTTTTCAATGGTCATCGGCCTGCTGATGATCGGTGTTCCAATCGCGGTGTCGTTGGGTCTAAGTTCGACTTTGTTCCTGCTGATCTATTCCGACAGTTCGCTGGCGTCGGTCGCGGGCACTCTGTTCGAGGCGTTCGAAGGGCACTTTACCCTGCTGGCGATCCCGTTCTTCATCCTGGCCTCGTCCTTCATGACGACTGGCGGGGTAGCGCGGCGGATCATCCGGTTTTCGATTGCCTGTGTGGGGCATCTGCCGGGCGGTCTGGCGATTGCGGGTGTCTTTGCCTGTATGCTGTTCGCGGCACTGTCCGGGTCGTCTCCGGCGACCGTGGTGGCCATCGGCTCGATCGTTATCGCCGGGATGCGTCAGGTTGGATATTCCAAGGAATTCGCTGCGGGTGTGATCTGTAACGCAGGCACGCTGGGCATCCTGATCCCGCCATCCATTGTGATGGTGGTCTATGCCGCCGCGGTCGAGGTCTCGGTGGGCCGGATGTTCCTGGCGGGCGTGATCCCGGGCCTGATGGCGGGCCTGATGCTGATGATCACCATCTATGTCATGGCCAAGGTCAAGAACCTGCCCAAGGGCGACTGGAAAGGCTGGGGCGAGGTCTTTGCTTCGGCCCGCGAGGCCGGTTGGGGCCTGTTCCTGATCGTGATCATTCTGGGCGGTATCTATGGCGGTATCTTCACCCCGACCGAGGCCGCCGCCGTCGCCGCTGTCTATGCCTTCCTGATCGCCAGCTTTGTCTACAAGGACATGGGGCCACTCAGCACCGAAGGCGACGCGCCAAACCTGCCGCTTGTCAAAAAGCCTTATGCGCTGATCACCGCTTTCGTCCACCCCGACACCAAGCACACGCTTTTTGAAGCGGGCAAACTGACGGTGACGCTGCTTTTCGTCATCGCCAACGCGCTGATCCTCAAGCATGTTCTGACGGACGAACAGGTGCCTCAGAGTATAGCGAGCGCAATGCTGTCGGCGGGTCTTGGTCCGGTCACGTTCCTGATCGTCGTCAACGTGATCCTGCTTATCGGCGGCCAGTTCATGGAGCCCTCGGGCTTGCTTGTCATCGTTGCACCGCTGGTATTTCCGATCGCCATCGAACTGGGTATCGACCCCATTCACCTTGGCATCATCATGGTCGTCAACATGGAGATCGGAATGATCACGCCACCAGTTGGCCTGAACCTCTTCGTCACTTCCGGCGTTGCGGGGATGCCGATGATGGGCGTGGTGCGCGCGGCGCTGCCATTTCTCGCCGTGCTTTTTGTCTTCCTGATCATGATCACCTATATTCCCTGGCTTTCGACAGTGTTGCCGAACACGTTCATGGGGCCGGAGATCATTACGAAGTGATGACCGCATTCACCGGGCGGCTCAGGCCGCCCGGAGTTTCATGAAAACCATTTCAAGTTTCAGCCGGCAGACGTGGAAACGGTAAAGGGGCGGCCCTATTCATTGCGAGCATTCACCTGGGATCGTTCGAAGCGCGATGGCGGCGCACTGGTATATCGGACGGATCAGCTCTTTGCCGGCCTGCTTGCTCTAGGCCTGTTCCAAGGCACCGATGATCGGTGAGAAATCCGCAGCCTTCAGACTGGCGCCGCCGACCAAGGCCCCATCCACGTTTGAAACGGAGAAAATCTCTGCTGCATTGCCCGGTTTGACCGATCCGCCATACAGCAATCGCACCGACCGCCCCACACCCGGCCCAAAACGGCGTTCCAGACGGTTTCGGATGAAATCATGCACTTCTCCGATCTGCTCCAGCGTCGGTACCTTGCCCGTACCGATGGCCCAGATCGGTTCATAGGCGACCACCAGATTTTCGCCGGTCGCCTGATCCGGAATCGAGCCCGACATCTGCCCTGCGATGATATCAAGTGTATTGGCCGCCTCGCGTTGGGCCAGGCTCTCGCCCAAGCAGATCACCGCCGTCAGGCCCGCCTCGAACGCGGCACGGGCCTTGGCGCGGACGGTTTCATTGTCTTCCTCATGATCCTCGCGCCGCTCGGAGTGGCCGACGATTACTGCCGTTGCTCCGGAATCCTTGAGCATCTCGGCGCTGATATCACCCGTATGCGCCCCGGAGACCTCAGCGTGGCAATCCTGCCCTCCCAGCGCGACGGCCGAACCGGCAAGCGCTTGCGCCGAACGACTGAGCAGCGTTGCGGGCGGGCAGATCAGGATGTCAATATTGGGGGCAGGGTGGGCCTGCGCCAGCATTTCCAACTCTGCCAGCGCCGCGCCGGTGCCGTTCATTTTCCAGTTGCCTGCCGCCAGTTTGCGCCGCATTCACCCGTCCCCGTCTGCTTGTCGATATTTGCATTCGGGGATAGCACCCGTGCGGTCGGGTGACAATCGCCGCCGCGACAGGCGTTGACGTCGGAAATCAGCTCAGAGCAGGAACCTCTCAGCGTTGCGGCAGGCTTTCGTCGAATTTGATCGATTCTCCACATCCGCAGGCATCGACCACGTTCGGGTTCTTGAATTTGAACCCTGCTTCCAGCAACGAGACCTCATAGTCGATCTCTGTCCCGAACAGGAACATCTGCGCCATCGGCGCAATCATAATCCGTGCGCCGTCCTGTTCGACCACCTCGTCATGCGCCTCGGCCTCGTCGACATACTCCATGGTATATTCCATGCCCGCGCAACCGCCCTTTTTGACGCCGATGCGCAAACCGGCATGGCCGCCCTTTTCCATCAGGCGGGTGATCTGGGTGGCGGCCCGGGGAGTCATCGTAACGGCCTGTTTGCCGGGAATGCCGAACATTGCGGTCTCCGATTTTCGCGTGCTGCACTTAATTTAATGGCGCAATCGGCAAGGCTCAAGAGACGGAAGCACAAATGGTGCATCCTGTCCGCAAGATAGTCGCTCGGATCAAAAAAACGTCGTTCAGATCAGCGGAAGATGTAGCCGGGCAAAAAAACGATGCCACATAGCATGGCCAACAGAACTATGATCGGCCAATAGACCACCAACGTTACCACTTCGAAAGTAGAGCCGACATAGTGCACGCCGCGACTGAAGTAAGACGTGGTTGCGGGTCTCAGAGCCGGATAGCGTATCAAGACCGCCTGAAACGAGAGCGCTACCGCTCGAACGATCAGCATGTAGAAACCAAAAGTAACCACGAAGATGATGCTATAAATTGCGAACGGAGCCAGCATTAAACCTGCCTTTCGCGACTTGCGTCGAAGCCGGCCTCGCGTCTTTCCCAAGCACGCCGCCCCTGTAGACAAGGCAAACCTATTCTTCGCGGGCAACAGGTTGCCGAACGAACAATACTGACCATCTATAGCCCCCAATTGCGATCGTCTGGAGAAAACCTAACCGTTCGATTGGCGCTCCGGCCAGCAAAAATGGCCACATTTCCGCCTTAAATTTGCCTAAATCGAAAAAAGTCGCGACATTGCGAGGAATCTCCTCTTAGTGTTTCCGACTGGGAAACAAAGCTATACGCAAGCGCCTGCTTTGCCTGACGGAAAGCGAGGTCGCGGAGACGGCCTGGGCGACGATTCTCCGCTTCTTTTCATCAAGAGAAAGGTGGACCGCCCCGGGCAGAGCGGTCCTGAGATCCGGGTCACGTTTCATTGAGGGGACGGGCATTCTTGAGAGCGACCCGCAGACGCAGAAGAATTTCTGCCGCCCGCAGGTTGGCGTTCGAATGTAACAAACAAAAAACAAAGGCGTAACAAGTCTGTTACGCCTCAGAGATTTTGCAATTTTCCGGAGCGACTACATAAAGCCAAGCTCCAGCCTGGCCTCGTCCGACATCATCTCCATGCCCCAGGGCGGTTCCCACGTCAGTTCCACGTCGACGCTTTTCACCCCCGGCACCGGTTCTATGGCATCCACCAGCCACCCCGGCATGTCACCAGCCACTGGACAGCCCGGCGCCGTCAGCGTCATGATGACCTTGACGTCGTTCTCGGCATTGATGTCAACAGTATAGATCAGGCCGAGCTCATAGATATTAACCGGGATTTCCGGGTCATAGACCGTTCGGCATGCCTCGACGACCGGCTCGTACAGCGGGTGATCGACGGAAGAGGGTGCAATCAGCGGCGCGCCCTCAAGCGGTTCGTTGGCGTAGGTCATCAAATCCTCGGCTCAGTTACCTGAGCAATTATATAGGGAAATCACCAACCAGCGTCCAGAGGGGCGTGAAACTTCTGCCGCAGTGCGGTCATGTGTCCAGCGCAATCCACAAGTAGCCGTCGTCAACGCGTGCCGGAAAGGTTTCCAGCGGCCTGCAGTTCTTTGAAATGTCGCCCAGATACTCCATCCCTTCCGAAGTTCCGTCGTCATTGAGCAATTCGCACCACACGATGACCTCGCCGCTGGCCAGATCAAACCTGCTGCGATGCCACCGACAAACCACCTCGTTGTCCTGGGCTTCGCTTTCGTCCGGACGCAGTTTGTCGGGGTGGTCCAGATTCTGGCGACGGTTGAACAATGGCAGGTTGATATGCGGACAGGCGTTATTGAAAGCATAATAACTGTCACCGCGACGAAGGACGGCAAGATCGAGGCTGGGAAATTCGACAATCCGCGTCTCGCCGTCGCCAATCGCATGAGCTTCGAACACCCGTGTCCAGTTGCGTCCGGCAAAGCGCATTGTCTTGCGATCAGAGATTTCATTCAACCGGGCCGCAGTCTTTGGTGTCAGACGGGTAATCTCGTAAAGGGTGGTGCGTTGCGAGGTTCCCGGAAGGCGCATACGGACGAAGTCGGCTGTTTCCACGCTTTTCTTGACCTGATCATGCAACGCTTCGGACACAAGAAACCGGGTTCCGGCCTCTTTGTTCGCGCGCTCAACCCTGCTGGCCACGTTCACCACGTCGCCAATTGCCGTCATCCGCGCGCTGCCGACCGACCCGACCGACCCGATCACCGCCTCGCCCCAGTGCAGCCCGATCCGGGCATCAAAGTCGATGTCGTACATGCTCTTGAAAAAAGGTTTCATCCGGTCAATAGCGGACAAGCATTGCAAAGCCGCGTTGACTGCGCGCAAAGGTGCCTCTTCTTGCTCTTCAATCCCGAATATCGCCATCATTCCGTCGCCGACGAACTTGTCCACGTATCCGGAATTGCTCTCAACGATTTCGCCCATTTGGGCGAAGTAACGGTTCAACAGATGCATCACGTCATAGGGCAGCAGGCTTTCTGAAATGCCCGTGAATCCTTCGATATCCGAGAAGAAAACTGCGACGTTTCTTAGTTCTCCGACTTTGCGGCTGTCGCGCCCGTCTAGTTGGCTGGTTAGCAGGATATCGGTTTCGTCCAGAACCAGCCTGCGAAAGGAAATGTCACCCCTGGGGCGGAGTTGGCATGACAGACGTACATGCGGATCAAGTCCAAGCTGTACGGCCAGTTTGTCTTCCAACTCCGATCGCTCGGGACAATTTTCCAACCCATCCAGAATCCAGATCCGGCAGGTCGAACATTTCGCCTTGCCTCCGCAGACATGGGTCAGTGGAAGATTTGCCTGCGTGGCCGCTTCGAGCAGAGTTTCGCCGTCCCGGCACGGGAAGGATAGATCGTCCGGATAGGATCGCAACATCGGCATGCGAGGTCTTTCTGGGTTTCGATGCGTCGGTCTGATTTCTCAAACTAGCATGACGGGGCAGAAAAGTTGCAAAAATCCGCAGGCCGGATGCCCGACTAAACCAGAAGGAGAACTGGCAATACATCGATGTAAATGGTATATTAAGTTCATTGTTTTGAGGTATTGAGACATGCGCGCGCTTCTGCTGATGATGGTGGTGGCTTTTTTGTCGCCGTCTTTCCCGCAACGCTTTGCCCTCGCCCAATCGGGGGACGCTTACTCGCGCGATGAGGAAGAAGAGGAAGATGGCGGCGCAGCCGGCAACGGAGGAACGCGCGGCTGCACCTATTGCGGATTTAACGGCGGAGGATGGAGCACCTACGGCAATTCCAACGGCGGCTATGTGATTGTTCCGGATACCGGGGGACCGGTTTATGTCGTTCCGGCAGAACCTGCACCGCCACCGCCAGCCCCGCCCGCGACCGCCGCTCCTGACACCGGAACATCCACTGACGTGGCTGCCCTGAACCCGCCCCGAAGACAGGGAAGAGCCACCCGCATTTTTGCCGGTCCCGGTATGTTTCCGCCCGAGTATTTCGCGGCCTATGCGATCATCGCATTCAAATCAAGGCCGCTGCCGCAAGACCGAAACCGGTTTCTCAACATCTGCCACGGATATGTCGCTGCCATTCTCGCCTATTCGGAAATCCAGGTGCCGTTGGACCAGCAACTGGTGACGGTCTGGCCCGTCAATCAGGACTATGTTGCGATCCGGACGATGGAACAGGAAGACCTGGAGGGATGCGAAGGGGCCGTGGACGAATATGGGTTGGGCACTTCTCTGACTGCGTTGAACGATGCTCGCGCGGCATTGCCTCAGGCTGATATTGACACGTTGCAGTCCCGCCGTGGCCCCTTTGTTCTTGCCTGGAGCCCAACCGCGAAAAAAGGCGCAGCCGATGCGCTGATCCTGCGCATGGACATGTCGGATGTGGAAACCGCCACCCAGGCGCGCGAGAAATTCGAGGCCTGGCGGGATGAGATCGAGGCCAAGCAGGATCTCTGGATTGACGGTTGGAAAGAAGACACGCTGGCGGATACCATTGGAAACTGGGCGGATCGTTGGGGTGCCGGCATCCTGTCTTTCCTCGGAAAGGGCTGACGCGATGGACTGGCTGTCTTACGGAGCCTGGGGCGCGTTCGGCCTGCTTGCAGGTATTGGCCTGGTCAGTTGGGCTGCGCCCCATACCGGCGCGGGCGTGGGTCTGTTGATGGTGATCTGCCTCGCCGTCAGCCTGGTGATCCGGGGGGTGTGGAAATGGGCGGTCGCCAAGCCCAAGCCGGAAGAGGAGACTGAAGGCGAAGAGTGACACGAGACGTTGGCAATCATCCCGCCCTGGTTACTTTTTCCATTTACAGCCGGGTGGCGGTGCCACCGCCCGAACGTCGTGCCAGCCTTGTGGAGCAATGTCTTCCCAGCTTTGTTGCGCGGCGTGATCTGATCTTTCCCACCAGCCGCGCCAAAGGCCAAAAAATTCTACATTTGATAGCGGCCCGTTGTCGTCGCGATAGGTTTCGGCCCATCGCCACTGGCACGGATTCCCCATCCACCGTCTCAGGTCGGGCGGCACGTCGACCGAGGCATCCAGAAACGCATTCTTCCAGTCGCTCTGCTTGTCAAATAGGGCGACCGTCAGGTCCATCTCTCTTACCGCCCCACCCAGATTTACACTGCCCGCAAGGGAACTGCCCCAAAGGGCATCGCGCATGTCCGGCCGCCCTGCTAACAATGAAAAAGACCAATTTGTCCCCTGCATCTGCGCATCCCAAAAGTTCGCGCCCTGCATCTGCGCGCCGCTCAAGTCGGCCCGCTCCATCAGCGCGCCCCACATGTTGGCCTCCTGCATTTGTGTCTGTCGCAGGACCGCGCCCTGCATCTGCGCGTCCCGCAGATTCACATTCCGCAATTTTGCTTTCCACAAAATGGCCCCCTGCATCCGAGCGCCGCGCAGGACCGCACGCCGCATATCTGCCTCCCAGAGATCCGCGTCCTGCATCTGCGCCCAACTAAACTTTGCCCCCTGCAAGTTCGCGCGTCGCAGGTTCGCCTTCTGCAAATTGGCCTCCAAAAGGGTTGCGCCCTGCAATTGTGCCTCCCGCAGGATGGCTCCCTGCATCTGCGTGCGCCGTAGATTGGCGCTCTGCATTTGCGCGTTGGAAAGGTCTGCGCCCTGCATCTGCGCGCCGCGTAGAATTGTTCGCTGCATCTGGGCATGCCGCAAGTCCGCCCCCTGCATCTGCGCCAGGCTGAGGTTTGACCTGAACAGGACCGCAAAGGCCAGATTGGCGTTTCTGAGATCGGCAAACGCCATGTTTGCGAGTTCCAGATTGGCATTTTGCGCCTGAACCCCTTGCATCCGGGCGGCCAAAAGATTGGCGCCCACCAAAAAGCTGTCGTTTAAATCCGCGTTTCGAAAATCCGGCGCCCTGACTGACTGTTTGGCGATTGCTGCATTGATGGTATCGAAAGTGGTCTGATTTGTCGTATCGGCCTGCGCCAACTCCTGTCCCAGCGCCGACGCCACGACAGCGGTCAGTTGATCAAACCGCAACGGATTGAACCCGGGTTTCTTCAGCTCTGATATGGCGTTCTTGCGTAAAAGATCCCATTCGCTCTGGAATGCGTCCTTTTCCTTTGCGGTCAGCACGGAACACGACTTGCCCTCAAGCTCGCACCATTTCGCCAGCGCGGTTTTCTCGGCAACAAGAGGCGGTAACCAGCCTTCCGGGCGTTGCACGAGCCGTTCCCCGGTCAGAACAAGCGGAGCGACGTTATCGGAAAAGCGGGCAGTCTGGGTGATGGATGCCGGAATGAGGAAATAGATCAGAACGACCCCGACGCTCATCATCGCGCCCGAAGTCCAGACATTCGGCTCCCAGGGCCTGAAGGGACCCATGCGAAACAACAGCTTGTTGAAACTCGCAGCTCCGACCATCAGGCACAGCCCCAGCATGGCCGTGATGATCAGGGTCAGCGGCATTGTCCGGGCAGGCAGGGATTGCCACCACATATAGAACAAAACCAAAGGCCCGAACGCCCAGGCCAACCCGAAATTGAGCACAGCGGCAGGCCATTCCAGCGCATGCGGCCGGGTGCAGGGTTCGCCGCCTCTCAGGTAGCTGCGAAAATGCAATGCGGCATCCGATACTAGCCATGGCTGAATGGCTTCGGACAGAGGTTCGCCATGTTCGGTCTGGTAAGGGGTCTGGCCCAGCACATCCCAAAGCCGGATCAGGTACAGGTGGAAATAGCCGTAAACTGCGGCAACGAGAAACGGCGCAGCATAAAAGAAAAGGCGGGTGGGGACCGAAACGCTGACCAGCGGAAGCTGCGTCGCACGGTCCACGCCAAAAAAATCGATGGGTTCGACCTGCATCAGGGTCACACCGACAAAGATCAATGCGCCAAGCAGCACGAACCACGTGTTCCGGGCGTTGTTGGTCAGTGCGTTGATGCGGTCAATTTGATTTTCCATCTCATCCTGACGGCACGGGCAAATCGGTCAAGTGCCGACAGGATAACAGGTTTTAGCGAATTCGCCTAAAGATCAGCCGTTGATGTCGTCCTCGAACCGCTTCACCTGTCCGCGGGGCAGGGCGAACACCCGGCGCAGGATCAGCCACGCTGCCAGTGACAGCACGGCAAAGATCAGCAACAGGACCGGGAGCGAGATTGACAGGCCAGGCACCACCAACAGCAGGCCGGTCACCGCCGCGCCAATGGCGAAGCCCAGAAAGATGAATCCCGGCAGCAGCATCTCGGCAATCGCCAGGATCAGTGCCCCGGCCAGCCAGATCCACCAGATGGACCAGAGCGGTTCGGTCATGGCTTGCCTCCTTTCAGCAATTTGAACGCATCGCCAAAGGCTTCCAGCGCGTTGGCGGGCAGAACGATGGTCTGCTTGCCATTGCCATTGCCCAGGGCGTTCAACGCCTCGACCTGCTTCAACGCCACTTGGTACTGAGCCGCCTCTATTCCGTTTTCGCGGATCGCCTTGGCAACGACCTCGGTCGCATACGCCTCGGCCTCGGCCTGAATGCGGCGGGCCTTGGCGGTTTGCTCCGCCGCGTACAACTCGGCATCCGCGTTTAGCTCGACGGCTCGTTTCTGTCCTTCGGCTTCGGTCACCTGCGCGCGGCGGGCGCGTTCGGCGTTCAACTGTTGCAGCATCGCGTCGCGGGTGGCCTGATCCAAATTCACGTCCAGAATCTCGGCCCGCGTCACCTCGATCCCCCAGTCATCCACCGCCGTCTCGACACTTTCCTGAATGCGTTCGATCAATTGCGCGCGGTTCGACTGGACCTCGTCCAGATCCATCTTGCCGATTTCTGCGCGCACGATGCCCGCTACGGTTGTGGCAATGGCGCCGTCTACATCGCGAATGCGATAAACCGTCTTTTCCGGCTCCAGAATACGGTAAAAGACTGAGGTGTCGATCTGCACCAGCACGTTGTCCTTTGTAATGGCATCCTGTGTGGCGTTAGGCAGCTGGCGCTCGAGAATTGAGATCTTGTGCCGCGCGACATCCAGAAACGGCACGATAAAATTGATCCCGGGCCCAAGCACAGAATGCAGGCGCCCAAACCGTTCGACCACGTATTTTTCGGATTGCGGTACGATCTTGATGCCTTTGAAGATGATGACGATAACGAATATCGCCGCCAGAACGAAAACGATGTTCTGCGTGATCAGGCCGATGATCATGTCTTCGGTCATACTTGTCCCTCAGTCTTTTTGTATACGATGGTATGCATTTGGTGGTTGAGTCGTAAAATTTCAATACTGGTAAGGGTGGAAAGGCCGTACTGGCAAGGTGCTGGAACGGCAGGTATGGGCAATGAAAGCCTCTCTGTGGCCGCTTTGCATCCTCGTCTGCCTGCACGATCCAGCACGGACGAAAATGACCATCTGGACCGATCCGGGTGCGCCGTGATGTCGACGGGGCACAAGGTGCGCGCCTCTCGACAGAGCGGGATGCAACGTTGCCCGGACGGGTTGCAAAGGCTGGGCATTTCAGGCAAAGCCTGCCCGGTTCAGCGATCCGGGGCAGATACATGACCGAACGTTTCTCATTTCTCCTGCATGCCACCGACGGCAAGGCTCGCACCGGGGCGATCCGCACACCGCGCGGCGAGATCCGGACGCCGGCCTTCATGCCGGTCGGCACCGCAGCGACGGTCAAGGCAATGATGCCCGAGAGTGTGCGCGCCACCGGTGCCGATATCCTGCTGGGCAACACCTATCACCTGATGCTGCGCCCTACGGCGGAACGCATCGACCGGTTGGGCGGGCTGCACAGATTCATGAATTGGGAGCGGCCGATCCTGACCGATTCGGGCGGCTTTCAGGTCATGTCGCTGGCGGGGTTGCGCAAGCTGACCGAAAAGGGCGTGACATTCAAATCCCATATCGACGGTTCGAAACATGAGCTGACCCCGGAACGGTCGATGGAAATCCAGCGCCTGCTAGGGTCCGACATCGTCATGTGTTTCGATGAATGCCCCGCGCTGCCTGCTGACCGTGACCGCATCGCCGAGTCGATGCGTTTGTCGATGCGCTGGGCCGAACGTTCGCGCGAGGCATTTGGCGACCGGCCCGGACACGCGCTTTTTGGCATCATGCAGGGCGGGCTGGAGCAAGACCTGCGTGAAGAAAGCGCCGAGGCGCTGAAACGGATCGGCTTTGACGGCTATGCCGTTGGCGGGCTGGCCGTAGGCGAGGGGCAGGAGGCGATGTTCAGCTGTCTCGATTTTGCGCCCGGTTTTCTACCCATGGACAAGCCGCGCTATCTGATGGGGGTCGGCAAACCGGATGATATCGTTGGTGCGGTGGCACGCGGTATCGACATGATGGACTGTGTGCTGCCCTCGCGTTCCGGTCGGACAGGGCAGGTGTTCACCCGCTACGGTGTGCTTAACATCAAAAATGCCCGCCATCAGGATGACCCACGGCCACTGGACGAGCATTGTTCCTGCCCGGCCTGTCGCAACTACTCCCGCGCCTATCTGCACCACGTGTTCCGCAGTCAGGAGATCATCAGTTCGATGCTGCTGACCTGGCACAACCTGCATTACTTTCAGGAAATCATGGCCGGTATGCGCGACGCGATTGCGGCGGGCACGTTTGCGGACTGGCAATCCCAGTTTCACGCAAGGCGTGAGCAAGGGGATATCGAGCCGGTGTGAGGGACCGTCGAGCGGCGTTCTTTCGCCGAGGTGCGGCCCACCCGCCTGCCGCACCAAAAATGGCACTCCGACGGATGTCGTTCCCACCTTGCGGTCCCGGCGCACACGCGCCATTGTGGCCGCAATGAAATCGCCCCGACGGTTGAAAAACGGGCTGCCGCGCCCCACCTTTACCGTCCAAGACAGGAGATGGCCGAGCGTTGCCTCACGCAGGGACCGGTGCCGTCTTGCCAATGATAAGGATAGAGCATGCAAGAGCCTCTGAATTCCTCTTACCCCGTCCTGCCGCTGCGCGACATCGTGGTGTTTCCGCACATGATCGTGCCGCTTTTCGTGGGGCGCGATAAATCGGTCCGGGCGCTGGAAGAGGTGATGCAGGATGATAAGCAGATCCTGCTGTCCAGCCAGATCGACCCCAGCGTGGATGATCCGGAAATTGACGGCATCTATGATACCGGCGTGCTGGCCAATGTGCTGCAACTGCTGAAACTGCCCGACGGTACCGTCAAGGTGCTGGTCGAAGGGCAAGCGCGTGTGAAGATCACAGAATTCCTTGAAAACGATAACTTTTTTGAGGCGCGAGCTGAATATCTGACTGAAATTCCCGGCGACGTGACGACCACACAGGCGCTGATCCGCACCGTCGCGGACGAGTTCGAGCGCTATGCCAAGGTGCGTAAGAATATCCCCGAAGAGGCGCTCTCGGCAGTTGGCGAAACCGCCGAACCGGCCAAGTTGGCCGATCTGGTCGCCGGTCATCTGGGTATTGAGGTCGAGCAGAAACAGGACCTGCTGGAAACCCTGTCCGTCAGCGAGCGGCTGGAAAAGGTCTATGGTCTGATGCAGGGCGAGATGTCGGTTCTGCAGGTCGAGAAAAAGATCAAGACCCGCGTCAAGTCCCAGATGGAGAAGACACAGCGCGAATATTATCTGAATGAGCAGATGAAGGCCATTCAGAAGGAACTTGGCGATGGCGAGGACGGCAGCAACGAAGTGGCCGAACTGGAGTCGAAAATCGCCGAGACCAAGCTGTCCAAGGAAGCGCGTGAAAAGGCCGAGGGCGAGCTGAAAAAGCTAAAGAACATGTCGCCGATGTCGGCCGAGGCCACGGTCGTGCGCAATTATCTGGATTGGATTTTGTCTTTGCCGTGGGGCACAAAATCCCGCGTCAAGAAAGACCTGGGCAGGGCGCAGGAGATTCTGGATGCCGATCACTACGGCCTTGAAAAGGTCAAGGAACGGATCGTCGAATACCTTGCCGTGCAGCAGCGTTCGAAAAAACTGAAAGGGCCGATCCTGTGCCTTGTCGGCCCTCCGGGTGTGGGTAAGACCTCGCTGGGCAAATCTGTCGCCAAGGCCACGGGACGCGAGTTCATCCGTATCAGCCTCGGCGGTGTGCGTGACGAATCTGAAATCCGCGGTCACCGGCGAACTTATATTGGCTCGATGCCGGGCAAGATCATCCAGTCGCTGAAAAAGGCCAAAACCACGAACCCGCTCATCCTGCTCGATGAGATCGACAAGATGGGACAGGACTTCCGTGGCGACCCGGCCAGCGCGATGCTCGAAGTGTTGGACCCGGAACAGAACAATACCTTCATGGATCACTATCTTGAGGTCGAATACGATCTTTCGAACGTGATGTTCCTGACCACGTCCAACAGCTACAACATGCCTGGGCCGCTGCTCGACCGGATGGAGATCATTCCGCTTGCCGGATACACCGAGGATGAAAAGCGCGAGATCGCAAAACAGCACCTGATCTCGAAACAGGTCAAGAACCATGGGCTCAAGACCAAGGAGTTCGAACTGACCGATGAAGCGTTGACCGCGATCATCCGCACCTATACCCGCGAGGCGGGTGTGCGGAACCTCGAGCGCGAGATCGCCAAGGTGGCGCGGAAATCGCTGACCAAGATCATCAAGAAAGAGGCCGAAAGCGTTACCGTGACGCCTGACAACCTCGATGAATTCCTCGGCGTGCCGAAATTCCGCTATGGCCTTGCCGAGCTGGAAGATCAGGTGGGGGTTGTCACCGGCCTGGCCTATACTTCGGTCGGTGGAGAACTCCTGTCCATCGAGGCGCTGCGCCTGCCGGGCAAGGGCCGGATGAAAACTACCGGCAAACTTGGCGATGTGATGAAGGAGTCGATCGAGGCGGCGTCGAGCTATGTCCGTTCGATCAGCCCGAAGCTGGGAGTCAAACCACCGCAATTCGACAAGCTGGATATTCACGTCCACGTGCCGGATGGCGCCACGCCCAAAGACGGTCCCAGTGCGGGCCTGGCCATGGTCACGGCCATTGTGTCGGTGCTGACAGGTATCCCGGTGCGCAGGGATATCGCCATGACCGGTGAGGTCACTTTGCGCGGCAATGCCAGCGCCATCGGCGGGCTCAAGGAGAAACTGCTGGCGGCCTTGCGCGGTGGTATCAAGACCGTTCTGATCCCGCAGGAAAATGAAAAGGACCTGCCGGAGATCCCCGACAACGTCAAAGATGGGCTCACGATCATTCCTGTCAGCCATGTGTCGGAGGTTTTGGAGCACGCATTGGTAAGCCAGCCTGAGGCCATCGAATGGGATGAGGAGGCGGAAGAAGCGGCGGCGGCCGCAACCCAGTCGGCCGGTGAATCCGGACCCTCCGCAACAGCTCACTGAGCACAAGGATTGGAAAAGGCGGGCTTCTCGGCCCGCCTTTTTTGCGACCAATATTGAGTTGGTGTTTTCGGATTTCTCAGCAGCCAATTGACCGCATTATTTTTGATGTGCTGTCCGAAATGGCCTCTTGCGAAGGCAAGGGAGAGATAGTAATACCCCCGCCCATGGGTGATTAGCTCAGTGGTAGAGCGCTTCGTTCACATCGAAGATGTCAGGAGTTCAAATCTCTTATCACCCACCATATTTTTCAATAGCTTAACGAAATCCTGCGAAGTTTTCCACGGTTCTTCGATCCTAAGATGCGTTTCTGACCTTCGTAAATTCGACCACATCAGCGGCTTTTCTCAGGTGATCCGGGCGATAACGTGTATAGACTCGCTCCGTTATTCTATTCCCGTGGTGGCAGACTACGCGAAATACTCCAAAACTCGGCAATCAGTGATTTACCTCGATCGGTGACAGACCCACCTCAGACACCAGTACGACCGCTTGCGGACCGGCGTTCGATTGCAAATGCCAGGCGGTCAGATACATTGGCTGGGCGCAGGTAGTTGATCGAGCATCGCTGGGCGACGGCTGGGTGCTCCCCTCTGTTGCAGGCCACGCCAAAAGCGGCGTCAGCCAATGCGAAAATCGTACCACCGTGGCAAGTTCTCTGCGCCTGAATCATGCTGTCGGTTGCCGTCAAGGACAGTGTCGCCATGCCGTCTCCCAACTCCACCTGCGACGCGCCGAGTGCTTCTTCGGGGCGTCGCCATCATACATGCGTTGCGCTCTGCTACCTTCCACCATTGAATTTCTTCCTTGTTGCTATATGTTGCCTTTGGCAATACAATGAAAGATACGTCAACATGCTGGATGAGAACGTCGCTGCCTTTCGGGAATTCAACCGCTTTCACACTCGTCTGGTCGGGGCGCTCAATGAGCGTTTGCTTGCGTCAGACTATACGCTCCCGCAGGTTCGTGTTTTGTATGAGGTCGCCAATGCTCCACCTGCCAATCCCCCCTCTGCCCGCGATCTGGGCGAGGCTCTGGGGATGGATACAGGCTACCTCAGTCGCCTCGTGAACGGGCTGGTGAAGAAGGGGCTGATTGATCGGTTGCCATCAAAGGCCAACGCCAAGCGGCTGGAACTTACCTTGTCAGTGAAGGGCAGAGATGTGTTTGCGGGATTGAATGCGGCCTCTGCCGAGGAAGCCGCCGGTCTTCTGCTAAACCTGTCGGACACCGAACAGCGGGAATTGGTCGGTGCGATGGGGCGAATACGCCGCCTATTGGGCGACACAACGAAGGATAGCACGTTTATCTTGCGAGACCCCGAGCCGGGCGATCTGGGAACGATCACCCATCAACATGGACGCCTTTATGCCAAGGAATACGGTTGGGACTGGACGTTTGAGGCGCTGGTAGCCGAGATCGTCGGGCAATTCGCCAAGTCCTACGACCCGTCTTGCGAACGCTGCTGGGTGGCCGAACGTGACGGCGCGGTGATCGGATCAGTCTTAGTCGTCCGGCAGGATGAGGAAATTGCCAAGCTGCGGCTGCTTTACGTCGATGAAAGCGCACGGGGTCTTGGCCTTGGGCGGCGGCTTGTGGACGAAACCCTGCGCTTTGCTCGCGCCAAGGGTTACAAGCGCATGGTGCTGTGGACGAATGACGTGCTGATTTCTGCCCGGCGTATCTATGAGGCGGCGGGGTTCAAATTGCTGGAAGAAGAGCCGCATCACAGCTTTGGTAAAGACCTTGTCGGGCAAGTCTGGGGGCTCGATCTGTGATATTGGCGCTTTGGGCGGCGGCGGCAATCGGTGTTCAAGTCGGCGCGGCCATGGTCGTCAGTGAGGCCGTGGTTGCAAATGTCGGTGCCGGGCGGCTTGGCTTCCTGCTTATGCCAACGGATTGGCTTTTCCGATGCCCTTCGCGCTGCGCTCTATATTACAAGCGTGGTTCGCGGCCAACGGCACCAGAGCGCTTCGGAAGGAGATCTCCATTGCCGCGCTCGGCTCGGTCGTCGGCATCAATGGCGACGGCTGGACGGTCGGGACAGTGACCCAGTTCACGCTGGTTTGCTGTTAAAGTGCTGTTCAAGGGGTGTTTAATACCGGCGACCGGCTGCCGTGCTGAAACAGTACCTCGGTGAAAAAAGGGGGTTGCTGCAAATATCTCTGTCAAACTGTGCAAAAACCCATGTCACGCTACAGCTTCAGTCACGCTACAATCGCCGCTCTCTTCATGTTTGAGAGGGCGCGGGGCTTTTGCCAGACGCCCATTATCTAGCGGTAGAAAATTCCGACTACCCAAATCCTAGCGGCTGCCCTATAGTTGTGGATAAGTAAGCCAAAGTGCTTACAAAAGAGGCGGACAAGGGACGAGGAGACGGCGGATGCGCTGCCCGTTTTGTGGGAATATCGATACTCAGGTTAAAGATTCGCGTCCGGCAGAGGACCACGTTGCTATCAGGCGACGCAGATTCTGTCCGGCCTGCGGGGGACGGTTTACCACCTACGAGCGGGTGCAACTGCGCGATCTCGTTGTTATCAAGACAAATGGAAAGCGCGAAGATTTCGACCGCGACAAGCTGGAACGTTCGATCCGCATTTCGATGCAAAAGCGCCCGATCGAACCCGACCGGATCGATCAGATGATTTCGGGTATCGTGCGACGGCTGGAAAGCATGGGCGAAACGGATATCCCGTCAAACAAGATCGGCGAGATCGTAATGGAAGCGCTGGCGCGGATCGACACGGTGGCCTATGTTCGCTTTGCGAGCGTTTACAAAAATTTCCAGGCGGCCGATGATTTCGAAGACTTCGTCCACGAACTGCGCCCGCCGCAGCCATCGACTGAAGAGTGAGCGATACAGATAAAAGATATATGGCGTTGGCTTTGTCCTTGGGCCGGCGTACTCAGGGGATGTGCTGGCCTAACCCGGCAGTGGGATGTGTAATCGTGAAAGACGGGCGGATCGTCGGTCGGGGCTGGACCCAACCGGGGGGACGACCGCATGGCGAAACCGAAGCCCTGACGCAGGCGGGTGAAGCCGCGCGTGGCGCAACGGCCTATGTCACGCTGGAGCCTTGCGCGCATCACGGTAAGACCCCGCCTTGTTCTGAAGCTCTGATTTCTGCCGGAGTCGCGCGCGTCGTCTGTGCGGTCGAAGACAGTGACCCGAGAGTTGCAGGGCAGGGCTTTGCCATGCTGCGCAATGCGGGGGTCGACGTCACGACCGGTGTGCTGAGAGCACAGGCCGCCCACGATCACGCCGGGTTTTTCCTGAAAACTGAGCAGGGGCGCCCTTATGTGACGCTCAAGCTGGCCAGCAGTTTTGATGGTCGCATCGCCACTGCGACGGGACAAAGCAAATGGATCACAGGGCCGCAAGCGCGTCGCGCAGTTCATGCCATGCGCGCGCGCCACGATGCGGTGATGGTGGGGGCCGGGACGGCCCGGGCGGACGACCCTTCGTTGACCGTGCGCGACCTTGGCGTCGAGAAACAGCCGGTTCGCGTAGTGGTGTCGCGCCATCTCGACCTGCCGCTGATGGGGCAGTTGGCCCGAACGGCGTCGGACATTCCGGTCTGGCTGTGTCATGGCGCCGGGGCCGATGCCGAACGCGCCCGTGCCTGGGAAGGTTTGGGTGCCCGGCTCATTTCCTGTGCGGTGCATGGGACCCAGATCGACGCCACGGATCTGTTGCAGCAACTGGGCAATGCGGGCCTGACCCGGATTTTCTGCGAAGGCGGAGCGGCACTGGCGGCAACGCTGCTATCCGAGGATCTGGTGGACGAGTTGATTGGCTTTTCCGCCGGAGTCGCGATCGGAGCAGAAGGGTTGCCTGCTGTCGGAGCGCTTGGGGTAAATCACCTGGGGGATGCGCCGCGCTTTGAGCTGGTCGAAACCCGCGCGGTAGGCGGCGATGTTCTGTTGCGCTGGACGCGGGAACTGAACCTCAAGCCGCGGTGAACCGGTTCAACGCCACAGATGAGCATAAGTCGCGAAAGTGCCCTGCGCCTTTGACAAAATCCGGTTGACGATACCGATCGTCGGCACGTCCGCAAGGGCGAGGCGATTGACAATAACTTCGACCGGGCAGGGCAGCCCGGTTACCGGGTCGCGATAGCGGGGATAATCGATCAGTGCCGCATGAACGAGCCCAAGAACACTCGGACGTGCGCCACGTCGGGCGGGGACCGCGCCAAGATCGTTGGTCAGGCCCCAGCCGGCATAGAAAGGCGCGCCCAGTGTGGTGACCTTGATGCCCCGGATCAATGCCTCAAAACCGATGAGGGAGGTGATCGTCCATACCTCCTGAACTTGAATCAGCAAGCCGGCAGGGTCAGCGCCCTTGGCAACGACATCAGCCAGCCCTCGGGCATCTATGGCCCCGTCCCGCAGACCGGCTTCGACATCCGGATGAGGTTTGTAGATGATAACCGCCTCGGGATTGGCCTCGCGTGCGGCTTGCAGCAATTCGAGATTGGTCCGTACGCCGCTTGCCCCTTTTCGGATCGACATATCGTCTTCGACCTGACCGGGAACAAGGATGCGATGGCCGTCGGGCAGTTGTGGGCTTTCACCTCCAAGGTTGTATTTGCTCAATCCCTCGCGAACCAGGCGCTCCGTCAGCCTTTCGGCCCGCATATGCTGGTCAGGGCGCAGGGTTTCGCGTGCGGCGATCAGCGCCTCCAGCCGGCTGGGGCAGGTCGGATCATAGTAGATGCCCAAATCGTCGGTCACCAACGACAGAGGGGGTACAAGCTCTGCCCCCAATCCGCGAGAACGGAGGAATCCGTCCTCGACCCGGACGATTCCTTCGGCATTGCCCGCGTGTTTGGCCCAGACCATATGCGGCCGGTTTGACGGAGGCGCGATGTCTTCGACGAACCGTAGTCTTTTTTGCTGCCCGAACATGGATTGCAAGTGTCGGCGTTTCCAGATCCGCATGCCTGACGCGGTCCACCCCCGGTGATCCTCGCGCCATGCCCGTGACTGCGCGTCAAGCCCATCAAGAACGTTTTCCAGTTCACACAACCGGTCACGATAGGGGTCGTACCAGGTCGGGTAAAGCAACATGGCCGCTGAAAAAAGTTGCGCGCGGGTCAGTTTGCGAGTGCGGCGGGGAACAGGGTGTTCATCCTGAGTCAGGCCCCAGCCGGCATAAAATGGCTGCCCGAAAACCCGGGGACTGTGGCCCGCCAAAATAGCTTCGAACCCCATTTGCGAGGACAGCGTATAGACGCCGACCGCACCTTCAAGCAAAGTCCACGGGCTGACAGGGCGATCCAGCAGAGTTATTCGGTCGTTGACATCAGCGGTCGAGAAATGCCCGGCGCGATAACCGGCAGATGTTTCGGGATGGGTCTTGATAATCACGCGGGCACCGGGATGCTCCTCTTGCGCAAAGATAAGCATCTCGCGAAACAGTGCGTCGGTACCATTGCTCGCAGCAACGGCGGCGTCGCCACGCGTCTGGTCGAGGACCAGAACATAACCCGGTTCCGGAACATTCTCGGTGATGTCGTAGGCTGAGTATTTGCTCAGATGGGCCTCTTTCATCCGGTTCATCGCGCCGCGTGCGCGATCCAGTAGCGCCGTGTCATCCAACGGATGCGTTGCAAGCAACGTTTCCAGATCCGAGGGCGAGGACGGGTCGAAATGAACACCCGAGTGGTCCAGAAGCAGCCCGAGGGGCGGCTCGCCACTGCGCCCGGGGTGCAGTGATCGCAGAAATGCGTCTTCGACTCTCAGAACGGGCAGATTGCGTTTGGCGGCCACGCTCAGACCGCGATGGGCCGTTGGGCTGTTGCCCCAGACGCTGACGATATCTCCCTCGGCAGGCAGTCCAATTCGGATGTCATAGCCGCTGAGCATCAGTATTCGGCGCAAGCGTTGCTGCGTCAGAAACCCACCGTTGAATACGAAAAGCCGGGTGCGTCCGCGCCCGGCAATCGTGTTCCGGTTTTCGCTCATGGTCAGCTTCCGGTCAACGTCTTGACGTTGGCAAAGGGCGTCAGGCCGCCGGCGACGAGCGACAGGGTTTTGGTCCATTGCGCATACGGCGCTTCGGTCACATAAATCGTGTCATCGTCCCGAATAACGAAATCGCGGGCAACGAACAGGCCATTGGGGGCCGTAAGATTCAGGACATAGATCAGGCGCTGCTTCCCTTGCAGATCCGGGCGGCCCAGCACGCTGCGCGAGATATCCTGTGTTTCGTTGCGCAGGACGAAAATGCCGGTCGGATCGGAAGAGAAGGACTGCAATCCGCCGACCTGGGCCAGGGCTTCAAGCGCGGAAAGGTCCTGACTTTCGAAAGCGACGCGGGCCTGGCTGCTGGTCGTTCCCAGGGCGACATAGGATCTGGTGTCCTTTTCAACCAGAATCCTGTCGCCGCCGCGCAGTGCAATATCCAAGCCCGGATCTTTGAACAGATCCTGATACCAGATCGTTCCCTTGTGCTGCCCCCGGATAACGGTCACCTGGGCGATTTCCGGCTCGACCGTTACACCACCCGCTTTGGCCAGCATGTTGGAAAGCGTTCGCGTCGGGCGTTCGATCGGATAGACACTGGGCGCTCCGACGGCACCGGTCAGGGATACGGTCGCCCCGTCGCCCGCCAGGCGGCGCACCTGGATTTGAGGGTCGGGCGTCTGATCCTGCAGCTTCGACGTGATCAGTTCGCGCAATTGCTCGGGCGTGTTGCCTGACGCGCGTACGCGTCCCGCGTATGGCATGAAAATATAGCCGTCACTGTCGACCTGTACTTCTTCAAGTATGGTGGAGTTTCCGACCTCGCCGCTAAGCAATCCGTCATCCACGTTTTCCCAGACAGTCAGACCCAATACATCGCCCGGGCGAATGGTATCGGCGGTGATGCTGGAGGCACTGCGGAAAGCCGAGGAAAAACCAAGATTCGGAACGGCTGCCGACGCTCTTGCGATCCTGTCATCGACCAGAACGACATGCGCGTTCCCGCCTTCCTCAACGGCCCCTGAAAGGATTTCCTTTTCATTCGGCCCGGATTTGGGAAGCGTGCAGGCCGTCAGCAGACCAACTGACACGAACAGGGCGCAATATCTGGCCCAACCGCGGGATTTACCCATCACTGCCCGAACTCCTCAACATTATTTTTTGCTTTTCTGAGTTTTGGGCGCAAGTTACCCGGTTCCAGTACGACTTTCCAGCGTTTGCCCGAGATTCTGCCTCAGGAGTCGCAACTGTTGCCGTCGGGACTCTGTCGTTGTTGAAAGCGCCTCATAGGGGTCCTGTACGTTTAGCATCATGTCGACCACATGTCGCAGCAATTGTCTGCGTCCGCGGCGCGAATAAAAACCGCCCGGAACCTGGCTCGTTTCCAGGAGGAACCGCCGATAGTCGCGATAGGCGCGGTTGTCGGGCTGTCGAGGCTGGGCGAAGAATTCGCTGATCGGTTGCAAGGACACAAATTCAGGCTTGGCATAGACAGAGCGACCGAAGACACGCAGGGGTTTGCCGCGCCAGAGGACCTGCTGGCCGGCGGTTGAATTGATCGTAACCGCAGTGTTCGCATCATCCAGCAACCTTGCGAGTTTACCGCCGGGCAGATAGTGGACCCGCCCCGCGACGCCGTACTCCCGACCGAGGCGGCGGACCTCATGGCGTAACGGCACCCGATGGTTTTCCAGCGGATGTTCCTTGATGACGAGGTGATGATGTCCGGGCGCACCTGCGGCGAACCCCGCGATCACTTGATCCAGGAATTCGGTCATGCAGGAGAAATCGGAGTGGCATTGAAATGAGCTGTCATGCTCCAGTTGCAACAGGACCAGATGATATGGAAACCCGCCGCGTTGTATTCGGGCCGTGGCCAGAAACCTTTCGATCCGATGCAGCGGCATCAACATCAAGCGCTTGAAATACAGTTGAAATTCTTCCGACACCTGCAATGCCCGGTGCGGGCGAAAGTTCCGGTATTTTTTGTTCAGGAACATCACGAACCAATGATAGAACGCCCCGTAAAAGATGTGTTGACGCATATCACCCCAGTGAGCGGGCGGCGGCGGAGGCCCGTCGGTGCCGAACTGGTCCAGCGCCTGCCGCATTTCAGCGACATCCATCTTCATCAATCGGGAATTCCCGTTCGATCCGCCCCTTTCATAGGTGATCCACCACGGTCGCAGATAGCCTTCTTCGAAGACGTGAACGGCAATCCCTCGTTTTTCTGCGGCCTCGATCGCCTGCGCGTGAATTGGGCGGGTGTCACCGTAAAGAACAATATCCGTGACGCCGCGCTCGCCCAACAGAGTGTCGAGCTTCACCGACCATTCTTCGAGGCGGTCGCGGTAGGGAACAAAGCTGCCCTTGTCGTTCCAGAACGCCTGATCGCCGGCGTTGAAACCTATCCGCCAAACCGACGCGCCTGCGCGGCGCAGCATTTCGCCCAGCATGGAGAAGAAAGGACCATGCGGACCCTGAAGAAACAGGAAGACCCGGCCAGAGGCCAACATGCGGGAATTCGCCTTTGAGTGTGTCATCGAAACTGTTCGCAGGCCGTGATGGTGGCTGTCTGGCACGAATTTATGACTTCTTTCGGCATTCGGGGCAAGGCGGGGCTTGCCGCAATCGGTTGGGGCGGTTACGTCGGCACTGAACGCTAACCGTTGGAGAGTTAACGACATGTTTACAGGGATCGTCACCGATATCGGAACTGTGGTGGAACTGGACCAGCAGGGCGATTTACGGGCTCGAATCCAGACCGGCTACGATACCGGTACAATCGATATCGGCGCCTCTATCGCCAACGACGGGGTTTGTCTTACGGTGATTGCCCTTGGCAACGACTGGTTCGATATCCAGATCAGCGCTGAGACTGTTTCCAAGACGAACCTTGGTAGCTGGCGTGTGGGCAAGCGTGTCAATCTGGAACGCGCGCTGAAAGTCGGTGATGAATTGGGCGGGCACATTGTTTCGGGTCACGTGGATGGCGTGGCCGAGGTGATCACGGTCGAGGATGAGGGGGACAGTACCCGCGTCACGCTGCGGGCGCCCGAGGGACTCGCTCGGTTTATTGCACCAAAGGGATCGGTTGCGCTGAATGGCACCTCTCTGACGGTCAATGATGTCGAGGGGTGCGACTTTGGCATCAATTTCATTCCTCACACCAAGGAAATGACAACCTGGGGCGAAGTTGCTGTTGGTGACCGCGTGAATCTGGAAATCGACACGCTGGCGCGATATGTCGCCCGTCTGGCCGAGGCCGGGTAGCCTCAGGCCTCCCCATATCTGTGTACCAGCGCTTTGGCGCACCACCAACAGGCGAATGCCACGGCAATACCGGCGTATCCGTCCACGGCATAATGCCAGGCCAGATGTACTGAACCAATGACGATGCAGACGGCAAACGCGCTGAGCAACCAGCCGAGCCAGCGCGAATAGCTAAAGCCGAACAGCGCGATGATCACGCTGGAGGCGACATGCATGCTTGGCATGGCAGATATCACGCTGAATCCCCTGTCTTGGTATTCCGCCAACACGGCCTTTTGAACTTCCAGCGCCCAAAGCGTGTGGGTTTCACCTATCTCTTCAAGCTTCTGCATCTGTTCGGCGTAGGTCCCGCCATAGCCGAAAGCTTCGAAATACACCGGCCCGCCCGATGAAAAGATCATCGCGAGAATGGTCCCGCCAACGATGTAGATAAGGACAAACGCGACCAGGAATACGGCTCCTCTGCCGGGGTCCTTTCGATCGAAAGAGGCAGCGAAAATTGCCAGATACACAAGGATGAACCAGATATGATAGGCGAGATTCAGCAAGTAGGTCGCAAATGGTGAGCCGAAGATGCGCCAGGTCCAGGTCCATGCGTCCACACCGCCATGAAGGCTGCGGTCCAGGGAGGCAAATAACGGGTCCCACGTGAACGGATTGAAAAATGGGATCAGGTTCTTGAAGAACACGAAGGTGGCCAAGAAGACCGAAACGGTCAGAAAGCAGATCAGACCTTCCAGCAAGTTGGCGGGGCCCAGGAAAGTCGAACGCAAATCATCGATAAACCACTGGATTGGTTTTTTCGGTTTTACCCGGAACACAGCGTCGGCAAAACGCCAGATCAGATAAATTCCGCCAAACAAAGAAAGCAAAAACCGAAGAATGTTCAGTCCGCTCGACATGTATGTGCGTACCGTAGGCCAGAAATCCAGTTCGATTGAGTGACCAATAAGGCTGCCGACGAGTGCATAAGAGAAAACAATCGACAATAGCAGCCGCCGCCGCCTGACGATGTCCCACAGTCCGGAACGTCGGTTTGAAAACTCTGCTGAAAAACTCATGCTCGATCTTGCTGTTGCCACACGAAATGTCAAAGCGCCTGGAGGAAATGTCAATTTTCATTTTGGCGACCGGAGGATTGCAATCGGGCAATATTGTGGCAGGGACAAGAGCAGAAGCAAGAATGGTTCAGCGGGTTTCCTGTCTGGCAAAGCCCACCAAAGCGGATTTCGAGTTATTGTCCGGGCTTGCTCCGCCGTTTTGCGCTCTGGCCTTTGTCCGTTTAGTGGTCTATCCCGCACGACAGACCCGCTCTGCGAAAGGCTGCCACATGAGCTTTGAAACCCCCGGACCCGTCGAGGCCCGATTGCGCGCTGCAATCAGCCCGATCGAGGAGATCATCGAAGAGGCCCGATTGGGTCGCATGTACATTCTGGTCGATCACGAAGATCGCGAGAATGAGGGCGATCTGGTCATCGCCGCAGAATTCGCCGATGCCGACGCGATCAATTTCATGGCAACCTACGGGCGGGGTCTGATCTGCCTGCCGATGACGGCCGAGCGGATCGATGCTCTGGGCCTGCCGATGATGGCGGTGAACAACTCGTCGCGGCACGAGACCGCCTTTACCGTTTCCATCGAGGCGCGCGAAGGGGTCAGCACCGGCATCTCGGCTGCCGACCGTGCCCTGACCGTGGCCACCGCTATCAACGAACAGAACACGATGGCGCATATCGCTACACCGGGCCACATATTCCCGCTGCGGGCCAAGCGGGGCGGGGTTTTGGTGCGCGCCGGTCATACCGAGGCAGCCGTTGATATCTCGCGGCTGGCGGGGCTGAAGCCGGCCGGTGTAATCTGCGAGATCATGAAGCCCGACGGCACCATGGCCCGTCTGCCCGATCTGGTGGAGTTTGCGCAGGAGCACGGGTTGAAAATCGGTACCATCAGCGACCTGATCGCTTATCGCGCACGCAACGACAATCTGGTTGTCGAAACCTCACGCGAAGTGGTGAACTCCGAATATGGCGGAGAGTGGGAGTTGCGGATCTTCACGGATCAGACCCACGGAATCGAACATGTCGTGATGATCAAAGGTGACATCACCACGCCCGAGCCGGTTCTGACACGAACCCACGCGCTGCACGAAGCGCCGGACATTCTGGGCCTTGGTCCCAAATCATCACGCGAACTGCCTCGCGCGATGGAGAAGATTGCCGAAGAAGGTCGCGGGGTGGTCTGCCTTTTTCGTCAGCCGAGGAATTCACTATATGCGACCGGCGAAGAAGGCCCGCGTACCATCAAGCAAACCGGACTTGGTGCACAGATCCTGTCCAAGATGGGTATTCAGGAGTTGGTGCTGCTGACCGATTCACCGGAAACGGTCTATCTGGGACTCGACGCTTTTGGGCTGTCCATCGTCGGGACCCGTTCGATACTCAAGGATGAATGATCGTGGCTGAACAAGATAAACATGGTGTTCTTCCGACGCCGGCTTTCGACCAACCGGTGAAATTGCTGATCGTGGTGGCGCCGTTTTATCGCGCCATTGCCGACAATCTCGTGGCCGGTGCCAAGGCCGAAATCGAAGGGGCAGGCGGCACCTGCGAGGTGGTCGAAGTGCCCGGTGCACTGGAAATCCCGACCGCAATTGCAATGGCCGACCGCCAGTGCAATTTTGACGGCTATGTTGCGCTGGGCTGTGTCATTCGTGGTGAGACCACGCATTACGAAACCGTGTGCAACGATTCCAGCCGTGCAATCCAGTTGATGGGGCTTCAGGGCCTGTGCATCGGAAACGGCATTCTGACCGTCGAGAATGACGATCAGGCCGAAGTCCGCGCCAACCCGGAAAAAATGAACAAAGGTGGCGGAGCGGCGGCTGCGGCCTTGCATCTGATCGCGCTCAGCCGTAAGTGGGGCGCCTCAAGGAAGGGCGTCGGATTCAAGCCGCCGTCCGAGTCCGTCCTGGTGGCGGGCGACAGCAACGGATCCTCAACGGCATGAATACCAAAGACGCGCCCAAGCCGGGCAACCGGAAACGCATGATGAAATCCGCCGCGCGGCTTTATGCCGTGCAGGCGTTGTTTCAGATGGAGCAAACAGGCCAGACCATCGAACAGATCGTGGCCGAGTTTCTGGATCACCGGTTCGGCGCGGTCTACGAAGGCGATGAGATGGTTGATGGGGACAGTTCACTGTTCCACAAAACTGTCGATGACGCCGTAAACTATCAGGCACCCATCGACCAGATGACTGACCGGGCGCTTGTGGCGAAATGGCCCATTTCGAGGATCGATCCGACTCTGCGCGCCGTATTCCGCGCCGCGGGGGCGGAACTGATCCAAAGCGACACGCCGCCAAAGGTCGTAATCAACGAATTCGTTGACATTGCGGGGGCCTTTTTTCCCGATGGCAAGGAGACGAAGTTCGTCAATGCCGTACTGGATCACATGGCGCGCGAGGCCAGACCCGAGGCGTTCTGACACGGCATCGTGTGCTTTACGCCAGCCTCACATGCGCTAGACTGAATGTCAGAGCGCAAGGAGACTCGGTATGCCTAAACTCGTCCGCCTCTACATCTCGCAGGTCTGTATCGGTTTCGTCCTTTCCGCAGTTTTCGTTGCCATCCTTCTGGCGATGAACGTGGCGAACCTGCGCGGGCTGATTTTTGGATCGGATGCCGGGCTGCTGGCGTTGGGCATGATCTGGTTCATGAACGGCATTGTATTTGCCGGGGTGCAATTTGCCTGGGCCATTATGAACATGGCAGAAAAACCGAACAAACCCCGGGGCGGTACCCCGGTTGCGCATGATCTCCGGCCCGCACTGGTGCCACAGAAAGCTCATGCAAAACGCTGATCCGTCCGCAAGACGGAATGTGGCGGGACCACCAGTCAACCGTGGGGCGTTGATTCCCGAGGACCTGCATGTACAGGTGGGCGCCAGGTAATCAGGCCAGGACCTGAACAGAGCCAGCCCCCTCGGAAATGGTTAAGGCCACCGGAATGCTGCCTGACACGAGAAGGGCAGAACCCGCCACGCGCCTAGTTAGGCTTTGCCGGAGGTTTGTACAAGAGGGCAGGCAGATTATCGTGGGGCCGTTTCCAGTTGATCGGGAAGCAACGCCCCGGTTTTCCGGGTTTGTGCCAAGTTCGAACAGCAGTGAAAATCAGTTCGGTCGGAACTGAAATCGATTTTTCCTGCCGGGGATTGCATTTTGTTCACTTATTGTTCACGTTTGAGCCATGACACTCGACCTTCAGCCCGGCCAGAAACTCGCGCGAGGCGTCGCACGGCATCTGTCCGGGCACGGCTTCGTGTCCATAGAAGAATTCGTGCCGGTGCGCGGGCTGCGTGTTGATGTCATGGGGTTGGGCCCGAAGGGAGAGCTTTGGGTGATCGAATGCAAATCCAGCCGGACCGATTATCAGTCGGATTCGAAATGGCAGGGCTATCAGGCGTGGTGTGACCGGTTCTTCTGGGCCGTCGATACCGAGTTTCCAACCGACCTGTTGCCTGCGGAAACCGGTCTGATCATCGCCGATGCCTATGATGCCGAAATCATTCGAATGGCACCGGAAGACAGGGTTGCGCCCGCACGCCGCAAAAAGATGATCCAGAAATTCGCTATGGATGCCGCCCGGCGTCTGCGGGCGTTGCGTGATCCGAAGCTCTGAGCGTTCAACCCTTGACGATGCGCGCGGCTTGCGCTGCGGCCCGGATTTCTTCGGCAATTTCCTCGGCTTCCTCGGGTTCAAAATCCATCGGAATTTCAAGATCGCCAGCCTCGATAAACAGGCGCACCATACCCTGATCGGTCGGCCCGATCTGCAAATTCGCTTCGATATCGCGTTCGGTATTGATGCCCATTTCGGCCTCCGGATGTGAAAGTTTGTGCTAGCCCGCAACGGGTTGAGAATCAAGCGCCCTTTGCGGTCTGATGGGGCATGTCCGAGATTACCCTTCGCCGATTTCGCCCCGATGACGCCCCCTGGCTGGTTGAGCGTCACGGAATGCTTTACGCCCGCGACGAAGGCTTTGACGAAACATTCACGCAATTGGTCGGCAGAATTTTGGACGAATTCATCGCTGACCATGATCCAACCCGCGAGCGGGGCTGGATCGCCGAAGAGAACGGGAAAAGGCTGGGCAGCATATTTTGCGTGTCCGCAGGCCCGGCCACAGCCAAACTGCGTCTGTTCCTTTTGGTCCCCGAGGCGCGCGGCAATGGGTTGGGCAAGCGGTTGCTGAACACCTGCATGGGTTTCGCTCGCGCTTCCGAATACAAGGAAATGGTGCTTTGGACCCATGAAAGTCACCGCGCTGCCTGTGCGCTGTATGCATCCTTTGGCTGGCAGCTGGAAGACAGCAAAACAGTGCGCTCATTCGGTGTCGAATTGATCGAACAAAGCTGGAGAATTCGTCTATAATCCCCTTGCAATCCCTTGGCGCGTTGGGTACATCGCCCCTCACAAGTGCCGCCTTAGCTCAGTTGGTTAGAGCGCTGGATTGTGGATCCAGAGGTCCCCTGTTCAAGCCAGGGAGGCGGTACCATCTCTCAATCAGTGTTATCCTGTAACGTGCGCGAACCCAAGATTTCCGTTCGGAAAGAGAGTGTTGTCAGTTTTGTTCAACCGTTACGGTCTGACGCAACCGACCCGTGGTCTTGTCAAAAATCAGGATGCGGTTGTCGTCGGTGACGACGGCATACCAATTGTTCCCGATGGTCACGGCCTGCGCGCGGGCACCGTCTGGCAGTTCGACCTCGTCGGGCAAAGTTGGGGTGCGGTCCGACAAGCGGATGACAATCAACGCGAATGTCACTAGAACCCCGCCAATCATCACCGCAGTCAGTAACATGACCATGCGCCTCAAAAGTTTCAGTTGCGGCGTTTCCTGCGGTTCTTGCGGTTCGGAAGGGACAGTCATGGGCACCCGCCTGATTGAATTCGAAATTACGGCGTCACCGCCGCCCCGCCTTGATAAGGCGCTTTCGCGAGATGTGCCAGAAGAGGCGAGCCTGTCGCGCACACGGCTGGCGCGGTTGATCGAAAGCGGCGCGGTGTCGGTGGACGGAACCGTCGTTTCTGATGCCAGGACCCGCGTCGTCGAAGGTGCAAAGATCGTTGTTGCGATCGATGAGGCCCTAGACAGTCACATTGGTCCGGAAAACATTCCTCTGGATATCGTCTACGAAGACGCCGATCTGATCGTCGTAAACAAACCCGCCGGCATGGTCGTTCACCCGGCACCCGGATCGCCGGGTGGAACACTGGTCAACGCCTTGCTGCATCATTGTGGTGATGATCTGTCCGGGGTCGGGGGCGTCAAGCGCCCTGGTATCGTGCATCGTATCGATAAGGATACCAGCGGATTGCTGGTTGTGGCGAAATCGGATGCGGCTCACCACGGGCTTGCTGCCCAGTTCGAGGCGCACAGCGCCCAGCGATATTACCGGGCGGTTTGCTATGGGGTGCCGGACGCCAACGACCCCCGTCTGCGCGGCATCAAAGGGGCAAGTTTCGAACCGGGAAACATCCTGCGTCTGACCACGCAACTGGCGCGCCACAAATCCGACCGGCAGAAACAGGCGGTTCTGTTTCATGGCGGCCGTCACGCTGTGACGCGGGCGCGGGTGGTCGAAGCATTTGGAACTCCGCCAGTTCTGGCGCTGATCGAGTGCTGGCTTGAAACCGGGCGGACGCATCAGATCCGCGTGCATATGGCCCATGCCGGGCACGGATTGGTTGGCGACCCGGTCTATGGCGGCAAGCGAAAACTGCCAGGCCGGTCGGTCGATTCCGTTGCGGCCGAGGCAGTTTCTTCTTTCCCGCGTCAGGCGTTGCACGCGGCGGTTCTGGGGTTCGAACACCCGGTGACCGGTGAAGCGCTGCGTTTCGAGGCACCTCTGCCACAAGACATGGCGGACCTCATTTCGGCGCTGCGGGTGGGGGTGTCATAAAACGCAATTGGGCGTGATGTTCTGAAACTTATCTTTCCTTAATGAAAGTTTAAGAACAAACTGTTAGCCGGTCCCCTTGAAAGGGAAACAAATGTGACCCATATCCTATGTTAAGTCATTAAACATTAAATGGAGGGACACGGAACATGGCAAATTACGCAAATCTTCCCGCTCCGACCCCGGAAGGCGGTCTGAACCGCTATATGCAGGAAATCCGCAAATTTCCTCTGCTTGAGCCAGAAGAAGAATACATGCTGGCCAAGCGCTGGGTGGAAGAGCAGGATGCCGAGTCCGCGCACAAGATGGTTACGTCTCACTTGCGTCTGGCTGCCAAGATCGCGATGGGCTATCGCGGCTATGGACTGCCGCAGGCCGAGGTGATCTCAGAAGCCAATGTAGGCCTGATGCAGGCCGTAAAACGGTTCGATCCTGAAAAGGGCTTTCGCCTGGCAACCTATGCAATGTGGTGGATTCGCGCCTCGATTCAGGAATACATCTTGCGGTCCTGGTCGTTGGTCAAGCTTGGCACGACCTCGGCGCAGAAAAAGCTGTTCTTCAACCTGCGCAAGGCCAAGGCCCGCATCGGCGCGCTGGAAGAGGGCGATCTGCGCCCGGAAAATGTCAAGCAGATCGCCGAAGATCTGGGCGTGACCGAAGATGACGTGATCAGCATGAACCGCCGGATGTCTGGCGGCGATGCCTCGCTGAACGCGACCATTGGCACCGAAGGCGACAGCGCCATGCAATGGCAGGATTGGCTGGAGGATGAAGACGCTGATCAGGCCGGCGACTATGAAGCCCGCGATGAGCTTGAGGCGCGGCGCGAACTTCTGGCCGCGGCGTTGGAGGTTCTCAATGACCGCGAAAAGGATATCCTGACGCAGCGTCGCCTGATGGATCAACCGGTAACGCTGGAGGATCTCAGCACACAGTACAACGTGAGCCGCGAACGGATTCGTCAGATCGAAGTCCGTGCATTCGAGAAACTGCAAAAGAAGATGCGCGAACTGGCCCGCGAAAAGGGTATGCTGGCAACAGCCTGATCATTTGATCAGAAACGAACCGCCCGGTGGATCCGGGCGGTTTTTTTGGTGCCCCACGCTGAACCTGCGCCGGACATAACTTGGTTTCAGACCTTCTGTGACAGATCAAGGGGGGTATCGTTCAGGATCCATATCGGAGGAATGGACAGAACCGTTACCGCCGCCATGAAAAATATGGCGCTTTCCAAACTCGATGAATCGGCGATCCAACCATAGATCAGTGGTCCGACCGCCGAGGCGAACGTGCCTGAGGAGTACAGCAACGCATAGCCGCGCGCCATTCGGAGCGGGTGGATCATACTTGCCGCAAAACCGTAGATTATGGATGACGATCCCTGAACGACCGCGCCAAGCGGAAAGAGTATTACAAAAGCCAGCCAGATGTCGGCGGCGATGATCACGGTCAACCCGATCGCGGTCAGGATCTGGATTAGAATGAATGCCGGGCGCGCTCCGATACGGTCAGCCAGAAAGCCGCACCCCGCTTTTCCCAGAACGCCACCTGCCAAGAGAATGACGGTGGCTCCCGTCGCCAGGGCCAAAGGAAGCCCCTTGGATAGCATCAAGAACGCTAAAAATACAAAGATACCAGTCTGCACCATGGTGACCAGGCTCGTGACACCCAGCAAGGCTGCAAAACACCGCCAGTTCAACACTCCCCAACGTGTGACAGCATTATCTCCGGTGTGGCTTGTCGTGTAGTTGGTGTTCAATCCAGACGAGTGTGGCCAGGTCCGTGCGACGGAATGAACGGCTAATGCCGCGGCAAAGGCTGCAACGCCATAGGCAAAGCCAACATAGTGCCAGACAACACCCGAGGCCGTAAACAGGCTGAAAACACCTGTATAGGCAAGTTTGCCCAGGTCCCCGGCAGCGTTGTACAACCCGAGTGCTCGGCCACGTTTATTAAACGCAAACCCGTTGGCAATAAGCGACGATGACGGCGCATGATGCAGTGCCGTGCCTGCACCGACCAGAACCAGGCAGGCCATGATCGCAGCTATGTCCGGTGCGACCGATAGCAGGGAGTATCCCGCACCGGCCAAAATTAGACCGACAGCTAAAAGACGCGCTTCTCCGAATAGTTCCGACAGCCAGCCGGAGCCAAATTCGAATACTGCCTGAGAGCCATTGTTGATCCCCTTGAGCATCCCCACCTGAGCGTAGCTCAGGCCGAAACTTTGGGCCAGAACTGGAAGCAGAACGAATATGGTTGACGTCATACCATCCTGCACTCCGTGAGTAATGCAGTTGACCTTCAGAATGGTATTCTGATGATGGTTGGCGTTGGACATTTGCCTGCCACTATCATGTCGAGCCAGCACATCCAAGGTGCAGGGCATCACATCCGTTTGTCGAATCAAGGGTTATTCGGCGATGTCGTACAGCGCCCCGGACTCCTCCGTCACTCAAGGCGCGCCCGAAAGACACGCACCATGTTTTCACCCATGACCTTGCGGATCTGAGAGTCTGTCAATCCTTCATCCAGCAGTGCCGAGGTCAGCGCGGCAAGTTCGGACGTGTCGAATGCGGTCTCGACCGAACCATCAAAATCGGAACCCAGCGATACGTGATCCTCGCCCACCGTATCTACGGCCGCTTGCACCATTTTCGCAATTCCGGCCGGTGAGATGTCGCCGCAGGTCACGTCCGCCCAGTACCCCATTCCGATGACGCCACCAGTCGCCGCAATCGCCTGCATCAGATCGTCCGGGAAGTTGCGTTTGACCGGGCAATGACCATGCAGACCTCCATGGCTGACGATCAGGGGGATATCGGTCATTGCCAGGACGTCAAGCGCCACCTGTGGGCTGGAATGGGCCAGATCGATCACCACCGGTCGTTGCGCCAGCTCCGTTACCACGGCGCGTCCAAATTCCGTCAGGCCGGAATTTCCTTGCCCATGTAGCGAGCCGCCCAATTCGTTGTCGAAAAAATGTTGCAGCCCGAATACCCGATGCCCGGCATCGTAGATCGGATCGAGGTTGGCGAGGTCACCTTCGAGCGGATGCGCGCCTTCGATCCCCAGGATGCCTCCCACGATCTTTTCACCATCGTTGCGCGCGGCCAGAACCGCTTCCAGATCCGCCGCCGACTTGATGACTTTCAACCGCCCATCCGATGCCGCCTCGAACCTGTGCAGTTTTTCGGCCTGATAGATTGCCCGCTCGCGCAGACTGCGCCAGGTCCGCAATGGCCATAGCTGCGCGATTGCAAGCAGGGTAATGTTGTCAAACGTATCCGCCGAGTTGTTGTCATAGTTCTGACCGGCGGGCGATTTGGTCACAGCCGTGAATACCTGCAACGCCACGTTGCCTTCGATCAAACGTGGAATGTCAACCTGTCCGCGCTCTCCGCGTTGCGTCAGATCACGGCTCCACAACAGCGGGTCGGCATGTAGATCTCCGACGAGCAGTGTGTCATGCAGCGCGACGGCGGCATCCGAGACCTGGTAGGGGGCATGGCCGCGCACGGTATTTCGACTGTTCTCAACATAAGCCGGAAGAAAGCCGAAAAAGACGACCATTCCGGCGATGACTGTAAGTAAGATGAGCCCACCGACCCATTTCAGAAATTTGCGCATGACCGTCCTCATTCGCTGTCAATCGCACATTAGCGGTCGTGAAGCGCATAGAAAGCTTGAATTTCAGCCGGTGTCGGGTTGGTTTGCAAGGCCGTTCAAACACGGTAGTATTTCGACCTCAACGGAGGTGTGACATGGCGGGCGGCTGGGCGCGAGACGGAGCGGTAAGTGAACAGATCGAGGCGTCGATTTCGGATGAACTGGCGCGGTTGCGGGCGCAAAAGCGCCCGGTGGGAGAAAGTCTGACCCGATGTGCGGAATGCGAAGAGCCGATCCCCGAGCAGCGCCGCAAAGCTCTGCCGGGCGTCAAGCTGTGCATCGACTGCCAGCAGGAGCGCGACACGGCTTTCAAGCCACGCGCGCGATTCAACAGGCGGGGGTCAAAGGACAGTCAGTTGAAATAGCGAATTTGTAGGGCGCGCACTATCTCTCGGGTATTCTGCATGGGTTTTGTTTTTAAGAATGGGCTGTTACTGGGGTTTCTTGCTGCGTTCCTTTGGGGAACACACAGCGTGATCGTCCGGTATTTGACCGCCGATATGGGTGGGCTTCAGATCGCAACCTTACGCCTTTTTATCGCGGCATGTTCGATCTTTATTCTTTTACGGTTAATGGGCGCTCGGGTTTCGATGAATTTCAGCAGTTGGAATTTTCGGCTGGCCGTTCTGTCCACCGTCGTGAATTACATCCTGTTCCATGTTGGGCTAGAGCACACGGGCGCCGCAAATGCGATGGTCTTGGAGAATACGGCCCCATTCTTCGTTCTGGTTTTCCTTTACTTTTTTGCTGGAGAGGCTGTCGGACCCAAAGAAGTGATTGCAACCGTACTCGCCATTTTCGGGGTATTCCTGACTGTGTTCCGGGATTTCGAAGGCGGTGGTGAACCGCTTGTCGGCGATGTCATGGAAATAGGCGCGGGATTCAGTTGGGCGATATTTCTGATCGCCAGCAGCAGGGCAATGAAGGCGTCCAATTCGACAACGGAACGGCTCAACTTCCTGCTGGGAATTTTCGTTTGCTCGGGCCTGCTCCTTATGCCCTTTGCGCTGTTCGGGCTGACGGTGCCAAGCGTAGATGATACGGTTTTTCTGGTACTCTTGGGCGTTTTCCCGACCGCTCTCGCCTACTATCTGTGGTACGAGGCCGCGGCGCGGGTTTCGACATTGACCGCGACCCTCATGTTTGCGTCATCTGTTGTATTCACTTTCGTCAATTCTGCGGTTTTTCTCGGCACGTTGATAACGCCTGTTGAAGTCTTTGGTGCCGCACTGATCGTGGCGGCGGTGTTCATGACGACAAAGCGGAAAGCCCCTGAACAGGCGGCAGACTGAGCAAGGGTCATTGCCTGTTTCTGCGGCGTTTCCACCTGCGATAGAGGTTGATGTCCATCGCAGCGACCAGGATGCCAAGAGGGATCATCCAAAAGCCGAGTACGGGCAGGAAGCCGAACACTCCGCCGACAATCAGCAACAGGCCAACAATAATCCGCAGTCCGCGAGGCACGTTGCGGCGGATGTGGGTCAGGGCCGGGCGCAGGCGCGCCCGAAGTGCCGCCCAACGCCCGATGCGGGTCACTCTTCCATTGCTTCCAACTCGTCGATGAAGCCCGAAATCATGCTAAGCCCTTTGTCCCAGAACTGAGGGTCGCTGGCGTCAAGGCCGAAGGGGGCGAGCAGTTCTTTGTGGTGCTTCGATCCACCTGCCTTCAACATCTCGAAATAGAGATCTTCAAAACCGGGCTTGCCCTCGGCGTAAACCGAATACAGTGCGTTCACCAAGCCGTCTCCGAAAGCATAGGCGTAGACATAAAACGGCGAATGCACGAAATGGGGGATATAGGCCCAGAATGTCTCGTACCCATCCATGAATTCGAACGCAGGCCCAAGGCTTTCTGCCTGAACGCTCATCCACAGGGCGTTGATGTCGTCCGGTGTAAGCTCACCGCCACGGCGCGCCTCGTGAAGTTTGCATTCAAAGTCATAAAACGCGATCTGGCGCACGACCGTGTTGATCATGTCTTCGACCTTGCCGGCCAGCAGCACTTTGCGCTGTTCCGTCGTTTCCGCCTTTTCCAGCATCTTGCGGAATGTCAGCATTTCGCCGAACACACTGGCGGTTTCGGCCAGCGTCAGCGGGGTAGACGACAACATCTCTCCCTGTCCTGCGGCCAGCACCTGATGGACGCCGTGACCCAGTTCATGCGCAAGGGTCATCACGTCGCGCGGCTTGCCCAGATAGTTGAGCATCACATATGGATGTACCTCGGTCACGGTGGGGTGCGCAAACGCGCCCGGAGCCTTGCCGGGCTTGACGGCGGCATCGATCCAGCCTTTCGAGAAAAAGGGCGACGCGATCTCGCTCATGCGTGGATCAAAGGCGTTATAGGCCTCCATCACCGTTTTCTCGGCCTCAGCCCAGTTTACGATACGGGTGTCCTCCATCGGCAGGGGCGCGTTGCGGTCCCAGACCTGCATTTTGTCCAAACCCAGCCATTTACGTTTCAGCTCATAGTACCGATGGCTCAGCTTGGGGTAGGCGGCCACGACGGCCTCGCGCAGCGCCTCGACCACTTCGGGTTCCACATCATTCGACAGGTGACGACCCGTCTGTGGCGTGGGCATCTTGCGCCAGCGGTCGATGATTTCCTTTTCCTTTGCCTGCGTGTTGTGAACACGGGCGAAGGTTTTGATGTTGTCGGCAAAAATGCCGGCCAGTTCACGCGCGGCAGCCTCGCGTTTGGCTCGGTCCTGCTCGGTCAGCAGGTTCAGCGTGCCCTCGATGTTCAGTTCCTCACCGTCCACGACAAAGGTCAGGCCCGCAATCGTCTCGTCGAACAGTTTTTCCCAGGCATCCCCGACCGCGCCGAGGTCGTGCAAAAACTTCTCCATCTCGTCCGACAACTGATAGGGTTTCATCGCGCGAATACGGCGGAACACAGGTTCATAGCGTGCCAGATCGGCATTGGCCGCGAAATGCGCCCTGAGAACTTCATCCTCGATCCGGTTCAGCTCCAGCGTGAAGAACACCAGCGGTGTGGTGAAGACAGTGATCTTTTCCTGGCAATCAGACAGGAACTTGGCGCGCTCGGCATCGGTGGTCAGCTGGTAATAGCGCAAACCGGCAAATGACATGATCCGGCCCGCGATCGCGTTGATCTTTTCGTTGCGCTGGACGCAGCGCAGCAATTGATCGGCGTCCATTTCGGCCAACTTGCCTTCATAGTCGGATGCAAAAGAGGCGCATTCGCCCGCCAGCCAGTCCAGATCCCGCGCCAATTCCGGTGCGTCCTCGGACGTATAGAGATCGGTTAGGTCCCATTCCGGAAGGTCACCAAGATCTCTGGCTCCACCGGCAACGTTGGCATCTCGGACGGGAAAGGGAAGATTGAGCATCGAATACCTCATGAAACTGTATCGGCACACATCTAAGCGCGCCGCATACGGATCACAAGCAAGGCATGTCGGGTGGCGTCATTGCGTGGGGTGTTTGTGTATTTTGAAACAAGGAGGCGATCTGGTCGAAAACGGGGCCTCTCACGTCAGGAGCCTCCATCAGCACTTCGTGCTCTCCATCCGGGATCTCGACCAAAGTCCCCTTGGGCCAGTTCGCCATTCGGGTGCGGATGGCCTTTCGGTCCACGATCTGCTCGTGGCTGCCCAAAAACGTCAAGCAGGGCAGGTCTGGTGCAGGCTGCGCCATCAGATAGTCGCACTCCGTCAGCGCCTCGCGCAGCCAGATTGTCGACGGTGCCCCAAGGGCCAGTTCAGGATGTGCCGCCAGTTGATCCTGCATCATCTTGTACATTTCAGGATCACGCGTAAGCACGTTGCCCTCAAAGGGCTGCGAGGCCACGTAACTTGCCAGTGAAGTCGTCGGCGGTGTCTTGTGACCCAATCCGAATTTCGGCCCCCAATAGGCGGTTACCCAACTGAGGGGCTTCATGATCGGGGTAAAGTAAATTCCCCACATCGGACCGGTAAAGACACAGGCGGAAAAGCAGTCGCGTTCGATGGCCGCGCGCAGCCCGATGGCGCCGCCCATGGAATGGCCGATAACAAACCATGGTCTGGGCAGCTTCAATTCCGAGGCCAGATCAAGGACCGCCGTCAGGTCTTTTTGGTAGTCGGTGAAATGACCGACATGCCCGATGCGCGGGTCGCTCAGCAGCCTTTGCGCCAACCCCTGTCCGCGCCAGTCCACGGCAAGGCAGGCAAAACCGCGCGTGACGAACTCGCGGGCGGCATCCGCGTATTTCTCGATATATTCCGTACGGCCCGGCAGGATCATGACGGTACCGTGCCGCGTTTCGTCGGGCCGCCAGTGGCCCGCCCGGATACGGATGCCGTCGGATGTCTGAACCCAATGGGCTTTTCCATCGGCGGGTTCGCCGGCCACGTCCGAAAAGAATGGAGCCGGCGACAGGATCATCAGGCCAGAACCGACGCAAGTTGCATGGCGACACCCATATCACCGTCGATGGTCAGCTTGCCCGACATGAATGCGCCCGTCGGGTTCAGATCGCCGCTGAGGATTTGTTCGAAAGTGTCGGCATCCGCGCTCAGGGTCACATCGGTATCTTCATCGCTGACGCGCGCGCCGTCGGCATCCAGAACGATCGAGCCCATATCGGCAATCGAAAATTTCGCCGAAGCGCCGAAAGCGCCGCCTGCCAGCTTTTCGTTCAATGCGGCCGCGGCCTGCTCAAGAATGTCGCTCATGTTTTCCTCATGTTGAAACGGCGCCGTGATTGGACTTAATCTGGCGCCACGCTACAGTGACCCTTGTTATGAGTTTTGCATACCCCAATCTCAAACCTATCGTCGCGGCAATCGTGATTACAGTCACGTATTCCGGAATAAGCGTGGCGCAAGATGCGGATTCGGGCGACGAGACCAAATTGCTGGGCGAGCTGTTGCTGGCTGATCCGGCGCAGTCCATTCACATCAATCGGCAGTTGCAGTCTCTTTGGGCCAGGTCCGGTTCCGCTTCTGCCGATTTCCTGCTTGAGCGGGGACGTGAAGCGTTGGAGGCCGGCGATGTCGAGGCCGCCATTGATCATCTGACCGCCTTGACCGATCACGCGCCGGATTTTGCCGAAGGCTGGCATGCCCGTGCATCGGCGTTTTTTGGGCTGCAGCGATACGGTCTGGCGCTAGCCGACCTCGAACGGGCGCTGGCGCTTAACCCTAACCACTACGACGCGATATTCGGGCTGGGCTTGATCTTCGAGGCGTTGAATCGCCCGGAAGACGCCTATGAGGTCTATTCGCGTGCGCTGGCTATACATCCCCATCACGAGGAAGTAACCAAGGCCGTGAATCGGCTGAGGCCCCAGGTCGTGGGCAAGGCACTCTAGACGCCCCGGAATGCGGGGCAGGGGGCGAAGGTGAGCGGGTCATCTCGAATCGTGGCCGTTCTGGGCCCGACCAACACAGGCAAAACCCACTATGCCATCGACCGGATGCTGGGGCACCGGACAGGCGTGATCGGCCTGCCGTTGCGACTGCTTGCGCGCGAGATCTATGACAAGATCGTCGCCATTCGCGGCCCCTCGGTCGTAGCCCTGGTAACCGGCGAAGAGCGTATTGTGCCGAGCCGCGCGCAATACTGGGTCTGCACAGTCGAAGCGATGCCCGAAGGCATGGGCGCCGATTTCGTTGCCGTGGACGAGATTCAGCTTTGCGCCGATCCCGAGCGGGGTCATGTGTTCACCGACCGCCTGTTGCGCGCCCGCGGTACGCATGAAACGCTGTTTCTGGGGGCGGACACCATGCGCGGCCCCATTGCCGCCCTTGTTCCCCAGGCGCAGTTTGTCCGGCGCGAGCGGATGTCGCAACTGGTCTATTCCGGCTCGAAAAAAATCTCGCGCATGCCGCCGCGCAGCGCCATTGTCGGGTTCTCGGTGGAAAACGTCTATGCCATTGCCGAACTGCTGCGCCGTCAGAAAGGTGGCGCCGCCGTGGTGATGGGGGCGCTCAGCCCGCGCACGCGTAATGCGCAGGTGGCGCTCTATCAGAATGGCGAAGTCGATTACCTGGTGGCCACGGATGCCATTGGCATGGGGCTCAACCTCGATGTGAACCATGTGGCGTTTTCGTCGCTCGCCAAGTTCGACGGGCGACGGATGCGGCCGCTGGCGCCGAACGAGCTCGCTCAGATCGCGGGCAGGGCGGGGCGCGGCATGTCCGACGGGACATTCGGCGTCACCGGTGAAGCCCCACCGCTGGATGACGGCGTGGCCGGGGCGATCATGGAAAGCCGCTTCACGCCGCTGAAGAAACTGAACTGGCGTAACGAGGCGCTGCGTTTTGGTTCGGTCGAGGCGCTGATCGCATCGCTGGAAGTTGGCCCCGACAAAGAAAATCTGGTCAAAGCGCGGCCTGCCGACGATCTCAATGTCCTGAAGTCGCTATCGCAGGTGGCCGAAGTCGCCGCGCGCGCAAGTGATGGCCTATCGGTGCGGCTGCTTTGGGATGTTTGCCGAATCCCCGATTTTCGCGGCATCAGCCACGCCGAACATGCCAGCCTGCTGGAGGTGATTTATGGCCATCTGCACGAACGCGGCGCCATTCCCGAAGAGTTCCTGGCGCGACAAATCCGCCGGATCGACAGAACCGACGGCGACATTGATTCACTTTCCAAACGGCTGGCATATATTCGCACGTGGACATATGTCACGCAACGCAATGGCTGGATACGTGACGAATCACATTGGCGCGCGGAAACGCGCGCTGTAGAAGACAGGCTGTCAGACGCATTGCATGATCGTTTGACTCAAAGATTTGTGGACCGGCGCACATCCGTTTTGCTGCGCCGGCTCAAGCAGAAGGAGGCCCTTTTGGCCGAGGTTAATGACAAGGGTGAAGTGACTGTCGAAGGTGAATTCGTCGGTCGTCTGGAAGGGTTCCGGTTCAGCCCGGACAAAAGCGCACAAGGAGCCGAAGCGAAAGCGCTGAAATCGGCGTCCCTGCAGGCGCTGGCGCCGCAATTCCATCTTCGCGCCGACCGTTTCTACAATGCGCCCGATACCGAAATTGATTTTACCGAACAGGGCGGCCTGATGTGGGGCGAGTATGCCGTGGGCAAACTAGTCTCGGGTGCTGAACCGCTCAAGCCGCAGGTGGAAGTCTTTGTGGACGAGGCGGCCGGCCCGGATGTCGAGCAAAAAGTCCAGCGCCGTCTGCAGCATTTCATCGACCGCAAGATAGCAGCGCTTTTCGAGCCGTTGCTGTCCCTTTCGCGGGATGAGGAATTGACCGGTCTTGCGCGCGGCTTCGCTTTCCGCATGGTTGAGGCGTTCGGCATCCTGCCACGTGCACAGGTGGCGCAAGAGGTCAAGGATCTGGATCAGGATGCACGCGGCGCGCTTCGCAAGCACGGTATACGGTTCGGGCAATTCACCATCTTCATGCCGCTGTTGCTAAAGCCGGCGCCGACCCGGCTGCGTCTGGTTTTGTGGTCGCTGGCGCAAAACCTGCAGGAATTCCCCGAAGCTCCGCCGCCGGGGCTGGTGACGGTTCCAACCGTTGCCGACGCGCCCAACGGATATGACACCATGTGCGGATATCGCGCGGCGGGCGAGCGTTCGATCCGCATCGACATGCTGGAGCGTCTGGCAGATATGCTGCGTTCAGAGGACAGCCGTGGCGGGTTCGAGGCCAAGGCGGATATGCTCTCGATCACCGGGATGACACTGGATCAGTTCGCCGAGTTGATGCAGGGGCTGGGCTATAGTGCTGAACGAGGCGAGCGAGAAAAGGTCAAACCTGCACCGGCCGAAGCCGAGCAGCCCGCGGCGGAGGCGGAGGAACCACCAACTGCCGAAGAAGCGCCGGTTGCGGACACGGCACCCGAAGTGATCGCCACACCCGCCGAGGCGTCAGCCGAGGCCACCGAAAGCACCGAGGCGGCAGTCGAGGTTCCCACAGCCGAACCGGCATCGGACGAGTCCGAGGTAGAGGTCTATTACACCTTCACCTGGGGCCGCAAGCGTCAGGCCAACCGTGGTCCGCGCCGGGATCAGCGTCAGGGTCAGGGAAAAGGCAAGCCGCGTGGAAAACCCCAGGACGGGCGCGGCAAGCCGCACGGTAAGAAGGGGGGCAAGCCGCCGCAGGGAGCCAAGACATTCTCCTCCCGTCCGCCGAAAAAGGAAAAGGCCATTGATCCGGACAATCCCTTTGCCGCATTGATGGCCCTTAAGGAAGGCGACTGACCAGGCATGGGCGAGGCTCAGGCCAAGCTTCGGATCGACAAATGGCTGTGGCATGCGCGATTTTTCAAGACGCGCAGCCTGGCCGCCCGGCAGGTTGGTGGCGGGCATGTACGCGTGAACGGAAACCGGGTGCTGAAACCTGCCCATAGCGTCGGCCCAGGAGATGTTCTGACCTTCGCGCAGGGCCGGGACATACGAGTCGTTCGTGTCGAAGCCCTGGGCTCAAGGCGCGGCCCCGCGCCCGAGGCGCAAACATTGTATGTTGATCTGACCGAAAAACGGGACGTGCCGCCACCGAATCCGAAATTTGAAGGAAAAGGGCGCCCATCCAAGAAGGATCGGCGTATGCTTGATCTTTCTCGGCCCGATGAAGGGTGATCTTCCCTTGAAGACCGGGCAAGTCTGATTTAGCTAGTCGCCCAAAGCGTAAACAGGATCCCGACCATGACCTATGTTGTCACCGAAAACTGCATTGGCTGCAAATACACCGATTGTGTCGAAGTCTGCCCGGTGGACTGTTTCTATGAAGGTGAGAATACGCTGGTCATTCATCCCGACGAATGCATCGATTGCGGCGTCTGCGAGCCGGAATGTCCTGCCGACGCAATCCGCCCGGATACCGAACCGGGGATGGAGCAGTGGGTGGAGTTCAACCGCAAATTTGCTGAACAATGGCCGGTGATCGTGACCAAGAAGGATCCGCTGCCGGATGCCGAAGAACGGGATGGCGAAGAAGGCAAGATGGAGAAGTATTTCTCCGAGGCGCCCGGCGAAGGTGGCTGAACGATTCGGCCTGACAGTTGTTGATTGATCGTTCAAACGATTGTCAGTGTCTTGAAAACAAGGTGTTTGCCCTTATCTTACGCTAGGTCAGCTTTCAGCGGCCGGTTTTTTGTGGTATACATAGTAAGTACAGATGACAGAGACCGGGATGTGCTCCGAACGTATGCGTGCTTTGGAGTTGTGAATTAGTGACAATGACACCGCCAGCCGGGGCCGAGATTGAGCCCCGTTTGGTTTTTTTTGTTGCTTGCATACCGGTTTCCAACCAAGGAAAGATGTGAATGACCAAGTCGAAAAAGCTCGAATTCCGCCCGAACGAGTATGTTGTGTATCCGGCGCATGGTGTCGGACAGATCATTTCGATTGAAGAGCAGGAAGTTGCCGGGTTCACGCTCGAGCTGTTCGTGATTTCCTTTGAAAAGGACAAGATGACCCTGCGCGTGCCAACCAACAAGGCGACCGAAAGCGGGTTGCGCTCGCTGAGTTCGCCGGATGTGATCAGCCAGGCGATGAAGACGCTGAAGGGCAAGGCCAAGGTCAAACGCGCCATGTGGTCCCGCCGTGCGCAGGAATACGAACAAAAGATCAATTCGGGCGATCTGATCTCGATCGCCGAAGTGGTCCGTGACCTGCACCGCACCGACGATCAGCGCGAGCAGAGCTATTCCGAGCGTCAGCTTTACGAGGCCGCGCTGGAACGTCTGACCCGCGAAGTCGCGGCTGTTTCCGGCGGGGATGAGATGTCGGCCGCCAAGCAGGTGGATGATGTCCTGACCTCGCGCGCAGCCTGATCGCGTTCAAACCATTACGAGGGTCGTCCCGTCATCCGGGGCGGCCTTTTTTCATGGCCCGGTGCTTGGTATCGCGGCGCTTGTCGGGTATTTTTCTGTAAATGCAGGAAGATACGGGGTCATGATGAAGCAAACTGTCAAGTTTCTATACATCAGCCACGAGCCAGTCTCGGTCTGGTTCCGCTATGGGCTGATCCTGTTCGACATCGCATCGATCATCTTTTTTGTCGCCACCGCGAACATCCCGCATGGACCCGGGCTGACGGCAGCAAGCCTTGGGGTTGGGCTGATTATCCTGTTGGATTTCTCTGCCCGAATGTGGATATCGAAAGACCGCCGGAAACTGCTGCGACAGGTTTACACGTTGGCGGACATCGTCGTGATCGTATCCCTGCTGCTCGACCCGTTCCTGACCGGCAATCTCGCGTTTCTGCGGATACTGCGCGCACTGAGGCTGATCCATTCCTATCATCTGCTGCGGGACTTGCGCCGGGACAGTCCATTTTTCAGGACCCACGAGGATGCCGTGATCGCGGCGATCAATCTGATGGTCTTTGTGTTTGCGACCTCGACCGCAGTACTGGTCTTCTTTGTCCCCGAGGACGCGCAGACCCCCTATATTGATGCGCTTTACTTCACCATGGCGACGCTGACGACAACCGGGTTCGGGGATATTACGCTTGGCACACCTGCTGGAAAGCTGTTTTCAGTCTTCATCATGGTCGTCGGCGTTGCGCTGTTTGTCCGCCTGGCACAGGCGATTTTCATGCCGCAGAAGGTGCGTTATAAATGCTCAAGCTGCGGTCTGTTCCGGCACGATCCGGACGCCGTGCATTGCAAACACTGTGGCGCGACGCTGCGCATTGAAACCGGTGGGGCGTCCTAGATCGAAGCTGTCAGCGCCAAAAGGAATGTAACCTCGGATACCTGTTGGGTGGCGCCCAGAATATCGCCGGTCTGACCACCGATCTTGATCGTGGCAACGCGCGCGACAATGACCGCCGAGATCAGGGCGCAGAGCATCGGTGCGATGGCTGATCCGCCTAGCAACAACAAAGACAGTATAATGGCCAGGCCGATGCCAGCCAGAACGGCAGGCAGGGGCGAAGCGCCGACCGAATGGCTCAACCCCGAATTGCGTGCGTTGGGCAGAGTACGCATCAACGCCGGCATCATGGCGCGGGAAAACAGGCAGGCGGCCAATACGCCCGTCAGCAGACCCGCGCCAATCAGGGCTACGACGGCACTGATCCGCAGCAACTGCACAAGCAACAGCGCCAGCACGCCATAGGTGCCGATATGGCTGTCCTTCATGATCTCGAGCCGGCGCTCGGCCGTGAAACCGCCCCAGAGTCCATCGGCGGTGTCGGCCAACCCGTCTTCATGCATTGCTCCGGTCGCGATGATCAGTATCGCAACCAACAGGACGGCGGCTGCAAACGCTGGCAGCTGCGCCCAGATAGCGATCCAGGCGACACCGCAGGCCAGCGCTCCGACAACAAGCCCCGCCAGCGGATAGGCCCATGCGGCGCACGACTGGCGGGCAAACGCCTCTTCGGGCAGGCGCGGCAGGGGCAGGCGGGTCAGCAGGACCAGAGCCAGCGGGATATCCCACGCAGAAAACGGGGCGGTGTCGTTTTTGGTCACTCCCAGGCCTTTCAGGGTCTTGTCGCTTTGCAAGCATTGGTTAAACACACAGCACCACTCTGATGCAACGAGGCTTTCAATGCTGCCCGAACTTTCCGATCTGAAAATGTTTCGTACTCTTCTCGCCGGTGCGCCCGGTCCCGATGCCGAAGCGGTCAAGGGCGCAGAAGAGCGGAACGGACAGTTGACCAAGCCCCCCGGAGCGCTGGGCCGGCTGGAGGACCTGGCGATCTGGTATGCCGGATGGCGAGGAGATGCACGGCCGACAATCCAGGCGCCACAGGTGATCGTTTTCGCGGGTAACCATGGGGTCATGGCGCAGGGTGTGTCGGCCTTTCCGGCGGAAGTGACCGAACAGATGGTACTGAACTTTCAGCATGGCGGTGCCGCGATCAATCATTTGGCCAAGGCGGCGGGCGCAAAGATGGATGTATATGCACTGGGGCTGGACCGGCCGACGCATGACTTTACCAAGGCACCCGCGATGAGCGAGGACGAATTGTTGGAAGCGCTGCGCACCGGCTGGCGTGCGGTGGACCCGGAGGCCGATCTTTTGGTCGTCGGTGAAATGGGAATCGGCAACACCACACCGGCCGCCGCCATTGCCTGCGCCCTGTTCGGCGGTGAGGCTGCGGACTGGACCGGGCGCGGAACCGGTGTTGACGATGCCGGGCTTGCCAACAAGATCCGCGTTGTGGCCGAAGGCGTGGCGCTGCATCGCGATGGCGGGGATGGCATTGAAATTCTGCGTCGTCTCGGTGGTCGTGAAATTGCGGCCATGGCAGGAGCGATTGCCGCTGCGAGGGTGTTGCGCATACCTGTGATCCTGGATGGCTTTATCTGTTCGGCGGCGGCGGCATGTTTGGGTCGCACCGTGCCCGGTGCACTGGATCATGCAGTCGCCGGACATCAGAGCGCAGAGGGCGCTCATGGGGCGGTGCTGGAAAAACTGAACAAAACGCCGCTGTTGTCGCTTGGGTTGCGACTGGGCGAAGGCTCGGGCGCGGCGCTTGCCATCAACATTGTCAAAAGTGCCGTCGCCTGCCATTCCGGTATGGCGACTTTTGCCGAGGCGGGTGTCTCGGACGGTTAGGGCGGTTCATCCGGACTGCGGGCGGGTCAGGCTCTTTTCTTGGCGTGTTCTTCGGCCAGTTCCAAAAGCGCGGTTTCGAGATCTTTTTCGAGAAGCTGCGCGCGTTCGATATATTTCTTGTTCTCGGCGGTTGGCATGCCGGGAACCCACAGATCCGCAAGATCCCGGATCGTGGTGCGGTCGTGATGGTAAAACGTCTTTTCGGCTTGCGCGGCCTCGTATTCGCTGAGCCCCACATTTTCCAGAACATAGCGGCCTGCGCGCAGCGCACCGTCGAACATTTCACGCACAATGTCGTCGGCCCCGGCCTGATAGAGTTCGTAAACATGGTTGCGGTCATGCGCGCGGGCAATGATGTGCAGATCGGAGCGCTGGCGGCGCGCATAGCTCACAAGTCGCGTCACCATTTTGGGATCATCCATGGCGGCAACCAGAACCTGCGCTTTGGCCAGCCCTGCCGCGCGCAGCAATTCCGGGCGGGTCGGATCGCCCAAAAAGCCTTTGACACCGAAACGCCGCATGAGTTGGATCGTTTCGATATTGTGGTCCAGCACGATCGTTTTGAAGCCGCTGGCCTGTACCAACCGGTTGACGATTTGACCAAACCTTCCGATGCCGGCAATGATAACCGGCCCGGCGTCGTCGATCATGTCCGGCTCTGGCATGGGGGCTTTGTCGCGCATGTTGCGGGACAGGATGTCATAAAGGATGAACAACAGCGGCGTGATAAGCATGGTCAGCGCGATGATCATCAGCAGCTTCTGTGAAAGTTCCGGTGGGATGACATTCTGTTTGGTGGAAAACGCCAATAGCACAAAACCGAATTCCCCGGCCTGGGCAAGACCAAGCGTAAACAGCCAGCGATCCCGCCCCTTGAGCCTGAAAGCACGCCCTACAACATAAAGAATGACGCCCTTGGCAAAGATCACCAAAAGAGCCAGCCCGATCAGGTCCAGCGGGTCGCGGAAGAAATAGGCGATGTCAATGCCGGCCCCGACGGTGATGAAAAACAATCCCAGAAGCAGACCTTTGAAAGGTTCAAGGTCGCTTTCCATTTCATGACGAAATTCCGAACTGGCCAGAACCACGCCGGCCAGAAATGAACCAAGCGCGGGTGAAAGCCCAACGAGCGTCATGAGGAAAGAAATGCCCACCACGATCATCAGCGCCAAGGCTGTGTACATCTCGCGCAGTCGTGTGGTGTGAATGAAGCGGAACAGAGGGCGGGTCAGGTAGATGCCTGCAAGAACGACAAAGACGATCGCTCCGATTGTGACCAGCGTAACCGCCCAGCCAGGCAGGCCGTCGACCAGGGACAGCGACTCATGATGTCCGGCCTCGATCCCACCGCGACTGATGGAACCATCACTTTGTATCCGCGCGACGGGGCTGAGGGCGAGCAGCGGCAGGAATGCAAGAATGGGAATGACCGCAATGTCTTGTGTGAGCAGCACCGAAAACGTTGCTCGGCCGCCATTTGTCTGCATCAACCCCTTTTCCGACAGTGTCTGAAGCACGATTGCTGTCGAGGACAGCGAAAGAGTCAGTCCGACCGCAAGGGCAATGGTCCAGGCGTGCCCGGCGATCATGGCCACCACCATGATGGCCAGCGTTGAAAGCCCGACCTGAAGTCCGCCAAGCCCCAGAAGTTTGTCTCGCATGTCCCAAAGCGCCTTGGGTTCCAGCTCGAGGCCGATCAGGAACAGCATCATGACGACGCCGAACTCGGCAACGTGTTGCAGGCTCTCTGTTTCGGCGCCGACCAATCCCAGAATCGGCCCGATAACGATGCCCGCAGCCAGATATCCTAAAACGGATCCCAACCCCAGACGCGCCGACAACGGCACTGCGATGACCGCGGCGGCCAGATATATCGAGGCCTGATAGAGGAAGTTTTCCATTGCTGACCTTTCAGGCGTTCAAGTGGGCAGCGGCGCATCCCGTTTCAGTTGGTCCATTACGATCTGGCTTTGTACCCGCGCAACAGCAGGATGCGGCAGAATGACCTCATGAAGCAACCGATTGAGCGCGGGAAGATCGTCGCAATAGACATGTAGGAGATAATCCGCCTCTCCGGTCATTGTCCAGGCGCTTGTGATTTCCGAGCGTGAATGAACCATGCGGGCGAAACCGGCGGATTGGTCGGGGCCATGGGTGCCCAGATGAACCTGAATAAAGCCCTGTACGTGCAAACCAAGTTTCAATGGATCGAGCTTGGCGGCATATCCGGTGATGTAACCTTCGGTCTCCAACCGCTGGCGGCGGCGCCCGGCCTGGCTGGGCGACAGGTTCAACTGTTCGCCAAGTTGATGCGAAGTCAGATGTGCGTTTATCTGCAAGGCAGCTAACAGCTTGGTGTCAGTAGCGTCCAGCATTTGCGGTATATCCTTGTTTCCAACAAGATTAATGCGTGAAACGCGCATGTAAATCCTGACGGAAGAGAAACTTTGCGCAAAATCAGCATTGGATAAGGGGTATTCTCGACTCAGCAAATGTTCCACACCATTTCGACGGAGACGCCTCATGGGTCCTTTCCCCCACAATGCCCCTAAATCTGTAATAAGTGCCGAGAATCCGGCAGGTACCGATGGTTTCGAATTCGTCGAATTCGCCCACCCCGAGCCGCAGGAATTGCGCGATCTGTTTTCCAGGATGGGTTTCGAACTTGTCGCCCGTCACAGGGACAAGCCTGCGGTTGAACTGTGGCAACAGGGGGATGTGACCTATGTGCTGAATGCCGATCCAAACAGCTTTGCCGCGAAATTCGTCGATGAGCACGGTCCCTGCGCTCCGGCAATGGCGTGGCGCGTGGTGGACGCGCAGAAGGCATACGAGCACGCGGTCTCGAAAGGCGCGGAGCCCTATGATGCTGCCGACAAGACGATGAACGTGCCCGCGATCAAAGGCATCGGTGGTTCGTTGATTTATTTCATCGACCAGTACTATGAAACGTCGCCCTATAACGAGGAATTCGAATGGCTTAAGCAATCGAAGCCACGTGGCGATGGGTTCTATTACCTCGATCACCTGACGCACAATGTCTTCCAGGGCAACATGGACAAGTGGTTCGGGTTCTATGGCGATCTGTTCAACTTCGAGGAAATCCGTTTCTTTGACATCCAAGGCAAGTACACCGGGCTTTTCAGCCGCGCGCTGACCTCGCCCTGTGGCCGCATCCGTATCCCGATCAACGAAGACCGGGGCGAGACAGGGCAAATCGTAGCCTATCTCAAGAAATACAAGGGAGAGGGTATTCAGCATATCGCCGTGGGCACCGATGACATCTATGACTCGACGGATGCGATCGCGGCCAAGGGTTTGAAATTCATGCCCGGTCCCAACGAGTCATATTATGACATGTCTTATGACCGGGTCTCGGGCCATGATGAACCCAAGGACAGGATGATGAAACATGGCATCCTGATCGACGGTGAAGGCGTCGTGGATGGTGGTGAAACCAGGATTCTGCTCCAGATCTTCTCGAAGACCGTGATCGGGCCGATATTCTTTGAATTCATCCAGCGCAAAGGTGACGACGGTTTTGGCGAGGGCAACTTCAAGGCCCTGTTCGAATCCATCGAGCGCGAGCAGATAGAATCCGGTGAAATTCACGCGGCCCAATAGTCGGACAAGAGAATCGGGGCAGTTCAATGGCCCCGGATCGGAAAAGCGCCGCGATTCCCTCGCGCGGCGCTTTTTTTTGTGTTTCATATCGGATTGATCGCAGCGGATCGTTCGCGTCCAGGTGCCGGTTATCAGGTGGCGGTCTAAATGAATTTCAAGGCTGAGAACCATGAACTCAGCCTTTCGGCATACCCAGCGTCACCTTTCGGCCGTTCTTTTGATAGTGCAACTCGCTGTCCCCGATGGCGACCACTTTTCCACCGTCGACCCGGTCGCCGACCTTAACCTTTTTATACCGTCCACTGGGCAAGCGGATCAGGGCACGGCGGTTGGCAGGGGTGCCATAGACGCCGATCAGATTGACACGTCTGAGGTTGAGCGCATTGTCCAGCGTGGCCTGACGCGCGACCGAAGCCGAAGAAGGTATCTTCGGTTTAACCGATTTTGCGGCAAAGCTGCCAGCTTCGTCGGATGTTGCGGCATTGCCCTGACCCGCGGTGGTGCCAAGTGATCCGTTTGCCGCCGACGGTACTGATGCCGTGTTCGCCGCCGGCACTTTCGGACGGAGCTTTGGTTTCAGTGCGACCACCACCGCCAAAGCGGTTGGCGTTTCGTCAATCATTGGATCGGCTTGCAGGGACTCGGGGCGCGATCTGGGGCGCAAGCCAGCCAGTTCTTCGACCGACCGACCACCCAGTTGCAGTCGTTCGTTGTCTTCAACAAGGGATTCGGGGCGCAGCTTTGGTCTGAACCCGGCAAGTACGACCTGCGCTTCGTCTATTTCCGGCTCTGGTTCGGCGCGTTCAGGCGGCGGCGGGGGAACCTGCGCGGGCCGCCCCAGATAAACGATCACGCCATCGGGGTTGAGAGCCCCTTCGGGTGTGGCAGTCACCAGACCCCGCGAATCCAGTTCGAATGTTGCACCAGCCGTGCCAGGCAACCCCGCCTGACCCGGAGGTTGGTCGGTTTCGAAAGATGACGCGTCGGGCAGTGCGAGGGCATCCTGCGACAGATCGGCCGGATCGATCGAGGCCACGTAAAGGTCATCCAGTGAGGTGTCGAGTTCGGGGTCCTGCGGCGGGAGAGGCGCATCGCTCCAGATGCCGGTCGCCGCATACAGCACCTCTTCGCCTTCCGGATCGGTGTCAACCTCCTCAACGGTCCGCGGTTCGACGCGCAAAGCGTCAAGAACCGCGTTGTCGGTCACGGACAAAACAGGCGTTCCGGCCGTATCGGGAATGTCCGGAGTGATGGTTGTTCCGGGTTGTTCATCGGGTTCCGCAAGGCTGATCCGTTCAGGAGGCACCTGTTCCGCCCTGGGTTCATCCGGTTGACTGACCGGATCAGTATTCGGTCGCAATACAAACCAACCTGCCAAGGCCAAGACAGCAATGAAAGAAGCGGCAAAAACGGGAATTGCCATCCTTCGATGATTCGGCGCCCGGTTCCGGGCACCGAAGATCGTCAACCTTTCGGCTTCATCCAGTGGCGATCTGCCCAGTGCGGCGGGTGCCTGAAACGCAGACGCCGGAGCGGGATCGGCAATCGGGTGTATCGCCGGAGGGGGCGGCGGTGGCACTTCCGGGTGCAGGTTCGTCTTGGGATTGACAGGTGATGCCTCGACGTCTTCCTCATTGGTATCGTCAAGTGTGGGGCGGCGGCAGGATGAGAAATCAATGCTGCTCGGCTGCTCCTCGACCGGTTTGGCGGCGGTTTTTTCCGAGTGGGCCGGGTTGTCCTCCGCCTGCGCCAGCGTATCGAAAGCAAGAGCGGGCTGAAGATCTTCGGAAGCAGAGAAGTCGGCTTCTCCGACGATCTCGATCCGCTCTTCATCCGGTTCGACTATCTCGTCCATACCCGGAGTTGCGCCAAAATATGGCTCCTTCGGAAACGCACCAGGTTCCGGCAAGGCAACATAGCTGACCGGTTGAAACCCGTATTCCCGGGCAAAGGTTTCGGCCTCGAGCAGCGTTACCTTGGCCACCGCAGCGATCTGAGCGTCCGCTTCACGTTCGGCGATGTCGTATTTCAGATCGTCCAGCCGATATGGCGTTGCGGATTCAAGCTCCGATTCGATCTTGGCCTGCCGGTCGGTTTCGGAAAGCGAATTGGTATCAACGGTCAGATATCTGATCTGATCGTTCGGTATCACAACCTTGCAACGTGTGTCATCGCCGAGCTTATTTGCGCGCCGCCGCAATCTCTGAAGTGCGTCGTCGAGGTCAGGTTCATCGGTTCGCACGTCTCCGACCCGCAACCAGCCTTGATCAGCCCGGTGCAGCAACGTGATTTTGTCGACCGACAACAGCAATGCAAAGGTGGGTGTCATGCCCTGCAAATACCGCAAACCTCAGATCATGTGCAGACACCATCGCGTCCGCGCGCCGACACTAAAGCAGGAATTCGCCGAGGGAAAGGAAAACACCAAATCTCCCCTTGTCCGGCAAAGCCCCGCGCACCCATCTTGAGAACTGCAACAACGGGAGAAAGTGTTTTGAAGATATTGGCTTTTCTTATTGCCGTTCTGTTGGCAACAGCCGCCGGCCTGGCGCGTGCCGATGAAGGCCGTATCACGGTCAACGGAACCGGGACGGTCGAAGCGGTGCCAGACATGGCGACGATCACATTGGGGGTAACAAACCAGAATGCCGAGGCCGTCGCGGCGATGCAGGCGACATCGGACGCGGTCGCGGCGATTCTGACGCGGCTGGGTGAGATGGGAATAGAGGCGCGCGATATCCAGACCCGTGATCTGTCGCTTTCTCCGGTTTGGGTCGGGCGACATGGCCAAGGTGGTGAAGAGCCCAGAATAACCGGATTTGTGGCATCGAACCGGGTGATCGTGAGGGTGCGGGACCTGGATAATCTGGGCACCGTAGTGGATGCAGTCATCCGTGACGGCGCAAATGACTTCAACGGGTTGAGCTTTGGAATGCAGGACCCGAAACCATTGACCGCCCAGGCGCGCGCCAAGGCAGTTGCGGATGCGATGGAGAAAGCGGGGCAACTTGCCGACGCCGCCGGTATCACCCTCGGCAAGGTCATAGCCATCAATGATCACGGCGGAGGTGGCCGCCCGATGATGCGAATGGCCGAAATGTCGATGGCGGATGCCGGCAGTGTCCCGATTGCGGCCGGTGAAATTGCCGTCGAAACGTCGGTGTCGATGGTGTTCGAGATCGCGGAATAGGCCGCTGCGGCACTTCGCGAAGCAGCTGAAGCACTCACCGCTGCGGAATTCAAAGATTTCAACGCGTTGTGTGATAGCCGGTGTTTCAAGTATTTCGCGGAGTGCTTTATTCTTCCATACGGGCCATCAGCGCCGTTTTCTGGTGGCCCGATGTGTCGAAATTCATGGGATCAAGCCATGTTTCGTAAGCTTGCCGGATCCGGGGCCAATCCTTGTCGATGATCGCAAACCAGGCGGTGTCCCGGTTGCGTCCTTTGTAGTGGGTCGCCTGGCGGAACGTTCCTTCATAGCGGAAACCAAAACGTTCCGCCGCGCGGCACGACGCGGCATTCAGCGCGTCGCATTTCCATTCATAGCGGCGATAGCCCAGTTCGTCGAAAACGCGGCGCATCATCAGAAACAGCGCCTCGGTCGCTTCGGGGCGGTGCTGGAGGAGCGGCGAAAAGTGAATATGCCCGACCTCGATGGTGCCGGTCGCAGGTTTTATCCGCAGATAACTCGCCACGCCGATGGGGGCGCCATTTGGGTCACAAACCGTGTGGAAAAGCGGATCGTTCCCAAGACAAGTATCGCTCATCCAGCCCAGAAACCCGGTCTCGCTGTCGAATGGCCCATAAGGAAGATAAGTCCAGTTCCGCCCGCCTGTGTCGCGGGCATAGGCCCGAAACAGCGCTGGTCCATGCGCTTTAATATCCAGTGGCAATACAGAACAAAACTGTCCCAGCATCGGTGTGCGGGGAGGCGCAGGGCGTGGAAAACCGGTGTCGACCGGTTCTCCTATCGGTTGCCCGAGGTCGTTGGTGCGCGGCGGCTTCATCGCTTAGCGCCCTGCCGCCTTGTCAGGCGCAGGCCTTTGCCAGTGCCTGATCCAGGTCGGCGATCAGATCGTCGGCATCTTCGATCCCGATGGACAAGCGCACCACGTTCGGTCCTGCCCCCGCGGCCTCCTGCTGTTCCACCGTCAGCTGGCGATGCGTGGTCGACGCCGAGTGGATAATCAGCGAGCGCGCATCACCCAGGTTGGCGACGTGGCTGAAAATTTCCAAGGCATTGACAAGCTTTACGCAGGCGTCATAGCCACCCTTGACGGCAAAAGTGAACAATGCGCCGGCCCCTTTGGGATAGCATTTCTGTACGCGTTCGCGATAGGGCGACGAGGGCAGGCCGGCATAGGTCACAAACTCCACACGATCGTCCGCTTCGAGCCAGGCCGCGACCTTCATCGCGTTTTCCACGTGGCGTTGCATCCGCAGGGACAGGGTTTCGATACCCAGCAGCGTATAATGTGCGGCCTGCGGGTTCATCGTCATGCCCAGATCGCGCAGCCCGATCGCGATGCTGTGGAAAGTGAAGGCAAGCGGGCCGAACGTCTCGTGGAACTTCAGTCCGTGATAGGCCGGTTCCGGCGCGCTGAGCGAAGGAAACTTGTCATTGGCCGACCAGTCGAACTGTCCCGAATCCACGATACAGCCGCCCGTCACCGTGCCGTTTCCGGTCAGGTATTTGGTGGTCGAATGCACCACCAGCGTCGCGCCCTGTTCAATCGGGCGGCAGAGATACGGGGTGGCCGAAGTGTTGTCCACGATCAGCGGAATGCCTGCGGCGTCCGCAATGTCGGCCAGCGCCCGGATGTCGGTCACATACCCTCCGGGGTTGGCAACGGATTCGCAGAAAACGGCGCGGGTATTTTCATCGATGGCCGCCTTCACGGCGTCCAGATCATCGGTATCGACGAATTTTGCCGACCAGCCGAACCGCTTGATGGTCTGGCTGAACTGCGTGACCGTGCCGCCGTAGAGCCTGGTTGAGGAGACGACGTTGCAGCCCGGTCCCATCAGCGGGAACAGCGCCATGATCTGCGCCGCATGGCCCGAAGAGCAGCATACTGCGCCAACGCCGCCCTCAAGCGTCGCGATACGCTCCTGCAATACGGCGACCGTCGGGTTGGTCAGGCGCGAATAGATAAAGCCCACCTCTTGCAGATTGAACAGCGCTGCTGCGTGATCGGCGTCGCGGAACACATAGGCCGTGGTCTGATAAATCGGTGTCTGCCTTGCGCCGGTTGCCGGATCGGGACGGGCTCCGGCATGAATTTGCAACGTGTCAAAGCCGTAGGTGGGGCCGTTGGACATAATCAAGTCTCCCTTTGGAACATATGCTTGCCTGATTCTGTAAGCTATCGCATGCGGTTGCACAACGGACCCGAGGTAAAGAGAGGTATCGCGCATTCCCCGGGACGCGGATGCCGGGCTACCGCAGCCAAAGCCCTTTGTCTTTGATCCTTTTGCGAATGATCTGCTCGCGTGCCGGCAGGTCGTTCTGATCGAACAGCGCCCGCACCTTTTCACCCTTCCTCTGAATTACAATTTTTCTAATTGGTTCATAGTGTTTCAGCACCTTCTTGATTTTATTCGGTGCGGCTGCCGCTTGCGCGGCTTCGATTGCATGATCGCTTTCGCGGGCGTAAAGCAGCGGAAACAGGCGATAGTGGCAACTGACGGTTCCATCCAGCAGCCCCGGCGGCAACGCATCGCGCCCTCCGCCGAAGGAATGGATCACCAGCGGAAGCGCCACCTGATCCAGCCAGGGATCGAGGCTTTGCCCCACGAGTTCGGGAATGTCTCCGTCGCGAATGGCACAGGCATAGTCGAGGAAGCGGCGGCCGAACTTTCGTGGGCAGGAATAGTAGAAGAACCCAGCGTTGAAATAGAGATAGCGCCGCCAATGGCCCACCGGCTGGCTTTGATCCTGGGAACTTTCGAAGTCCAGTTCGAAATGCCGGTACAGCGCCCGCCAGATTCCGTCATGTCCCGGGCCATAGAGGGTCGGCTTTGGCCAGGTGCCCTCGACCCGCAACGAAGCCGAAGGGCGGTCAAAGTCAAAGGGAACCGTGCCAAGTTCGCCGGTAATGAGTGTGTCTGTGTCGAAGAACACGAATGGCTCGCCTTCGGGCAATGCCAGCAGGGCTTCGATCTTGTTGCCATAGGGGTAGCTCTCGCCAAAGGCGGTGCTTTTGAACGGCAGGATTTCCGCGCCAAGAAATTCCAGTGCGTTCAGCACATCCTGATTGTGGATACTCGGATCACTGCTCCATTTCGGTCCTTCCTGCGGCACGGCGACAATCAGGCGGCCCGTGAAATTGGGTGAATAGAGGCGCAAGGATGCCGCAAACAGAACGGCCTCGTATTGCAGGCGATTGTTTTGCCCGATGACTACGACGTTGAAGCTTGCCTCTGTTTTTTGTGTCATTGATGCTCTCTTGCATGTTGCACAGCGCCAGCCGTTGAACGCTTATAGAATGTGTCCTGTTGGGTGGGAACCACTTCGGTCGCAACAGTGTTTCTGGTTGGGTGATCCTTGGATCAGGTTGGACATTTCGGCCTGAAATACCATTTCAGATTGAAAAGCAGGTCAGGAGAATGCTGATGAGGATCAACGCCGACTTTACGCAGCGCGCTGCGGTGCATTTCGATGAAAACGAATGGGTGCAGTCTCCGGCGGTAGGGGTCGAGCGGAAAATGCTGGACCGGATTGGTGCGGAGGTCGCCCGGGCGACAACTATCGTCCGTTTCGCTCCGGGAAGCGCATTTGCCGCCCATACTCACGACGGTGGCGAGGAGTTCCTCGTTCTCGACGGTGTTTTTCAGGATGAAAGCGGCGACTTCCCAATCGGCAGCTATGTCCGCAATCCTCCAACCTCGTCGCACACGCCATCAGCAACCGAAGGCGCCATCATTCTTGTAAAACTGCATCAGTTCGACCCGGCCGACCGGACCGAGGTCTGCCGATCCACGCTCGGAAACGACGACATCCCGCTGTTTCGTGATGAGCGCGAGGATGTGCGCGTCGAGTCCTGGGCACCGGGTGCCGAAATCGCGATTCTCGCGAATGGTGGGATAGAGGTGTTTGTGATCAAGGGTGAGTTCACCGAAGCCGGCGAACGTTTCCGCAAGTGGGACTGGCTTCGGTTGCCGCCGAATTCCGAGTTCGGTGCGACTGCCGGATCAAAGGGGGCAAGGGTCTGGATAAAGTCCGGACATCTGACCGGGATGGTCTGAGCGGCATTTTCGGAATTTAAGCCGGTCAAAACCAACAAATCCGGGTCTGACAGTCCGGGTTCTTTCGATTTTTGACCAATCGACAAATTTTACCAATTGATAAAATTTTTAAATGTGGCAAGCTGGGAGCAAGAAAACAAATCTACAGGGAGTAGAGCGATGGCACAGGGCCAGATGGCTCCCGGCATTGTGGCCGGACGGCTTTCCAGCGAAGAATTGACGTCGAATTTCGCGGATCTGCATCCGCCTTTTGCACCGCACGAGGCTGCGGTGGCAGCGGATCGATGCTATTTCTGCTATGACGCGCCGTGCACCACGGCGTGCCCCACTGACATAGATATCCCGCTGTTCATCCGCCAGATTCAGGCGGGCCAGCCCGAAGCGGCGGCAAAAACCATCTTTGACCAGAATATCCTGGGCGGAATGTGCGCCCGTGTCTGCCCGACGGAAACCCTGTGCGAAGAAGTCTGCGTACGTGAAACGGCCGAAGGCAAGCCTGTCGAGATTGGCCGCTTGCAGCGTTACGCCACGGACAGTGTGATGGCGGCGGGTGGTCATCCGTTTGAACGCGCCGCCCCAACAGGCAAAACCGTGGCGGTCGTGGGGGCAGGGCCCGCAGGGCTGGCGTGCGCCCATCGCCTGGCGATGCATGGTCATGAGGTGGTCATCCACGAGTCCAGGCCCAAGGCGGGCGGTCTGAATGAATACGGTATTGCTGCCTATAAGGCGACAAACAACTTTGCCCAGGCCGAGGTGGACTGGCTGCTGAAAATCGGCGGCATTGCCATCGAAACCGGTTCGGTTCTTGGTGAAGGCATTTCATTGGACGGGTTGCGCGACAATTACGACGCCGTTTTTCTTTCAATTGGCCTTGCCGGGGTCAATGCCCTGCGCGCGCCGGGTGTTGACAGCGATGGTGTGCGTCACGCCGTCGACTTCATCTCAGATGTTCGTCAGGCGGCCGATTTGGCGCATCTTCCCGTTGGGCGGAATGTCGTGGTGATTGGTGGCGGCATGACCGCCGTGGATGCAGCAGTCAAATCCAAACTTCTCGGAGCCGAGCATGTAACAATAGCCTATCGCCGCGGGCGCGACGCCATGGGGGCAAGCCGGTACGAGCAGGATCTGGCGGCCGCCAGCGGCGTCAAGATAATGACCAATGTCCAGCCCGTGAAAATCCACGGGTCTGAAACGGCCTCGGAAATCGAATTGGAATATACATCCAGCGTGGATGGTCAACTGACCGGTACCGGCGAAACCGTGCGCATCCCTGCCGATCAGGTCCTCAAGGCCATAGGCCAGACTTTGGAAGGCGCACCGGACGGATTGAAGCTGGATGGCAGCAAGATCGCGGTGTCCGGGCCGGGGCGCACTTCAATTGCGGGCGTCTGGGCTGGCGGTGACTGTGCTTCAGGTGGTGAGGATCTGACCGTGACGGCGGTTGCCGAGGGGAGGGATGCGGCAATGGACATCCATGCAAGCCTGATGGGGTAGACTGAGGCAGGAGGAATCGCCAAGCGGAGGAAATTCTATGCCAGGTCCTGAAGACAAGATCGTATCGCACTACGGCGGCGCGGAGTTGTTTCAAAAGATCATGGATACACTTCAAGCCAGTGGCATTGCGGCCAACAAGGTGGCGGCGGAACATTTGAAATCCATCGACGAATTCCATATCGGCGGGGAAGAGGCGACCATCGCCCTGCTTGATCAGTTGGGGCTGAAAGATGGCGTCAGGGTGCTGGATGTGGGGGCCGGAATTGGTGGCCCCGCACGATTGATGACGGCGCGTTACGGGGCGGATGTCACCGGGCTCGATCTGACGCCGGATTTTGTTGAAACCGCCAGGCAACTGACTGGTCTGTTGAGCCTTCCGACGCGGTTCAAGGTTGGCAGCGCGCTGGATATGCCGTTCGAAAATGACAGTTTCGACGTCGCCACACTTTTGCATGTGGGCATGAACCTGCCCGACAAGGAAAAGCTGTTTTCCGAAGTCGCGCGCGTTCTCAAACCTGGCGGCGCGTTCGCAGTATATGATGTGATGCGTTTTGGTGCGGCTCCGGTATTTCCGGTGCCGTGGGCAAGCGATCCGACAGCTTCGTTTCTGGCCACGCCCGAAACCTATCTGGAAGCTGCGGACAAGGCCGGTTTCGAATTGCTTTCGCGGCGTGACCGAGGCGAGGTTGCCCGGGAGTTCTTTGCCCAGCTCAAGGCAAAAATCGAGGAGTCCGGCCCTCCGATGCTGGGGTTGCCGATGCTGATGGGCGCAAGCGCCGCGGAAATGGTTTCCAACATGACGCGGGCGGTGGGAACCGGCGACATCGCGCCGGTAGAGATGATATTCAAAAAGCGCGACTAGCGCAGGGAGATGCAAATGGCTGATCTGACGACAAACTTTCTGGGAATTTCCAGCCCCAATCCCTACTGGCTGGCCTCGGCGCCGCCGACGGATAAAGAATATAACGTGCGCCGCGCCTTCGAGGCGGGCTGGGGCGGCGTTGTTTGGAAAACACTTGGAGCCGAAGGCCCCCCGGTGGTCAACGTGAACGGCCCGCGCTATGGCGCGATCTATGGCGCGGACCGCAGGTTGCTGGGGCTCAACAATATCGAACTGATCACGGACCGCCCGCTGGAGGTGAACCTTGAGGAGATGGCGCGCGTAAAGTCGGATTACCCGGACCGGGCGCTGATTGCTTCGATCATGGTCCCGTGCGAAGAAGGGGCCTGGAAAGCGATTCTTCCGCAAGTGGCCGAAACCGGGGCCGATGGGATCGAACTCAATTTCGGCTGCCCGCATGGAATGAGCGAGCGTGGCATGGGCTCTGCCGTGGGTCAGGTGCCGGAATATATTGAAATGGTCACGCGCTGGTGCAAGCAATACTACGACAAGCCGGTGATTGTGAAACTGACGCCGAATATCACTGATATCCGCAAGCCGGCGACGGCGGCAAAAAATGGCGGGGCGGATGCGGTTTCGCTGATCAACACGATCAACTCGATCACCAGTGTCAACCTGGACACCTTCAGCCCCGAACCGTCGATTGACGGCAAGGGCAGCCATGGCGGTTATTGCGGCCCTGCGGTGAAACCGATTGCATTGTCGATGGTTTCCGAGATTGCGCGAAACGCGGACACGCACGGTCTTCCGATCTCGGGCATAGGTGGAGTGACCACATGGCGCGACGCCGCCGAGTTCATGAGCTTGGGCTGCGGCACGGTTCAGGTCTGCACCGCCGCGATGACCTATGGGTTCAAGATCATTGACGAACTGACCGCAGGGCTGTCCAGATGGATGGACGAGAAGGGTTACTCAAATGTCTCTGAAATTGTCGGTCGTGCGGTGCCCAATGTCACGGATTGGCAATATCTGAACCTCAACTATGTGGCCAAGGCCAGCATTGATCAGGATCAGTGCATCAAATGCGGGCGCTGCTATGCCGTCTGCGAGGATACCAGTCATCAGGCGATCTCGATGTCTTCCGACCGTATCTTCGAGGTCAAGGACGATGAATGCGTGGCCTGCAACCTTTGTGTGGATGTCTGTCCGGTGGAAGGGTGCATTTCGATGGTGCCGTTGGCTGCTGGCGAGGTTGATCCGCGTACCGGCAAGGTGGTCGAGGCTGACTATGCGAACTGGACGACGCATCCCAACAATCCGATGGCGAAAGCGGCCGAGTAAGAAGATTTTTTCGTCGAAAAACCTCAATACAGAAAATTCGACGGATTTTCTCAGGACAGAATGGCGATCGGACCGTTGTGGCAGATGACGATATATTGGTCGGCGGTGCGGAAAAGATGATATCCGCGCCTCCGCACTTCGTTGATGAATGCTTCATGACCCACTTCGCGCCCGACCCATGTCATTGAGCGGCGCACCGCTGCCCCATGCTGTGCTGATTTGGTCGCAAAGAGCTGCGCAACCCAATGTTCGGGATTTGGTCTGACGCGGTTCATGTCAGAAAATTTCCCGAACACGGCTTAGTTACCGTTAAGGCGTCAGAAGTTTGCGGTAGAGCGTATCAAGAAATGGCTTTGCCCCTTCGAAAGGATCTTCTTTGCCCAGAACAGCTCGGATTTGAACATCGAAATCGGCATAGTGCTGGGTCAGCGACCAGATCGAGAATATCAGGTGGTAGGGGTTCACATCGGCGATGGACCCTGCAGTGATCCAGCGCTGGATCAGTTGCGCGGTTTCATCCACCAATGTCTTGAGGTCAGCGGACAGCACGGCATGAATATGTGGCGCCCCGCGGATGATCTCGTTCGCGAATAAGCGGCTTTCGCGCGGGTGGTTTTGGCTCATTTCCAGCTTGCGTTGAATATAGGACAGCATTTCCTGCAGCGGGTCTCCATCCGGGTCAATCGCCCTGAGGGGATCCAGCCATGTGTCCAGCAGCCGTTCGAGCAGGGCGGAATAGATCGCGTCCTTGCTGCGGTAGTAGTATAGAAGGTTGGGCTTGCTCAGCCCTGCCTCTGAGGCGATCTGATCGACGGTTGCGCCACGGAACCCTTGCGTGGAGAAAACATTCAGAGCCGCGTCCAGAATGGCTGCACGGTTTTTTTTCTGGATACGGGTTGGTGTGTGGTTTTCGGCCATTGGTGAACTTTGATCTCATTTATTGCCAGCCTGATCCCCGGGGGTTAGCAAATTTTGCCAGGTGTGCTGCAATTTCTTGACTGATGTCTGACCCGTGATAGCGTGAGTTTGACCAGATGGTCAAATCAAGACACCAAAAGCGAGCCAAATCGCAAGCAACAGGGAAGAAGAACATGGCAGCTCCGGCGCAGAACCTCAGAATCAATGGCGACAGGTTGTGGGACAGTCTGATGGAGATGGCCAAGATTGGCCCCGGCGTCGCGGGCGGCAACAATCGCCAGACTCTGACGGATGAGGATGGCGAGGGGCGCGCCCTGTTTCAGAAATGGTGCGAGGACGCGGGCTGTGCCATGGGGCTGGACCAGATGGGCAACATGTTCGCCCGGCGCGAAGGGACCGAGCCCGAGGCGCTGCCGGTCTATGTCGGATCGCATCTGGACACGCAGCCGACGGGTGGAAAATATGACGGTGTGTTGGGCGTTCTGGGCGGGTTGGAAATTATCCGCACTCTGAACGATTTGGGGATCAAGACCAAACATCCGATTGTGGCGACCAACTGGACCAACGAGGAAGGCACGCGTTATGCCCCAGCGATGCTGTCTTCGGGTGTGTTCGCGGGGATGCATACGCAGGATTGGGCCTATGATCGAGAAGATGCGGAAGGAAAGAAGTTCGGGGACGAGTTGAAACGTATCGGCTGGCGTGGCGATGAAGAGGTTGGTGCGCGCAAGATGCACGCGTTTTTTGAGCTTCATATCGAACAGGGGCCGATTCTCGAGGCCGAAGGCAAGGATATCGGCGTCGTTACTCACGGGCAGGGGCTGAGCTGGACCCAGATCACGGTGACCGGCAAGGATGCCCATACCGGCTCGACCCCGATGCCGATGCGTAAGAATGCCGGTCTGGCGATGGCGCGTATTCTTGAGAAAGTGGATGAGATCGCCTGGTCCCATGCGCCGCATGCGGTCGGAGCGGCGGGGCATATCGATGTCTATCCCAATTCGCGCAACGTGATCCCCGGCAAGGTGGTGTTCACGGTCGATTTCCGTTCTCCCGAACTGGATGTGATCACCGATATGGAGAACCGATTGCGGGTTGCGGCACAGGATATCGTCGACGAGATGGGCCTGCAGATTGAATTCGAAAAGGTCGGCGGCTTTGATCCGGTCAAATTCAACGAGGGCTGCGTTACTGCCGTGCGCAACGCGGCCGAGCGGCTGGGACTTACGCATACCGATATCATCTCGGGCGCCGGGCACGACGCCTGCTGGATCAACCGGGTGGCGCCGACGGCGATGGTCATGTGCCCCTGCGTCGACGGGCTGAGCCACAACGAGGCCGAGGAAATCAGCAAGGACTGGGCCGCCGCCGGGGCGGATGTGCTGTTCCACGCGGTCGTGGAGACAGCGGAGATCGTGGAATGAACAACCCGGATCGTGACCTTGATAACATGGAGCGTGATCAGCTTCTCTCGGAAGCCCGCAAATTGAGAGCGGCGATCCGTGCGCATCGAGATTCCAGTGGCCACGATCTGTGTTGGCATTGGCCGGACATGTGGGCATTGCTTCCTGATACGCCGGGGGGTGGGCCTGTCGTGCCGGATTGGCCGCAATTTATGCGCGGATGCGTTCGCTACCGAGCTTCTCTTGACCGAGAACTCGCGGATGCGCCTAGAACGAATAGGGAGTTTAAAGAATGACCACAGTCATCAAGAACGGAACCGTCGTCACCGCCGATCTGACCTACAAGGCGGATGTGCTGATCGAGGGCGGTGTGATCACGCAGATCGGGCCTGATCTGAAGGGTGACGAGCAACTGGACGCCACCGGCTGTTACGTGATGCCGGGCGGCATCGACCCGCACACGCATCTGGAGATGCCGTTCATGGGCACCTACAGTTCGGACGATTTCGAATCCGGCACGCGGGCCGGTCTGGCGGGCGGGACCACGATGGTGGTGGATTTCGCGCTGCCCAATCCGGGCGAGAGCCTGCTGGACGCACTGAAGCGTTGGGATAACAAATCGACCCGCGCGAATTGCGACTATTCCTTCCACATGGCCGTGACCTGGTGGGGCGAACAGGTGTTCGACGACATCAAGACGGTGATCGAACAGCGCGGCATCAATACGTTCAAGCATTTCATGGCCTACAAAGGCGCGCTGATGGTGAACGATGACGAGATGTATGCCAGTTTCAAACGGCTGGCCGAATTAGGCGGTACGGCACTGGTGCATGCGGAGAACGGGGATGTGGTGGCCGAATTGCAGGCCAAGCTGATGGCCGAAGGCAATACCGGCCCCGAAGCACACGCTTATTCCCGCCCGCCGCAGGTTGAGGGAGAGGCCACCAACCGTGCCATCATGATCGCCGATATGGCCGGCGTGCCGCTGTATGTGGTGCACACCTCGTGTGAGGAGGCGCATGAAGCCATTCGCAGGGCCAGGATGCAGGGCAAGCGGGTCTGGGGTGAGCCGCTGATCCAACATCTGACGCTGGATGACAGCGAGTATTTCCACCCCGACTGGGATCATGCTGCGCGACGGGTCATGAGCCCTCCGTTCCGGAACAAGCAGCATCAGGACAGCTTGTGGGCCGGATTGCAGTCCGGGTCGCTGAGTGTCGTGGCCACCGACCATTGCGCCTTTACCACCGATCAGAAACGTTATGGCGTGGGCGACTTCACCAAGATCCCGAACGGGACCGGAGGGCTGGAAGACCGGATGCCGATGTTGTGGACGCATGGGGTGAACACCGGTCGGTTGACGCCGAACGAGTTTGTTGCGGTTACATCAACAAACATTGCCAAGATATTGAATTGCTATCCAAAAAAAGGGGCGGTTCTGGTGGGGGCGGATGCCGATCTTGTGGTTTGGGACCCTGAGAAAACCAAAACGATCAGTGCCGATGCGCAGCAATCCTCGATCGACTACAACGTTTTCGAAGGCAAAGAGGTCAAAGGCCTGCCGCGCTTTACCCTGACACGGGGCCAGGTGGCGGTGCATGATGGCGAGATTCGCACGCAGGAAGGCCATGGTGAGTTCGTGGCGCGCGAGGCCAATACGACCGTGAACAAGGCGCTGAGCACCTGGAAGGAACTGACCGCGCCCCGCCCGGTAGAGCGGAGCGGAATTCCGGCGACCGGGGTTTGAGCCGCGTGTCCGGCCTTACACCCGAGCAGGAAGGCGCAATTCGGTTGGCCGCCGAAAAGGCGGTTGCCTATCGGCAGGGTGTGCCGGAGCGTCCGGTGCCTCCTGCTCTGGATCTCGATACCGCGGTTTCCCGTTTCCGGACATCGCTGGCCGAAGAGGGAATGCCCGCCGAAGCCGTTATCGCGCATGTCGCAGAAGATGCGGATGCGGGGATCAACCAAATGAGTTCGCCCAACTTTTACGGGTATGTCCTTGGCGGGTCTCATCCGGTCGGGGTGGCGGCGGACATGTTGGTGTCGGCCTGGGGCCAGAACGTAGGCTCCTCGGCAGAAACTCCCTCGATTACCGGAATGGAGCGTGCGGTTTGCGATTGGGTCATCGACCTGCTGAATCTGCCACCGGAAAGCGGAGTGGGCATTGCCACCGGTGCGACATTGGCAAACACCACCGGTATCATGGCGGCGCGCCATGCGTTACTGGCGCGTGAAGGCTGGGACGTCGAGGCGGACGGGCTGTTCGGGGCGCCCGAGATTTCCGTACTGATCAGCGACGACGCGCATTCTGCGCCCTTTGCAGCTCTTCGATATGCCGGGTTTGGTGCCTCGCGAGTGCTGCGCGTGGCCACGGACGGTCAGGGAAGGATAAGACCGGATGCGTTTCAGGAGGCCCTGAATCAGACCACCGGTCCGGTGTTGGCGGTCCTTCAGGCGGGGCATATCAACACCGGTGCGTTTGACCCTTTCGCCGATATAATCCCCGTGGCCCGCACCCGAAATGCTTGGGTTCATGTAGATGGCGCTTTTGGTCTCTGGCTGTCGGCGGTGCCGGATCTGGCCCCGCGGCTCGCCGGTGTGGAACTCGCGGACAGTTGGGCCGTCGACCTGCACAAATGGCTGAATGCGCCTTTCGACGCTGGCGTAGCCATCGTCCATGATCGGACCCCGCTGGTGGCGTCGATGTCGGCGAGGGGGGAGTATTTGCCGGCAACCAATGCGCACTGGGAGCCAACGGATTCCGTCTTTGAACTTTCGCGCCGTGCGCGTGGTGTGCCCAGTTACGCCATCCTACGCCATCTCGGGCGGCAGGGGGTTCGCGAAATGGTGGCCCGACATTGTTTGCTGGCCACCAGGGTTGCCCAAAAAATTGCCGCCGAACCCGGCATGACCGTTATGAACGAGGTGGTTGCGAACCAAGTTGCGATCCGCTGCGGCGAAAGCGACGCCGAAACGCGGGAGGTATTGGAAATCGTGCAGGCGGCGGGAAAGGTATACCCGACCCACGGGCAATGGCTGGGGTACGAGATCATTCGTGTTTCGGTGATCGGCTATGCGACTCAGGAAGAACACGCGGACCTTCTGGTGTCCGAACTTATCAATGCTTGGAAGACCGTACGGGGGAAGATTTGAAGGAAGAAGAAGTCATCAAGGCGGAAGATCTGGACCTGACGTTTCAAACCAACGACGGGCCGGTACATGCGCTCAAGGATGTGAACCTGACCATCGACAAGGGCGATTTCGTCAGCTTTATCGGCCCGTCCGGATGTGGCAAGACCACGTTCCTGCGCTGTATCGCGGCGCTTGAGACGCCGACCGGAGGTGCGCTGAGTGTCAATGGCATGACCCCGGACGAGGCGCGGCGGAGCCGGGCCTACGGCTATGTGTTTCAGGCGGCGGGGCTCTATCCCTGGCGTACCATCGCCAAGAACATCAAGCTGCCGCTTGAGATCATGGGGTATTCCCGGGAAGAACAGGAAGAACGGGTTGCGAGTGTTCTGGATCTGGTCGATCTGAAAGGGTTCGGTGGTAAATATCCCTGGCAGCTTTCGGGTGGGATGCAACAGCGTGCCTCGATCGCGCGGGCGCTGGCTTTCGATGCGGACATTCTTTTGATGGACGAGCCGTTCGGGGCGCTTGACGAAATCGTGCGCGATCATCTGAACGAACAGTTGCTCAAGCTATGGGCGCAGACCAGCAAGACGATTGGCTTCGTCACCCATTCGATCCCGGAGGCAGTTTATCTGAGTTCCCGGATCGTCGTGATGAGCCCGCGCCCGGGCCGGATCACAGATGTGATCGAAAGTCCGCTGCCCAAGGAGCGGCCCTTGGATATTCGCGATACACCGGAATTCCTGGAGGTTGCACACCGTGTGCGCGAAGGATTGAGGGCGGGGCACGCCTATGATGATTGAGGCTTTGGATATTGCGGGGAGGGCGGAATGAAAAATCTTCTGCCTATCCTGACGGTGCTCGCCGTGATTGTCGGCCTTTGGTATATCGCCGTGGCGCCGATGAATATTCGCGTCGCGCTGGATCAGGCCGAACGGGGCGGGCAAGAGGTGGTGCCGGAAACCTCGCTGGCCCGGCAGGATGTCTCGGTCTGGCGATTGATGGCGCAAAACCGGGGGCTGGTGTCCGTCGGCTATGATCTGGAGCGGCCCCGCCTGCCGACGCCGCTGCAGGTCGGGCGCGAGTTGTGGAAGACCACGGGCGAAATGGCCTTGCGGGGGCGGGCGATGTCGAAACGTTCGTTGATCTATCATGCCGGGATCACATTGCAATCGACGCTTTGGGGATTTCTGCTGGGCACTGCGCTGGGAATCCTGGGGGCCGTGGCCATTGTCTATTCCCGCGTCGTGGATATGAGCCTGATGCCTTGGGCGATCATCAGCCAGACGGTGCCCATCGTCGCGCTGGCGCCGATGATCATCGTGGTCAGCTCTCAGGTCGGAATCGAGGGGCGCGGCGTGCCAAAGGCCATCATCTCGGCCTATCTGTGCTATTTTCCGGTTCTGGTCGGGATGGTGAAAGGATTGCGGTCGCCGCAATTGTCGCAACTCGACCTGCTGAAAACCTACAATGCGTCGGGACGCCAGAGTTTTCTTTTGCTGCGCCTGCCGTCATCGGTGCCGTATCTGTTCACCTCTCTCAAGGTCGGCATTGCCGCTGCTCTGGTCGGCACCATCGTCGGCGAATTGCCGACCGGCGCGATTTCGGGCCTTGGCGCCCGGATTCTGATCGGGGATCAATTCGGGACACCATTGGCAATCTGGGCGGCCCTGCTGGCGGCGGCCATTCTGGCAGGTTTGCTGGTGACTTTGCTCGACATTCTGCAACGCGTTGCGCTCAGTCGGATGGGGATGCGGACATGACTTGGCTATCGCTTGCGCTCATCTTTTGGGGGTTGGCCTGGTGGGCCAATTATCGGCTTGCCATTTCGCGCTGGAACAAGACCCGAGGCGTACGCGTCCTTGTCCCGGTTTTGTTCGGAGTGACCTTGCTGTTCCTCTGGGAAGGGTTGGTGAGGGGCCTTGGTGTGTCACCTGTCATTCTGCCGCCACCGTCAGATGTGGCCGAAGAATTTGTTCGGTCGATTGACATTTTGTGGGCGGATTTTCAGCAGACTGTGTTCAAGGGGGCTTTGTCAGGGTTCTTGATTGGCGGTTCAGCGGCTGTCGTATCGGCCGTTTTGATCGACCGGTCCGCCTTTTTGACCCGTGGTCTGCTTCCCATCGGCAATTTCGTTGCTGCATTGCCCATTGTCGGCATCGCACCGATACTGGTCAGCTGGTTCGGATTCGACTGGCAGTCGAAGGCGGCGGTCGTCGTGGTGATGGTGTTCTTTCCCATATTGGTCAACACGGTGCAGGGATTGCGTGAAACCGACGCGATGCAGCGGGATCTGATGCGGACCTATGCCGCGGGGTATTGGCAGACCCTGCTGAAACTGCGTCTTCCGGCGGCGATGCCGTTTGTGTTCAACGGATTGAAAATCGCCACAACCCTGGCACTGATCGGCGCCATCGTGGCGGAGTATTTCGGTTCGCCGACCCGTGGCATGGGGTTTCGCATTTCAACCGGTGTGGGCAGCCTGTCTATCGACCTGGTCTGGGCCGAGATCGCGGTTGCCGCAGTGGCGGGCACGGCATTTTACAGTATCGTGGTATTGATCGAACGGGCGGTAACGTTCTGGCATCCTTCGCAACGCAGACGATGAATTGCAGTCAAGACAGATCCTCGAAAAAAGAGGGCAACGAATTCAACAAGGAGAGTAAGACATGAAAAAAATGATCACTGGGCTGGCGCTGTCGCTGGGCTTCGCCGCATCGGGCGCACTCGCGGCGGACGAGGTTACGCTGCAGTTGAAATGGGTCACGCAGGCCCAATTTGCGGGCTACTACGTGGCCAAAGACAAGGGCTTCTACGAAGAAGAGGGTCTGGACGTCACGATCCTGCCCGGAGGCCCCGACATTGCACCGACGCAGGTGATCGCCGGGGGCGGCGCGGATGTAACGGTCGAGTGGATGCCTGCCGCGCTGGCCGCGCGGGAAAAGGGCCTGCCGCTTGTCAATATCGCGCAGCCATTCAAAAGCTCGGGCATGATGCTGACTTGCTGGAAGGATGCCGGCATCGCCTCGCCAGATGACCTCAGGAATCGGACCTTGGGGGTTTGGTTTTTCGGCAACGAGTTCCCATTCATGAGCTGGATGAGCCAATTGGGCGTCGACACCGGCGGCAAGGGCGAAAACGGTGTTGAGGTTCTCAAGCAGGGGTTCAACGTGGACCCGCTGTTGCAGCGTCAGGCAGATTGCATCAGCACGATGACCTACAATGAATACTGGCAGGTGATCGATGCAGGCGTCAGCCCCGAGGAACTGGTTACCTTCAAATACGAAGATCAGGGCGTGGCCACACTGGAAGACGGGCTGTATGTTCTGGAGGAAAACCTGGGCGACGCGGCCTTTGTCGACAAGATGACCCGCTTTGTGCGAGCTTCGATGAAGGGTTGGAAATACGCCGAGGAAAATCCCGACGAAGCTGCACTGATCGTGCTCGACAACGACGAAACCGGTGCGCAGACCGAAAAGCACCAAAAGCGGATGATGGGCGAGATCGCCAAGCTGACGGCAGGGTCCAACGGCTCGCTTGATCCGGCGGATTATGAGCGCACGGTGAACACTCTGCTGGCCGGCGGTTCGGATCCCGTGATCACTGCGGCGCCCGATGGTGCATGGACCCATCAGATCACGGATGGCGCACTGAACTGATCGACCATCCAGGCGCCTGGATGACAGGTGGTATCGCAAGGTGGCGCGGCCTCGAACGGGGCCGCGTTTTTTGTTGCAAATCCGGTTTCTCGGCTGGAGATTTTCAGGTTTTGAATTAGAGTAATGCTGTGATTGCCTGCAGATTGCGCAGATACTCTTGATGATGGAATAACATGCAGAATTTTGCAGAAGAACTGCACGCGGCTCTGGCGCTGATCTTTCAGGGCGATGCCGAGCTATGGGCGATTGTGCTTCTGTCGTTGCGCGTATCCGTCATTGCGGTTTTGATTTCTGCTCTCATCGGGATGCCGCTGGGCGCGGCTTTGGCTGTCAGCCGTTTTCCCGGTCGGCGTGGTGTGATCGTATTGGTAAACGCCCTGATGGGGCTGCCACCGGTGGTTGTCGGTTTGCTGGTCTATCTGATGTTGTCGCGCTCAGGGCCATTGGGTGTACTTCAACTGCTTTATACGCCGACAGCAATGATCATCGCGCAGGTCGTCCTTGTGACACCCATCGTGGCGGCCCTGACCCGGCAGGTGATTGAAACGCTAGCCGAGGAATACGCCGAACAGCTGCGCTCGCTGGGGGTTTCCCGCCTTGCCTCGGTTCCGGTTTTGCTGTGGGATGCGCGTCTGGCGCTGGTCACGGCATTGTTGGCCGGGTTCGGGCGGGCCATTGCCGAGGTCGGCGCAGTCATCATCGTTGGAGGCAATATCAACCACGTCACCCGCGTCATGACGACCACCATCGCGCTGGAAACTTCCAAGGGAAATCTCGCTCTGGCCCTGGCCTTGGGGGCAATCCTGATCGGCATCGCGATCGCGGTGAATGCGATGGTCAGTGTGTTGACCCTGAAAGCCGAGCGTGAGGGGGTGCTCCATGCGTGATCTCGGCGTGGAAACCATGCGCGGAGTGGAGGTGCGCAAGCTGCGCGTCGGGCGCGATGGCCGGGTTTTGCTGGATGTTCCGCAACTATTGCTGGATGGTCCGGGGCCGACGCTCATACTGGGGCCGAACGGAGCGGGCAAAAGCCTGTTGCTGCGGTGTTTGCACGGATTGATCCTGCCGGATGCCGGACAGGTTTTCCAGGATGGAACCATTTTGAATGCCGAACAAAAGGCGAGGCAGGCGATGGTGTTTCAAAAACCGGTTTTGCTGCGCCGCTCGGTCGCCGCCAATCTGGATTTCGTGCTGAAACGCCGGGGGCTGGAGCGTACAGCGCGCCGGAACCGGATCGCGGAGCTGCTGGCCGAGGGCGGTTTGCAGGCCAAGGCACGGCAATCGGCGCGCTCGCTGTCGGGCGGCGAGGCGCAACGGCTGGCGATCCTGCGGGCGCTTGCGACCGAGCCGGATATCCTGTTCCTCGACGAACCCACCAGCGCGCTGGACCCGGCGGCCACGCAGGCGATTGAACGGATGGTCCTGCATGCCTCGGTACAGGGCGTGCGGATCGTGATGGTGACCCATGATATCGGTCAGGCCCGGCGTCTTGCGGCGGATATCGTAATGATGCAGGGCGGTCGTGTGGTCGAGCACGGCGCTGCCAAACAGGTGCTTGATGCCCCGACAACCCAGGCGGCGCGCCTCTATCTGGCCGGTGGGCTGGTGACGTAACCCTTGAAATTGGAGGAAATCATGATCGGAACATGGTTCCGGGCAAGCGCGCTCGCTTTTGCTTTTGCGGTCGGATCGGCGCAGGCCGAGGATGATTTCATTGTCTTGCAATCCACCACTTCGACGCAGAACTCCGGATTGTTGGATCATATCTTGCCCGGTTTCGAGGCCGAGACCGGGATCGATGTGCGCGTGGTCGCCGTGGGCACGGGGCAGGCGATCAGAAATGCGGCCAATGGCGACGGCGATGTCTTACTAGTCCATGCCAAACCGGCTGAGGAGAAATTCGTCGCCGACGGCTGGGGGGTGAAACGTTTCGACGTGATGTACAACGACTTCGTTCTGATTGGCCCTAACTCGGACCCGGCCGGGATCAGGGGCGGCAAAGATATAGTGGCCGCGCTGACCGCGATTGCCTCAACGCAGGCTCCGTTTGCATCGCGCGGGGATGACAGCGGCACCCACAAGGCGGAGCTGCGCCACTGGAAAGCGGCGGATGTCGATGTGAGCGCCGCCTCGGGCGAGTGGTATCGGGAAACGGGTTCTGGCATGGGCGCGACGCTGAACGTGGCGGTCGGAATGGACGCCTACGCCTTGACGGACCGGGCCACCTGGATTGCCTTCGGCAACAAGGGACGCTTGGAGGTGCTGCTCGAGGGGGACCCGCGACTTTTCAACCAATACGGTGTCATCCTGGTCAATCCCGAAAAGCACCCGCGCACCAAGGCCGCAGCCGGTCAGCGATTCATCGAATGGCTGTTAAGCGATGATGGCCAGATGGCCATTGCGTCCTATTCGCTGGACGGGCAACAGCTATTTTTTCCGAACGCAAAGTGAGTTGCCCGCGTCAGCCGGGACCCGAAAAATCCCGGTGACCGCGGCTTATCCGGATTGTCCGTTGTGGTGCACGGTGCCAAGACCATCAAGGTCATAGCCGCCCAGTTCCCTTGCCCGGGCAGCGAAGCGGTCCGAGTGCAGGAACGCCATGAGTTTCTGCATCGGCGCGTCAAAATATGCCCGGCGCCATATCGCCAGATCAAAGCGTTCCTCATGCGTCGGGACAAAACCCAGCCCATAAAGGCCCGCCAGCGCCCCCAGCCCGAAACCCGCTTCGGCCTTGCCGTCGTGCAGGGCAATGGCCAGTTCCTCTTCGGTGCGGGCGCAAGATGACAGAGGGGCCATGTCATCCGCATTCAGCCCGTGCCGCTCCAGTTGCGTCAAAAACAGGCGCTGGCTTGCGGCGCTGTTCTGCCGCTGAACAACGCGACGGCCCTTCAGGTCGGCAAACCCGGAAATTCCGGTGCCCTCGCGGGCCAACAGCAATCCCCGCTTGCGGCGGGCGATTTCGATCAATACGACGGGCGCTTCTCCCATACTCTGCTGAAGAGCGTTCAGGTTGAAGCCATCCTCTTCGTGAATATGCAGGGCAGCGGCCTGTGCGCCTCGGTCCCTGAGCCGGTCGAGCCCATCGAAGGATCCGTCATAGTAGGTTGCAAGTTCTGATCCGCTTTCCCTCAGTGCCCAGTCCAGAAGGGGATCGTGACTGCCTGCCACGATCGGGGGCAGGGGCGGTTCCGCAACCTGTGGGCCTGCATGCGATGCGTTCAGCCAGGCCAGGATTTCGGCGCGCGGAAACAGCAGTTTTCCCATTGCGCGCACATGCGGGATTTCGCCGGACGACGCCAGATCATAGGCTTTGCGCTCACCGATGCGCAAAAGATCGGCCAGTTCACGGGTGGTCAGGAACTCGGGCATTCAGTCGAGGCGAACCGCTGAACCCGTTTCAGGCGCCGAAAATCCAAGTTGTTCCAGGGCCATCGGGGCGGCCGCGGCGACAACGACCATGGTGGCGAGGGCGGCCAGAAACGCTTTCATTGTTAGTCCTCCTCCGACGTGGCCCGACGCAGAAACGAAATCAGATCGGCGCGATCCTCCGCGCCGGTGATCCTTTGCATCGGCATCTTGGACCCCGGAATGTAATGGTCCGGCCCGAGATCGAAAAGGCCATTTATGGTCTTTTCTGTCCAGATGATATCAGAGTTCTTCAGCGTATCCGAATAAAGATATCCCGTAACCGCCCCGGCGCGTCGTCCGAATACGCCATGCAGTGTCGGACCAGCCTTGCGCCCGCCATCCGGGGTCAGCGCGTGACAGATCGAACATTTGCGGACGAACTGGCGTTCTCCATTCCCCATTTGCGTCGGGTTCTTCAGGAAACTGCGTTCATTTTCGGCCAGCACGCCATGTTCTCCCAGTGCCGAGACCGGCCAACTGTACATGGCGTCGTCGATGCCGCCGGCGTGGATGTTGTCTCCATCCAGCGAATAGACCAACGCCCAGACGGGACCGTGCAGGGTGGCGCGAAAATCCTTGGTGATACGCCAGTTCCCGGTGTCAATCACCATGATATACCCCTCGCCATCGCCAACGGCGAGGTGGCTCCGGTCGGGGCTGAGGGCCAGTGCAAGGATCGGGCGGCGGTCCAGAGTGAAATCGCGTTCTTCGCCCGTGCTGAGATAGTGAATGCGGGTCACGCCATCCACCGCGCCATAGGCCAGCCATCCGTCATCTTCGTTCAGGATCAGTTCGTTGATACCAAATCCGTGCCTTACGACGCGGCGCAGTTCCGTACCGCTCTGGATATCCCACAAACGAATGGTTCCATCGGCACCGGCAGAGTACAGGTGCCTGCCGTCGGTGGTGAAAACAACCGCGTTCACGCCGCTCCCCGTCGGACCCAGAATTGAAGGTGCACCGCCGTCGACGGGCCAGAGCCCGATCGAGCCATCCCAACTGGCCGTCGCCACATGAGTTTTCGAGGCGGCGATCCCGACGATCTTGCCCTTGTGCCTGCCCACCACGTCACCGCCCGGCCAACGGCGCAGCGAGAAATCGTCGCCTGCCGAATAAATCGCCGTTCCATTGAAAACGACTGCATTCACTGCCGCTTCGTGCCCGTCCAGCCATTCCGGTGCATGTCCGGTCCAGATGCCGACAGAATTGTCGAAACTGGCGGTGGCTATACGCCCGTCCGGGGCCACTGCGATTCCCATTACGGGGCCGCCGTGCCCTTTGAGTGTAAAGAACTCGGCCGCTCCGGGCAGCGGCAACAGGCTTAACGCAAGGGCGAGCGCCCGCATCTATTCCGCGGGCGAGGCCGAACCGTCGGAGGCCTGCGCCTCCTTGACCTCATCCAGCCACAGCGAGTGATGCTCGCGCGCCCATTGTTCCTCGACCTCGCCGGTGCCCATGGCATCGAACGCGCCTTCCATGCCCACCGATCCTAGATATATATGGGCGATGATGATGGCCAGGAACCCATAGGCGATCATCACATGCCATATCTGAGCATATTGCATCTCTTCATGTGGAGACATCTGTTCGGGCAGATTAAGACCCAGTAGCTCGGGAATTCCGGTGGCATTCGCGATGACGAAGGTTTTCGCGAACATCGGCAGTTCGAACGGGAAAAGTAGCGACAGGCCCGACAAGCTGATCGACACGCCAAGAATGACGCAGAGCCAGAAGATGACCTTTTGCCCCGCATTGAACTTCTTGGCGGGCGGATGGCTGCTTTTGGTAAACAGGCCACCACCCGCAGCGAGCCATTTGAGGTCATGGCGATTGGGTATGTTGTGGGCGACCCAATTCAGCGTGATGATGATCAACCCCAGCATAAAGGCCCAGGCGATGTTGTTATGCACCCACTTGCAGGCCAGAGCGATGGCGGCGAAACCGGTTTTCCCCACAAATGGGATCAGGAAGTCGCGCCCGTAAAGCGTGATCAGACCGGTCGCGCCAAGGATCAGGAACGAGCCTCCGAAAAGCCAGTGGCCGAAGCGTTCAAAACCCGAAAATCGCGTGACCGTACGGCCTGTTTTTTCTCCGTCGATGCGGATTTTCCCCCGGATCAGATAGAACAGCAGCAGAACTGCCAGCATCCCACCCAGCAGGTAGGTGCCATATGTGCGCAGCGGACCAGTACGGAAATCCAGCCACCACATGCCGCTGTCCTGAATGACAATACCCGAGGCCGGGCTGCGCGAAGACGTCGTCACGTCCGCCGAGCCATAGCGCAGGGCGCGGAACATGTCGCTGTCAGATGCGGTGCCGCGTGTGCCCAGTTGGCCGATCAGAGCCTCGACATTGCCCTGGCCGGTATTGCCGGACCGATAGGCGTCATCCACCCGCTCGCCGCGTTGCCGGGCGAGGATGTCTTCAAGGGTCGTGGCGCCGCCCGTGGCGGTCCGCGAGTCTGTATCGGGCGCGGTTTCCTGCGCGGACAGGGCCGTGGCCAAACCCAGCGCGAAAACGATCGCGAAAATCATTCGGATCATGGTAATCTCGATCCCTGCAAGCGGCAGAGGGCGACCCGGTTGGTCGGGTCGCCCGGTTGTTGTCTCAGATCAGCGGTTTAACCGCCCTTCTGGTCATAGGCCGTACCCCAGCCCCACGCGCCCGAGCCGAACCCGCGCGCCACGACGCGTTCACGGTAGATGGCCGATACGACATCGCCGTCTCCTGCCAGCAGGGCTTTGGTGGAACACATTTCGGCGCAGATGGGCAGCTTGCCCTCGGCGATCCGGTTGCGCCCGTATTTCGAGAACTCTGCGTTGGAATGTGTCTCTTCGGGACCGCCGGCACAGAAGGTGCATTTGTCCATCTTGCCGCGCGATCCGAAATTGCCCGCCTGCGGATATTGCGGCGCGCCAAAGGGGCACGCATAAAAGCAATAGCCGCAACCGATGCACAGATCCTTGGAGTGCAATACCACACCGTCCTCGGTTTGATAGAAGCAATCCACCGGACACACGGCCATGCAGGGCGCGTCGGAACAATGCATACAGGCCACCGAGATCGAGCGTTCACCCGGTTTGCCGTCATTGATCGTCACCACCCTGCGGCGATTGATGCCCCAGGGCACTTCGTGCTCGTTCTTGCACGCCGTGACGCAGGCATTGCATTCGATGCAGCGTTCAGCGTCGCAGAGAAACTTCGCTCTAGCCATATCGGTCCTCCTTACGCTGTCCAGATTTTGCAGAGGGTCACTTTCGACTCCTGCATCTGGGTCACTGAATCATAGCCATAGGTCTGCGCGGTGTTCGAACTTTCGCCCAGCACATAGGGGTCGGCCCCCGCGGGATATTTGTGCCGCAGATCCTCGCCCTGGAAATGGCCGCCGAAATGGAATGGCATGAAGGCCACCCCGGCACCGACCCTTTCGGTCAGCATCGCCATCACCTTGACCTTGCCGCCTTCGGGACCTTCCACCCAGACCTGGCTTCCGTCGCGAATGCCAAGGTTGTTGGCGTCGCGCGGGTTGATCTCGACGAACATGTCCTGCTGCAGTTCGGCAAGCCAGCGATTCGACCGGCTTTCCTCGCCGCCGCCTTCGTATTCGACCAGACGGCCCGACGTGAGGATTATCGGATAATCCTTTGAGAAGTCGTTCTTCTGAATCGATGCATAAAGGGTAGGCAAGCGATAGGCATGCCGGTCCTCGTAGGTGGGATAGTCTGCCACCAGATCGCGGCGCGGCGTGTAAAGCGGCTCGCGATGCAGCGGGATCGGGTCCGGGAATGTCCAGACAACTGCACGGGCCTTGGCGTTGCCGAACGGGGCGCAACCATGCTTGATGGCGACCCGCTGGATGCCGCCTGACAGGTCGGTTTTCCAGTTGGTTTTCTCACCCGCAACTGCGTCAATGGCGGCGCGTTCCTCGGCCGTCAGGTCGCCGTCCCAACCCAGGTCCATCAGCATCTGCATGGTGAATTCGGGATAGCCGTCCTGAATTTCGGCCCCGGGATTCGATACGCCTTCGGCCAGAAGGTTATCTCCGTCCCGCTCGACTCCGAACCGCGCCCGGAAGCACAGGCCACCTTCGGCCACCGGTTTGGACATGTCGTAGAGGTTCGGCGTTCCGGGATGGCCGATCTCCGCCGTACCCCAGCACGGCCAAGGCAGACCGTAGTATTCGCCATCATTCGGACCACCCACGGCCTGCAACGTTGTTCTGTCGAACGTGTGCTGGTTGGCCATATGGCTTTTCAGCCGTTCTGGCGATTGCCCGGTATAACCGATGGTCCAGAGACCCGAGTTGAGCTCACGCGTGATGCTTTCGACATTCGGGGTTTCGGGATCTTCCATCTCGATATTGCGGAACAGCCGGTCCGCCCAGCCGAACTTGTTGGCGAACTTGGCCATGATGACCTCGTCCGGCAGGCTTTCGAACAGCGGCTCAACCACGCGGTCCCGCCACTGAAGCGACCGGTTCGACGCCGTGACCGAGCCACGGGTTTCGAACTGCGTACAGGCCGGCAGCAGGTAGACGCCATCAGTGCGGTCATGCAGAACGGCCGAAACTGTGGGATACGGGTCGATCACGACCAGCATGTCCAGTTTTTCCATCGCCGTCTTCATTTCCGGACCACGGGTTTGCGAGTTCGGAGCATGACCCCACAGAACCATGGCGCGGACATTGTTGTCCTGATCCATGTTGGCCGGGTCTTCCAGAACGCCGTCGATCCAGCGGGACACGGGGATGCCGCTTTCGTTCATCAGCGGCTTGTCCTTGCCGTCCTTGCCCTTGATCGTGGCGAACTGGCCCTTCAGCCAATCCAGATCCTCACCCCAGACACGGCTCCAATGGCCCCAAGCCCCTGCGGACAGGCCGTAATAGCCGGGCAGGGTGTGGGACAGAACACCAAGGTCGGTCGCGCCCTGCACGTTGTCATGGCCGCGGAAGATGTTGGTGCCACCACCCGAGGTGCCCATGTTGCCAAGCGCAAGCTGAAGCACGCAGTAGGCGCGGGTGTTGTTATTGCCATTGGTGTGCTGAGTACCGCCCATGCACCAGATCACCGTGCCGGGACGGTTGTTGGCCATGGTGCGCGCCACCCGGCGCAATTGGCTGCCGGGGGTGCCGGTCACCCGTTCCACCTCATCGGGGTTCCAGTTGCGGACCTCGTCGCGGATCTGGTCCATGCCCCAGACACGGGTGCGGATGAACTCTTTGTCTTCCCAGCCGTTCTCGAAGATGTGCCACAGAATGCCCCAAATCAGCGTGACATCCGTACCGGGACGGAAGCGGACATACTCATCCGCATGCGCTGCGGTGCGCGTAAAGCGCGGATCGCAAACAATCAGCGGCGCGTTGTTCTGCTCCTTCGCGCGCAGAACGTGCAGCAGCGAGACGGGGTGCGCCTCGGCCGGGTTGCCGCCGATGATGAAGATGGCTTTGGAGTTGTGGATGTCGTTATACGAATTGGTCATGGCGCCGTAGCCCCATGTATTCGCAACACCTGCAACGGTGGTCGAGTGGCAGATACGCGCCTGATGGTCCACGTTGTTCGTGCCCCAATAGGCGGCGAACTTGCGGAACAGATAGGCCTGTTCGTTGTTATGCTTGGCAGAGCCCAGCCAGTACACGCTGTCCGGCCCGGATTCCTGGCGGATCTGCATCATGCCATCGCCGATCTCGTTGATCGCCTCTTCCCAGCTGATGCGCTTCCACTCTCCGCCTTCCTTTTTCATCGGATACTTGAGGCGGCGTTCGCCATGGGCGTGCTCGCGAACCGCTGCACCTTTGGCGCAGTGCGCACCAAGGTTGAACGGGCTGTCCCAACCGGGTTCCTGCCCGATCCAGACACCGTTCTGCACTTCGGCAATCACGGTACAGCCGACCGAGCAGTGGGTGCAGACGGATTTGATGTTTTCGACGGCCTGATTGGCCGCTGTCTGGGCGCTGGCTGGCGTCACGGTTCCGCCCGTGGCGCTGATCGCGGCCAATCCACCGATCGTCAGGCCCGATCCGCGCAGGAACGCGCGGCGATCGACGGTTTTCTCGCCGACCTGGGACAGGATACTTGTCCGCTGGGGGCGTCTCGCAACCCCGTTGGTCTTTTTCCTAAGCATTTCTCTCCTCCCTGGCTCACCATCCTCGCGATGGCTTGCTTGGTCATTCCTGAACCGGTGTCCGGGCCTTACGCAACCGTCGACCGGGTTGTGACGGCGTCCGGTTCAGAACCGGGCGCTGTCGAGATAGGCGCGGGTATGCGCGGTGTCCTGAATGCGGCTTTCGTCTGTTGGCAGCTCGGCCGCCTCGGCCTTATCAGTCAGACTGGCTGCGGCGACGGCAGCGGGCGCTGCTGTTCCGGCCAGTTTGAGGAAGTTGCGGCGTGTGGTGCCTTCTTCCTTGGTCTTGCTCATGGGCTCCTCCTTTCCCAATTGCGAACTAGCGCCGTTTGCGGCGCTGGCGAGTGGCAGCGATTCACGCTGCCGTCATCCGGAACGCTTCGCGCTCGATTTCCATGAATACCCGCCCGGCGGTGCCGACCGAGGCATAGAGAACCGAGTTCTCGGCTGCTTCCAGATCCGAAAAGAAATGCGCGGCCCAGGGGCCGATATGTTTGTTCCAAAACGCTTTCTGGTCGTCCAGCGGTGCAGGGGTGCCAAAGCGGCCCACGATCATGCCCGCCATCATCTCCATCAGCGAGGCGATGTTATCCTCGGGCTCGAACACGTTCCGGGCGCGCGTGATGCCGCGTGCGGCCATGTCATTGCGCAGTTGCGCCAGAGGTTTCTCGTTCAGGAACCCGGTGAGATAGAAACTGGCATAGGGCAGCAACTCGCCTCGGCCCAGGCCGATGAACAGCGCATTGAATTCGCGTTCTGCGGCGGCGGGTTTGGTTACTTTGGCGACGCGCGCCATGGATTGAATCGCCTGACCCAGTTCCGATTCATCGCCGCTCAGCCCGGCGATCTGGCTCAGCAATACCTGGTCGGGCGGCGTGGCCAGCAGCAGACCCAGAAAGTTGTAGAAGTCGGCGCGTATGCGGTCTTCAGCGGCAATCTCCAGCGTTTGCGCATTGCTTGCGGGCATCGGATTATCCTTCAAATTCAAACCGCATCCGTCGCGGAATCGGTGCGGCTGTTGTTGCGTCTTCTTCGGCGACGGCGATTTCTACCCCGGTCTCAGGAGCCGGTGCCGGTTCTACGATGGGCAGGTCGCCGCCGGTGATTTCGCCATGGGGGGCTTCATCCTCGTCCGGTTTGTGTTCGTGTTCGGATGTGGTGGCGATTGCTTCGACATGCGCCATCATGCCCCGACCGACCTGATATGCCGTCTGTATATTGTCCAGAACTCGTGCAGGGTCGGTGAAATCCTCGCCATAGTCCACCAGCCCATCCACATTGGCCAGTACCGGGTTCAGCCGCCACAGCTGCCGCAAGGCGCGGCGGCGGATGCGGTCGGGAACGGCACGAGCCATGAACCCCGCGACATCGTCACCGGGTTTGAGGTCGTTCGGGTCGGGCAAATCCAGCTCTGCCAGAATTTCAGCATCGCTCTTCTGCTCAAGTTCGGCTTGTCGTGCCTCAACCGTCCGAGCTTCTGCCGAAATGCGTTTGCCATCGGCCTCGGCCTGAACGGCAGCCTTCCGGCGGGACCAGAAATCGCCCGGAGAGTTCATTGCACGACCCTTCGCGGTGCGCGGTAGACGTCCGTGTCCTGCCGGATGCGGGCGTCGCCCTTGCCATCCTCCACCAGATCCACCCGTTTCTTGTCGCGGCGGCGTTTCACAAATGCCTCGTCCCGATGGTGTTTCAAGGTAAAATCCCGCATCCAGGCAATCAGCCCCTCGGGCATTGGAATCTTTTCGACGATTTCTTCGCCGGTGTCGGCATAGTCCTGCCCTTCGAACGGAGAAGCCGTGACCAGAACCGCGTTCAGCGTGTCGCCGCTGTCAGCCTCGTCGCGCAGCACCAGATAGACTGACGGCTGACTGTCAGACAGATTGACCTTGTAGGCCTCGGTGTCGGATGCCCAGAGCGTCAGCGGCAACGTGGCAGCGTGGTATTCGACCGCATCGCCGTCGCGCCGCAGTTCCAGCCAGTCGGCAGGCCCCGCGCCGGGCAATACGGCGACAGCACGCCAGTTCCACGTGGCCCATCGGGTCACGCCAGGTGTTTTCCGGACGACGACGCCCAGTGGCATTTCAATGTGATTGGCGGCCTTGGCCACGTATTCCTCCCTGGAAGGTTCTCCCCATCCTTCCGCGTTGTGAACTATGGTACACAAACTGGGGCTGTGCCAAGTCCGTAGAAAAGATAATTTTTGCAATCACCATTATTTTATCGATGGAATTTTCTTGTTCGCTTCGCTGGCGTGTCCAATTTTGTGAACTATAGTGCAGAAATGGCGCGGCGTTTTTTTGCTTGCTTCACATCTTGCTTTACCAGCCGGTTGCGCGCGTGATTGGCGGTCGAACAGGTTTGCCCGAGGGGAGATATGGAGAAAACACTGGTATTGTGCGATTGCGGTGGGACGCAATCGTTGGATGCAGATCTAGTCGCCAGGGCGTGTGGGGCAACCTGCTCTCGCGTACACTCGGCGCTTTGCACAACTGAACTGTCCGCCGCCGCTGAAGCGATGCAGCGCGAGGGGGAGCTATTCATCGCCTGCGGGCAGGAAAGCGTGGTGTTCGAGGAACTCGCCGAAGAGCTTGGCGTCGACGCATTCGGGCTCGTGGATTTGCGCGATCGGGCAGGCTGGTCGGACGAGGGTCGGGACGCGGTGCCGAAAATGGCCGCGCTGGCGGCCGAAGCGATGTTGCCCCTTCCGGTGACGCCCAGCCGGGATGTCGTGAGTGAAGGCGTCTGCTTCATTGTCGGGCCGGGCGACGTGGCTTTTGACCTTGCGCAGCGGTTGTCGGACAGTCTGGCCGTGACGGTTCTGGTGACAGACGGCGCCAGCCCCATGTCGCGGGCATTCGATACCATACGCGGAAAAATAAGACAGGTTCAGGGCGCGCTGGGCGGGTTCGAATTGCGTCTTGATGCGATGCAACGGCTTGTGCCGGGGGGGCGTGGCGCATTTGGCTGGTCCGCGCCGCGCGACGGGGCCAGGTCGCGTTGCGATATCGTCATAGATCTTGGTGGGGGATCTGCACTGGTGCATGCGCCCGAGAAACGCGAAGGGTATCTCAGCGCGGACCACCGGGATGCTGTCGCAGTCGCCGGTCTGGCCTTTGAGGCTGTGCAATTGGTCGGAACCTTCGAAAAACCTTTGTATGTCCGCCTTAACGAAAACCTGTGCGCCCATTCACGTGCGGGGCAGGCGGGCTGTTCGAACTGCCTCGACACCTGCCCGACCGGGGCAATAACTCCGGTCGGCGATCACGTTCAGATCGACCCGATGGTCTGTGCAGGCTGCGGTGAGTGCGCCGCTTTATGCCCTTCGACGGCCATCACCTACGAAGATCCGCCGGTCGCCTCGGTTCTGGCCCGGATGCAGGTTTTGGCACGGACCTATCGGCAAGCTGGCGGCGGGTCGCCGCGCCTGCTGGTGCATGACGCGTTCGGGGCCGAGATGATCCGATTGGCCGCCCGCTTCGGTCGCGGGTTGCCGGCGAGTGTGCTTCCGCTGGAACTGGGTATCGTGTCCGGCTTTGGCCATGCCGAGATGCTGGCGGCACTGTCGCATGGCTTCGCGCGGGTGGATGTTCTGGCTTCTCCCAAAACCGAACGCAATGCGCTGGCCCGGGAACTGGAATTGGCGCAGGCGATAGCGGGCGAAAGTTCGATCGGGTTGATCGACGAAACCGATCCGGATGCGTTGGCCGAGGTTCTGTACGCGCAACCTGTGCCCGCGCCCCTGGCGGAACCGGTATTGCCGCTGGGTAACCGGCGCCAGATAACGCGACTTGCCGCAAAGGCGCTCAATCCCGAGCCCGAGGCACCGCTGCCCTTGCCTGAAACTGCCCCCTATGGCGCGGTGGTCGTCGACACCGATGCCTGCACTTTGTGCCTCAGCTGTGTGTCGCTCTGCCCGTCAGCGGCCCTGACCGATAACCCGGACAAACCGCAGCTCAATTTTCAGGAGGATGCCTGCCTGCAATGCGGCCTGTGCCGGACGGCCTGCCCGGAAACCGCGATCACTCTGGTTCCGCAACTGAATCTGAACGACGCCGCGCTTTCTCAGTGCGTGCTGAACGAAGAAGAGCCATTCGCCTGCGTCGAATGCGGCGCACCGTTCGGGGTGAAATCCACCATCGAACGGATCATGGAGAAGTTGGCCGGAAATCATCCTATGTTTGCTTCATCCGATCAGGCGCGCCTGATCCAGATGTGCGACGATTGCCGGGTTCAGGCCCAGTTCCACAGCCAGAACAACCCGTTCACAGGCAAGCCCAAACCGCGCGTCGTCACCACCGAGGATTATTTCGGCAAGCGAAAGGATCACTGAGATTGCAGAGGCGCGCCAAGATCGGCGGCTGCAATGGCGCTGACAAAGGCAAGAATGGCTTCCAGGTCGGATTGGGTGATCGACACAGGATGGATCGGCGGTGGGCGTTCGGGATCGAAAGGAGCGGTTATGCCTTCGATCTGAGTAAAGGCGGGATGCGGATTGAGGACATAGAATTGCTGAAATCGCACCGACCAGTCGGACAGCGTGCGCAGCACCGCGAAAGACGGCGTCGAACCAAGGCCGTTCATCCGGTTTTCCGGTCCGATCACGTGGCAGCGCCCGCAATGGCTGAGAGACAGCTTTGCGCCAAGCGCGGCATTGCCGTCGAATTCCGGAGTGTCCGTGACCGCCGCGACGTCGAACTGCGCACTGAAGGAGGCCCCGTTTTCGGGCTGAAAGCTTTCGACCGTCCGTTTGCCGATATCGGACAACAGCCATTTTCGGAATCTTTGCTGTTTGGGCTTGTCCTCGATTCGCAGAAGATAAAGTGTGCCGTTGCGCTGGAATACCGGATCACCGGGCGCTTCTGTAACGATTTCCATCGGCCCGGTTTCGACTGCGACAACCTTGACACCGGTCTTGAGAGAAAAGCGTGGAAGAATATGTTTCAACAATCCCGATCGTGCCACGTCGTCGGGTGCGGCCAAGCCAAGCACCTCTTGCGACCAAGAGGGGCTGGTGTAGAGCATCAGGCTCAGGCACAACAAGACAAAGCGCATGGCTCAAACCTAGATGGGTTGGGACGATTGCGTCAAATGAACAGAATGAGATGGAGACACATGCGATGAGCGGAGACTACAACATGTCGATGCGCAAATTCCTCAAGCAGGTGGGTGTGACCAGCCAGCAGGCCATCGAAGAGGGGCTGCGCAAGGCGGGTAACCCCGCAGACAAAAGCTTTGAGGCCAAGGTGGTGCTGACCATCGACGGGCTGGAGGTAGAGCATGTGGTGACCGGCCAGATCAAGGATGACGACGCATGAGCACCCGTGACGCGGTTCTGGCGAACCTGAAAAAGATTACAGACCCGGTTTCGGGCCAGGACATCGTGAGCGCAGGCATCGTCCGTGCGCTGAATGTCGAAGGCGACACCGTAAGGTTCGTTCTGGAGATCGATCCGCAACAGGCCGAGCGGATGGAGCCGGTGCGTGCCACCGCCGAACAGGCGGCAAAGATGGTCGCGGGCGTCGAGAAAGTGTCGGCAATGATGACGGCGCATTCCGAAAAAGCGCCGCCGGATTTGAAACCGAAACCCAAACCGTCACAAACCGGACCGCAGGCGGTGCCGGGGGTGGATCGCATCATCGCCGTCGCCTCGGGCAAGGGCGGGGTGGGCAAATCCACCGTTTCAGCCAACCTGGCCTGTGCGCTTGCCGCCGAAGGGCGCCGGGTTGGTTTGCTGGATGCCGATGTTTACGGCCCGTCACAGCCACGCATGCTGGGTGTATCGGGTCGTCCGGCCAGCCCCGACGGCAAAACCATTTTGCCGCTGCGCAACCATGGCGTCACGATGATGTCGATGGGTTTGATGGTGAACGAGGGTCAGGCGGTGGTCTGGCGCGGCCCGATGTTGATGGGTGCTTTGCAACAGATGATGGGACAGGTGCAATGGGGCGCGCTGGATGTGCTGATCGTCGACCTGCCGCCGGGCACCGGCGATGTGCAGCTGACGCTCAGCCAGAAATTCAAGGTGGACGGGGCCATCGTGGTATCGACGCCGCAGGATGTCGCGCTGATCGATGCGCGTAAGGGAATTGACATGTTCCGTCAGCTCAAGACCCCGATCCATGGCATGATCGAAAACATGTCCACCCATATCTGCTCCAATTGCGGGCACGAAGAGCATGTGTTTGGACATGGTGGCGTCGCCAACGAGGCCAAGGCGCTGGATGTGCCGCTTCTGGGTGAGATTCCGTTGCACCTCGATATCCGGGTTGCGGCAGACGGCGGCGCCCCTATCGTGGTCAGCAAGCCCGATAGCCCGCAGGCCGACGCCTTCCGGCGCATCGCACGCGATCTGATCACCAAGGGTCACGCATGACCCACCCGGTTTTTCCCCCCTTGCTTGTGGGCCACGCCCTGCAGGGGCGGGAAGAGCCGTTCGAACGCGCTCAGGCTCTCGCGGCGCTGGGTTGCGACGCGGGCACGGTGGCCTACAACATTCAGGCGGACCGTTTGCGGGTGGCCATCGTTTTTGCCCCGGAAGTGCCATTGCGGGATGCGATGGCCATGCTGCCGCTCTGTGCGGTCGGATTCCAGAATGCGTTGGGAGTGCTTGCTCCGCCCGAAGTGGCCGTGCATCTGGGGTGGGGCGGGCTGATTTGCGTCAACGGTGCGGCCTGCGGGCAATTTCGCGCGGCGGCCTCGACCTCTGACCCCGGCCAGATACCGGATTGGCTGGTGATCGGCTGGACGCTGGCGCTCATGCAGACCGGTGCGCCGGGCGAGACGCCAGATCGTACCGCACTCTATGACGAGGGCTGCGTCGAGGTGTCCCCGGCAGGATTGATCGAAAGCTGGTCGCGTCACACACTGACCTGGCTCAACCGTTGGGAAGAGGACGGCAACGCCCCTTTGCACGGTGAATGGATGGTCCTGCTGCGAGGCGTTGGCGAACCGGTCACGAACGGTGATCGGAAGGGTGTTTTTCTGGGTACGGACGAACGCTTTGGAATGCTGATCCGGGATGACGCCCGAACGCATCTCGTGCCGATGGAAACAGTGTTGGAGAAACAGGAATGAAACTCGCGCGCGCAATCCATTTCGATGAAAGCGATTTGAATGTCTTTCACTCTCCGGCGCGCACCGGAGAATGGTGCATCTCAGGCGGGTTCGAGTTTTCAAACTGGTCGCAGGCCGATCTGGTGGGTAAGGCGCGGCAGGCATTTTCCAACGGGTGGCTTGGGCTTGAGACCTTCGGACGCGTGACATTTATCGCTGTGACGCAGGTAGAAGAGGCCGAGATCAAACGTCTCACGCAGGGGCTGGCGGAGCATTTCGTCGACCGTTACGGTGCGCCCTCCGTTAATGTTGCGCTCGGCGTTGCGCGGGAAGAAATCGCGCAGATGACCGGGCTGTGCGACGAACATGCGCCCAATACCTTGTTGACCGTCGCACGCGAGTTAGGAGAGACCGGGGTTCACGAAGCCTATCGGGTGATCACGCCGAAAGAAGCCGAACTGGAAGCATTCGCCGTTCACGGCGCTCCGGACGAATAGGCCGGTGTTCGGAGTGAGGAGCCCGGAAAGGGGCGCTGCCCCTCTTGCCCATTGGGCAATTCACCTCAGGGGTTTGTCGGCCACTAAGTAGCAGCCGAGCGTTTCAAAGCAGGTCTTTGAAGGCGCCGTATTGCCCGCGTTTGAACATCAGGCCCTTGCCGGTGCGGTACATGACCTGTTCGACTTCCCCGACGATGATCAGATGGTCTCCGGCCTCGTGCCGGGCATCAAGCCGGCAATCGAACCTGGCCAGGCAGCCGGCAAGCAAGGGCGTGCCATTCCTGTCCGGCATCCATTCGGCATGGGCAAAATCAAGTCCGTTGCGGGCAAAACTGAGGGCGTGGTTCTGCTGGTCTTCGGCCATCACGTGAATGGCATAGTGGCGGGTCGTGCTGAAGGCGTCGAAACGGTTGGAGTCCCGGCCCAGACACCAAAGCACCAAGGGCGGTGTCAGCGAAACCGAAGAAAAAGAGTTCACGGTAATTGCGACCGGTCCGGATGCGGTTGCCGTGGTGACAACCGTGACGCCGGTGCCGAAACATCCCAACGCCTCGCGAAAGGCAAGGGTTGAGTCCGTGCCGGGAATAAAAGTCTTTTCGGTCATCGCGCGCGTTCGTATCCTTGAGTCCGCCCCACCTGCCACGCTTGGCGCGCTTTGTCCATGGAGCAAGGTCGGCGCGGTGGCCTTTTGCGTCAGTTCAGGTCCTCCAGCAGACGGCCATGTTTGCGGGTTTCGGCGACCACGTCGCCAAAGGTGCGCATGCCGCGGGCGTGAAGTATGGGAAGCATCCTGACCAGAACCTCCGCCGTGGCCCGTGCATCGCCAAGCGCGGTGTGGCGCAAAGCGTCGGGGATGGTTACGCCCATCCGATCGCATAGCGCATCCAGCGTATGCGTTTCACTGGCCCCGAACAGGACGGCGGACAGCAGCACCGTGTCCAGGATCGGATGATCCCATCCGACCCCCATGCGGTGCGAATGCCGGCGAAGAAAGGCCATGTCAAAGGGGGCATTATGGGCCACGATCACCGCATCGCGGGCAAAGTGATGAAAGGCGCGGCCGGCCGCGGCGATGTCCGGCGCGCCCTGAACCATCATGTCGCTGACCTTGTGGACCTTTGTCGAGGCGGGCGGGATTGGAATGCCCGGATCGATCAGCATGTCCAGTGTTTCACCCGCAATGATGCGACCTTTCAGGATGCGAACAGCCCCGATCTGGACAATTTCGTCCTTGTGCGGCAACAGGCCGGTGGTTTCGGTGTCGAATACAACAAAGCACAGATCCGCAAGCGGCCGGTTCTCGAACACGTCATCGACACGCGCCTCCAGCAGATCGAAATCATAGACCAGAGGGCGCGCCGCGTCCGGTGGGATATGCGCCGTGGCCTCTTCGAATATCAGCATATAGCCCGGCGCGTTGCCAAGCGGCTTCAACCGAACCGCATAGGATTGCGCGCCGTCCGCGCCGAACAGGGTGCAGGACACATCCTTGCCGGTCTTGATGAGCCTGGCATAGGCCTCCTCCAGCGCGTCACGACCCATATAGTCGAACAGCGGCGCGTTGAGGCGCGGAGGCGCGATTTGTGCCAACACCTCGGCGGCCTGGCCGTCATAGAGTACGATTTGATGGTGTGGGCTTGCCAGAACCATCGCAACCGGAATGTCGGTAAGCAACGCGGTCAGGCGTTCTTTTTCGGCCATCAAACGCGCGGTTTCGGCGGCAACGGTTTCGGCCGTATTCATGGTGGTGTCCGACAAAACTCCGGCCAGGCCGGCCGCGGCCGGGGCCAGATCGCCCAGATAGCGGGCCGTGTGTAGATCCAGATCGGTTGCCACGCCCGCATGGGCGCGCGCTCGCATCTGCGCGGACAGTCTTTCGATGGGCTTAGCGACGTTTTCGTCAAACAGCAGCCAGACCCCGACGATCAGCCCCAGCAATCCGAATGCCACCAGCAACCCGCTGAAAACGAAAGCGTCCAGCAGGTCAGGGGCTCCGGCGCGGCTGTATCCCAGCCACAGCGCCCCGCCGGTCACGGCCAGCCCGCCTGCGGCCAAAAGGCAGAAAAACAGAAAGACACGAAGCCGAAGGCTCAGCCCGGACATCACCGCTGTACCTCGCAGATTGCCGCAATCAACGGATCATCAGCGCCTGCCTTTATCCATTCGGCATTCACAACCTCTCCATCCGGGCCGAATTCAACGCCATCGGACAGGTTGGCCCGCCGCAAACCCGTGCAGTCCACGACAACCGGCAGTTTTGACACCGGTGCCCAGCGGCCAAGGAAATAGAGATCGGCAAGGCGCTGGCCGGAAACCTTCGGGTTTGTCTGAACCGATGCGGCATCGATGGCAGCGAAGCGATCGACAAAGGGTGCTATGTAGGTCCAGGGGCGGTACAGTGCACGGCTTTCAACCTCTTGCACGACGACAAGCTCGTCGGGCAGGGCGGTGCGGGTGCGATCATACCAGGAATATTCGCTGGTGATCGTGACCCCGATCATGCCCAGCCCCGCCACTACCGGCACCAGCCAGCGCGGCAGGCGGCCTCCGGTCGCGCGGTTGATCAGCATCACCAGCCCGGCGATGGCAACACCCGCAAAAACCGTAGCAATCAGTTCCAGAAACATGGTGCCTCCTCCTCCCAAATCCCGGCGTCAGCTCAGCATACCTTTGCCGTGCCCGACCGCAGATTGCATCGTCTTTACCACGACAAAGGCGTCGCGCAGATGGCTTCGCTCAAAATCGGACAGTTCCGCAGGGGCCAGGTAATTGTCGGGTTTGTCATTCCTGCGAACCAGCGTTGCCTGATGTTCCAGCCGGGTTTCCGCGATCAGGTCATAGGCATCGAGCAGGTCGCGCGCACCGGATGGACTCAGCACTCCCGCCGCTTCGGCGGCCTTGAGGCGCGCACGGGTGTTGGTTTCGGTCAACTGCCCCTGTAACGCATAGACCCGCCCGAGATCGGTCACTGGCACGACACCGTTGTGTTTAAGGTCGAGCGTGTTGCGATGCTCGCCCGAGCGGATCGTCGCGAAGCCTCGCAGCAATCCCAGCGGCGGCGTGTGTTTAAGCGAATTGGCTATCATATGGGCCACGAAGATCGAGTTGCGGCTTGCGGCTTTCAAAGTGTCGGTCTGCAGGTCGGAAAACAGGCCGACGGTTCCGCCAATGGGACGCAGGTCGAACATGACCGACGCCAGCATCTGCGCCTCGGGGTTGGGTTTGGTGATCCAGCCGGCAAAATACTCCTTCCATACGCGGAGCGGCTGACACCAGCGAGGGTTTGTCGCCATCATCTCTCCGGGACAATAGAAATATCCGCATGTATCCAGACCGTCCGAGACAAATTTCGCCAGCGCTTCGAAATAAGGCATGTCGGCCCCGGTCACGGCATCGTCCAGCACCAGACAATTGTCCTGATCCGAAAGTCCCGTCTGCTCCTGACGCCCTTGCGAGCCGCAGGCCAGCCAAAGATAGGGCACGGGCGGAGGGCCGAGTCGTGCCTCGGCCAGCGTCAGCAGACGGCGGGTGGCGGTGTCGGCGATGTCGGTGATCAGACGAGTAACCACCTCGTGCCGGTTGCCGCCTGCCACAAGTTGCACCAACAGGCGAGGGATTTTCGCGGTTACACTGGCCATCTCATCGGCACTGTCCGCATCTGCAATGGCGCTGACCAGCTCGGCAGAACTGACCGCCTGATATCGGGTCAGATCGGTCTGTGTAACCATCCCGACCAGCCGCCCGCCCTCGGTGATCGGGATATGCCCGATCCGGTGTTCCATCATCGCGTGCAGCACGTCCGAGCCGATGTCGCCGGGCGAAAGGGTCAGCGGGCAGGGGGTCATGATGTCCGAAATGGGCGTCGCGGCGGGCAGGGCCTCGGCCACGACCTTACCTGACAAATCGCGCACCGTGACGATGCCCTTCAAAACTTCGTTCTCGGTGACACAGACCGAGGAAATGCCATGATCCCGCATCAGGCGCGCGGCGTCCTGCACGGATGTCCCGGCGACACAGGTGGCCGGGTTGCGCGTCATCAGTGTATCGACCGCACTTGTGGCAAGATTGTCCTGATGCGGTTTCGGTCCACGGGCCCGGTTGAAGAACCTGGCCACGACCTCATGCGCGGCGATCAGTTCGTGAAACAAGGCCGGCGGCAGGACCAGAAGCACGGAACGTGCATCGGCGCGGGCGCTGGTCACCGCCTTGCCATTGCGCAACAACCCGCGTTCGCCAAACGAGTTTCTCAGACCGAGATGGGACACGACGACACCATTTTCGTCGCTGATTTCGATCGTGCCCTGGTAGATGATGAATAATCCCGGAAGTTTTTCGCCCAGATCGTAGACTGCGAAATCGGTCTCTACCTCCCACGCCTCAATTTGCGGCGCAATGGTTTCCAGCGCTGCGCGCGGAAGACCGTCATAGGGATGGACGGATTCCAGGAACCGGGTGATCTGATCGGGTGACAGTGGCATCGGGGTAACCTTGGCAAGAAACTGATACGGCCCCGCCCGGAATATCCGGACGGGACCGTCTGGTCAAAAAGGGCGGGCCTCATTCGGGAGGGAACCAGTCCAGAGGCCCGACACCTCAGTGATCCTGTGCGGCACCGGCACCGCGCGGGATACGCACGCTTTCGACCAGATCCTTGATCTCCTGCGGGGTCTCCTTGGTCATACCGGCGACCACATAGGCCACGGCAAAGTTGACCGCCGCACCGATGGCGCCGAACGAGGTCGACTTGATCGTGCCCAGCAGCGGATCGGCATCGGTGAACGAGTTGGTGTCAGGAATGAACAGCCAGCCCTTGTGCAGGAAGATATAGACCAGGGTCACGATCAGGCCCGCGAGCATCCCCGCAACCGCACCGGTGTTGTTGATGCGCTTCGAGAAGATGCCCATCATCAGCGCCGGGAAGATCGAGGCCGCGGCCAGACCGAACGCCAGCGCAACCGTCTGCGCCGCAAAGCCCGGCGGGTTCAGACCCAGATAGGTGGCGACGGCGATGGCAACGGCCATGGCGATCCGTGCGGCCAGCAACTCGCCTTTTTCCGAAATCGACGGGTTGATCGATCCCTTGATCAGGTCGTGGCTGACGGCGGAGGAGATGGCCAGAAGCAGACCGGCGGCAGTTGACAGTGCGGCGGCCAGACCACCGGCAGCGACCAGACCGATAACCCAGCCCGGCAGGTTGGCGATCTCGGGGTTTGCCAGAACCAGGATGTCCCGGTTGAAGTTGGTCAGTTCGTTCCCGACCCAGCCCTTTTCGGCAGCCTTGGCCTGCATGGCTTCGGACTTGTCGTTATAGTACTGGATCTTGCCGTCGCCGTTCTTGTCTTCCCAGCCCAACAGGCCGGTTTTCTGCCAGGTGGCCATCCAGTCATAGCGCGCGTCGTTTTCGATCTGCTCGACCGAGACCGCTTCGCCATTGGTGCCGTTGGGCCACATCATGTCGGTGATGTTCAGACGTGCCATGGCGCCAACCGCCGGTGCCGTCAGATACAGCAGCGCGATGAAGACCAGCGCCCAGCCGGCCGACCAGCGGGCGTCGGCCACTTTCGGCACTGTAAAGAAGCGCATGATAACGTGCGGCAGACCAGCTGTGCCGATCATCAGCGACAGGGTGAACAGCACCATGTTGAGCGTATCGGCGTGGTGCATCGTGTATTCCTTGAAACCGATATCGGTCACGATGCCATCCAGCTTGGTCAACAGCGGTTCGCCGCTCGCGGTGTCCCCGAACAGGCCGAGAGCCGGGATCGGGTTGCCAGTCAGTTGCAGCGAGATAAAGACCGCCGGGATGGTGTATGCGGTGATCAGAACGCAGTACTGCGCCACCTGAGTATAGGTCACACCCTTCATGCCGCCGAAAACGGCATAGGCAAACACAACGCAGGCACCGATCAGAAGGCCAGCGGTGTTCGACACCTCAAGAAAGCGGCCAAAGGCCACGCCGACGCCGGTCATCTGGCCGATCACGTAGGTGGTCGAGGCAACGATCAGGCAGATCACGGCCACCACGCGCGCGGTCGGGCTGTAGAACCGGTCGCCGATGAACTCGGACACGGTGTATTTGCCGAACTTGCGCAGATAAGGCGCCAGCAGCAGCGCCAGCAGCACGTAACCGCCGGTCCAGCCCATCAGGAAGCTGGAATTGTCATAGCCGGTAAAGGCAATCAGGCCCGCCATCGAGATGAACGAAGCCGCCGACATCCAGTCAGCAGCAGTTGCCATCCCGTTGGTGACCGGGTGAATGCCGCGCCCGGCGGCGTAGAATTCCGATGTGGAACCCGCACGGGCCCAGATCGCGATGCCGATGTAAAGCGCAAAGGACGCGCCCACAAACAGCAGGTTGATGGTAAACTGATCCATGGCGTTCTACTCCTCGTCCACGCCGTATTCACGGTCGAGCTTGTTCATGCGCCAGGCGTAGAAAAAGATCAGGCCAAGAAAGACCAGGATCGAGCCTTGCTGGGCGAACCAGAAGCCAAGATCGGTGCCGCCCACTGCGATACCCGACAACATGGGGCGCAGCAGGATGCCGAACCCGAAAGACACCAGCGCCCAGATAATGAGGCTGACGATGATGATCCGTACGTTGGCCTGCCAATAGCTCTTATCGGCTTCGGCCGTCTGCACGGAGTTTGTAGTGCGATCCGCCATGGCGGTTCCTCCTTGCTTCCTCCAGGGTCGCCCATTGCCCGGGCAAACCTCTCCACTTGCCTGCCGCCATACTCCGGCCAACAGACATGCCTTCACCGGTCCGCCAAGGCGGTTTGTCCGGTCAGATTTTAAGGGGGTTGGGTGGCCCTGGGCCGCCCCGGTATTACCCGCTCAGCCCATCGCCCCCTTGACGATGGACGCGAGTCCCTGAGCGATCTCTTCGATCTCACCCATGGCATTGATCTCTGTCAGAACACCTTTTTCCGCGTAGTAGTCGATCAAAGGTGCGGTCTGGGCATGATAGGCAGACAGCCGCGAAGCAACTGTTTCCGCATTGTCATCGGCACGGCGCTTGAATTCCGTGTGGCCGCATTTGTCGCATTTGCCTTCGACCGCCGGGATCTTGAACCGGTCGTGGAACCCCTCGCCGCAACCGGCGCAGGTGTAGCGGCCCGAGATGCGTGAGACCATTTCGGCGTCTTCGACCTCAAGGCTGATGGCGGCTCCGATCTTTTGCCCGGTTTCCGCCAGCAGCCCGTCCAGCGCCTCGGCCTGAACCGTGGTGCGCGGAAAGCCGTCCAGAATGACACCACCAGCGCAGTCCGGTTCAGCCAACCGGTCGCGCAGGATGGCGATGACGATGTCATCGCTCACCAGCTCTCCGGCCTCCATGACGGCCTTGGCGGCCTTTCCGGCCTCGGTTCCGGCGGCGACCGCTTCGCGCAGCAGGTCACCGGTCGAAAGTTGGACCAGACCGAACTTTTCCTCAAGCATCCGGGCCTGCGTGCCCTTCCCGGCGCCCGGAGGGCCGAGAAGGATCAGAACGGCGGGGGTCGATGTTACGGCAGTGTCCATCACGCCCTCACTTGACCGCGCGGTTTTCGATCAGATCTTCGACTACCGACGGATCGGCCAGAGTCGAGGTGTCACCCAGCGAGCCAAAGTCGTTCTCGGCAATCTTGCGCAGGATACGGCGCATGATCTTGCCCGAGCGGGTCTTGGGCAGGCCCGGCGCCCACTGAATGACGTCAGGGCTGGCAATCGGGCCGATCTCGGTGCGGACCCATGTTCGCAACTCTTTCAGCAGATCATCCGAAGGTTCGCGGTCATTCATCAAAGTGACATAGCAATAGATACCTTGCCCTTTGATTTCATGCGGATAGCCCACAACGGCGGCCTCGGCCACGGCGGCATGCGCCACCAGCGCGCTTTCGACCTCGGCTGTACCCATGCGGTGACCGGATACGTTGATCACGTCATCCACGCGGCCGGTAATCCAGTAATCGCCGTCCTCGTCACGGCGGCAGCCGTCACCGGTGAAGTAGTAGCCTTTGTAATCGGCGAAATATGTCTTCTGGAACCGCTCGTGATCGCCCCATACGGTGCGCATCTGGCCGGGCCAGCTGTCCTTGATGCACAGTACGCCCTCGACCCCGTTGCCGCTGATCTCGACACCCGATTGCGGGTCCAGAACCACCGGCTGAATGCCAAAGAACGGCTTCATCGCCGAGCCGGGTTTCATCGCGTGCGCGCCGGGCAGGGGAGTCATCAGATGGCCGCCGGTTTCGGTCTGCCACCAGGTGTCCACGATAGGACATTTGCCTTTGCCGACAACCTCGTTGTACCAGTTCCAGGCCTCGGGATTGATCGGTTCACCCACGGTGCCCAGCGTGCGCAGATCGCTCAGGTCGCATTTCTCAACGAACTCGTTGCCCTGACCCATCAGCGCGCGGATCGCGGTGGGGGCAGTGTAGAACTGGTTGACCTTGTGCTTTTCACACACCTGCCAGAACCGTGAGGCGTCAGGAAAGGTCGGCACGCCTTCGAACATCAGCGTGGTCGCGCCATTGGCCAGCGGGCCATAGACGATATAGCTGTGACCGGTGACCCAGCCCACATCCGCCGTACACCAGTACACGTCGCCATCGTGATAGTCGAAGGTGATCTCATGCGTCATTGCGGCATAGACCAGATAGCCGCCGGTTGTATGGACCACGCCTTTGGGCTGGCCGGTCGAACCGGAGGTATAGAGGATGAACAGCGGGTCCTCGGCGCCCATCTCGGCGGGGGCGCAGTAATCCTCGGCCTCAAGCGCCATTTCGTTGTAGTCATAATCGCGCCCGTCGATCCAGGTGGTCTGTCCGCCGGTGCGCTTGACCACCAGGCATTTCACCGTGTCCTTGCAATGCAGCAGGGCGGCGTCCGCGTTCGATTTCAGCGGCGTCTTGCGGCCTCCGCGCGGCGCCTCGTCGGCGGTGATGACGACCTTGGCGTCGCAGCCGTTGATCCGGGCCGCCAGAGCATCGGGCGAGAAGCCCGCAAATACGATAGAGTGGATCGCGCCGATACGGGCGCAGGCCAGCATGGCATAGGCGGCCTCGGGGATCATCGGCAGGTAGATGACGACCCGGTCGCCCTTGCGCACACCCATCGATTCCAGAATGTTGGCCATCCGGCAGGTGCGGCGGTGCAGCTCTGCGTAGGTAACGTGCTGCGCTTCGTCGTTTGGATCATCGGGTTCCCAGATGATCGCAGTCTGATCACCACGGGTTTTCAGATGGCGATCCAAGCAATTGGCCGAAACATTCAGCGTGCCGTCCGAATACCAGTTGATGCTGACATTTCCGAAATCGTAGTTGACGTCCTTGACCTGCGTGTAGGGTTTGATCCAGTCGACCCGCTTGCCTTGATCGTCCCAGAAGGCGACAGGATCGGCGATCGAGGCCGCATACATCTCGGTGTATTTTTCAGCGTTCACGTGTGCGCGGGCAACCGTCTCAGCGGTTGGCGGATAGACTTTCGCTTCGGAATGAGCGGCGGCGTTCATTCTGGGGGTCCTCCCTGGTCGTTGATTGCTCCGAGACCGTTTTCGCCCGTCACACAGGCTTTGTCGATCCGGTTCCTACCCTGCGGGAGATAATAGCCAAGACTGAAAATAAGGAAATAAATTACTGTAAACCAAAGATTTGTCTGTAAAGATATTTTGTCTAACTGAAAAAATTGTTAAAGTTTTGTGAAGGGAGTTTTTATAAATCTTTGTTTTTAAATAATTTTGATGTTAATGAATCTCTGCCGCATCAGGGGTATTGCGGATGGCGGGACGCCGACTTGCCATGTTCTGATCCGGAATGCCTGCGCGACATTTTGTTTCCGTTTGCGCTCTCATGGATTTGGGCAGAGGGTCCGGGCTGACGGCCCGTCACGGCGCCGAGGGGTTGGCAGTTGGTATTGTTGGCGCTAGCTTCTTTTGCAAGCGGCCTGCCAGAGGGACCGCGGATAAGGGAGAGAGACCATAATGAACAAGATGATGAGCGGTGCGGCTTTCGCCGCCCTGAGCCTTGCTTTTGTCACCGAAGCGGCAGCGACCGAGTGGAATGCGTCAGTTTGGGGCAAGCGTCGTGCCTTTACTGAACACGTCGAGAAACTTGCCGAGCTTGTCAGCGAAAAGACCGGCGGCGATTTCACCATAAATGTCAGCTATGGCGGTCTGTCCAAGCCGAAAGAGAATCTGGACGGCATTTCGATCGGCGCCTTTGAGATGGCGCAATTCTGCGCCGGTTACCATCGCGACAAGAACCGGGCGATTACAGTGCTGGAGCTGCCGTTTTTGGGCGTGAACACTTTGGAAGAAGAAGTTGCCGTCAGCCACGCAGTCTATGGACACCCGGCGGTCAAGGATGAAATGGCCCAGTGGAACGCGCAGATCGTCATGACTTCACCGATGCCGCAATACAATCTTGTCGGTACCGGCGATCCGCGCGACGATCTGGCCGAGTTCGACGGTATGCGTGTGCGTGCCACAGGTGGCCTGGGGCAGGCGTTCGAGGCGGTAGGCGGTGTGCCCACTTCAGTCCCGGCGACCGAGGCTTACAATGCGATGGAATCGGGCGTTGTCGATACCGTTGCCTTTGCCCAGCACGCGCATCTCAGCTTTGGCACCATCAACAAGGCCGACTGGTGGACGGCGAACCTGAACCCCGGTACGGTGAATTGTCCGGTGGTGGTGAATATCGAGGCCTATGAGGCGCTGAGCCCCGAACATCGTGAGGCGCTCGACAGTTCGATCGATGAAGCCATTGCGCATTATCTGGCAAACTACGGTGAGCTGCTGAAGAAATGGGACGGGGTGCTCGACGAGAAAGGCGTTGAAAAGGTGATGATCTCGGATGAGGTGATTGCCGATTTCCGCGCCAAGGCGGCTGATCCGATCCGGGATCAGTGGATTGCCGATATGTCGGCACAGGGGCTGCCCGCTCAGGAACTCTATGATCTTGTCCAGTCAACGCTGAAGGATCAGCGCGGCGGCAGCTGATCGCAAGGGCCGGGCCATTGCGCCCGGTCCGTCATTTCCGACCAACAGGGGAATTCCACGATGGCAGGACATGCCACGGTGCTGGAGGATGACAGCCTCCTGAGCCGTCTCGATCAGTATCTTTTACATTTGGAGCGGATTTTCGCTCTGCTCAGCGGAATGGCCGTTTTTGCGCTCATGGTGCTGGCAGTGGTCTCGGTCGGCGGGCGCAACGCAATGAACGCCCCGCTGCCGGGTTATGTGGACTGGATCGAACAGGCGATGCCACTGATCGCCTTTCTGGGAATATCCTTCGTGCAGCGAAATGGCGGACATATCCGCATGGACATCCTGATCGCACGGCTGCATGGCCGCGCGTTGTGGCTGTTCGAACTCATCTCGGTCGTGCTGATCCTGGTTCTGATGCTGGCGCTGGTTTGGGGCAGTTGGGCGCATTTCGACCGCTCTTTCGACTTTGGCGCGCCGCTGTGGAGCCGGGACAGCTCGATCGATATCGGTATCCCGATCTGGCCCGCAAAACTGCTGGCTCCGGTCGCCTTTTCGGTGTTGTGCTTGCGACTGGCATTGCAGGTCTGGGGTTTTGGGCGGGCCTTTGTTCTTGGATTGGATATGCCCGTGGCGGTGCCGCTCATTCAGGATGTGGCGGCGCAAGCGGCGGCTGAGGCCGAACAGCTCGAAGGGCAGGAGTGAGCATGGATTCCATCGAAATCGGCCTTTGGGTCACCGGCTTTTTGCTGGTCATGGTGGTGACGGGCATGCGTGTGGCCTTTGCCGCGGGGCTGGCGGGGCTGGTTGGGCTCGTCTGGATATTCTGGGCCAAGTTCGGATATGATCCGGACCGGTTCGGCAAAGCGCTCACGGTCGCGGTCAAGACGGCGGGGCAGGTGCCTCACTCCAAGGTCGCCTCGCACACGCTCAGCCTGATCCCGACCTTCATCCTGATCGGGTATCTCGCCTATTACGCCGGACTGACCCGCGCCATGTTCGAGGCGGCCAAGCGTTGGATTGCCTGGGTGCCGGGCGGCCTTGCGGTGTCGACCGTGTTCGCGACGGCAGGGTTCGCGGCAGTGTCCGGTGCATCTGTCGCCACCTCGGCCGTGTTTGCCCGCATCGCCATCCCCGAGATGCTGAATATCGGCTACAACAAACGCTTCGCAGCGGGGGTTGTGGCGGCGGGCGGCACGCTGGCCTCGTTGATTCCACCGTCGGCCATTCTGGTGATCTATGCCATCATCGTTGAACAGGATGTGGGCAAGCTACTGTTGGCCGGGTTCATCCCCGGCGCATTCTCGGCGGTGATCTATGGCACCCTGATCATCGGTATCGCGCTGTGCTTCAAATCCGTAGGCCCGCCGGTGACCGGTTTTACCTGGCGCCAGCGGTTCGCCGCGCTGCCAGCTGCGATGCCCATCGTCGCGGTGATCCTGATCATCATCTGCTTCGTCTACAACCCGTTCGGAGACCAGGCCTGGGGTACACCAACCGAGGGCGGTGCCATCGGTGCGTTCATCGTCTTCTGCTTTGCGCTGATTCACGGAATGCGGTGGGAACAGCTGAAATCGGCGCTGCTTGAAACCGCCAAACTGACCGCGATGATCTTTTCGATCATCTGGGGCGTTCTGATCTATGTAAGGTTTCTAGGCTTCGCCGATCTGCCCGGCGCGTTTTCCGACTGGATCACTTCGCTGTCGATGTCGCCGATGCTGATCCTGATCTGCATCCTGCTGGCCTACGCAGTATTGGGCATGTTCATGGATGCCATTGGCATGCTGCTGCTGACGCTGCCGGTTGTCTATCCGGCGGTCATGGCGCTGAATGGCGGCGAAGCGGTCAGCGCCGCGGAAAGCACCTTTGGCATGTCCGGACCAATGTGCGCGATATGGTTCGGTATCCTGGTAGTAAAGATGGCTGAATTCTGCCTGATCACGCCGCCCATCGGCCTGAACTGTTTCGTGGTTGCGGGGGTGCGGCCGGATCTGAGCGTACAAGACGTGTTCCGGGGCGTCGCGCCGTTTTTCGTGGCCGATGCGGCAACCATCGCTCTGCTGGTCGCGTTTCCGGGCATCGTGCTTTTCCTGCCGTCTTTGGCCGGCTAGGGCAGGGGCGGTCAACGTCCCTGTCTACAACCGGATATTCTCGTAATCCCAAACGGTAATCGCGACGCTTTCTCCGGCTTCGGTCTCGTCCACTTTGCCCAAGGGGTCGAAATCTCGCAGCAGACCGAAATCGTGCCCGGTCGCATGTTCCAGATCCCTGATCCGAACCTGAAAGGTTTTGAATTCGCCGAATTCGAACCCTTCGACCGCTTCGACGCGCCCGCGCTCGGACAACATCCGGTGGATCAGCTGGCCCTGGGACAGGATATACGCCGTCGCGTGCAGGCGCAGGATGCCGCCCTCTTCGGGCGCTTCGGCCAGCATCGTGACCACCTTGAAGAATTCCAGCGGGACCGGCGCGCCGGTGTTGCCTAGAAGAGGCTCTGTGCCGGATATGATCGGGCCGCTGAACACGTTCGCGCGAAAGCCGTGAGTGCGCACGTTGTCGAGGATGAAATCCTCCAACCCCAGCCACAGTTCGGAATTCCGGTTCAAAAGCCGGTGTTGCGGGCTGCAAACCGTATAGTGGAATGTGTCCTTGTCGGCCCGCTCTGCCGTTTCGCGATTTTCGCCCCAGTTGGCGGCGGCGCGGCGCACCAGGTGCCCCCGGTCGATATCGGCGTGCCCATAGGCTTCGGCGTCGAGTTGCTGATTGGCCGGAACGCGCAGATCCTTGCGCCATGTCGTGGATTTCCGCTTGATCCGGATGGTCTGTTCCCCGTCGATGTTCAGCGCGGTCAGCGCCGGGCCTTTCAACGCGGAACTGTAAAGCACTCCGAAATGCTGATACCGCAACTCGTGCGGGCGTTCGGGGGTCGCGTCGCTTGGCGTGCTCAAGGGAATTTGCGCGTTGAGCTTGGGCAACGGCACCGGAACCACCTGCAGAAAATCCGGATCATATCCTTCGCGCCCTGCAAAGTGGTTGAGGTCATGACCGGACGGAGCTTCGGACGGAATCGCAGCACCGCCATGCACGTTTCCGGCAACGCCCTGATCCAGCAGGGCGCTCAGGGTGCTGACCCGTACCGCGCTGTTGCCGACACCAAAGCGGCCCGCGAAATGCAACCCCACCAGCTTGCCGCTGTCCAGGCTGATGACCGGGCTGCCCGAATTGCCACCCAATGTCGTTGCGTCATGGCCCAGCCGCGAACTGCTGTCGGCCATGCTGGCAAAACCCGGAGCAAAGCGTTTGACGTCGTAAAGCCCCTTGAAATAGCGCTCCATCTGCGCGGCGTTGTTCCGTGAATCCGAGGCCGGATAACCGATCACCGCAATCATTTCGCCATCGCCTGCGTCATTTTCCGCACGTGGCAGAGGGGCGAGGTCGATACCACTGGCGACATCCGGCTTGTCAATCCGTGCCAATGCCACATCTGCCGAGATGTCATCGGCAATGTAGGTGAATTTGCGGATGGGAACGGTCTTTGACCCGTCGCCGCCAGTGCCGACTTCTTCCAGAAAATCGATGGCGGCACCGTACAGGATATTGCCGGGGCCGAACTTGAACACACCATCGCCCAGAAACGTCCGGCGCGCGACGATCTTGGCCACGTGCCGGTTGGTCACGATCAGCAGGCTTCCGCCGTCCTCTTCTTCGATGACCCAGCCGGTGCCGCCCCAAGCCATGTCGTGGTTGCGAAATTCGATGCGGCCAATCGAGGGGATCATCGGTTCGATGTTGGTAATCTTGATGTCTGTACCCGGGGCGAAATCGCCACCCAATTGGGTTTTCCCTTCGACCGCGCCGTTCTTGATCAGCAGTGGTGGGCGGCCGACCGCGCGCACGATTGCTTCCAGCATCAGGTTCGAGTGCCCGGCGGCCTCAAGTTGCGGCGGCGTGCTGTCGATCATCTCCTTCGCCGCGCTGTCGGCAACGAGACCCAGCTCTTTCAGAACCGGAGACCCATTGTCGATGGCCTGCTTGATCTTGTCGAAATCCCAACTGTTCCTGAGCCCTTCCAGACGGTTCAGGCTTTCCTGTTCGGCGCGGTTGGTCATTGCAAGTCTCCTTATCCGAAATATCAGCGGAATATGGTTTCGGGTGTAACCTCATGCACGGCAAAAACGGTCAGCGTCGCCGCCTGAATCAGCGGCAATCCATCCCTTTGCAGCAGCTTCAGAATTTCGATCCGCTCACCGTGCCCCTTGGCGAGCGCATTGAGATAGGGCCGCCGCAAACGGCGCCGGGCCTGCACGCCATACCGGTCGCGGGGGGCTAGCAGCCACAACAATGCTTCGGCGCGATCAGGGATTTGCAGATGTTCTGTCAGGGCAAGGGCCTGATGATCGACGGGGATATCCGAGACCCAATCGTCGGGCGGCACGGCGCCATAGGACCAAAGGCCATTCACCGTCCGCCGCCACCGTTCCGCCGCATCGGCGAGCGCGGGCAGATCTCTGTCAGGCCGGAAAAAGGCGTATCCGCCGAGCGTCTCGGCAGCCAGCCCCGCATTTGCAAGCGCCTCTGCCGCGTCCGAAGCATAGGAAGACAGGCCTGACGAAATGTCATTCAGACCCTGAAGGTCGGGTGCCGCAAGATCGCCGATTTCTCCGTACAACTCTCGCAGGCTGGCCAGTTCGCTATGAAGGCGCGCGCCCTCGCGGTCGGACATCTGATCGAAGCGCACGAATTCGACCAGCGGCGTCGCATAGGGATTGAGCGGCGCAATCCTGCGTCCCTGGGTTTCCGGAGACAGCCCGCCACTGCCGGTATCCAGAGTCTGCTGAACGCCAAGATTGGCGCGCAATCGATCTGCGCGATCCAAAGCGCGCCAGGCCAGTTCTTCATTGCCCTCCGTCAGGAACGGGAAAATCAGGGCCCGGGTTTCGTCCGTGACCCATGGAAAAGCCGTGATTTCGCGAACCGACAAAAGCATGAAATCCAATGCACAGCCCGTAAGCATCGAAGACTGTCGCATGTTCGCGCATTTGCCCAGCACTTCGTAGCGGTCGGCGGCTCGCAGCCAGCCAAGGCATTTTTCAAATCGGAACTCGGCCCAGATCTCCAGCAGAAGACGCGTCAAAGGTGGGCTCGCGCGTTTCAGGGCATCCTCCCAAAACGGCATCGGCAAGGCCCGCAGGATCTGGTTTGCCAGCGTCCATTGCCCGCTGCGCCATGCATGGGCCATCGTGATCACCCCCGCGTCGCTGGCCAGTTCAAAACGTTTGGGAAAGGCGCTTTGCATGATGCCCGGGATCTCGCGCAACTCGCCTTTTTCCAGCATGATCTCGACATCCCTGACCGCCCGGTCATCCACCGGAAAGGTCAGGTCTGCGTCGCGGGGTTTGACATAGATCGCCCGCTTTTGCTGGGGATCGAACGCAAGCTGCGGCTGCGCATGTCTGGTTTCCGACGGGGCGGGTGCCGCGCCGCTCCAGAAGTCACCGCCGAATTCCTTCTCCAGCAGAGGGGCGAAGTCTTCCAATTCGTACAGATCGGCCTCTTCCTGGGGGATTTGATCCTGCCGGCCGAAATCGGACCGTTCCCGTTTGGCCTGACGCACCGCGTCACCGGCGCGCGCGGGCAATTCCGCGAGCATGTGGCCGGTGAACTCTTCGGCCAAAACGCGACTGATCTGCGGCAGTTCAACCTTGGGATCGCGACACATCTGAAGCCGGTGATAAAGTGCGGCGACGCGGCTGACCCCCTGGAACCAATCCGCGGCCTTTTGGTCGATCTCGCGTGCGATGTCCGGGAATTCGTCATAGATCAGGTCCAGCGTGGCCGCCCTTAGGTCGCTGCGGTGAAAAACCCACGGCCCGTCGCGACGGACCAGCCAGTGATGGCGGCCAAGTTCCGTCAGGATGTCTCCCGCTTCTTTTTTGCTAATTTCAAGCTCGAGAACCGGGGCGACCACCTCGCGCAGGGCGTCCGCGTTGATCCGCTGCAGGATCAGCCCCTTGAGCGCCACGTCGCGCAGATTTCGCGGTACCCTGCTGAGAATGGCACGATAAAGATATCCTTCGATCTTCCGGCCCCTGGCATCGTCCGGCACATGCTGGTCGGGATGGGCACCCAATTCGAGCGACTTGCTGGCCAGCACGAGGCGCAACGGAATACCCTGCGCCATATCAAGTATCGTCGCGCGCTCGGTTGCTGCAACGCCGCGCTGTGCCAGCATGGTATCGGCCACCGGGTCTTCCAGCCCGATCAGATCGATGCTGTCCGGGTCCACCCGCGATTGCGCCGGAAGGATGGACTCTTTGCGCCCGGCAGAGATCACGCAGATCGGGCATCCGGCAAATTCCGCCAGCCGGTCGAGATGCTCGAACAGCCGTACGATGCGCGAATCCGCGCGTTGCCGCAGAACCTCCAGCGTATCAAGCAGGATCAGGATGGTGCCATCGAAGCCGGACAAGGCGCTTCGGATCGCCTGCATGATCTCGCGCGACCGCCCGCGCCGCGACAGGTTTTCCGTATCGGCCAGCGTTTCGGCGCGATTGAACCGCGCCTCACGCAATAGCCGGGCAGTATGCGGCAGGCCATTGCCGATCTGCCGTGAAATCTCGTCGAACAGGGCGTGATCGTCCTGCACGTTCAGCGATGAACGGTCGAAATCCAGACGCAGGATCACCATGCCCCGCTGACGCGCCATCTGAATAATGCGCTCCAATAAATAGGATTTGCCGATCCCTGGCAGCCCGGAAACGTGCAATGTGCGCAATGTGGCAGAAGCCTGCCTGCCGGGGTGGTCGTTTGTTCTGATCCATCGCTCAGGAGACGCCATCCAGCGTTCTATCTTGGCCAGTTCGGCCTCGCGACCGAAAAATCCGCCCGCCAGCGCCTGATCGTTGGCGCGGGCCTGAAGCAACTTATTGACCGCCCCCCTCAGGGCCGAGACCTGCGAAAATCCCGGCGCCTGCGGCCCGGCCCTGTCCAGAACCTTGATCAGATCCAACATCGGCTGCGGTTTGCTGGCCTCCGCGATCAGGTCGGAAATTGCGCCGGGCGAATAACGGTCCGCCCCGGACAGGGCCAGTTCCACATCGGTCGGCGCGTCGGAATATTCGGTTCCGGGGGCAAAGGGGGACGGGCTGGCCAATACCTCGTGGCGCACGCTGTTGCGCATGGTCCAGAGATCCTGGGAATCGTCCCTTTCGACCGTGCAGTCCGGGCGCAGAAGGCTGACAACATCCAGCATGCGGTTCGGGTCCGCCGCGATTTTCTCGCCGCCGATCTTCAACAGGGTCGAGACCGGATTGAACGCACCGGACACCGCCGCGACCCAGCGGAGTTTTTCCAGCACATCAAGGGTTTGGGGATCAGCCTGCATCGTCTGCTCCCTGATCTTTTCTGGCTTCTGCACGCAACCGTTCGGCGACAAGAGGAAGATTGGAAATGGAAAAGCGGTTCATTTCCGTCGGAATTCCTTGCAGGGCAATGCCTACAATGTGCTCGCACACGTCCGGCGTCCACCTCAGCGCCAGTGTTCTGACCATCAGCCTGACGCATTCCCTAACATCCTTGCGCAGGAATGGGCGGATATAGTCAACAAAGAGCGCCGGGCGCGGATCGGTCGCCACGTCATCCAGATGCGACAGGGCCCGAGCGCGCAGGTCATAGGTTTCAAATCCCGACAGGATCAGTCGCAGGTTCGGTGCATCCAGAACCTCTTCGATCAGATGCTCCAACTGATATCGTGTCCGGTCGATCAGGCCGCTATCGGGATTGTCGAAGTAGATCCAGACGGTTTCTTCCTTTTCCACTGCAAGCCGGCTCAGCTCCGACACAACGGCCCGGATTCGGTCGTCTTCATGCGCAGTGTCGGTGGTTTCGTCCGCTGCGACGCCAGGCTGTGCCGCCACCGGCACGATGCCGCCCAGCGTGCGGCGATTGAAGCTGTCGGTCAGGTCGCTTTTTTCATATCCGGCCTGCATTCGTACAACGCGATGCCTTCCGCCCTGAATTTCGAGAAACCTTTCCAACAGGCTGAAGCTGAAATTCAGCCCCTGCCGTTCGGCGATTTTGGTGCGCTTGATCCAGATGCCGCGAAGATTCTTGTCCTGCCTGTCCAGAATTGAGGTCAGCGCGTCAAAGAAATTGTTCCGCCCGATCACGAAGTGACCGTCCAGATCGTCGCTGAGAGACCACAGCCGGCGGGGCGGGCAATCCAGCTTGACCTGGGCGCAGAAATCGTCGTTGGCGGCGAAATGCTGAAACGGCACCAAACGCCGGACATTGTTCCACTTTCCCTGGTGCAGGCCGATGAAGTTGAACCCGCGGTCAAAACCCGCGCCTCCGGAAGATCCGCCATCCGTCTTGATGCTGTGCAGGTGGCGCGGTTCGTCCAGGCGGTCGCGTTTGAGTTTTCCGACGGCGATTCCCTTTTCCACGCCGTCCGGGAAATGGATCAGAACAAAACTTTCGGTGCCAAGCCAGTCCGGCGGTGCACTCGGCAACGACATATGCCCCAGCGTGCGCCCGAGCGGTGTTCGGATGCGCAACAGAACCGCGTCGCACATGGCGATTGCATCGCCGTCATCGGGAAGAACGCCGTTCCTTTCGCTGTCGAGACAAGGGGCGATCCAGACCGCCCGGGCCTTGTGCCTGCTGCCATCGGACAAAAGCACGCTGACGTCCGAGATCGTGTTCGGATCGATTTCGCTGGCTGCGTCCGGCACGAAAGCGCCGACCACATGGGCGGAAGTCAGGATCAGGCGCGGGGAGATTAATGCACCGCTGCCGAGAACCTGATCGTGCTTCAGAACCCGGCACCGAAATGCCTTGGCGCCGCTGGCGAATTCGCCGATCCGGTCTATGTCCAGATCGTCCGCGTCGGCAGCGGCCAGATCGCCCCCGTTGATCGGTACGTGCTCCACCTGATCCGTCGGTTCGTCCGGCAATGGAAGCGGCTCCAGCCCGCGACTGCGCAAGGCGGCGATGAAACGGTTCATCAGTTCCTTGTCCACCAGCCGCCCCACGATCAACCCCGCCAATGCGGTGCCGGGCATGGACTGAGCTACCAGCCGGAACGTGTCGATGTCACCGATGTGCCCCGCTGACTGGAACACCTCTTCCACGGTCTGGTTCACCGTGTTCGGGTGATCCTGCAACAAGGGTTGCAGCTGAACGGCCGTCAGTGTTTCCGCTCCGGCCATGGGCACGCCTAACCCGCGCCGATTGCAGCGGTCAGGGCGGGCTTGCCGGACAGGGCGTCCGACAGATCCTGGGCGGTCGTATCGCGGGGAACCGGGCTTTCTTCGTCCAGCATCGCCTCGGCGCGTTTGCGGGCTCCGGCGCGGTATCGCAACCACAGCATTTCCGAGGCATAGTCCGCAAGGTCCGCCGTGAACTCGGCCGCGGCAGCCGGATCGGTATTGGCGAGCTGTCCCAAAAGCACATTCGCGCTGCTTTCCACGCCCGTCTTGCCCAGGTCAGAGGCGGCCACCGCTTCGTGCCCGGTTGCCGATTGCGGCAAGGGGGCATCCAGCGCGGATTTCGCGTCGAGAATGCCAGCCCCGAGATCCGTGGCCCCGTTCCAGGCGGAAGGCTTGCTGAGGCCGTGCGTGGCGCAGGCCATCCACATGGCCTGAACGGTTGTTCCTGCGGCGGCGGCCCTGGCGCGCAGCGCGGCCCGACCGCCATGCCTTGCAACCCAAAGGGCGGCAACGCCAGCCGTCAACGAGGTCGCGAGCGTCGTTCCCTGCGCTGCCTTGATGCCCCAGTCATGATCGATGGCCTTGTTCTTTGCCGCTCCCCACACATGCACTCCGGGTGCCGACAGCGTCACCTGCGGTCCGCGTCCGGTTCGTGCCCAGGGTTTGAGATCCGGCCCAACGGCGGCCAGCGCCGTGGCCAGACCGAAATCGGAATAGGCCGCCGGAAAGATCACGTCCGGCCAGCAGTTGCCGGCGGCGCAGATCACTACCAGTCCGCGCTCCACCGCCATTCGCAGCGCTTTTTCGGTGGACGACACGCGCACCGGGCCGCCTTGCGCCATCGCGATCACATCCGCGCCGTTGTTGATGGCATGAGCGATCGCTTTGGGCAGGGTGCGCTGTTCGAAATTGACCACGGATTTGATTGCCCGGACCGGCATAATCTTTGCGTCTGGTGCCGAACCCGTAATCGCCCCCGGCCCGCTAGTCTTGCCATCCATGTTGGCGCCGCCGCGCGAGGCGACCACCGATGTGACAAGGGTGCCGTGCCCCGGATGCTGCAACAGACTGTCGCTGAAACGGTCGGACGCATCCGTGCCACCCTCGACGAAATTGATCTGATGGGTCAGATCCAGCGCGCCTTCAAGCTCTCCATGAGTGGAATAGCCGGTGTCGATTACCGCAACCGTCGATCCCGCGCCGCGGCTGTGCTGCCAGGCCAAGGGTGTGCGGATCAGCTTGTGGACCCAGCCGAAGGTCTGTGCGCTGCTGCGCGGCGTCGAACATGAGAACAGCCCCGCCTCGGTCGTGACCGCCCCGATCGCCACGGCTCCAAAAAGGCTCTCGGGCAGAACAGGATTAACTTCGACTGCTTCCAGGGCCGCGCGTAATTGACGCGCAAAGGCAAAGGCTGCCGGTTCCTGACCTGTTACATCAGTGTTGGAAAACTCGGCAAAAAAGAACTGGTCCGTATCGGCGCCGAAAGCGGTTTCCACATCGGCCCCGGCGCCCGGCAGCGCTTGTTCGATCCGGGCTTGTACGTCCTGAGCGCTGGCCTCGGTGTCAAAGACCAGTTCGACAATCAGAGGTGCGCCGATATCCGGAGCCTGCGCGCGAAGCGTTGCGAGAAGATCATGCATGGCAAAATCCGCCATCGAATTGAAACAATCAGTACGTGTGAGGATAGCACAGATTGCACTTCAATTCACCCAATGCATGTGAACGCCTGAATGTTGCGCCAACGAAAAGACCGGGCAGAATGGCTCGCCCGGTACAAATTTGTCGTACGCAGACCTTTAGTTTTCCGCCCGCATCAGCATCCCGAACAGGTCCCGGGGATCGTCAGGGTCGGCCAGCATATCCAGCGGTTCATAGAAATTCGTGCCCCCGATGGCGGATTTGACATAGCGCAGGGCCGAGAAATCCTCGATGGCGAATCCCACGCTGTCGAACAGGGTGATCTGGCGTTCATCCCGCCGTCCTGTCGCCTGACCGGTGATCACTTGCCACATTTCGGTGACGGGATGATCGGGCGCCAGCGCCTGTATTTCACCTTCGATCCGGGTCTGCTCCGGGTATTCCACGAAAATGTCTGACCGCAGCAGGATATCGCGGTGCAGTTCTGTCTTGCCCGGACAATCGCCGCCGATTGCGTTGATGTGAACGCCCGGTCCGATCATGTTGTCGGTCAGGATAGTGGCGTATTTCTTGTCGGCGGTGCAGGTGGTGATGATCTGCGCGCCTTCGATGGCATCTTCGGCTGTGCTGCAGGGAACGATGGTCAATCCCTTGCCAGCCAGATTGGCCGCGCATTTCGCAGTGGCGTTCGCGTCAATGTCATAAAGGCGGACTGTGTCGATGCCGCAAAGGGCTTTGAAGGCGAGACACTGGAACTCGGACTGCGCCCCGTTGCCGATCATCGCCATGGTTTTGGATCCCCTGGGCGCAAGGTATTTTCCCACCAGCGCCGAGGTGGCCGCCGTGCGCAGCGCCGTCAGTATGGTCATTTCGGTCAGCAGAATCGGATAGCCGGTATAGACATCGGCCAACAGACCAAACGCCGTTACCGTCTGCAACCCCTCGGACGTGTTCTTGGGATGACCGTTGACGTATTTGAACCCATAGGCCTCGCCATCCGAGGTCGGCATCAGTTCGATGACCCCGTGCGGCGAATGGGCCGGAATACGGGGCGTCTTGTCGAAACTCTCCCAGCGTTTGAAATCGGCTTCGATCTGGTCAGCGATCTCGGTGATCATCCGCTCGACCCCCACATGGTGGATCAGGCGCATCATGTTGTCGACGGATACGAAGGGCACGAGGGCCTTGTCAGAAGGTTGCATCACGCACTCCTATCGGCGGGCAAGGTGAATGCCGGCGATCATGCAGCGGACCGATCCGCCGGCGGTTTCGATGGTGGGAATCGAGAGCGGCAGCGGCTTGGCGCTGGCCTCGATGATGGCGATCTGGTCCCGCGTCAGCGCGTCAAGCGCGCGGGCAGAGAGCGCCAGAACCAGGCCGTCGCGCCCGGTCAGCTCGATTGCGTTTCCGGCAAATTCCGCGATCTGATCATGTGTCAGGTCGATGACTTTGCGTCCGGTCTCTTCCAGCCGGGTTCGGATCGTCGCGCGCCGCTCAGGCTCGGTGATCATGTCCAGACAGATCATCGCATAGTTGGTGCCGATCCCCATCAGGACATTGGTGTGATAGACGTCGCGGCCCTGCGCGTCGCGCGCCTCGAACGCGATGGGTTCATAGTTGAAATGGGTGCAGAAGCGCTCCAGCAGCACCGGATCGGCGCGGTGGGATTTGACCGTATAGGCGATGCGGCCCACGTGATCGAGCACCATGGCTCCGGTGCCTTCCAGCGCCAGATCGTCCTGTTCCAGCCCGGAATAGTCGATCACGTCCTGAACCCGGTAATCCTGTTTCAGCATCTCGATCACGTCCGCGCGCCGCTCGCGCCGCCGCGACGGTACGAACATCGGATAGATCGCCACATGCCCGCCCGGATGGGTCGAGAACCAGTTGTTGGGGAATACGCTGTCGGGGGTGTCGCGATCGCCGTGATCGTCAAAGACGTGCACGGTCACACCGGCCCCGCGCAGTTGTTCCACGGCGCGGTCATGCTCATCCCGCGCGGCGGCCGAGGTGGCGGCGGCCGAGCGGTTGGCCAGCGTCTGGAACGCGTTGTCGTCGCGGGTTTCGGGGTTCGAGGCAAAGGCGTGCGGCCGGATCATCACCACGGCGGAAGGGGCTTGCAGGGACAGCATCAGAAACTCCGTGTCGGGCGGTCGAAGATACGGCGCCCCATCAGCGAGGCGGCCAGATCGACCATCAGTTTCGCGGTGCGGCCGCGTTCGTCGAGAAATGGGTTCAATTCCACCAGATCCAGCGATCGGACCAGGCCGCTTTCGTGCAGCAACTCCATCACCAGATGCGCCTCGCGTTCGGTTGCCCCGCCGGGAACCGTCGTGCCGACAGCTGGAGCGATGGCGGGTTCCAGGAAATCAACATCCAGCGAGACGTGCAAAACGCCGTTGGAGGTGCGCACGCGGTCCAGAAACGCCATCAGCGGCGTCCTGATGCCGTGCTCGTCGATGCTGCGCATGTCCACAAGAAATGCGTTGTCCTTTTCCAGCGCCGCACGTTCGTGCGGATCGACCGAGCGCAACCCGATCATGCCAACCCTGTCGGTCGGAACCGGGGCGGCGAGGGCAGGGAAGGCCTCGAAACCCGGCTGTCCGGTGAAATAGGCGACAGGCGTGCCGTGCAGATTGCCGCTGCCGGTGCTGTCAGGCGTGTGAAAGTCGCTGTGAGCATCAAGCCACAACACGAACAGCGGTCGCCCCTCGGCTTTTGCATGGGTTGCCATTCCCGCGACGGTTCCCATCGACAAGGCATGATCGCCCCCCATGAAGACCGGAATGCCCCGTGCGGCCGCGTTCAACACCGCGCGCGACAGAGCCTGTGTCCAGCCCACGCATTCGGGCAGCGCGAACAGATGTTCGTGTTCGGGTGTCTCGACCGAATCCGGCGCGATATCGCCCAGGTCGATCACGCGGTGTCCCAAATCTGAAAGCGCCGGCTCAATTCCCGCCACGCGATAGGCGTCGGGCCCCATCCGGCAGCCCTGGCGTCGTTTCCCCGCGTCCATCGGAACGCCCAACAGCAAGAGATCGTTGTTTTCCATACCCTGATTTTGTGCCCGAAGCGGTCTTGCCGGAAGAGACCAAATTGCTCAAAATGGAACCAATCCACTCACAATGGAATATGGAAATGGACGATCTGGATAGTCGCCTTTTGAACGCACTGCATCGGGACGCGCGCGCGTCACTGTCGGAACTGGCCGAGCATCTGGGCGTTACCCGCACCACGATTCGGACCCGGCTGCAAAGGCTCAAGCAATCGGGCGAAATCGTGGGCTTTACCGTCCTTACGCGTCAGGACGTGGCGCAAAGCCCGGTCCGCGGCTTGATGATGCTGGGGATCGAGGGGCGGGGAACCGAACGGATCATGTCACGGGTCTCGGCAATGCGGCAGGTGCGGGCGGTTCATTCGACCAACGGCACCTGGGATCTGATCGCCGAGATCGGCACCCGGACACTTGAGGAGCTGGACGAGGTCATTTTCACCATCCGGCGCATGGACGGGGTCACGCGGTCGGAAACCAACCTGTTGCTTTCTACCCGCAAGGGGCGTGTCTGAGCTGCCAAACGAGCCAAATCCGAAAGGCCACAGCTTCTTTAAATGGGGCAAGGCTAGACCGTGAAATCGACCAACTCGGCCCCGGTGACGCCAAGCAGTGCGTCGGGCATGATCTGAAACACATGGCGTGGCGTGCCTGCTGCGGCCCAGACAGAGTCGAAGTCTTTCAGACGCGGGTCGAAAAACGCCCTGATCGGGGGCAAATGGCCAATCGGGGCCACGCCGCCAATTGCAAATCCGGTTTGCGAGCGAACCAAACCGGCATCCGCCTTGCCAAGGTTCTCTCCGGCGGCTGCCTCGGCCTTTTCGGGACTGACCGTGTTCCCTCCGGCAGTAAGAAAAAGAATGGCCGCACCGGATTGTCCGCCCCGAAAAATGATCGACTTTACGATCTGATCCAAAGCACAGCCCACTGCGTCGGCGGCGTCCTGTGCCGTCCGGGCATTTTCGGTTTCACGGATATCGATTGCCAAACCGGCCTGTTCCAAAGCCGCTCGCACGCGTTTGAGGCTTTTGCTCATGTTTTGTCCCTGTTGACCGATCAAGATCCGCTGCGCATCCTGCACGCATGGAAAGTCGTGAATTGTGCACCGGTCCGATAGTGGACCAAATCCTTTTGCTGGAAAAGAAAGTTTGGCAGGCTCTGGTCGACGGCGACGCCAAAGCGGATCGTGAACTGCTTAGCGACGATTTCACCGGTGTCTATCCAACGGGGTTCGCCACAAAGGAAGAACATGTCGGGCAGTTCGCGGCCGCCCCGACAATGGCTGAATTCCATCTTAGCGAAGTTCGTTTGCGTATCCTGACCGACGATGCAGTGCTGTTGTCCTATCGAGCCGATTATCGGCGGCCAGAGGCATCGGCACGCGAGGCGATGCTGATTTCTTCCTTGTGGGAAAATCGCGCCGGGCGATGGATCAATACGTTCAGTCAGGACACTCCGGTCAACTAGACAGGACTGCCCGACCTGTTTGTCCCATTGACCTGACCGCAGCTCGATGCGCAACCTGCGCGCATGACCGATGCACTTGCCATTTCCCGCCTGCCGCGCCCGTTCGATCCGTCCTTGGGGGACGAGGCTCGCGCCGCTGTTCCGGGTTTGACACCCGATCAGGGTGCCCTGATTGCGGGGGCCGCCGGAACAAGTCCCTATCTCAAAAACCTGATCGATCGCGAGGCCGACTGGATTGCGCCGGCTCTGGCAGATCCCGATGCCGCTTTGGCCGACATTGCTCGGGATGCCCGTGCCTTGCCTCCGGATCAGCTGAAATCGGGATTGCGGCAGGCCAAGGGTAGGCTGGCATTGCTGACCGCGCTGGCGGACCTGTCCGGTGCATGGCCGCTTGCGAAGGTGACCGCGGCGCTGACCGATTTTGGCGCTCTGGCCGCCGATGTGGCCGCCAAGGCGGAAATCGCGGCTCTGATCCGACGCAACAGGTTGCCAGGCATGACCGAGGACGATGTTGAGACCGCTGCCGGCATGGTCATTCTGGCAATGGGAAAAATGGGCGCGCATGAGCTCAACTACAGTTCTGACATCGACCTGATCGTGCTTTTTGACGAAACCCGGTTCGACCCTGACGATTTTTTCGAAGCGCGTCAGAACATGGTGCGGGCAACGCGTAATTTTTGCGCGGTGCTCAGCGAAAAGACGGCAGACGGATATGTTTTCCGAACCGATCTGCGGTTGCGGCCTGACCCTGCTGTCACGCCCGTATGCGTGGCGATGGAGGCGGCGGAACGCTACTATGAAAGCCTGGGGCGAACCTGGGAACGCGCCGCCTATATCAAAGCGCGTCCCTGCGCCGGGGACATTGCGGCTGGAGAGCGGTTTCTGGAAACTCTGCGTCCCTTCGTGTGGCGGCGGCATCTGGATTTCGCCGCCATTCAGGACGCTCATGACATGCGCCTGCGAATCCGCGAAAACAAGGGCACGGGCGGCGCGTTCTCCATCCCTGGCCATGACATGAAGCTGGGGCGGGGCGGCATACGGGAAATCGAGTTTTTCACCCAGACACGACAGTTGATCGCCGGTGGGCGCGACCGCGATCTGCGGGTGCGGGGAACGGTCGAGGGACTGGCGGCGCTGGCGGCCAAGGAATGGATACCGGAGGATGTGGCGAACAAACTGACCGATCACTACCGCGCCCACCGCGAGGTTGAGCACCGCATACAGATGGTTCACGACGCGCAGACACACAAGGTGCCGCAATCGGAAGATGGAATTGAACGGATCGCCTGTTTGATGGGGATGGATCGCGGCGAGCTGATCGGCGAACTAACGCACCGGTTGACCGAGGTGCATGAGTTGACCGAGGGATTTTTTGCGCCCGGTCCCGGCGTGGCGCCGACGCCGGTTGAGGCGTTTGAATTCGACGCCGGTATTCTGGCGCGCTGGCCCACTTATCCGGCGCTGCGGTCGCAACGGGGCGCGCGGATATTCGAACGACTGAAGCCGGAGATTCTGACCCGCCTGTCCAGAACGGCAAAGCCCGACGAGGCGCTCATGGCGCTCGATGGCTTCCTGTCGGGTCTGCCGGCCGGAGTACAGCTTTTTTCGCTGTTCGATGCCAATCCCCAGTTGATCGACCTGCTTGTCGATATAGTGGGCACCTCCCATGCCCTGGCTGGGCATCTGTCGCGTAACTCTTCCGTCTTCGACGCGGTGATTGGCGGCGATTTCTTTGCCGACTGGCCGGGGCAGGCGGCCTTGCAGGCGGAATTGAGCGCCGCGCTGGCTGCAGAAGACGACTATGAAACCCAGCTAGACATGGCGCGCCGCTGGACCAAGGAGTGGCATTTCCGGATCGGTGTCCATCATCTGCGCGGCCTGATCGACAGTGCCACTGCCGGGGGTCAATATGCCGATCTGGCCGACGCCGTGATCGCGTCAATCCTGCCATTCGTCATGTCGCAATTCGCGGTCAAGCATGGCCCGGCACCGGGGCGAGGGCTGGCGGTGCTGGGTATGGGATCGTTAGGGGCAAGCCGCATCCACTCGCAATCCGATCTGGACATGATTGTCGTATATGACCCGCTGGATCAGGATTTTTCGGACGGTCCGCGCCCACTGGCGACCCGAACTTATTATGCCCGGCTGACACAGGCGCTAATCACGGCCATGTCCGCTCCGATGTCCCAGGGCCGGTTGTACGAGGTCGACATGCGCCTGCGCCCATCGGGCAATCAGGGGCCCGTGGCCACGAGCCTCACCAGTTTCAAGAACTATCAACAGAACGAGGCCTGGGTATGGGAACATCTGGCTCTGACCCGCGCACGTGCCGTGACCGGAGACAACAGACTGTGCCGTGAAATCGAGCAATTTCGGGCCGGGCTCATATCGCAACCCAAGGACCGCCGGAAAATCCTGCGCGAAGTCGCCGAGATGCGGGCGCGGCTGGCCGAAGCGAAATCTCCAACCGGAATTTGGGACGCGAAAACCGGGTCGGGCCGGCTGCTGGACATCGAACTGATGGCCGAGACCGGAGCGCTTCTGGCCGGAGTTATTGAAAGGGATGTCCAGGCCGGTCTTGATGGTGCCGTCGCTGCCGGTCTGCTCGATGTCGCAGATGCCCGATCTCTGAAAGACAGCTATGGCCTATGCTGGTCGGTGCAAACGGCGACGCGGCTGCTGTCCGGCAAGGCGATCGAGACCGACAAGATCGGTGAGGGCGGGGCGGCGTTCCTGTGCCGCGCCACCGGTTTCGAGCAGGTCGAAGCGCTTCAGGCCGCGCTGGAACAGAGCTATGAGTCAGCAGCGTCGCTGATCGAAACCGCAATCGGAAAGGATATCGATGCCCCGCAGCAACGATCCGAATGACCCCAAGGGGCTGATCCGCGAAGCCTATCGCATCGAAGGCATCACCATGCCCGAGTGCCGCAGCATCTTTCTGGACTGGGCGCTCAGCCTGCCGGTCGATCTTGACCAGGCTCAGGCACTGCGGGAATTGCATGCGGCATATTCCCCGGACACGCCGGATCACCCGATGACCCAGGTCCTGAGCGATGGGTTGACTGCGGCAAAGGCTCCACGTCGGCGCGGCGGATGGAAGTCCCGCCCGCGGGGGCAGGGCTGACGAGGGGGCTTTCGCCTTGCGCGCAACCGAATTATGACGGCGCACATGACAGCGCCTTCAATCAGATCCGACCGACCGCGAATCCGTCTCAAACCCAAGGCCAATGCCCGTGGAATGCGGCACGGGTTTCCCTGGGTCTATGCGAACGACATCGTCACCGACCGGCGCACACGAAAGATCGCGGCGGGCGCGCTTGCGGTTCTCGAAGATGACAAGCGGGCGCCTGTCGCGCTGGTCGCGGTCAATCCGAATTCCAAGATCATGTGCCGGGTGCTGGACCGCAATATTGACGCGGTGCTGGATACCGCTTGGTTCGAGGCTCGGCTGGGCCACGCGCTGGCCTTGCGCGAGCGTTTGTTCGACGCGCCGTATTACCGGCTCGTCCATGCCGAAGCCGACAGGTTTCCGGGGGTGATCATCGACCGGTTCGGCGATGTCTGCGTGATCCAGCCCAACGCTGCCTGGGCCGAAGCGCATCTGGATCTGCTGACCGATGCGCTGGTGAACGTGACTGGTGTCTCGACCGTGCTCAAGAACGCCTCGGGGCGGACGCGCGGGCTTGAAGGGCTGGACGATATCAGCGTTACCCTGCGTGGACAGACCCCCGTCGACCCGTTGCCTGTACCTATGAACGGGGCGACGTATATGGCCGATCTGACAGGGGGTCAGAAAACCGGCCTGTTCTACGATCAGCGTCTGAATCACGCCTTTGCCGCCCGGCTTGTGCATCCGCAGGCGCGGGTTCTGGATGTTTTCAGCCATGTTGGCGGTTTCGCCCATGCCATGCTGGCAGGTGGTGCCGCGCGGGCGCTGTCGATCGACGGCTCGGCCGCTGCGCTGGATCTGGCCGTTGCGGGGGCCGAGGCATCCGGATTTGGCGACAGATTCTCGACCCGGCAGGGCGATGCGTTCGAGGTTCTGACGGCCTTGGGCGAAGAAGGCGCTCAATTCGATGTGGTGATATGCGATCCGCCTGCGTTCGCGCCGTCGAAACAGGCCCTTGATGCTGGTCTGCGCGCCTATGAGCGTGTCGCGCGGCTGGCGGCGCCGCTGGTCGCGCCGGGGGGCTATCTGGGCCTGTGCTCCTGCTCTCATGCCGCCGATCTGAGCCGTTTCCGGGATGCCTCGGCGCGTGGGGTTGGTCGGGCCGGACGGCAGGCGCAACTGATTCATACGGGCTTTGCCGGACCGGATCACCCGCAATTGCCGCAATTGGCCGAAAGCGGCTACCTCAAAGCGGTGTTTTTCAGACTGTGAAGGCTGTCCTCGACACTTGCGTGATCTACCCCACGGTCATGCGCGAGATGCTGCTCGGCGCCGCCGGCCTTGGCCATTTCACACCGCTCTGGTCTGCCCGCATTCTCGAAGAATGGGCGCGGGCAGCACGCAAGCTGGGTCCCGGGGGCGAGACACAGGCACGAGGCGAAATCGCCTTGACCCGGGCGGCCTGGCCGCATTCGGAACTGCCACCGGCACCGGGGGTGGAAAAGCGGCTATGGCTGCCGGATAGCGCCGATATCCACGTGCTGGCCGTCGCGGTTTCGGGGTCCGCCGATGCCATCGTCACCGTCAATGCCCGCGATTTTCCAAAGCATATCCTTGCCGAGGAAGGGCTGGACCGGATCGACCCCGATGCGTTGTTGCACGGGTTCTGGTGCGACGATCCGGAAGGTCTGTCAGAGGTGGCCAGCCGGGTTCTGGCCGAGGCCAATCGTCTTTCCGGCGATCAATGGACATTGCGAGGGCTTATGAAAAAGGCGCGCCTTCCGAGGCTGGGCAAGGCGCTTGCGTCTTCTGCCTGAGTTTGTTTCCGATGATATGAACGGCTGAGCCTCAGCCAATCGTTTCCCAGCGCTGCTCAAGTTTTTCCAGCGCAGCGATCCGCTCGTCGGTCTTGGGGTGGCTCATCAGCCATGCGGGCGTCACGCCCGCGCGCTGCTGGGTCAGGTCTTCGAGTTTGCGAAACAGCGATTTCTGCGGTCCGATCCCGATCCCGGCTTTGGTCAGCAACGCGGCGGCATATTCATCCGCTTCATACTCATCTGCCCGGGACAGGCGCGAGGCCAGCAAAGCAGTCAGGCCATTGGCGATCCATACACCGATCAGGGGAACGAAGCGGTTCAAAAAAATGATCAACACGGTTCGCAGGGCATTCTGGCCGGAAAAATCGATCATCCGCCGCCTTGCGTGACCGAGGGCGACGTGCCCCAGTTCATGCGCGATGACGCTTGCCATTTCCTCGGCCGACACTTCTCCGGTGCCGAACTTGCGATAGAAGCCGCGGGTGATAAATATCCGTCCGTCGGGAGCCGCAAGCCCGTTTACCGGGTCGATTTCGTAGATGTAGACCGGAATCCGCGCCAGATCGAGCGCGGCGGCCAACCGGTCAGTCATCCTCTTCAGGGCCGGATCGGCAAGCTCGGTCGATTTGGCATCCAGTTCCCGATGCGTGCGCCAGACCGAAATCCGGTACATCACAATGGCATAAAGCAGGGCCAGCAGGATCGGAGTAACACGAAGCATGGGTTAGATATGGGGCAGACGGGCCGATCCGGCAAGCGGTCCAATTGGCGACCGGGCCATAGCGAAATCCAAATTCTTGACAAACAGAGGCTCGCCCGCACAATCAAAGAAAACAATTTCTTGGGAAAACGGTTATGGGTTCTTGGTGCAGGGGCGGAACAGCTCTTTCAATATTGGTATTTTCAGCGACGATATCGCCGGCGCAGGAGCGCATCGAAATCTCGGAAGGGGAACTGACGCTGTCCGCGCCATCGTCGATAGAGTGTTCCGAGCCGCCCGAATTCAAACTCGAAGGTTCGGCGGCTACGCTGTTTGCCAAGGATCGTACACAGGTGAACCGGATCGTATCTCAGATGGCAAAAGGGCTGGCGCAAAGCTGCCCCGAGGTCGAGATGCTGTCAGTTGCGGGCGAGGACCGTGGCGTGCGCTATTCCTTCACGGTGCATCGAAAGGATGGGTGGCAACTGGATCCGCCCGAAGAACCCGAGGCCGCAGAAACTGCGGCTGAGCAGACCGGGCAGAAAGCACCTGTTCCGGAAAAGCCGAAAAAGGCCCAAACGGCAAAACCTTCGATCAAGCCGGGACTAGGCTTCGAACAATTCGCGGGCGTATTCGGGCCGGTGAAATCGGTTCGCGGATATGTGCCACTCAATCATGACGATATCTGGTCGCGCGCTCTGGCCGCGCGCGCATTCGCCGAACGGCCCGAGATCGTTCAGAACGACGAATTGGCCGTCGAGATCGCGGAACGCATGTTGACGCCGGTTGAGTATCAGCAATTTCAGGGACCGCTGGCCAACAAGCGGGTCCACCAATGGTCCGTGTTCGAGCGCCGGGATCTGGCGAACCGCGTGCGCACACAGTTGGCGCAGGGGTTGGACACGCGCCGCCAGACGGGCCCGATCAATGTGTACCATTCGGTTCCCATGCAGCTCGGAGAATATGATTTCAACACGGGCTCTTTCCCGCTGAACGGCGAACAATTACGCGGTTACAATGCGCCCCGCTGGAGAACCATGCAGGTGTCAAACGCATTTGACGGGATCGTGCTGCCGAATGAACTCGTCGCCAGCGTTGATCAGGCCCGGCAATTGGATGACTATTTGCGCCAGCGAAACGACAATCGCCTGTATCTGGCGATTTTCGCACAGATCACGCCTGATTTGCCGCCCTCGCTCGAACAACATGGTTCCTATCAACCGGCGGCGCAAAACACAGAACTGAAACAGATCGCCCTTTTTGCCGACGCGGGGCTGACGCAGATCCTGTTTGACTACACCCCTGCTCTGGCGGAACGTCAGGCAAAGGCAGATCAGGTGGCGGAGTATCTGCGGCAAGCGATTTCCGGCGGTGAGGATTTCGTGCGCGCGGTCGGAACCTTGACCGACAGCGACGCTGCCGCCGAATTCATGGCTCAGTCATATGTAAACAGCGGTGCGCAACCGCGAAAAACCGCAGAGCAGATTTTGGCCGAATTCGGTGATACCCGCGGCCCCACCATGATGACCTTTGGCGGGTCCCTGCAGATTGGAAATTATGATCCGGTGAGAAAAGTTCTGCCGGTTCAGAACTTCAACGCCCATAATCAGAATTTCCAGACGCTGCCGATAAGCTTCAGCATGAGCAACACGTTTTTTCCGCAGGTCACCGAAATTCCGGTGACCGAGGAACAAGCGCGTGCCGTGGTCGAGGCGGCCAACAGCAATCGCCAGCTGGAATTCCGGCTTGATGCGGAAATGGTGACCGGCAACTATCAGAACAGCCAGCCGACCTACCTCTATCTGGAAACGACACATCGCCCGCATCGCATGGTGCTGTTTTCCGGACGAAACGGAGAGATCCCGGCAAGACGAGAGGTACTTTTGGATATCGAGCTTCCCGAATCCGGTTCGGGGGTGCCGTCGCTGCTGGAGAGCTTGAGAATCGATCAGTAAATCCTTGGCGGCGATCAGCGGGTCAGTTCACGCATCCCCTGTTCCAACCCGGCCAGCGTCATTGGCACCATGCGATCCTGAAAAATCTCGCGGACCATGCCGATGGAATGGGTGTAGTCCCAGTATTTTTCAGGTACCGGATTGATCCACAGGTTCGATGACCATTGTTCGCGGGCACGTTCCAGCCAGACCTGCCCGGCCTCCTGATTCCAATGCTCGTTCGCACCGCCCGGATACGCGATCTCGTAGGGGCTCATCGATGCGTCACCAACAAAGATGCATTTATAATCCGGCCCATAGGTGCGCAGTACCTCATGGGTGGGGGTCTGCTGGTCCCAGCGGCGGCGGTTGTCACGCCAGACCCCTTCATAAAGGCAGTTGTGGAAATAGTAATATTCCAGATGCTTGAACTCGGCGCGGGCGGCCGAGAACAGCTCTTCCACGACTTTGATATGCGGGTCCATTGAGCCGCCCACATCCAGAAACAGGATCACCTTGACCGCATTATGGCGTTCGGGGCGTTCCTTGACGTCGAGATAGCCGTGTTCGGCGGTGGCGCGGATGGTGCCGTTGAGGTCAAGCTCCATCGCCGCACCTTCGCGCGCCCAGCGGCGCAGGCGTTTGAGCGCCACCTTGATGTTGCGGGTGCCCAGTTCGACCGTGTCGTCAAGATTGCGGAACTCGCGCTTGTCCCAGACCTTGACGGCGCGCTGATGGCGGCTTTCCTTTTGCCCGATCCGCACACCTTCGGGATTGTAACCATAAGCGCCAAAAGGCGAAGTTCCCGCCGTGCCGATCCATTTGTTGCCGCCCTGATGGCGGCCCTGCTGTTCCTTGAGACGCTCGCTCAGCGTCTCCATCAGCTTTTCGAACCCGCCAAGTGCTTCGATCTCGGCCATTTCCTCGTCGCTCAGATGTTTCTCGGCCATCTTCGCCAGCCAGTCGGCGGGGATATTCACGGCCTCCAGCACCTGTTCGAATCCGATTTCTTCAAGCCCCTTGAAACTGGCGGCAAAGGCGCGGTCGAATTTGTCGATGTTGCGCTCGTCCTTCACCATCGAGGTGCGGGCAAGAAAATAGAACGCTTCGACGTCATAGGTTGCCAGACCCCGCTTCATCCCTTCGAGAAAAGTCAGGTATTCGCGTAGGGATACGGGAATACCGGCTTTCCTGAGGTTTTCGAAAAAGGGTAGGAACATCGCGTCAAACCATGAATCTGTGAACCGCCAGTGTCGTGATCATTCCCAGCAACGCAAACGCAATCGCGTATCCGGCGGCATATTGGGCGATATCCGCCCGGCTTCCATTGCGCTTGCGGGCCGTCACGCCCCCCACGATTGCCCCAAGCACGGCCAACGCCAAAACGATCATATCTTCTTATCCGCCCAACCTGTTACGGGGGTTCAGGAGCGCGATGTCTTCCATCACCGAGCGAACCTCCCAGTCCGAGCCGAACCCGTACCGCGCCCATCCGATACTGTCCAGTCTGAGCGCACGGGCCTGATCCGGCTTTCCGGTCAGATCCAGCGCCTCGGCCTTGAGCATCATCAGCGTTGCCAGCATTGCGGCATTCTCGGCGCGGGCCGTGACTTCTATGCTGGGATTGACCTGGCGCAGCGCCGTGGCCCCATCACCCTGCGAGATCGCAAATGCCGCAGTTTGCGCCACGACATAGGCCCGGTGCAGTTCGGTGTCCGGAGTTTGCGACAGAAAGTGCAGTGCGGTCCCATAGTGAAGCTGCGCCTGTTCGGGATCGTCCAGTTGAATCATCCGCCCGATAAGGTAGTGCGGAAAGGCGCGACGCTGGTCGTGCCATCCGGATTGTTCGGCGATCGTGGCCGCCCGGTTGGCCGCACGGCGCCGTTGCGATGGATCTGCATTCGGCCCCAGCGAAATCTGCACCGCATCAATCCAGCTGCGCGGTGTTTCGTAATATGTGGTGGAGCGGACGAAATCCCCGCTCGGATTGAGACGGCTCAGCACTCCGGGCAGGGTGGCGGCGACCTGTCCGCGCCCCATGCCGCTGCGCAATTCCGGCGCATAGGTCGCGCGCAGAACCAGCATGTCGAACCCGGTCAGAACCGTGTGAACATTGTCGTCGTTAAAGACCGAATCCGGCAACCTGTAGAGATCGTTGAGCGGCCCCAGCGCCTGTGCCAGTTCCTCGTGCAGGCAATCCCTTACCTCTTGCGGACTGACGTCATAGGGGATGAAAATGCCCAGCCGCTCGCGCTTGGTCAGGGTTGACCAGTTTGTCTTGGGGCTGCGCCGGTCACGGCGGTATTCGGCAAGGCTGGAGACGTTGGGAACGACAAAACACGCGGCTTGTGGAAGCGCGCGGTGGATCTGGTCACGGCTGACGGCCTCGATGGTGATGTTCGCATTGCTTTCAGCCGTGCGGTGAATATCAATCCCGGCTTCACGTCGCAATCGCACCAGCAGGCGGTCCAGATCGGTGTTCATGGTCGGGGGCGGTGATCCGGTTACGCGCACGGTGATCGGCGTTTCAAAGCGGGTGAACATGGGCAGTTCACGCCCGCTTTCCAACTCGAAATGCAACGACAGGAAATCCGCCGCGATATTGGCATTCGACCGTGAAGGCGCCTTGGGTTGCGCCGTCGAAAAACTTTTCATCGGCGGCAGGACACTGCTTGCAACCTGCGTGCGCGTGGCGACATCCTGCGTCGGGAGGGTGCTGCAGCCGGCCAGGGTCGTGGCCAATATGAGGGCGGCGCGGCGGATCACGGGCGGTTGTACCTTATGAACGGGGTCAGCTTGCCCACGCGATCATACAGCTTACGTGCGGGTTCGTTGAAATCCTGCGTTAGCCAATAGACCGAGGGCGCGCGCTGGCGGTCGGCCTCGGCATAGACTGCCTCAATCAGGGCGCGGCCGACCCCGGTGCCGCGCGCTTCGGGGCGGGCATAGAGGTCCTGCAGGTAGCAGGTGTTTTCGATCTTCCACGCGTGGCGGTGAAACAGGTAATGGGTAAGGCCAATCAGCCGCCCGTCAAGCTCGGCCACGAAGCATGAGAAGTCTTGCGGATCGTCGCCCAAAAGTCGCTTAAAGGTGGTCTCATAGACGTCCTCGGGGACCGAGGTCTTGTAGAACGCCAGATAGTCCCGCCACAGCTCGCCCCATTCGGGCCGGTCCGTTTGGCGCAAGTCCCGGATGACGAGTTCACTGGTCACGCTTTTATTTCCCCGGTGTTGCACGGTTTCGACCAGCCTGCACCGGTCACGACAAGCCGCATGGTCGCATTCCGGTCCGGTGAAGGCAAGCGGGCAGGGGCCGCAAACGCGGCATTTGCCGCCTAGCGTTGTCCCCGAGCCATGAAGGCCAGACGCTCGAACAGATGTACGTCCTGCTCGTTCTTCAGCAGCGCCCCGTGCAGTTTCGGCAGGGCATTTGCCCCGTCACGCTTGAGATCTTCGGCGCTCAGATCCTCGGCCAGCAACAGTTTGAGCCAGTCCAGCACTTCCGAGGTTGAGGGTTTCTTTTTCAGCCCCGATGTTTCGCGAATTTCATAGAACTGGGTCAGTGCCGTTGTCAGCAATGCCTCCTTGATGCCGGGGTGATGTACTTCGACAATCCGCCGCATCGTCGTTTCGTCCGGAAAACGAATGTAGTGAAAGAAGCAGCGGCGCAGGAATGCGTCAGGCAGTTCCTTTTCGTTGTTCGAGGTGATGATAACGATTGGGCGGTGTTTGGCCCGGATTGTCGCGCCGGTCTCGTAGACATGGAACTCCATCTTGTCGAGTTCCTGCAGCAGGTCATTCGGGAACTCAATGTCGGCCTTGTCGATCTCGTCGATCAGCAGCACAACCTTTTCGTCGGCCTCGAATGCCTGCCACAGTTTTCCTTCTTTGATATAGTTGCCGACGTCGTGAACCCGTTCATCGCCCAGCTGACTGTCGCGCAACCGGCTGACCGCATCATATTCATACAGTCCCTGCTGCGCCCGCGTGGTGGACTTGATGTTCCACTCGATCATTTTCAGCCCAAGCGCGTTCGCCACTTGCCTGGCCAGTTCGGTCTTGCCGGTTCCGGGTTCGCCTTTGACCAGCAAGGGCCGTTCCAGCGTAACGGCGGCGTTCACGGCGATGTTCAGGTCGTCGGTCGCCACATATTCTGCGGTTCCTTGAAAACGTGCGGTCATGAAACTCTCGTAAATTGGCCGGGGCGGAGAATGCGTTGTCGCCACCGGGTTACTCGCGGGCGCGGCAATTGACAAGCCCGACGCCGGGTCGCGGATGGTCGCCTGCCTTCCGGTTGTCGCCGTGGCGCCGTGATTCGCGCCTCGGTTGGCAGCGGGTGTCCGGGTGCCTCAAAATTGACAGACGAACTCCACAGAAAAACTAGGTTCTTCTGCAAGATGTCTCATATTTAGACGAGTTAATCGTTTGGTCGGATATCGCAGTGTTTGTGTAGTGACATTCCTCGTTCCGTCGGATAAACGCACCGCAGAAGGGGAGAGCCGAATGTCAGGTGAAGCAAGAATGACCGACGTTTCCGGCCATGCTGAGGGAGCAGATATGAAGCAGGAAGTTTTTCTGCCGGAAGATTACCGTCCGGCCGAAGATGAACCTTTCATGAATGAACGCCAGCTTGAGTATTTCCGCCGCAAGCTGCTGAACTGGAAAAGTGAACTTTTGGCGGGAAGCCGCGACACGATCGAAGGGCTTCAGGGGAATACCCGCAACATTCCCGACGTTGCAGACCGTGCAAGCGAGGAAACCGATCGCGCGCTGGAGCTGCGGACCCGCGACCGTCAGCGCAAACTTGTGGCCAAGATCGAATCCGCATTGCGCCGGATCGACGAGGGCGAATACGGGTATTGCGAAGTGACCGGTGATCCGATTTCGCTCAAGCGGCTTGATGCCCGACCGATCGCGACCATGACCTTGGAAGCGCAGGAACGGCATGAGCGTCGTGAAAAGGTGCACCGCGACGATTGATCGCTGAGCCATCTTCGACAGAATGAACGCCGGGGCCTTTCGCTCCGGCGTTTTTCCGTTATGCCGTGCGCATGGATATCAACGGCTTGAAAATCTGTGTTGCTGGCGCCGGTATTGGCGGCCTTGCCGCCGCGATTGCCCTGCGAAAAAGGGGTGCTTCGGTTCGCGTTCTGGAACAGGCATCAGAGATTGCCGAAGTCGGGGCCGGGCTGCAGATCAGTGCGAACGGTATCGCGGTTCTGCGCGCTCTCGGCGTCGAAGGCGATGTTCCGCAGGGCGGAGTGCGATCCCAGGGCACGGTCGTGCGGGACTTTCGCGCTGGCAGGCGGATCACCGAACTACCTCAGCCGAAAGCGGGGCCGACCTATTACTATCACCGCGCCGACCTGATTGAGCTGCTGCGCGATGCGGCGGTTCGCCAGGGTGTTGGAATCGACCTCGGGACAACCGTTGTTTCGACCCGGGCCGAGGGAAAAGCCGCGACGCTCGAAGTGGAAGGCGGTGCGCGGATCGAGGCGGATTGTGTCATCGCCGCCGATGGCGGTCGCAGCCGTCTGCGGACCGGGTTGGTTGGCCGGGAAACACCCGAATTCACCCACCAGGTGGCGTGGCGCGCGACAATTCCCTGGACCGGCGACCCGGGCCGGACACGCGCCAGCCTCACCATGGGTCCGCGCCGCCATGTTGTGCTCTATCCCCTGCGCGATCACGCCTTGATGAACATTGTGGCCGTCGAGGAGCGCTCTGACTGGCGCGAGGAGGGCTGGCAACGGCGGGGCGATCCCAATGAGTTGCGCGCGCGCTTTCACGACTTTGGCGGCGAGGTCGCCGAGATGCTCGGCGAGGTGCAGGAAACGTTCCTTTGGGCTTTGTTCCTGCGCCCGGTCGCGCCCCTGTGGCAGAACGGATACATGGCCCTGCTGGGCGACGCGGCGCATCCAACGCTTCCGTTCATGGCGCAGGGCGCCTGCCTTGCGCTGGAAGACGCCTGGGTGTTGGCCCGCTCGTTCGAAACCGAAAACAGCGTCCCCCAAGCGCTCGCCGCTTACGAAGCCACCAGAGCGAAACGCGCCAGACGGGTGGTAGCTGCGGCGGCAGCAAATGCGCGCAACTTTCACCTCGGCGGGCCAATGCGTCTGGCCGCACAACTGGCGCTGAGTACGCTCGGTCCAAAGCTCAGTCGCCGCTACGAATGGATTTACGGCTACGACGCGACGGCCTGAGCGGATCAGAGGTCCATCTCGACCCAGACCGGCACATGATCCGACGGCTTTTCCTGTCCCCGCACCTCGGAATCGATCCGGCAGTCCAGCAATAAATCGGCGGCTTGCGGGGTCATCAGAAAATGATCGATCCGGATGCCGTCATTCTTGTTCCAGGCCCCTGCCTGATAGTCCCAGAACGAATAGTGCCCGGGTCCCTGCGTGCGAGCGCGAAATGCTTCTGTGAATCCCAAATTCAGGATTTTGCGATACGCCGCGCGGCTTTCAGGGCGAAACAACGCGTCTTCGCGCCAGGCTTCCGGTCGCTTGGCATCCTCGGCTTGCGGTATGATGTTGTAATCTCCAGCCATCAGCGCCGGTTCTTCCGATGCCAGCAATGCATGCGCGCGGGCGTACAAGCGCTCCATCCACGCCAGTTTGTACTCATATTTCGGTCCCGGCACCGGGTTGCCGTTGGGTAGGTACAAACCGCAAATGCGCAGCGCCCGTTTGCCCACGACCGTCGCCTCGATCCACCGGGCCTGTTCGTCATCGGCATCGCCGGGCAACCCGCGCGTGATGTCCTCCAGCGGCAGTTTCGACAAAATCGCCACGCCGTTGAAGCTTTTCTGTCCGTGGGTTTCAACGTTGTATCCGCGATCCTCGAACAACACGCGAGGAAAGTTCTCGTCCACCGATTTGATTTCCTGCAGCAGCACGACATCCGGTTGCGCTTCATCCAACCAGCGGGGCAGGGCTTCGGCCCGCGCCTTGATGCCGTTGATGTTGAACGTGGCGATTTTCATGCGCGAACCTCCGATGCCTTGTCGCAACCTATCGCGCAGAAAAGACCCGGCGGCAAGATCGTGAAGGAGTTTGCAAGGTTCTGCCTCGTGCTCCGGGATATTTTTGGCCAGATGAAGAAACGGATCCATAACCAAACTAGACTGAAATGGTTGAGCGGTACAGGCGGGGACGCCGATGACCGCGCCAGGTGAAGCTCTTGTCTGACGTCAGCGCCAATGGGGCAGTTTAGGTTGATTTGATAAGAGAGAGTTTCTGGCTCATCGTAACCGCCAAGGAGTGGAGATGAGATAGGTCAAAGCGTTAAGCGTTTGATCCAGTGGATCAAACATAGCGCATGACCGGAACCAAGCAGAGCCACGGCGAGAAGGTCGTTAAGGACACTCGCCGAGCGACCCGCAAACAGTATTCCGCAGTAGAGAAGATCAGGATCGTGCTGGACGGCCTGAAGTGTGAGGACAGCATTGCCAAGCTCTGCCGCCGTGAAGGCATTGCACAGAGCCTCTACTACAGCTGGTCCAAACAGTTCCTGGAGGCGGCAAGAAGCGGCTGGCAGGTGACACGGCACGTGCCGCGACATCGACCGAGTTCAAAGACCTGCACCGTGAAGCCCGCGATCTTAATGAAGTTGTGGCAGAACAGGCCCTGGAACTGCGCCTGCTCAAAAAAAGCATGATCGCGGATGGGGACGACGACGAATGAGATATCTGTCACCCTGCAGTCGCTGCTTGCAGCGATGAGAGGGCTGCATCCGAAAAACTGGAAATCATCCGCTTGGTTGAGCAATCGCATCTGCCGACCAAACGCACTTTGGAAAAGCTGGGCATTCCGAAGACCACCTTCTATCGCTGGTACGACCGATATCTCGTCGGTGGCCCTGAGGCGCTTGAAGATCGTCGCCCAACGCCGTCACGGATCTGGAACCGCATTCCCTCGCCCGTGCGCGAGAAGATCAGGAATCTGGCTCTGAAGGAAAGCGATCTATCGCCTCGCGAGCTCGCCGTGCGCTTCACCGACACGGAAAAGTACTTTGTGTCAGAGGCTTCGGTCTATCGTATCCTCAAGTCCTACGATCTGATCACCAGCCCGGCTTATGTGGTTCTGTCCGCTGCGGATGAGTCCCGGGACAAGACAGCAAGGCCGAACGGGCTTTGGCAGACAGGCTTCACATATTTGAAGGTCATCGGTTGGGGCTGGCTCTATCTCAGTACGATCCTGGACGACTACAGCTGATACGTCATTGCATGGAAGCTTTGTACGACGATGAAGACTGAGGATGTGACAGACACGCTGGACTTGGCGCCACAGGCGTCAGGCTGTGATCAGGCAACCGTGCTGCACAAGCCGAGTCTGCTCAGTGACAACGGGTCCAGCTACATTTCCGGCGAACTGGCCGGTTGGCTGGAAGATCAGCAAATGGATCACCTGCGTGGTGCGCCATATCATCCGCAAACCCAATGCAAGATCGAGCGCTGGCATAAGACCCTCAAGAACCGCATCCTGTTGGAAAACTACTATCTGCCTGGAGATCTCACGCAGTAGATTGACGCCTTCGTCGAGCATTGCAATCACCGTCGATGCCACGAAAGCCTGCAAAACCTCACGCCCGCTGACGTCTACTTCGGACGAGGCCAGACTATTTTGAAACAACGAGAAAGGATCAAACGAAAGACCATCGAAACCAAGCGCTTGCTTCACCGCAAATCCGCCGCATAATCGATCCAACCAGATGAGCCAGATACTCTCTTAGATCAGACAGCTCCCAGGTCCAAAACCTCTGATGACGGACAGTTTCTTCGGGTTCCTAGTAGAACTCGAAACGATTTACCGAGCTATAGGAAGCTCAAGTGTAACGCTCGCTCCCTTTTCGACTTGGTTGATTGCGACCATCCCTCCGTGGCGCTTTGCCACTTCAGAGACGATTGACAACCCCAAACCGCTGCCTTCGGAATGCTCCAGCTGCGAAAACCGACTGAACGCTGCTTCGCTTTGGTCAGGCGAAAGATCTGTTCCGTCATCGGCCACAGTAAGATTGACGTGCCCGCCATCACAGCGCAGCGCAACTGAAATTCGGCTCAACTTAGCGCCACCGTGCTTAACCGCGTTGTCCAGCAGGTTTTTGATGGCCTCAGTCAAAAAGACCTGATCCCCTGATACCATGATTGCCGAGTCCGGCATCGTGACCTCAAAATCGATCCCTTTTGCGAGGATGTGTGCGCCCATCTCTGCACAAGCCTCTTCCACGATTAAGCGGAAATCAATCTTATCCATCTGATCCTGATGCGTGGGCTGCCGCAGTCGTTCCAGCGACAAAAGCTGCTCGGCCACCGTGGCCGAATTCTTTGCCGCTGTCACAAGCTCGACAATGCGTTGGTCCTTGTCCTCATCCGTTTTTGCATCTCGCAATGCCTCGGCCATGGACTGGACCGCGGCTGCCGGATTTCGCAGCTGATGTGCAGCTTCTGAAATAAACACCTGATGGGCGTTGATGCTGTGTTCGACCTGCCCAAACAGTCGGTTCAACGTTCGGACAATGCCATGGACTTCGACCGGGACCGGGCGTTTGATCTTGCTGAGGTCGTCGGGTGAGCGCAGGTCAATGGCGTCCTGCAAATCCAGCAACGGCCGCAGGCCGCGCGCGACGCCGAACCAGACGACAAAGGCAAGGGTGGCCAGCAGGATACCCATCAGGATCGCCGCGCGGATCGACAACTCATTGGCAAAGGCATTGCGGTCCGCAATGCGTTGCCAGGCCGTGACCGTCGCATCCCCCACCAGATTATCCAGTGTGACCCGTTCGGTCATTTTCAGCACACGCACGGGTTCGTCACGATATACCGCCTCGAAAAATCGCGGTTGGTAAACCTCCTGCTTCGACGGGTTTGCTGAGGCCGGGGGATATGCGTACCCGGTTACGTAGATACCGCCGGGTCCGGTTACGTGATAGAAAATCTCTCCACCCGATGCATCGCGGATCAAGCTACGCGTGGTGGGCGACAAGGCATCGCCTTCTGAAACTGCCACATCGCGTGAAATCGCCAGACCGGCGGATAACAGGCTGTCGTCAAAAAGCTCTCGCGCCGTTTGCTGGGCAACTGTGTAGCGCCAATATCCAAGCAGGATTGCGAGCAACACCAACGGTGTCAGGATCAGAATGAACAGTCTAAGTCTGAGCGAACCATGCCTGATCACTTCTGCACCTCAAGCAGGTATCCTAGGCCACGCGCCGTCTTGATCCGGATACCAAGGTTCTGAAGCCGCTTGCGCAACCGCGATACATGCGGTTCAACGGCAGAGTCATCGACATCTGCACCCACGCCGTAGACATAATCAGTCAGATGGCCTTTGGGGACAATCCTGCCGCGCCGTTCCAGCAGGCATTCAAGCACGGCCATTTCCCGGCGTGGCACATCTAGCACCTGACCGTTTGCGCTGACCTGCCGTGCGGTGCGGTCAAATTCCAGGTCTCCGATGATCTCGCGCGCGCCGTAGTCCAGTTGCTTGCGGCGGGACAGGGCGCGGATACGGGCCTCAAGCTCGTCCATCTCGAAAGGTTTGACCAGATAATCATCGGCGCCCATGTCCAGACCCGAGACTCGATCACTGGTTTCGGTGCGTGCGGTCAGCAGAATGACGGGGGCGCTGTCACCGCGGTTGCGCAAGGACCGCAAGATCTCAAGCCCGGACCGACCGGGAAGGTTGATGTCCAGAACGATCAGGTCTGCGCCTTCCTGCTCCAGATACAGATCGGCCGCGTCGCCGTCTGTCAGCACATCAGCGGCATGGCCCCGATCCCGCAGGCGATAGGCAATGGCGTTGGCGAGGGTCTCATTATCCTCGACGATGACAATCCGCATCGGGTCTCCTGCAAGTTTCACGCAAGGTTGGCGTTCCATGATTGCCAGATGGGAAGGGGAATCAACCCCACAGTTCTATTTGCGATCACGGTGGCGCGGAGGGCGCTGACGTGGTTGTCTGGTCAACAGGGAGGAACCAATGGCCATTTCCAAATTCACCCGTCGCGCTGTCGTGGGGCTGATCGCCGCCGCCGGACTTGCCGCGCCTGCAGCTGCCGAGGTCGATTTTTCAGGCAAGACCATCGAATGGGTAATCCCGTTCTCGGAAACGGGCGGGTCCGCCAAATGGGCTAACTTCTTTGCACCGCTTCTGTCCGAGGCGCTGCCGGGTCAGCCGACTGTTGTGGTCAAATTCATGCCGGGCGCTGGCTCGACCAAAGGCGCGAATTGGTTTCAGGAGCAAAACCACGATGACGGCACGCTGCTGTTCGGCACATCCGGTTCGACCCAGTTTCCCTATCTTTTGAGCGACCCGCGTGTGCGCTACGAGTATAACGACTGGATCCCGGTCATGGCGTCCGGAACCGGCGGTGTTGCCTATCTGAATGCCGAGGATGGTGCCAAGTTTGATGGCTCGGCGAATGCTCTGAAAGACACCAGTTTCATCTACGGTTCGCAGGGCGCAACCCGTCTGGACCTTGTCCCACTGCTGGCATGGCAGATGTTGGGCATGAATGTTGAACCGGTTTTCGGCATCAAGGGCCGTGGTGACGGCCGTCTGATGTTCGAACGTGGTGAAGCCAACATCGATTATCAGACCTCTTCTGGCTATCTGGGCGGTTCAGTCCCGCTGGTCGAAGCCGGTCAGGCCGTGCCGATGATGACTTGGGGTGCACTGGATGCCGATGGTAATATCGTGCGTGATCCGACTTTCCCGGACATTCCGACTTTCAAGGAGGTTTGCGAGGCCACCGATGGTTGCGAAACCAGTGGTGAGGCATGGGATGCGTGGAAGGCCTTTTTTGTTGCGGGTTTCCCGGTGCAGAAGCTGGCTTTCCTGCCGGGTGACACGCCTCAGGAAGTCGTAGATGCCTATACCGCGGCCTTCCAGGCCGTGACTGAGCGCGGCGATTTCGCCGAGATCTCCTCCAAACGCGTGGGCAAGTACCCAGTGTTCGTCGGCGATAGCTCGAAATCGGCACTGCAAACAGCGACCAATGTCGGCGACAATGCCAAGAAATACGTCCTGGCTTGGCTAAAAGAAGCCTACGGCGTCGAGCTGAACTAAGCCGACACGCCGCAGCGCGTGCCCAACGCAGGGCGCGCGCCTTTCCGTACACAAGACAATTTATGAAAGGCGGCCGCTATGGAGGTTTTCGCCACCGCTCTACCTGCGCTTGGTGATGCGTGGGGTCTGATCCTGCAGCCCATCGTTCTGGGCTATCTCGTGCTTGGCGTCGTCATGGGATTGGCTGTGGGCGTCTTTCCGGGGCTCGGCGGCATTGCCGGTCTGTCCCTGCTTCTGCCTTTCATGTTCGGAATGGACCCGATCCTGGGACTGGCCCTGATGATCGGAATGGTCGCGGTGGTGCCCACCTCGGACACTTTTGCGTCCGTCCTGATGGGCATCCCCGGCAGTTCGGCCTCGCAGGCCACGGTGCTTGATGGCTTCCCCATGGCGAAAAAGGGCGAGGCCGCGCGGGCGCTGTCGGCAGCCTTTTCCTCGTCGCTGTTCGGAGGTCTGGTGGGCGCGACCTTCCTGACCATGTTCATCCTGATCGCGCGTCCCATCGTGCTGGCCTTTGGTCTGCCCGAGATGTTGATGATCACTATTCTCGGCTTGTCGATGGTTGCCATCCTGGCCGGGCGTATCCCCCTGAAAGGCGTGGCTGCTGCCGGGCTGGGTCTGATGGTCGGCACGATTGGTGAGGCCGACGCGGGCGGCTCGCTGCGGATGGCGACCTATGACATTCCGTATCTGACCGATGGACTGAAACTGGTCATCGTGGGGTTGGGCATCTTTGCGGTACCCGAGATCGTCTCGTTGCTGCGGCAAGACAGGTCCATCGCCAAAGGGGCGTCTCTGGGTGCCGGATGGCTGGACGGTGTGAAGGACTGGGCGGCGAATATCTGGCTGTCGGTCCGATGTTCGATCATTGGCGTGATTGTAGGCGTCATTCCCGGTCTCGGTGGATCGGTTGTCGACTGGATCGCCTACGGCCATTCGGTTCAAACCACCAAGGACAAAAGCAACTTCGGCAAAGGCGAAGTGCGCGGCGTTATCGGGCCGGAAAGCTCGAACAACGCCAAGGAAGGCGGTGGGCTGGTGCCAACGCTGCTGTTCGGCATCCCGGGCTCCGGCTCGATGGCGATCTTCATCGGCGCTGTTGCGCTGCTGGGCTCGGGGGATATCGAGGTTGGTCCGAGCATGCTCAAGGACAATCTCGACATCACCTATTCCATCGTCTGGTTGTTGGCGCTGGCCAATGTCGTGGGCACCATCCTGTGCATCGCGGCTTCGGGTGGCATCGCCAAGCTGACGACAATCCGCTTCACCTATCTGGCCCCGTTCCTGTTCATGCTGATCAGCTTCGCAGCCTTCCAGTCTGGTCAGAACTTCGAAGATCTGCTGGCCCTGTTCGTGATTGGCCTGATCGGCATCTTCCTGCGCCGCTTCGACTGGTCGCGCCCGGCCTTTTTGATTGGGTTCGTGCTGTCGAACCCGGTCGAGAAATTCACCAATCAGGCATTTCAGATTGCATCGTTCCGCTTCCGCAAGAGCTTTGGTGAAGGCATGGAATATGTCTTCAGCCCGATCGTCATCATCCTGATCGTGGTTACCGTGGTGTCGGTCATTCTGGGCATTCGTCAGGCCAAGATGATCATGGCTGAGGGCGACGTTCAGGCCGGAACAAAGCGTGCGCCGTTGGTCTTTCTGCTGGTGATCATGGCCTATCTGATCGTGGCCTTGGTCAATGCCAACTTGATCCCCGACTACAACATGACCGACAAGATCATCCCGCTGGTGATCGGCAGCGTTTCCCTGTTCTGCTGTGTAATCCTGCTGATCCAGATGATGCGGCGGCCCGAGGGCGATGCGATCTTTGCCGACAAGGAAATCGCGGGTGAGGATGCCAGTGCGCCCCACGGTTTGTGGTCCACGCTGGCGTGGTTCGCAAGCCTGATCGCGGCGACATGGGTGGTGGGTTTCATCCTGGCATTGCTGGGTTTCCTGATCGCGTTCTTCCGCATTCGCGCCGGGGCCAGTTGGCAGATGACGCTGGTTCTGGCCGCCTGCGGCATCGGGTTCATGTGCCTGATGGCGGGTGCTCTGAACCGCGATTTCCCGCCGGGTCTGTTGCAGGACATGGTCAGTTTGCCATGGCCGCTGAAATGACAGGCCCGCTGTTGCAGCCCGGCCTGAGCAAAGGGTCGGGCGAAGAAATCTCCACAACGCATTGGTCGGGGGGCACCCGATGACCCAAACAGCAATCCCATATATTTTCATGCGCGGCGGCACCTCTCGGGGCCCGTATTTCCGCCGCTCGGACCTGCCCGAGGATCTGGACACACTGGCCAATGTGCTGATCGCCGCCCTCGGGGCCGGGCAATCGTTGAATATCGATGGCATCGGCGGCGGTGCAGCGGTGACCACCAAGGTCGCGATGCTATCGGTCAGTGAGGACGACTGGGCCGATATTGACTATTTCTTCGCGCAGGTTGCGGTCGAGGAAAAGTTGGTCGATTTCAAACCGACTTGTGGCAACATCCTGTCCGGCGTCGCCCCGGCTGCCATCGAAATGGGACTGTTCGAACCGCAGGGCGATGAGGCCGAAATCCGTATCCGGGCGGTAAACACCGGAGCCCGCGTAGTGGCCCGGGTTCAGACACCCGGAGGAAGGCTTACCTATGAGGGTGAAACGGGCATTGCCGGGGTGCCCGGCCAGTCTGCGCCGGTGCAGCTGAGTTTTGTGGGCGTTGTGGGATCGGCCACGGGCGCATTCCTGCCCACCGGAAACCTGCGCGACACGGTTCAGGGCATTGACCTGACCTGCATGGATGTCGCCATGCCTATGGCCATTGCCCGCGCCGCCGATTTTGGCCTGACGGGCTATGAAAGTGCCGAGGAGTTGGACGCCAACCGCGCCTTTTTTGACCGGATGGAGGTCGTTCGGATCGAAGCCGGGGTACGGATGGGGATGGGGGATGTGTCGAAATCGGTGACCCCCAAATTCGGTCTTGTCGCGTCTGCCAGAGAGGGCGGAACTCTTGCGGTGCGGTACTTCATGCCCTGGAAGACTCATCCGACCATGGCTGTAACCGGTGCGCAGTGCATGGCGTCCTGCGCCTTGACGCCCGGCACGGTCGCGGACGGTTTGCTGGATCGCCCCACGACAAGCCCGGCTGAAGTCATACTGGAACACGCCTCGGGCAAGATCAACGTGTTGGTGGATTTCACCACCGACCAAGGATTCACAGTGAATGCTGCGGGCCTTGTGCGGACTGCGCGTAAACTGGCGGACGGGCATGTATATGTGCCGCAATCGGTGTGGCGGGGGAGTTGATCGGGCAACTTGGAAATAGTATACTATGGTATACATTAAAGGAGGTCTCGATGGACAATTATTCGGAATGCCTCGATATCGCGCGTCAGGAGCTCAAGTTGGCACAGGCAGCCTTGCGGCGGGATATGGCCGAGTACCCAACGCCAATTGCGGGGTGCGACGAGCAATTCAACCATCTGCTGGACCAAAGCGAACGCGTCCGAAATGCGCTGGCGGCCCTCGACGCGCAGCATTTTGTGCCGACGCCAAGAAAACTGACCACTGGGCAGAGTATTGAAAGCCGATGAAAATACACATTCTGGATGATTGGTTCGACACGCTGAGTGGCTTACCATGTTTTGAGAAGCTCTCCGGTCATGAGGTGACGGTGTGGACGGATCATGTCGAGGATACAGATATCTTGGCCGAGCGTTTGCGCGAGGCCCAGGCGCTGGTGCTGTTCCGCGAGCGCACCAAAGTCACCCGCGCCTTGCTGGAAAAGCTGCCCAACTTGCGACTGATCAGTCAGCGCAGCGTCTATCCGCATGTCGATGTTCCAGCCTGCACAGATCAGGGTGTTTTGCTGTGTTCGAACATGCATGGCGGCATGCCGTCTTATGCCGCAGCGGAACTCACATGGGCACTGATCATGGCCGGGATGCGGGATTTGCCCGCGCAGATGGCCTCGGTCAAGGCAGGGCACTGGCAAGCCGGAGTGGGCAAGACCCTACGTGGTCGTCAGCTCGGGCTCTATGGCTACGGTCGTATAGCCCGAGCGGTTGCAGGTTACGCCGAGGCGTTCGGGATGAATGTAGTCTGGTGGTCGTCCGATAAAGGCCGGTCACGTGCACAGGCGGATGGCGCTAGAATCGCGCCGAGCCGAGAGGCGTTTTTTGTCGACAGTGATGTTGTCTCGGTCCATGTGCGCCTGAAACCGGACACGCGTGGGATCATCACCGCTTCGGATTTCGCGCAGATGCAGCCGGGGGCGCTGTTCGTGAACACCTCGCGGGCCGGGCTGATTGCTCCGGGCACGTTGCTTGAGGCGCTCAACACCGGTCGACCCGGCAAAGCAGCGATTGACGTCTTCGATGCCGAGCCGCTGACCGACCCAAACGATCCGTTGCTGGCGCATCCCAACCTGATTGCGACGCCGCATATCGGTTTCGTGACCGAGGATGAGTTCGACCTGCAATTTGCCGACATCTTCGATCAGGTGAATGCTTATGCCCAAGGTGCTCCGATCCACATGATCAACCCCGAGGTTTGGACCACCGAAGAATAAGATTGGCTGCGATAGGCGCACCGATGATCACCAGCACAATCCTTGTCAGATGGTGAGTGATTACAAAGCCCAGATCCGCGCCTGAAACGATAGCCAGAACCGTCATCTCAGCCTGCCCGCCGGGGGCGAAGGCCAGAAACGCTTCGACCGGTTGACCAAGACCCAGCGAGGTGACGACAACGGTAAAAGCCGCCGCCAGCACAGCCAGAACAACCACATAGGCGCAGCCCGCCGCCACGACCTTGCGCAACTCCACCCAGGTGACACCGACAAACTTCACACCGATCCCGCAGCCGATGAAGAATTGCGCGGCCAGGATTGCCTCGCGCGGGGGGCGGGTATGGATGAAGTCCCCGAGGGACAAAGCTGCCGTCAGGATCATCGGTCCCAAAATGGATGCGCCAAACAGGCCAATGCGCTCGCCGCCTTTCCAGCCGATTAGGGCCGCCAGCACCATCAAGGCCAACTCGCGTACCGGCAGGTCGCGCGCAGGTTCTCCTATTGGGTTGGTCAGTTCGGCGTCATAGAACACTGTCAGGAAAAGGGGGGCCAGCGTCACGATGATCAGCACGCGCGTGCCGTGGATCAGGGACAGGGTGCGCGGGTTCGCTCCGGCTTCGGTCCCAAAGATGATCATGTCCTGCAATCCGCCGGGCATGGCCGCGTAGAAGGCGGTTGTGGTGTCAAAGCCCCAGACCTTGCGGAAGAACGGCACGCCGACCAGCGCGATCAGCAGGATAAAGAACGGCACCAGCGCAATCGACGCGGCCATTTTCGGCAATTCGGCAAACAGGGCAGGGGTAATCGAAGCTCCTACCGCGACACCCAAAATGGTGCGCGCCGCCACCGAGACCTGCCCGAAGCCCTCCATCGGCGCGTGCGCCAGGGCGGCAATCAGACAGGCGCTCATGGGGCCGAACAAAAAGGGCAAGGGCAAATTCAGAGCCCAAAATGCGCCGGTACCCAGCAATGCAAGCGCAAAGGTCACGGCCCGTTTTTTCACAGCAGTGGGTGCGTTGATCTGGGTGGGCAAAGTGTTGATTCCGGTGCGGTTGACTCATTGTGTATCCAGATGTATACAACTGGACGCAATAACACAAGTGAGCGTTTGATGACCCTTCAGGACGACCCGTTACAGCCCGGCCCACAAGGAAATTCCACTTATCAGCGTCTGCTGGATGAGATTCGTGATGGTAGCCTGCTGCCCGGCGAACGCCTGCGCGAGATTGAGTTGTCCGAGAGACTGGGTGTCAGCCGCACGCCTGTGCGTGAAGCGATCCGACAGCTGGAAGCGGACGGGTTGGTCACGCACATCCCCCGGCAAGGTGCAACGGTGCGCAGCCTGGATTACGCCGAGGTGATGGAACTCTATGAGATGCGCGCTGTGCTTGAGGGCACCGCAGCCCGTCTTGCAGCGCGAGCGGCATCGGATGTCGAGTTGGACGAATTGGACGTGTTGAACGATCGGCTGGCTGAGGCGGGCACCGGCCCGGAGGCCACGCGGATCAATCGGATTTTCCATGCCACCCTTCTGGATGCAGCCAAGAATCGGTTTCTGGCAAAATCCATGCTGTCTCTGCAAAAGGCATTGTTGATCCTGGGCCCGTCGCAATTGCTGGATGGGGACCGGGCCGAGGCGGCGGTGGCCGAACACCGCTGCATCATGGCCGCCCTGAAAGCCCGTGATGGCGCGGGGGCTGAGACTGAGATGCGCGCTCACATCCACGCGGCACAACGCATGCGCATTCGCGCTTTGCAGGAACGCGACCGTACAACCGACCAAACTCAATAGGCAGAAACGACATGGCCGCCCAACCGGAAACCTATGATATCGCGGTGATTGGCGGAGGGAACGCTGCCCTCTGCGCTGCGATGACCGCCGCCGAAGCGGGCGCGCGCGTTCTCATCCTTGAAACGGCGCCGAAACCCTATCGCGGGGGCAACTCGCGCCACACCCGCAACTTTCGCTGTATGCATTCTGGCCCGTTGGGTCCGCTGGTCGAAGAATACAGCGAAGACGAATACCTGTCAGACTTGCTCATGGTCACCGGAGGCAAAACCGATAAGGATTTGGCGCGGCTTGCAATCAGAACGTCTGAAGAATGTCTGCCCTGGATGGAGGAGCACGGGGTCCGGTTTCAGCCCTCTCTGTCGGGGACATTGTCACTGGCGCGAACAAATGCGTTCTTCATGGGCGGCGGTAAATCGCTGGTGAACGCCTATTACAGGACGGCCGTCGGACTGGGCATCGAGGTCCTTTACGAAGCCGCCGTCACACATCTGGAACTGAACGGGGACCGGATCGAATGGGTAGACTATACTTTTGAAGGTCAATCCCATCGCATCACGCCCAAAGCGGTCATCGTCGCTTCGGGCGGGTTTCAGGCTGACACGGATTGGCTGACCCGCGCGTGGGGACCTGCGGCACGCAATTTTCTGATCCGGGGCACGCCCTATAATCGGGGTGTCGTGCTGGCTGATCTTCTGGATCAAGGCGTTGAGAGCGTTGGTGATCCGACCCAATGCCACGCTGTTGCAATCGACGGGCGTGCGCCGAAATTCGACGGCGGCATCGTCACCCGTCTGGATTGCGTTCCATTCTCAATTGTCGTCAACAAAAACGCCGAGCGGTTCTATGACGAGGGCGAGGACGTCTGGCCCAAGCGTTACGCGATCTGGGGGCGCCTGGTGGCAGCCCAGCCGGATCAGGTGGGTTATGTGATCATTGATGCCAAGTCGTTAAACCTGTTCATGCCGTCAGTCTTCCCGCCGATAAAGGCGGACACTTTGGAGGATCTGTCCAATAAAATGGGCCTGCCCGCCGACAAGCTGACCACGACCGTCGCGGAATTCAACGGCGCCTGTGGGGATACAAGCGGCTTTCATCCAACCGAGTTGGACGGCGTTTCCACTTCGGGCCTGACCCCACCCAAGACCAATTGGGCACGTCCGATCACTGAGCCTCCTTTCTACGGCTACTCGCTGCGCACAGGTGTGACCTTCACTTATCTGGGGCTGAAGGTGGATGAGAACGCGCAGTGTTCGACGCCACACGCCAAGATCCAGAACCTCTGGGCGGCTGGCGAAACCATGGCCGGGTCGGTTCTGGGGCAGGGATATCTGGCCGGGTTCGGCATGACCATCGGAACCGTCTTTGGACGCATCGCAGGACGTGAGGCCGCCGCATATGCAAACTGATCTGATCCAGGAAGCCCGCCGTCAGGCCGAGATCTGCAATGCCTGCCGGTATTGCGAAGGCTATTGCTCGGTCTTTCCGTCGCTTCACGCCGAACGCGCATTCTCGGACGGCGATATCATGCAATTGGCCAACCTCTGCCACAACTGCCGGGGTTGCTACTACGCCTGTCAATACACGGAACCGCACGAGTTTGATCTGAACCTGCCCAAAGCGCTGGCAGAGGTGCGGCGGGACAGTTGGGAAAGCTTCGCCTGGCCGCAACCCGTGGCGCGCCGCTTCCATACCCATGGTGGGGCGATCGCTCTGGCTCTGGTCGTTGGCTTCGCGCTTTTGTTTTGGGCCATTCGCGTGATCGGCTCGGCTGGGGGTGAAGGCTTCTACGCTGTCCTCTCTCACAATGCGATGGTGGCGATCTTTGCTCCGGCTTTCCTTCTACCACTGTTTAGCATTGGGATCAGCCTTCGGCGCTATTGGTACGCGGTCGGAGGCAAACCGATCCAACCCGGCGACTTGAAAGCTGCGCTAAGCCGAGCAGCCAAGATGCAGGATCTGGCCGCCGGGCACGGCGAGGGATGCAACTTTGAGGACGAAGACCGTTTCAGCCAGGCGCGCCGTCACGTTCATCACGCCATCATGTATGGTTTCCTGCTGTGTTTCTTGTCCACATGCATCGCGACTCTAATGCATTACGGGTTCGACCTGCACGCACCTTACGGGTTCTGGTCATCGCCAAAGCTGTTTGGCGTGACAGGGGGCGTTTTGCTCACCGTTGGTTGCTGCGCGATGGTCCTGCTGAAACAGAAATCAGACCGCAACCTCGGCGACGTTTCAGCTTGGGGCGGAGACATTGGATTCATCCTGCTGCTTGGGTTTGTGGGGTTAAGCGGGCTTGTTCTCTACGCTTTTGGTTCATCGACACTGATGCCTGCGCTGCTTGCCGTCCATCTGGGATCGGTCCTGGCGTTCTTCCTCCTTACGCCCTACACAAAAATGGCTCACGGTTTCTATCGGCTTGCTGCCCTTGTCAGGGATGCGCAACGAAAAAGAGATGTGTCGGTGGTCCGCCAACAGCCCGCCGCGCCTGCGTGAGGCGAAAGAAAATGCAATGGAATCGCATTTGATATCGAAGGACGCTGCGTTGCGGCAATGCGGGTGACGGTGAACTTCTGGACTGGACCGTTCCACACGCGTGCGGTGGCAGCCAAACGCGCTTCACGCTCGTTCGGTCTTTCCGCATCGTCTGGGACTCAGGGCTCTTTCACCACCTTCGCCGCTGCTTCGGCGAATTGCGGTTTTGCGTATTGGGTCAATAGTGCTTGACGTTTGAGACAGAATTGACTGACGCGACTTACTCATTTCCTATGGTTTTGGTTGCGAAAAGAGTCAAAGGTTCGTGACGTTCCACATGACATGATCGTCGGAGAGCGGATCCCTGCTTCATCTGGCCAAAATATCCCGGGGGTGTGGGGGCAACGCCCCCACACGGCCTTACATCGAAAAAGAGGTGCCGCAGCCACAGGATGAGGCGGCGTTCGGATTGTCGATCACGAACCGCGCACCGATCAGTTCTTCGCTGAAATCGATGGTCGCATTTTCCAGAAACGGGAGCGAAATGGCATCGACCACCACCTTTTCTCCGTTCCCTTCCAGAACCAGGTCGTCGTCCTTTGGTTCATCCAGCGCGATTTCGTACTGAAATCCGGAACATCCACCACCTTCGACGGCCACACGCAGGGCCTGACCCTGGTCCGACGCGCCGATTTCGGCCAGCCGGGCAAAGGCGCGTTCCGTGACTCTTGGGGGCAGGTTCATGCCGGTCTCCGATGGTTTTCTTCCTGGGCGACGTACAATATAGAAAGTTAAAGGACAGGCGACAAGGACAAGACCTTTGGACAGAGCGGTTTTTGCCTCGGATCCCGGGCGCACGCGAGGGCGGCGAGTGACCGAGGAGGAAAGCAGTTTCCGGTCATGCTTTCAGCGCGACCGCGACCGGATCATCCATGCCAGTGCCTTTCGACGGTTAAAGCACAAGACACAGGTTTTTGTTGAGCACGAAGGTGACAGCTACCGCACCCGGCTGACCCATTCCATCGAAGTGGCGCAGGTGGCGCGGACGATTGCCGGGGCACTGGGATTGAACCCCGAACTGACCGAAGCTGTCGCATTGGCACATGATCTGGGCCATACGCCTTTCGGCCATACCGGCGAGGATGCGCTGCACGCGCTGATGAAGCCCTATGGCGGCTTCGACCACAATGCACAGGCGATCCGGATCGTGACCCGGCTGGAACGGCATTATGCCGGGTTCGACGGATTGAACCTGACCTGGGAAACTCTTGAAGCGATTGCCAAACACAATGGACCGGTAGTGGGTGAATTGCCCTGGGCTCTGGCTGAATGCAATGCCGCTTTCGATCTGGAACTGGACACCCATGCCAGCGCCGAGGCGCAGGTTGCGGCCTTGTCGGACGATATTGCCTATAACAACCACGACCTTCACGACGGTTTGCGGGCGGGGCTGTTTTCCGATGAGGAAATCGCGGGGTTGCCGATTGTGCGTGATTGCTATGCCGAGGTGGACCGGGCTTATCCGGGGCTTGACGCCTATCGCCGCCGGCACGAAGCGCTGCGGCGCGTCTTTGGTGTCATGGTCTCCGACGTAATCGAAACATCGGGCGAACTGTTGGCGCGCTCGGATGCGGGAAGGGTCGAGGATATCCGCGAACTGGGTTATCCGGTTATCCGGTTCTCGCCGGATCTCTGGACCAGTCTGAAACAAATCCGCGCCTTTTTGTTCAACCGCATGTATCGTGCTCCGTCCGTTATGGAGGTCCGCGCCCAGGTTGGCCGGGTCGTCGAGGAATTGTTCCCGATCTACCTAAGCGATCCCCGGCAGATGCCGCGCCATTGGCACACGGATATCGAAGCGGCTCAGGATGAAACCGCACTGGCCCGTCTGGTCTCTGACTATATCGCCGGCATGACCGATCGGTTCGCGCTGCAGGACCACGCACGGCTGACCGGGTCAGATCTGAAACGGCTCTGATCGCCATGCGGTGAAGCTAAGCGTTCCATTGACCTTGCCGCGTTGCGTGGTAAACCGCCGGGCAAGTAAAAGGACATCCGAAATGAACCTGTTTTCCGAGATCCGCGACCTGGTACTGGACACGCTGGCGCAGATGCAGTCCCAAGGCGCGCTGCCCGAGGGGCTGAGCTTTGACAACGTGGCGGTCGAGCCGCCGCGCGATGCCGCCCATGGGGACATGGCGACAAATGCGGCGATGGTGCTGGCGAAACCGGCAAAGATGAAGCCGCGCGAAATTGCCGACGCGCTGGCCGAAAAGTTGGTCGCCGATGACCGGATCACCAGCGCTGAAGTTGCGGGGCCGGGCTTTCTGAACCTGCGGCTGGCACCGTCGGTCTGGCAGGGTGTTCTGGCAGCGGTGCTGGATCTGGGCACCGATTATGGCCGCTCGACCATGGGACAGGGGCGCAAGGTCAATGTGGAGTATGTCTCGGCCAACCCGACCGGCCCGCTGCATGTAGGCCATACACGGGGCGCGGTGTTCGGTGATGCGCTGGCCAGCCTGCTGGCCTATTCGGGCCATGACGTGACCCGTGAATATTACATCAACGACGGTGGCGCGCAGGTGGATGTGTTGGCGCGCTCGGCCTATGAACGTTATCGCGAGGCCAATGGGCTGAACCCCGAGATTGCCGAGGGTCTCTATCCTGGCGACTACCTGATCCCGATTGGCGAGGCGTTGAAGAACAAGTATGGCGACAGCCTGATCGACAGGCCCGAAAGCGAATGGCTGGAGGATCTTCGCAACTTCGCCACCAATGCAATGATGGATCTGATCCGCGCCGACCTGAAGGAACTGGGCGTCGAGATGGATGTGTTCTTTTCGGAAAAATCGCTTTATGGCACTGGCCGGATCGAGGCGGCGTTGCAATCGCTGACGGATAAGGGTTTGATCTATGAGGGCGTGCTGGAGCCGCCCAAGGGCAAAAAGCCCGAGGATTGGGAACCGCGCGAACAGACCCTGTTCAAATCTACCGAGCATGGCGATGACGTCGACCGCCCGGTCAAGAAATCGGATGGCAGCTGGACCTATTTCGCCCCGGATATCGCCTATCACTACGATAAGGTGACCCGTGGATTTGACGCGCTGATCGACGTTTTCGGGGCCGATCATGGCGGCTATGTCAAGCGGATGAAAGCTGCCGTTTCGGCGCTGTCCGACGGCAAGGTGTCGCTGGATATCAAGCTGACCCAACTGGTGAAGCTGTGGAAGAATGGCGAGCCGTTCAAGATGTCCAAGCGGGCTGGGAATTTCGTTACCTTGCGCGATGTGGTCGATCAGGTCGGTCCGGACGTGACCCGTTTCGTCATGCTGACCCGCAAGAACGACGCCCCCCTGGATTTCGATTTCGACAGGGTGCTGGAGCAGAGCCGCGAGAACCCGGTGTTCTACGTGCAATATGCCCACGCCCGGGTTATGAGCGTGCTGCGCCGCGCCGCCGAAGCCGGAATACCGGCCGATGAGGCGACGCTGTCCGCCGCCGATCTGGGCAAGATCGACCATGAGGCCGAGTTGGCTGTCGCCAAAAAGATCGCCGAGTGGCCCCGTTTGATCGAGATCGCCGCGCGAACGAATGAACCGCATCGGGTCGCGTTCTATCTCTATGAACTCGCTGGAGATTTTCATGCGCTGTGGAACAAAGGCAACGATGTGACCTCGTTGCGCTTCCTTCAGGATGGCGATGCGGCCACAAGCCAGTCGAAAATGGCTCTGGCCCGCGCCGTGGCGGTTGTGATTTCGGCTGGCTTGGGTATTCTTGGGGTCAAGCCGGCGCAGGAGATGCGGTAAGCAATATCGCCCGAACCGCCGGTCCGAGGATCAAGGCAAGAAATGACCCGCGCGTCCGGATTGGACGCATAGGGGCGGTGAGGCTGATATGACGAGTTACTACCAGTCGGGGCAATCAGGCTCCGGGCACGAGTACTATACGGATCAGGTGGATATTCCGGCGGACGAGGAATTCCAGGATGAACTGGCGGCTTCGGAGGCGTATGCGCCGTCCGGCGGTCTTGGCCGGATGGTGAATTTTTTTGGCGCGGTTGCCTCACTGGCGCTGGTCGCCGGTATCGGCGTCTGGGGCTACAAGCTGGTGATGCGCGATGTGAGTGGCGTTCCGGTCGTGCGTGCTGCTGAAGGGCCGATGCGGATCCAGCCAGAAAGCCCCGGTGGCACTCCGGCGGATCATCAGGGGCTGGCCGTCAACACGGTTGCGGCGCAGGGAACGGCAGCGCCACCCGCTGATCGCCTGATCCTGGCGCCGCGCTCGGTTTCGCTGACGGACGAAGACGCGCCGATGGGTGCACTGAAACCCACGCCTGCCGTGCTGGTCGTCGAAGAAGATATCTCCGATCAGGAAGCCGCGAATCTGCGGCAGAACAGCGTGGACGCTCTGGTTGCGGAACTTTCCGCGGAAGATACCAAAGCGGCGGAACCGGCAGAGGAAGTCAGTGAGTTCGTCGCGCTTGAATTGCCCGAGGAAGAACCGGCCATCGATCCGGCCGATCTGATCGCAAATCATCCTCAAAATGAGTTGCTTGAAGTTCCGGGTGTACGCAAATCGCTTCGTCCGGTGCGGCGGCCCGCCCGGGCCACCGCCAGCGGCGCTGAATTGAAGGGCAGCACACAGGCAGCCATCGACGCGGCGGTCAAAGCCGCCTCCGGTTTGGATGTTGATCCCGACACCTTGGCTGTGGGCACGCGTCTGGCACAGCTTGGCGCCTATGAAAGTGCTGAGGTCGCGCAGGTCGAATGGGATCGACTGTTTGGCCGCTTTGGAGATTATATGGATGGAAAGCAAAGGGTTATCCAGAAAACCTCAAGCGGCGGCCGGACTTTCTATCGCCTGCGTGCAATGGGTTTCGATGACCTGAGCGAGTCGCGCCAGTTCTGCGCGGCGCTAGTTGCGCAGGGTGCCGACTGTATTCCGGTGTCCGCCCGGTGAGGTTTGGCTCGACGATCACCGATGCCGAAGGGCTACGCCTGACGGCAGAGGAAAAGAAACTGTTCCGCAAAATGAACCCGTTCGGGTTCATTCTGTTTGCCCGCAATATCGATACCGCCGATCAGGTCCGCGCCCTTTGCGCCGACTTCCGCGAGGCAGTAGGGCGCGATTGCCCGATCACCATAGATCAGGAGGGCGGGCGCGTGCAGCGCCTGCGGCCGCCACTGGCGCGCGAGTGGCACCCACCGTTGCGCCATGCGGAACTGTCAGGCAACGGGGCCGAACGCGCCATGTATCTGCGTTACCGCCTGATCGCGCACGAGTTGCGGGGCCTGGGTATCGACAGCAACTGCGCACCGATGGTCGACGTGGCGCAGTCCGGGACCCATCCTTTTTTGCTGAACCGCTGCTATGGCCACGATGCCGGAACCGTGTCGCGGCTGGGCCGCGCGGTGGCGCGGGCGCATCTGGACGGCGGGGTGCTGCCGGTCGTCAAGCATATCCCCGGGCATGGGCGCGCGACGCTGGACAGCCATTTCGATCTGCCGCATGTGGACCTGCCACTGGAGGCGTTGGAACAGACCGATTTCGCCCCGTTCCGCGCGCTCAACGATCTGCCGATGGGAATGACCGCGCATCTGGTCTATGACCGTGTCGACACCGAACCGGCAACCATCTCGCCCCGCATGATGACTGTCATTCGCGAGCAGATCGGTTTTGACGGGCTGATCATGACCGACGATATCTCGATGAAGGCGCTCAGCGGCTCGCTGGGCGATCTGTCCCGGCGTGCCATAGCCGCAGGATGTGACGTCATTTTGCATTGCAACGGCTCGTTTGCGGATCGGGCGGCGGTCATGGAGGCCGCTGGCGAGATGACAGATGCTGCGCAAAATCGTGCCGAACGGGCGCTTGCTTTGCGTCAGGCGCCTCGGGAACTTGACATTGACGCCGCCGAGGCGGAACTATCCGGCCTCATGGGCGGGCAGGTGTATGTCGGACAACCTTTTCAGCGATAACACGATCTCGGTCGCGGATCGTCTGGCGGCAGAAGCTTTGATCGTTGACGTCGACGGCTTCGAGGGCCCGCTTGACGTGCTGTTGAGCTTGTCGCGCACGCAAAAGGTCGATTTGCGCAAGATTTCGGTTCTGGCGCTGGCGCAACAATATCTGGCCTTTGTGGAACGTGCCCGTGCCCTGCGGATCGAATTGGCCGCCGACTATCTGGTGATGGCGGCCTGGCTTGCCTTTCTGAAATCCCGGCTGCTGTTGCCTCCTGATCCGAACGAAGAGGGTCCTTCGGGCGAAGAACTTGCCGCCCATCTGGCGTTCCAGCTTGAACGGTTGCAGGCGATGCGCGATGTGGCTGCGCGGCTGATGGGGCGTGACCAGTTGGGGCGGGACTTTTTCAGGCGAGGGCAGGGCGAGGATGTCACCCGTATCCGCACCGTGACCTATTCCGCAACCCTGTTGGATTTGATGCAGGGCTATGCCCGCATCCGCACCCGCGACGAATTCCGCCCCTTTGTCATGGATCGTGACGCGGTGTTCACGATGGAACAGGCGCTGGAACGCATGCGCCCGCTGATCGGCTTTGCCGGGACATGGACGGATATGGCCAGCTATTTGCCCGACGGCTGGGGCGCCGATCCGATGCGCCGCCGATCGGCCACGGCGGCGACCTTTGCTGCGTCCCTGGAACTGGTTAAGGAAGGGCACATGGAAATCCGCCAGAGCGAAACCTTCGCCCCAATCCAACTGCGCAAAAGGACAGAGCGACGTGACTGACGTGACGACCCAAGACGATAGTTCGGGCAATCTGTTCGACGCCCCCCCGCTGGCCGAGCAGGAGCGCATGGTCGAGGCGGTGCTGTTTGCCAGCGCCGAACCCGTGAGAATTGCCGATCTCGAAGCCCGAATGCCGCATGGCAGCAACGCCGCGCAGGCGTTGGAATTGTTGCAAAAGCGCTATGACGGGCGCGGCGTGCGCGTGGTGCAGGTGGGCGAGGCCTGGGCCATCCGAACGGCCCCCGATCTTGGCTTTTTGATGCAGAAAGAAACGGTCGAGACCCGCAAGCTCAGCCGGGCGGCGATAGAAATGCTTGCCATCATCGCCTATCACCAGCCCTGTACCCGCGCCGAGATAGAAGAGATTCGTGGCGTTTCCGTCTCGCGCGGGACCATTGATCAGTTACTGGAAATGGAATGGATCAGGCTGGGACGCCGACGCATGACGCCGGGCCGACCCGTGACCTTTGTGGTGACGCCTCAATTTCTGGACCATTTCGGTTTGGAAAGCGCCCGTGACCTGCCGGGGCTGAAAGAACTGCGCGCGGCGGGGCTTTTGGAGAATCGCCCGCCGCCGGGTGCGATGCCCATCGGCGAGCGGCGAGAAGAAGATGAAGGCGAGGGCGAGGGCGGTCAGCCCGAGCTTTTCGAAGAGGAGTGACATGAACCCCAACAGGATTGTTGAGCGGATTGTGAGAGGGGCCATTCGGCAGGTGCTTCGCCGCGGTGTCGACAGGGGGATTGATCTTGCTGCGAGCCGGGCTCCGGAAAACGGGGCCGACCGAGTGCAAAAGGCACAACCGCAGCCCGGTTTGTCGAAGGGTCAGAGGCAAAAACTCCGCCAGGCCGAGCGGGCTGTTCGGCAGATACGAAGGTTCATGCGGTTCTAGTTCACTGCAACAGGTTACGAGGTTGTTTTGAAGTGCTTTGACAGTTTCAGACCCTGGCCCTGATAATTAGACGCGATACCCGCTCCATAAAGCTGTGTCGGCATTTCCGCCATCTGTTCGTAAACCAGACGCCCAACCACCTGTCCGTGTTCCAGTACAAAAGGGGCCTCGTGGCAACGCACCTCCAGCACCCCGCGCGATCCGGCGCCGCCAGCTGCGGCGTGGCCGAAACCAGGATCAAAGAACCCGGCATAATGCACCCGGAACTCTCCGACCATGGCTAGGTAGGGGGCCATTTCGGCAGCATATACCGGCGGGATGTGCACCGCCTCGCGGCTGACAAGGATATAGAACGCGCCGGGGTCCAGAATGATCCGCCCATCTCTGGTGCGTACTTCTTCCCAGTATTCCAGTGGATCATAGACACCGATCCGGTCCAGATCGATCACACCGGTATGCGGTTTGGCGCGATAACCCACCAGATCGGTGTCGGGCAGGCGCAGATCGACCGAAAAGCCAAGCCCGTCCTGAATCACCGCCGGTCCATCGACCAGCGGCGTGTTGGCATGCGCCGCCCTCAGATCGGCATCCGACAGGATTGCCTGACCCTGGCGGAACCGGATCTGGTTGAGCCGCATGCCCGGACGCACCAGCACGGAAAACGACCGGGGGCAAATCTCGGCATAGAGCGGCCCGACATAGCCTGACGCGATCCGGTCAAACTCGGTGCCGCTGTCGGTGATGGTTCGGGTCAGCAGATCAAGCCGCCCGGTCGAGCTTTTGGCGTTGGCGACCGCATTCATGCCCGGTGGCAGGGCAAGAGATTCCATTAGCGGCACCAGATAGACGCAGCCCTTTTCCAGAACGGCTCCTTCGCTGATGTCGATGCGGTGCATCTCGAATTCGTCAAGGCGGTTCTGAACCGAGTTGCCTTCGCCAGCCAGGAACGAAGCACGGACACGGTAAGCGACTGTCCCCAAACGCAAATCCAGGCTTGCTGGCTGCACCTGCGCGGGCAGGACCGGGTTGGTTGCGACGATCTGGCCGCATTCGATCATCTGCTCTATGTGCTGGTTCGGGCATACGCCTGTCATGCCGATCCCCCTGTGGGCCAGCGGTTCTGGCCTGCGGTTGGTTTGGTACGTCGGTGTGATTTGGTCGGGCTAGCAGGACTCGAACCTGCGACCTTCCGTCCCCCAGACGGACGCGCTACCAGGCTGCGCCATAGCCCGACGTTGGGCTGTTCATAACGGTTTTCCCGGCAGGGGCAAGAGGAAAACATTGCCTTTTTCTTATCCCGCCATCTGATTTTCGACCCTGTCGAGCCAATCCCTCAAATCGCGCGCGATCGGGGCCATCATCCCGAGCTTCGCCTCGTCGAACTGGTCACATGACCATACCATCGCCAATACGCCAAGCCCGAGACCGCCGCCTCGGATATCTTCCTGGCTAGTGCCGCAGGGCTCGTGTGCTGGGGCGGAAGGCTGCAATTCAACCGGATCGGTTGCTGGAGCACTGGTTTGCGAGGCCGTCTGCGGCGCAGACGGTTCGCCCAGATCCATATCCATTTGCGTGGCGGTCGGGCGAATGTCCGTATATTCCATGAATGGGACGACGTTGCCTTTGGGTTCGGGCTGTTGCGCAGCCTGCTCGTCCAGGCCTTGAGACAGGCGCGCGACATGGGCGGCGCCCTCTTCGCGCAATATGCGCTGGACCCCTTTTATGGTCATCCCGTCATCGTGCAAAAGCTTTTTGATTCCACCCAGCAACCGCATGTCATTAGGGCGGTAGTATCGCCGCCCACCGGCGCGTTTGACCGGTTTGACCTGCGAAAAGCGGCTTTCCCAAAAGCGCAGGACATGGGCCTGCACTCCCAACCAATCCGCAACCTCACTGATCGTGCGAAATGCGTCGGGAGATTTGCTCATATCCTATTGATCCCGATGTTATTTGCGGTTTCCGGCGGCGACGCGGTCTTTCATCAGATGCGATGGACGGAAAGTCAGCACGCGGCGCGGCTGGATCGGAACTTCTTCCCCGGTTTTGGGGTTTCGGCCAATGCGTGCGGTTTTGTCCCGGACACTGAAAGTGCCAAAAGATGAAATCTTGACCTGTTCGCCACGCACCAATGCGTCGGACATATGGTCAAGAACGCTTTCGACCAGCTGCGCGCTTTCATTGCGCGACAGCCCGACTTCGCGAAAGACGGCTTCGCTCAGATCCATCCGAGTCAGTGTTTTGTCACTCATGCCATTTCCCCTGTTGTTGCCAAAGCATAGGGGGAGGGTAAATTCACTGTCAATATCAATGAATTGCGGGCGGGCGTGTAAGCGCCATCGTGCCTGTCACCATCTCAGGACTACGGCCCCCCAGGCCAGGCCGCCGCCGATGGCCTCGGTAACGATCAGATCGCCGGGTTTGATCTGTCCGCGCTGCTTGCCGACAGAGAGGGCCAAAGGTATGGACGCGGCCGAGGTGTTGCCGTGATCCTGAACCGTGACAACCACCCGGTCCATCGGTAGCCCCATTTTTTTCGCGGTGCCCTGAATAATGCGGATATTGGCCTGATGCGGCACGATCCAGTTCACATCCGCACTGCTCAACCCTGCCTTTTCCAGCGCCGTTTCCGCCGTTTTGGCCAGTTTGTCCACCGCGTGGCGGAACACCTGATTGCCCTGCATGCGCAGATACCCGGTATTCTGTGTCGAGACCCCGCCGTCGACATACAGCAAGTCCTTGTACCGCCCATCCGAGTTCAGATCCGTCGACAGGATGCCCCGGTCCCGCGCGGTACCTTCACCCTCTTGTGATTCGAGGATCACCGCTCCGGCACCGTCACCGAACAAAACGCAGGTCGAGCGGTCGGTCCAATCCATGATTCGCGAGAATGTCTCGGCGCCAATGACCAGCACCCTCCGGGTTTGGCCGGACAGGATTAGTGCATTGGCATTGCTGAGCGCATAGACGAACCCCGCGCAAACGGCCTGCACGTCAAAGGCAAAGCCCGTGGTCATGCCCAGCCGGGCCTGAACCATCGTTGCGGCGGAAGGAAAGGTCAGATCCGCCGTCGACGTGGCAACGATGATGGCATCGATATCGTCGGCGGTCAGCCCTGCATCATTCAGAGCCGCTTCGGCCGCACAGGTCGCCAGATCCGATGTGGTTTCGCCTTCGGCCGCAAAATGTCGGCGCTCGATTCCCGACCGCGTACGGATCCATTCGTCCGAGGTGTCCAGCATCGTTTCGAACTCCGAGTTCGGGACGACGCGTTTCGGCAAATAATGCCCGACACCAACTACTACTGCTCGGCTCACCATTTTGGGGTACCGCCTTTTTGTTATTGTCCAGCTTGTGACGCTGTCTGACCGTTATCTTGGGCAAGCTCCGATGTCGATGCAACCCGGGCCGCCAGTTTTTCTGAAAATCCGGATTGGGCCAGCGTGAACGCCAGTTTTATGGCTGCGGAAACACCTGTCGCATCCGCGCCGCCATGAGATTTCACCACTGTTCCGTTCAAGCCCAAAAACACACCGCCATTAACACGGCGCGGATCGATTCTTAATTTCAGCCGCTGCAGCGACGTGATCGCCAACACCGAAGCCAGACGGGACAGTGGAGAGTATTTGAATGCTTCCTTCAGAAGATCGCCAATCAGGCTCGCCGTACCTTCGCCGGTCTTGATCGCGACGTTGCCGGTAAAGCCATCGGTGACGATCACATCGGCACGCTTGCCGGTGATGTCGCTGCCTTCGACGAAGCCCACGAACTCGAAATTCGCCCGTTCGGCAAATTCCCCGATCATGCCATGCGCTTCCCTCAGTTCGGCGCGCCCCTTGTGTTCTTCGGTGCCGACGTTCAGCAGGCCGATCCGGGGGCGCGTCAAATGCATTCCGTTGCGGGCATAGGAGGCCCCCATAAGCGCAAATTGCAAAAGATCCTTGGCGTCGGCCTTAACATCCGCGCCCACATCCAGCATCACATTGAAACCTTGCGCATTGCGCGAAGGGAACAGAATTGCGATGGCCGGACGGTTCACGCCGGGCAGCTTGCGCAGTCGCATCATGGACAGCGCCATCAACGCGCCGGTATTGCCGCAGGAAACCGCGCCATGCGCTTCGCCCTCGCGCACCGAATCGAGGGCGGACCACATCGACGTCTGCTTGCCGTTGCGAACGACCTGACTGGGCTTGTCCTCCATCGTCACGACGTCCGGACAATCACGAAAAACGACGCGCCCGTCGAGGACACGCCGTTTGGCAACCAGTTTGCGCAGCTGCTCTTCCGGACCGTGAAGAATGAACCCGACATCCGGGTTCTTCTTGGCCGATTTCGAGATGCCCGCGACAACGACCGAAGGACCCGCGTCCCCGCCCATGGCGTCAACCGAGATAATGATCTGTCCGCTTTTCGAACCGGTCTGATCTGGCTGAGCCGTCATGCCGTCGCCTGCACTCGAACGGGCTTAGGCCGCGTCTTCGTCCAGATCGATTTCGTCGGCCTGAGCGACAACTTCGCGGTCGTCATAGTGGCCGCAGGACGCGCACACGTGGTGCGGACGCTTCAGCTCGCCGCAGTTCGGGCACTCGTTCGGGTTGGCAGCAACCAGAGCGTCGTGCGCGCGGCGGTTGTTGCGGCGCGACTTGGAAACTTTGTTTTGTTGGACAGCCATTGTCTCAACCTTTGTCTGACTGGGGCCTGCGGAATTGCCGCCGGCCGGGTTACATTCTTCGTTTTCTCTTGGCGTGACGCGCGTTTAGGGCACTGCCCCTACGATGTCCAACCCAAAATCCGATGAGCGCGCGAAAATACTGCGATTCTCGCTATGTTCAAGCAGTTTTTCTGACCGCCTGCTATGACAGGTCTCGGGCTTTGTGTCACTCGTCTTTTTTCAATGCATCGCGCAATTCGGCCAATCCCGCGAACGGTTTTGCATCCTCGTCCGTCATGGCCTGTTTTCCGGCTTCGGTATAGACGGCCTCGCCCAGATCGGTTCCTTCCTTGCGCGGGTACTGTGGCAACGACAGGGACAGCGCCTCGGCCATCACCGCGCCGGGGTCGATGAAGGCCTCCAGCGCCTCGGTTTCGTCATCTTCGGGCATTTCGGCCTCGGGCTCGTCCGGCTCCTGCCAATTGGCCAGATAGACACGCCGCACTTCGGTTTCGATGCGGGTGGTGACCGGTTCAAGCGAGACGACGCAGGGCTGAACCACGGTTGCCCCCAGCTTTCCGGTCAGGACCCAGTCGCGCTTTCCCTGCGACCTGACCTCGCCTGCAAAGCTCAGTTTGCGTAATCCAAGCAGGTTCAGTTCCTCCCTAAGGCGACCCAATTCGGATGCCTCGGGACGCAGGTTGAACGCGGTTGGAGTGTTCTGGGCCAGATCGGCCACCCGAAGGGCTGTTTGGTCTCTCATCCGGGATCTTTCGTGTGTTGAACCAGAGCGTGGGTTTCTGTAATCGGATAGAAGCCGCGTGGCGCCAAGGCAAGAGGTTCTGGATGGTAAAGTTTATTGATCTGCTGACACCGGTAATCCGGGCTGTCACGTTCGGAACCTGTCTGGCCGCCGCGACGGCCTGTACGCCGATCTATAAGAAACACGGTTATGTCCCCAACCAGGCCGAACTGGCCGAACTGAAAATCGGCGTCGACACCCGCGACAGCGTGATCGAGGCGGTCGGCGCGCCGGGGGCTTCCGGGGTGCTGAAAGATTCGGGATATTATTATGTCATGTCCCGGTTCCGCCACTACGGACCCAAGCAGCCTCAGATCGTGTCGCGTGAACTGGTGGCCATCACTTTTGATCAACGCGGTGTTCTGCGCAATATCGAGCGCTACGGCCTTGAAGACGGAATCGTTGTACCGCTTGAGCGTCGCGTGACCAGTTCCAGCGTCGACGACAAGACCTTCTTGCGGCAGCTTCTGGGCAGCATCGGTAATTTCAATCCGGCGAATGCGATTAACTGACCGAATGTAATCTGACTACCGCAATGATATCGGTCCGTCATGGCATGTCTGATACAGTCGGAGCAGAAACGTGGAGTGTATGTCGCTGCAGAGGATTGAGCCTTGGCAGAAACGATACTGCTGAACAGGGGGCGCTATCGCGCGCGGCAGGCGGTTTCCGACCGGGACGTCGCCGATGCGCAAGTCTTGCGCAGTCTTGCATTCACGACCGGGATGCCGGACCAGGATGATTTCGATCCCTGCTATACGCATGTTCTGATCGAGGACATGCGCGCAGACGGCCGCATTGTTTGCTGTTTCAGGATGCTGATGCTTGGCTGTGGTAATGATATTCAGCGCACGTATTCCGCACAGTTTTATGATCTGACAGGGCTGCGCGAATTCTCGGGCCGGATGATCGAAATCGGCCGATTCTGTGTGCATCCGGACTGCAGCGATCCGGATATCCTGCGGGTCGCGTGGGCCGCGATGACGATCTTTGTTGACCGGAACGACGTTGAAATGCTGTTTGGCTGCTCTTCGTTTGCGGGGATCGAAACCGAACGATATCTGGATGCCTTTGCCTTGCTGAAACACAAGCATTTGGGTCCGAAACGCTGGTTGCCGCGTGTGAAGGCTCCGGACGTGTTTCGGTTTGCCGCTCGCCTGAGGCGCAAGCCGGACGCAAAACAGGCGATGCAGCGGATGCCGCCTTTGCTCAGGACCTATCTGGCGATGGGCGGTTGGGTTGGCGATCATGCGGTTGTGGACCGGCACATGAACACGTTGCACGTCTTCACCGGACTTGAAATCAGCGCAATCCCGTCGGCCCGAAGGCGCTTGCTGCGTGCGGTGGCCGGGTAGGGCCGGTATTCGCGACAAGAAGAAGAACTGGCCGTTGACGTGATGACCGCGCCGGTTTAGCTGGCGGCATGACGAGAATTCCTTTGTTGCAGATGTCCGGCATTTCCCTGACGTTCGGGGGTGATCCGGTGTTTTCCGATCTCGATCTTGTGGTGCAGCCGGGCGACAGGATCGCCTTGGTTGGGCGGAACGGGTCGGGAAAATCGACCCTGATGAAGGTTATGGCCGGTCTGGTCGAGTCCGATACCGGAGATATCGTTATTCCCCCTGGAAAATCGGTTGGTTATATGGAGCAGGATCCGGACATGTCCGGATTTGCGACATTGGGGGACTATGCTTCGAGCGGGCTGGAGCCGGGAGAGCTTTATAAAGTCGAGCGTGCCGGCGAGGGGTTGAAATTCGATCCCCACCGCGCCGTGGAAACCGCATCAGGAGGTGAGCGGCGGCGGGCGGCGCTGGCCAAGCTCATGGCCGAAGCGCCCGACCTGATGCTGTTGGACGAGCCGACGAACCATCTGGATATCGAGGCGATCGGCTGGCTGGAGCGGGAATTGAAGGCAACCCGCGCGGCGTTTGTTCTGATCTCGCACGACCGCGCTTTTCTTCGTGAATTGACGCGTGCAACGCTTTGGATTGACAGGGGAATGGTGCGCCGCCAGGAAAAAGGCTTTGAAGCGTTTGAAGCCTGGCGCGATCAGGTCTGGCAGGAGGAAGATACGGCTCGCCATAAGCTGGACCGGCTGATCAAGTCCGAGGCTCGCTGGGCGGTCGAAGGTATCAGCGCGCGGCGTAAGCGCAATCAGGGCCGGGTACGGGCGCTGCAGGCGTTGAGGGCGGAGCGTACGGCGCAGATCAGGCGGCAGGGTTCCGCCGCAATGTCATTGGAATCCGGTTCGAAATCTGGCCGCAAGGTGATTGAGGCCCGAGGGGTCAGCAAAAGTTTTGACGGCAAGCAGATTGTCCGCAATTTCGATCTGCTGGTGCAGCGTGGCGACCGGGTCGCGTTCGTTGGGCCAAATGGTGTGGGAAAAACAACTGTTCTCAATATGTTGCTTGGCAAAGCTGAGCCTGATGAGGGGACGGTGGCCATGGGCACCAATCTGGACGTGGCCGTATTCGACCAGACCCGGGCGCAGCTTGATCCCGAGATGAGCCTTTGGGACAGCTTGACCGGCGACCCGGAGATGCGGGTTTCGGGCAAGGCAGACCAGGTGATGGTGCGCGGAAACCCCAAGCATGTCGTTGGTTATCTTAAAGAATTTCTGTTCGACGAGCGGCAGGCGCGAGCGGCGGTCAAGTCCTTGTCAGGCGGAGAAAAAGCGCGGTTGCTGTTGGCGAAGCTGATGGCGAAGCCGTCAAACCTGCTGGTGCTGGACGAGCCGACGAACGATCTGGACGTTGAGACGCTGGATCTGTTGCAGGAGTTGCTGGGTGACTATGACGGCACGGTTCTGCTGGTCAGCCACGACCGGGATTTTCTGGATCGGGTGGCCACCACGACGATTGCGATGGAGGGCAACGGACGCGCGACCGTCTATGCCGGGGGTTGGTCGGATTATATGGCTCAGCGGGGCGATGTTCCGGCAAAAAATGACGAAAAACCAAAGGCTTCCGCGACAAAGGTTAGGTCCGAATCCAAGGTGAAGGAAGGGCTGACATTCTCGGAAAAGCATCGGCTTGAAAAGCTGCCGCAGGAGATTGGGCGGCTGGAGGCCGAGATCGCCAAATTGCAGGAGTTCATGTCCGATCCGGAATTGTACAGCCGGGAACCGGTCAAGTTTCAGAAGGCCACCGAGGCGCTGGTGGAGCGGCAGGAAAAGCTGGCCGCCGCCGAGGAAGAGTGGCTGATGCTGGAAGAGAAAGCCGAGGCCGGCTGAGCCGGAATGTGCGAATTGTACCGGGTTTCTGACCCCGGTTGTCCGAATTGTACACGCCGGAAACCGGCCCGGAGCGAAGGCCCGGGCCGTTTCGCCAGCAACGTTCAGCGCATCCGCAACGCGCCGTCGAGGCGGATGACCTCGCCGTTGAGATAGCCCATCTCGACGATGAAGCCGGCCATCCGGCCGAACTCTTCGGGGCGGCCCAGACGGGGCGGGCAGGTGACCTCGGCAGCGAGTTGATCCTGCGCCTCCTGCGGCAGGCCCAGCAGCATCGGGGTCAGAAAGATGCCGGGGGCGATGGCCATGACGCGGATGCTGTCGCGGGCGAGGTCGCGGGCCATGGGCAGGGTCATGCCGACGATGCCGCCCTTGGAGGCGGAATAGGACACCTGGCCTTTCTGCCCGTCAAAGGCGGCGATGGAGGCGGTGTTGATAATCACGCCGCGCTCGCCGTTTTCATCCGGTTCATTCTTTGCCATCTCGGCGGCGGCAAGGCGGGCGACGTTGAAGCTGCCGACCAGATTGATGTCGATGGTCATATCGAAGGTCTTGAGGGACAGTGGCCCCTCCTTGCCCAGAGTCTTGCCGACAGTGCCCACACCGGCGCAGTTCACGGCGGCGGTGATCCTGCCCATCTTTTCTGCGGCATGGGCGATGGCGGCGGCGACCGAGGCCTCGTCGGTCACATCCGTCTCGGCGAAATGCCCGCCGATCTCGGCGGCGACCTGCGGGCCGCGCGTGGTGTCGCGATCAAGGATGGTGACCTGCGCGCCGCTGCCGGCGAAATAGCGGGCGGTGGCTTCGCCGAGGCCCGAAGCCCCTCCGGTTACGATGACAGCGGTATTGCTGAGTTGCATGACAGGTTCCTCTCCGCATATATGAACATGTGTTCAGATAATGCATTACGGATGTGCCTGTCCAGTCGCGTCGCATAGATGGTGCACATGTTCGGTATTGTCAGCTTTGAGCCCAAAGTTACAGGTGCTGCGGATTGCACGAATGTCTGGTCCCATACGGGAGGCAGACAACCTTTTGAGGTCAGAATGGCTCTTGGCAAGTTGCTTTCTTTGAACAACCGAGCGACTCTGATGTCATGCAAAACGAACTCGCGATTACTGCTGATCTATCCTCTGGCGGAATGGTTCGCCAACTCCTGAAGAAAGAAGGCCGTAAGACAACAGAGCTGTTCTCTTGCTTCGAGGACATGACATTTGGGCCTCTTGTACCGACTGACGAACCTGAACAATTGCTCAGGCTGAGACAGAGGTATTGGTGTAAGACTGGGATAGTCGAGCGAGGAAATCGGCCAACAGAGAGGCGATCACTGCGAAAGCTCTTACAAGCCTCAGATCATGTAGAGATCATGATCGCAGGCGAAGGAAGGGAACAAATTTTCCTTTTAGGACTTGCAAACTTGCTTCGGCAAACAGCACGAGAAGGACGTCTCGTGCAACTATTCCAATATCCGTCGAAGAAGCACTGGCATTCACTAGCGATGCTAAATCTAGAGGCTTTGTCCGAGAGGCCGAAGCCAGTGCTGGTAGATGGCAACTTTCTAGTGCGGCTTGAAGAAATTTGGAATGTTATCGTTTCCAACTCGCCGGAGGCGCTGTTCGCATTCCGCCACGATCATACTGAAATTGATGCACTTCCTTACATAAATCGCGCAATAGACGACCTGATCTCATCGTACCCAAGGGTTGATAGCGGTCTCACCCTTGCGCAGGAGCGATTGCTCAAGGCAACTCCGAAGGAATGGACGAAATCGGCGCGAGTTGTCGGCCACGCCATGGTTGGCGACGAGCCGGACGGAAGATCATTTGGCGATGGTATATTATTTTCAATTCTTGTCGGCATGGGAGATCAGAACCAATCCAATCCAACTGTCGAACTGAGAGGTGATCGGCATACAATGAGAGCCTGTGAAGTTCGCCTGACGGACTTTGGAGAGGCTTGTCTACTTGGAGCGAGCAACCAGGTTTCGGCCAATGGCATCGATACTTGGGTTGCGGGCGTTCATCTCAACTCGGCTGCAGGCTGTGTTTGGTTCCGGAACTCGGACAGTACCTTAGTAAAAGCATAGCGATTGGTTTAGCTGAACGTCTTTTTTTCGCGAATAGCAAACCCGACGTTGGCGCAGCTGCAGCGAAAGTCCGAAAGGTCCGAAAGGTCCGCAGAGCAGACCTTGCCATTTTAGAACGCCAGCCTTCAAACGCAAACGGCCACATGACAGGTGGCCGTTTGACTGAGTTCATTGGCGGATGGGTGCCTAGGCCAACTGCACCAGCGCGTGGCGTTTCTTGCCTGCGCTCAGCTTGATCGGCGAGGACAGCGCGCCGGCGTCGATCATCAGCCCGGCATCGGTCAGCGGCGCATCGTCCAGGCGGGCGCCGTTTTCGGCGATCAGGCGCTTGGCCTCCTTGCCGGATTTGGCGAGGCCGGATTTGACGATGATCTGCACGATGGACATGCCGTCGCCCAGCTCGTCCGCGCTGAGCGTCAGCGTCGGCAGGTCATCGCCCACGCCGCCCTTTTCGAAGACCTCGCGGGCGGTGGCCTCGGCCGTTGCGGCGGCGTCGCGCCCGTGCAGCAGGGCCGTGACCTCGTTGGCGAGGATGATCTTGGCGGCGTTGACCTCGGAGCCTGCCAGCGCGCCCAGCCGGTCGCATTCGTCGACGGGCAGTTCGCTATAAAGCTTCAGGAACCGGCCCACATCGGCATCGGTGGTGTTGCGCCAGAACTGCCAGAACTCGTAAGGCGAGCGCATGTCGGCGTTCAGCCAGACCGCGCCGTCCTGGGATTTGCCCATCTTCTTGCCGTCCGAGGTGGTCAGCAGCGGCGAGGTGAGCCCGAAGACCTCGTGATCGATCACGCGGCGGGTCAGGTCGATGCCATTGACGATATTGCCCCACTGGTCCGAGCCGCCCATCTGCAGGATGCAGCCATAACGGCGGTTCAGCTCCATGAAGTCATAGGCCTGCAGGATCATGTAGTTGAATTCGAGGAAGGAAAGCGATTGCTCGCGGTCCAGCCGCGATTTCACCGATTCGAAGCTGAGCATCCGGTTGACCGAGAAATGCCGCCCGATGTCGCGCAGGAAATCGAGGTAGTTCAGATCGTCCAGCCACTCGGCGTTGTTGAGCATCAGCGCGGCGTTTTCGGCGCCGCTGTCATAGTCGATATAGGCGGCAAAGACCTTGCGGATGCCGGCGATGTTCTCGTCGATCTGCTCCGGTCCCAGCAGGGGGCGTTCGTCGGCGCGGAAAGACGGATCGCCCACCTTGGTGGTGCCGCCGCCCATCAGGGTGATCGGCTTGTGGCCGGTCTTTTGCAGCCAGCGCAGCATCATGATCTGGATCAGGCTGCCCACATGCAGCGACCTGGCGGTGGCGTCAAAGCCGATATAGCCGGGCTGAACCCCCTTGATCAGCGCCTCGTCCAGGCCCTGATAATCGGTGCAGTCGGCGAGAAAGCCGCGCTCCATCATCACTGCGATGAAATCCGATTTGGGATGGTAGTTCATGTCTTGCCTCGGGTTTGAATTGCGGGGCAACTTATAGAGAGCAATCCGAAAAGTGGAAACCGGTTTTCGCAGCATATGACGACCGCATGCTGAGCGGTGGCAGACATGAAGGGCAGGGCCATGAGCGACGCCATCAACAATATCGGCCCGGTGCGGGCGCTGGGGGCGATGTCGGGTACGTCGATGGACGGGATCGACGTTGCCGTGCTTGAAACCGACGGGCACGGGATCGGCGGATTCGGGCGCAGCGGGTACAGGACCTATACCGAGGCCGAGCGCGCCGTGCTGCGGGCGGCGCTGGGGCAATGGGGCGGCGAAGAGGTCGAGGCGGCGGCAACCCTGGTGACCCTGCTGCATTCCGAGGCGCTGGCGGGGTTCGCCGATGTCGATCTGGTCGGGTTTCACGGCCAGACGCTGGCGCATGATCCGCATGTGAAGGGGACCTTGCAGGTGGGGGACGGCGCAGCGCTGGCCGAGGCTCTGGGCCTGCCTGTGGTCTGGGATTTCCGCTCGGACGATGTGGCGATGGGAGGCGAGGGCGCGCCGCTGGCGCCGTTCTTTCATTTCGCCTGCGCCAAATGGATCGGAGCGCGGCAGCCGGTGTGTTTCCTGAACCTCGGCGGGGTCGGGAACCTGACTTATGTCGACCCGTCCTTTGACCGCCCCGAGCAGGAGGGGGCGCTTTTGGCCTTCGACACCGGTCCGGCCAACGCGCCGGTCGACGATCTGATGCAGGCGCGGTTCGGTCTGGCGATGGACCGCGATGGCGCGGTGGCGCGCAAGGGGACGGTCGAGGCCGGGATGCTGGAGCGGTTTCTGGCCGAGCCGTTCTTTTCACGCATGCCGCCCAAGTCGCTGGACCGCAACGATTTCGCCAGGATGGCGGCGCTGGTCGAGCCCCTGGCGGATGCCGATGCGGTGGCGACGCTGACGGCGATGTGCGCGGCGGGCGTGGCGCAGGGGATGGGCTATTGCCCGAAACCGCCCGCGCGGGTTCTGGTCACCGGCGGCGGGCGGCACAACCCGGTGCTGATGGAGATGTTGCGGGTCTCGCTCGACTGCCGGGTGGAGCCGGTCGAGGCGGTGGGGCTGAACGGTGACATGCTGGAGGCGCAGGCATTCGCCTATCTTGCGGTGCGGGTGGCGCGGGGCCTGCCGACATCCTGTCCCGGTACGACCGGCGTCGGGGCGCTGGTGGGGGGCGGGATCGTCAGCGTTCCGGAGAGCGCCGCAAAATGACGGACGTCGAAAACCTGTCCCAATTCGGACGTTGCTGGATTCGACGAAAACTGAGTGCCTCGACTCTTGCCGGTCTTGACCGGTTATACCCCCGGAACCATTGCGCCGGTGAGCGTGTGAAAGCTCTGGATATCCTGAACAGGGGCGAGTTGCGCGAAGTTTTGGACCATGTGCTGCCCGGGGCGTTCGCCGTCAGGGCCGTTGCGTTCGACAAGTCGGCAGACCGAAACTGGGCGGTTCCATGGCATCAGGATCGCGTAATCGCGGTGCGGAGGAAAATCGAGATGCCGGGTTTTCGCAACTGGACCAGCAAATCCGGGATATGGCATTGCGAGCCGCCGGCGGACGTTCTGAGGAACATGATCTTTACCCGGATTTTTCTCGATGACGTCGATGCGTCGAACGGAGGTATGGAACTGGCCTTGCGCAGCCACGGTGCGGGCCGGATCACGTCGGGTGATGCGGAAAGGATCGGTGCGGAGTGCGTCAGGGAAACCGAAACGGCACAGCGGGGAGACATTCTGGTGATGAGCATGTACATGCTGCACCGGTCCGGTCCGGCGAGCGTTCAGGGCACTCGGCGTGTTGTCAGAGCCGACTTTGCCAATGCGCCCTTGCCGACGCCGCTGGAATGGGCTTCGTCAGCGTAAGTCCGGTCGCCGATCACTGTGGCGCAGATCTTTGAGATAGCTGTCGGAAAACGCGAGATATCCATCCGATGTCGATTTCAGATGCGCCCGGGTCCAGCCGTGGAAGGCGGGCAGCTTGTGGAAGGGCACGTTCGGAAAGGCGTGGTGTTCGGCGTGATAGGGCATGTTCCAGGCGAGCGCGCGCACGATCCGGTTGGTGAAGGTGGTGCGCGAGTTTTCCAGCATGTTGGCGACGGCCGGGCACAGCCCGTGTTCGGCCAGCAGATAGAGCCGCAGGAAGGGCTGACCCACAAGCAGCGGCAGCAGCCAGAGCCAGAACAGCAGCGGTGAGGCCAGCAGGCTGAGCGCGGCAAGTGCATAAAGCGCCAGCAGGACCCGCGCCTCAAGCCGCATCGCGCCGTGACGGCGCGCGGGCAGATAGGGCGCGTCGATGCGCCCCAAGGCATTGCGCACCAGCACCGTGGCCATGCCTGCCCAGTAGAACCAGCCGCTGAGATAGGCGATCAGGCTGGCAGGGTTGTCGGGGCGGGGCTTGCCCGCCAGTTCCGGGTCGCGCTCGGGATCGTTGGTCCATTTGTGATGGGCCAGGTGGAAATAGCGGAACCAGGTAAAGGGCAGGCCGATCAGCAGCCCGACGCCATGCCCCGCCGCCTCGTTCAACCATCCGGTGCGGAACGGCGTCTTGTGGGTGCATTCGTGGCTGAGCGTGAACAGGAATACCAGCAGAATACCCTGCGGCAGGATCAGCGCGGGCCAGAGCGGCACCTGCGCCACGATCCCCGCGCTGGTCAGACCCAGAAGGCCCAGATAGCCGCCCAGTTGCCTCAGCCCCGCGCGGTTCGAGCGCGCCTGCAACAAGTCGCGGGTATCGGCGGGCAAAGATCGGATCAGGCTTGTGTGGTCCATGCGGCAAGCCTGACGCCTTGCCGCCCCGCAGGCAAGCGGTGCGAGGCGGAAAACTTGTCAGAATGGCCGCGGTCGCTGATACTGGATTGGTATTTCGGCACCCGCGGAGGGGCGAAAATGATTTCTGAAAGCGAATTTCGGGCTCTGGAACATGACGCGGGCAGCGGCTTGCCGTTTCAGGTGAACCTCAAGGCGGTGAACAAGAGCGTCGGCGTGGTGGCGCTGGGTCTGCCCTTTGCGCTGCTGGTGGCGGGCTGGCTTGGCGGCGCCTGCCCGACCATCGATTCGATCAGCCATTATTACTTCACCCGGCTCGGCGGTGACCTGCTGGTGGGCGCGCTGAGCTTTATCGGGGTGCTGTTGCTGTTCTTTTACAGGCTGCCGGGGAAGGGGATCGCGACGCAGGGGCGCGTGGATGGCTATCTGGGGCACCGGCCCTGGGATATCTGGCTGGCGCGTCTGGCGGGGCTGTGCGCTTTTGGCGTGGCGTTCTTTCCGACTGACGGGGAGGGGTGCGAAAATTTCGATGGCAGCATGGCGCGGGTGTTTCTGAGCGACACCAGCGGCGGAACCGCCGTTGTGCCGCCGACTGTCGCCGGAGTGCCCGGCTTTGATTTCTGGGGAGGCGCTGAGATCTGGGGCATCCCGCTGAGCAGCCTGCATTTCATCTCGGCCGGGGGGATGTTTCTGGTGCTGGCCTATTATTCCATCGTCGTGTTTCGCCGCCCGCAATCGGTGAGCGCCACCAAGCGGGGCGGGAAACCCGGTGTTTCGCTGGCGGCCAGGAAAACACGGCGGAATTTCTGGTATCTGATCTTCGGACTGTTGATCCTTTTGGCCGTTGCCGCGTTGTTTTTCAAGTTTCTGGCCTTTGACGCGGGCTCCGGCGGGCTGGCCTGGTGGAACCGCAACGATCTGACCTTCTGGTTCGAGGCGCTGGCTCTGGTGGCGTTCGGGCTGAGCTGGTGCATGAAGGGCCGGCTGTGGCCTTTCAATGCCTGGGGGGACTGATTTCGGGCTCAATCGCGCGGGATGTCGAAGCCGGGTGCGGCCAGTTCGAAGCCATCGAATTCGAACCCCGGCGACACGGTGCAACTGACCAGCGTGTATTCGCCGGTGCTGCGGGCGGCCTGCCAGTGGTTCTCCGGCACGATCAGTTGCGGCGCACCATTGGTCAGGTCCGGGGTCAGAAGGTGTTCGGTGGCGGGGCCGGCGTCGTTTGAGCTTATTGACAGCACCAGAGGCGCGCCCGCGTGGAAAAGCCAGATCTCGGTCGCGTCGACCCGGTGCCAGTGGCTGCGCTCGCCCGCCTGCAGCAGGAAATAGATGCAGGTGCCGGTGGCGCGGCCCGGATTGCCAGCGCGCCAGGTTTCACGGTACCAGCCGCCTTCGGGGTGACGTTGCAGGTTCAGTTGGTCGATGATCTGTTGCGCGGTCATTGAGCGTTCCCTGACGGTTTTCAGGCAATTATGCAGCGGTTCGGTTGCTCCGGCTATGGCAATTCCGCGTTTGAGGCATATGTTCGGGCCATGACCCTGACGATCCCGTTCGACAATTCCTATGCGCGACTGCCGGTCAGTTTCTATGCGCGGCTGACACCCGAGCCGGTACGCGCGCCAAGGATGATTGCGTTCAACAGCGATCTGGCGCGGATCATGGGGATTGCGCCGGGCGATGTCGAAGAGATGGCGCAGGTCTTTGCCGGCAATGCGGTGCCCGAGGGAGCGGAGCCGCTGGCACAGCTCTATTCCGGGCATCAATTCGGGCATTACAATCCGCAACTGGGCGACGGGCGCGCACTTTTACTGGGCGAGACGGTCGGAACCGATGGCGTGCGCCGGGACATTCAGCTGAAAGGTTCGGGGCGTACGCCGTTTTCGCGGCAGGGCGACGGGCGGGCGTGGCTGGGGCCGGTGCTGCGGGAATATGTGGTGTCCGAGGCGATGCATGCGCTGGGCATCCCCACCACCCGGGCGCTGGCGGCGGTCGAGACCGGCGAGGTGGTGCTGCGCGAAGGGCCAATGCCAGGCGCGGTGTTGACGCGGGTCGCGCAGAGCCATCTGCGGGTGGGAACGTTTCAGGTGTTTGCGGCGCGGGGAGATACCGGCGGTCTCAGGCGGCTGACCGACTATGCCATTGCGCGCCACTACCCGCAGGCCGAGGGGCCGATGGGCTTGCTGGCGGCGGTGCGCGACGCGCAGGCACGGCTGGTGGCGCAGTGGATGAGCGTGGGGTTCATTCACGGGGTGATGAACACCGACAACTGTTCGATTGCCGGGGAAACCATCGACTATGGCCCCTGCGCCTTCATGGACAGCTATCATCCACAGACCGTCTACAGCTCGATCGACCGGATGGGGCGCTATGCCTATGCCAGCCAGCCGGACATTTCGGTGTGGAACATGGCGCAACTGGCCACTGCGCTGATCCAGCAGATGGAGGACCGCGAGGCGGCGGTCGAGGAGGCGACCGGGATCGTGCATGCGATGCCCGAGGCAATCGAGGCCCAGTGGTTTCGGTTGTTCCGCGCCAAGATCGGGCTTGCCACCGAAGAGCCGGGGGATTTGGGCCTGATCGGTGATCTGCTGACCCGCATGGCGCAGAACCAGGCCGATTTCACCAACACGTTCCGGGCGCTGGGCACCGACAAGGCGCGGGATCAGTTCACCGACCCGGAAGCCTATGACGGCTGGGCCGGGGGATGGACGGCGCGCGTGGAGCGGGAAGAGGGCGTGGCGGACAGGTTGAAGGCTGCCAACCCGGCGTTCATCCCGCGCAATCACCGAATCGAGCAGATGATCGCGGCGGCGGTCGGAGGAGATTTCGCCCCGTTTCATCGCCTGAACGACGTTCTGTCGCGTCCCTATCTGGATCAACCGGAACAGTCCGACCTCACCCGCCCGCCGACCGAGAGCGAAGTGGTGCATGCTACTTTTTGCGGCACCTGAGATGACGGGAGGGGTTGCGCAATGCCGCAGTGGAGGTGATCCTGTGACCAAGCCGTTGATCGCCGAGACCATGACCCAAGCCGCGACCCTGCGTATTGCCAGTTACAACATCCAGAAATGTGTGGGCCTCGATCTGCGCCGTCAGCCGCAGCGCATCCTGAAGGTGCTGGATCGGCTGGGGGCCGACATCGTGGTGTTGCAGGAGGCGGACAAGCGCCTGCCGCCACGGCCCGCCGCACTGCCGCATTTCATGTTGGAGGAGGCGGGCTGGCAGGTGGCCGATCTGGGCGGGGCGGGCAGTCTGGGCTGGCATGGCAATGCGGTGATCTGGCGTGGCACGGGCATCACCGTGCGCCGGACCGGCCATCACGATCTGCCGGGTCTGGAGCCGCGTGGCGCGGTGCGGGTGGAGTTCGAGACCTCGATCGGCCCGCTGAGGGTGCTGGGCATGCATCTGGGACTGATGTCGCGCTGGCGGCACCGGCAGGTGGTGCATATGCGCCGCGACAGCCATGCGCTGGAGGCGATGCCGACGGTCTGGGCCGGTGATTTCAACGAATGGTCGCGCCAGCCGGTGCTGGATCATCTGGCCCCGGACATGCGGTTCTTGCCGCCTTTGCCAAGCTTTCCCGCGGCGCAGCCGCTGGGGGCGCTGGACCGGATCGCGCTGGGCCCGGGGCTGCAGGCGCGGGCGCATGGGGTCTGTTCCGAACGGCCCGCGCATATCGCCTCTGACCATTTGCCGGTCTGGGCCGATCTGGGGGCCGCCGGTTCAGGGTAATGCTCCGGTCTCCAGGGAAAATACAAGAAATTCAATGTGCATATCTTTGACGATCCCGGTGATGTCGAAACGCTGACTTGCGTCAATCTGAATTTGGGCCGGGTTGCGACAATTCATCAATGACCACTTTCAGATTGTGTTGGATTTCCGGGACGGAGGGATCAATCCTTGCGGCTTTTTTCAATGCCCTTTTTGCGCCTTCGAGGTCACCTTGCTGGTATCGGGCATTGCCGAGGCCATACGCCCAGACCCAATTGTCCGGCCAACGGGACCCTCCGTTGACATAGACCTTTTCCGCGGCCTCGGAATGTCCCAGCCGTTCCAACGCAGCCGCCGCGCGCAGGATTTCCCACTGGTTTTCCGTCATCGGCAACCGGTTCGGGGGCAAAACGGCCAGTGCCCAGTATTCCCCTCGCTGCCATGTCCGCATGAAAAGCTGCAGATCCATCGTCATCCGCTCGTGCTCGCCCGAGTGAAGGATGATCTGATTGCTGTTCAGGTCATAGCCGACGACGACCGCGTAGTGCCATCGCGGCGCCCAGTTGAGACCGAGATTCTGGAAAATGATTACCGGGTGCCCTGCGGCGATTTCCTCGAGCAGATCCTCGAGGGTCGAAAGACGGACGGCCAGCATCGCGTGTCGGCGCGCGGCCCCTGTCATATCGGCGAGATATGTTCCCTTTGCGCCGGGAGTAAAGGATTGAGCCGCGACTTGGGCTTGGGTGATGTCCAATCCAGACCACTGAAAAACCATGGCAAGCGATGCTGGCCCGCAATGGAAATCGTTTTGCTTGATAAGCGGAACACCCGCCACCGTCGCGCGGGGCGGAGCGTCGATCTGCGACGGTATCGGCATCTGCGCTTGCGTGCACGCACTCAGCAAGACTGGCAGCAGGACGACAAGCCAAATATGGAGGTTGTGTCGGCGAAAATGGATCAGCGACCGGCACATCGGGTAAAGGGGAACACCTTCGTCAGGCACAACAGATCTGTCACCAGCAGGATGAGGAAGACCGTCAGCAGCGCCCCCACAATACCGTTGCCTCCGGCGGTGTCGTTCTCCATCTGCACCAATACCGATTTTATTTCCTCGTTCGACAATGCCTTGAGACGCCTTTCGGCTTCATCGGGGTCGACGCCTCTTGAGACAAGCTCATCGCGAATGTCCTGTTTCGTGAGTTCGCTCAGCAAAAAGTCCCGATCGGCATGAGCCGCGTATCTTGAGATTACCTCGTCGGTACTCAGCATTTCGGCCTGCGCCATCGTGCTGAATTGAGTCGCCAACATCATCTGCGTGGCTGCAAAGATCGCCAGACCGCTCTTTGCTGTTCGTCTGAAACTCATCCTTCGGCATCCTTCTGATCTGGACGCCGGTTGTGCCGACACGGCAGGCAAGCGTCTCGGCGCTCATTGTTCACAGCAGGCATCTGATTGCAACCTTCCGGGATCTTCTCATGCGCAATGAAAACCAGCCATTGCGGGGAATTCGTTTGAAAAAAAATTTATCGGGGCGTTCCCGATAACCGGCGCCGGTAACATGGGCGGGTTTGCGGCAAAACCCGGTGGCGATGCGGGCGCGGACGTATTATGACAGAACTCCAAACACCGATGGGGATCATGAATGTCGGACACGATCATCGCCCGATGTGAGGCCAAGGGCCTGCGTATGACCGGTCAGCGCCGGGTCATTGCCCGTGTGCTGGAGGACAGCGACGATCACCCTGATGTGGAAGAGTTGTACACCCGCGCCTCGGCGCTTGATTCGGGGATTTCCATCGCCACCGTCTATCGCACGGTGAAACTGTTCGAAGAGGCGGGGATTCTGGAGCGGCTGGAATTCGGCGACGGGCGGGCGCGATACGAGGATGCCGAACGCGACCATCACGATCATCTGATCGATCTGAATTCCGGCGAGGTGATCGAATTCGTCGATCCCGAGATCGAGGTGCTGCAGGAAAAGATCGCGGCCAAGTTGGGATACAAGCTCAAGGGGCACAAGCTGGAGCTTTACGGGGTACCGGTCAAGAAACCCTGACCAAGGGACTGCAATACGTCCCGAGAATCAAAGCCGGAAAGATGCGGGCGCGTATCACGGATTGCGATGGGCCGCTTCACGCCTTTTCATGGCGGGCGCCGGGATTTTGCTTGCCGAGTGAACGGTCTTGCGGTTTGGGTTGCGGTATCGCGGGGCAGGTTGGCTGTCCTGCGTTCAGGGAACGCGCATGAACAACGTCAACGGTATCTTGCTGATCGTGGCCTCGATGGCCTTTTTCACGCTTGAGGACATATTCATCAAGCAGCTTTCAAGTGCCGTCGCGACAGGGCAAATCCTGATGGTTCTGGGTATATGCTGTTCCGTCATCTTTCTGGTGATGGCGGTTGCCGGGCGCAAGCGGGTGTTTCTGCGCGAGGCCTGGGCACCGCTGCCGCTGTTGCGGGCGGCATCGGAGGCGGTGGGCGCGCTGTTTTTCGTCACCGCTCTGTCGCTGGTCGATTTGTCCACGGTTGCAGCCGTGTTTCAGGTCTTGCCGCTGACCATCACCATGGGGGCGGCATTGTTCATGGGCGAACAGGTCGGCTGGCGCCGCTGGCTGGCGATTCTTGTCGGGCTGATCGGGGTGCTGATGATTATCCGGCCCGGCTTTGAGGGTTTCGAACCGAACTCGCTTTATGTGGTGGCCACTGTCATTGCCATTGCCGCACGCGATCTGATCACGAGGGTGATCGATGCGAGGGTGCCGTCGGTCGTGGTGGCGTCGCAGGCCTATCTGGGGCTGATCTTTGCCGGCGGTGCGCTGATGCTGTTCATGGGACAGCCGGTGGCGCCGCTGCAGAGCGCGCAGGTCGGGCCCTATATCGGGGCTGTGGTGTTTGGCGTGCTGGGGTATTACGGGATCGTCGCCGCGATGCGGATTGGTGAGGCGTCAGCGGTCACGCCGTTCCGCTATACGCGGCTGGTGTTTTCGATTCTCGCAGGCATGCTGGTTTTCGGAGAGCAGCCTGATTTCTGGACCCTCGCGGGGGCGTCGCTGATCATCGGATCGGGTCTGTTCACGTTTTTCCGCGAGCGCAAGCTGGCGCGCGCGCGGGCGCTGGCTCTGACCTGAAGCGCTGCCCGGCGATTTTGTCCTGGGCAGGCCGGGCAATGTTGGCGCAAACAGAGAAATGTTAGCCCTAAACGGTGGAAAATCGGTAGGTTAGCGGTAACGGGAACGGTTTACAATTCGCCCGGTGCTGATATGACGCTTGCAACTCTAGCCATCGTCAGGATCCGATTTCATGAGCACCATCATTGACATTCACGCGCGCGAAATTCTCGACAGCCGGGGCAACCCGACGGTCGAGGTGGACGTCATTCTGGAAGACGGCACCATGGGCCGTGCCGCCGTTCCCTCGGGCGCGTCGACCGGGGCCTATGAGGCGGTGGAAAAACGCGATGGCGACAAGGCACGCTATCTGGGCAAGGGCGTGCTGGAGGCCGTGGCGGCGGTGAATGGCGAGATCGCCGAGGAACTGGTCGGCTTTGACGCGACCGAGCAGGTCGCCATCGACCAGACGATGATCGAACTGGACGGGACCGACAACAAGGGCCGCCTGGGCGCAAACGCCATTCTGGGCGTGTCGCTGGCCGTGGCCAAGGCGGCGGCGGATTTCACCACGCAGCCTTTGTACCGCTATGTCGGCGGCACCTCGGCGCGGGTGCTGCCGGTGCCGATGATGAATATCATCAACGGCGGCGAACACGCCGACAACCCGATCGACATTCAGGAATTCATGATCATGCCGACTTCGGCCGCGAATATCCGCGAGGCGGTCCGCATCGGGGCAGAGGTGTTCCATACGCTGAAGAAAGAGCTGTCGGCCGCCGGTCTGGCCACCGGTGTCGGTGACGAGGGCGGTTTCGCCCCCAACATCGCCAGCACCCGCGAGGCGCTGGATTTCGTCCTGAAGTCGATCGAAAAGGCGGGCTATAAGCCGGGTGACGATATCCATCTGGCGCTCGATTGCGCCGCGACCGAATATTACAAGGACGGCAAGTACGTGCTGTCGGGCGAGGGCAAGACGCTGTCATCGGATGAAAACGTGGCCTACCTGGCGGCGCTGGTGAATGACTATCCCATCATCTCGATCGAGGATGGCATGTCCGAGGATGACTGGGACGGCTGGAAGGCGCTGACCGATGAGCTGGGCGGCAAGGTACAGCTGGTGGGCGACGACCTGTTCGTGACCAATCCGGCGCGTCTTGCCCAGGGGATCGAGCGCGGCTGTGCCAACTCGATGCTGGTCAAGGTGAACCAGATCGGGTCGCTGACCGAAACCCTGCGCGCCGTCGATATGGCCCACCGCGCGCGTTATACCAACGTTATGTCGCACCGCTCGGGCGAGACCGAGGATGCCACCATCGCCGATCTGGCGGTGGCGACCAATTGCGGTCAGATCAAGACCGGATCGCTGGCGCGGTCGGACCGGCTGGCCAAGTACAACCAGCTGATCCGCATCGAGGAAGTGCTGGGTGAGGTGGCGGAATATGCGGGGCGGTCGATTCTCCGTTGACCTGCGAGGGCGGACCGAATCCTTCGGTCCGCCGTTTTCATTGCGACAATCTGGCCGCCATCAGGCAGCTTGGCCGGGACTACCGCGCGTATTCTGACCGGCGCTGTATCCCGGGGCGGTGCCGAGATGGTGTATTTCTTTGGGAATGTTCACAAAATTCTCTCGAAAACTTGAATATGTGTGAACGAGGCTACATCTCTTTTGGGCGGGGTCCGTTTCAATGGTGCCGTGTTAACAAAAGGGGGAAGAATGTTGTTCACAAAGAAATTTCTGGTTCTGACGGTGATTTCCCTGGCTTTCCTGTCGGCCTGCACCGAGCCGGATACCTATCCGGTGACGGGCGAGAAGGCATCAGAGGGCGATTGGGTGCGGCACAATACCTGTTGCCAGTACTATGGCGGGCGCTGACCCGGCGACACCGGGTTGAAACCGTTTGCACGGGTTCGGATTTGGAAAGGGAAAGCAATGCCAATAAACAGGCAGGTTTTGGTTCTTGCGGTGATGGCCGCAGCGTTTTTGTCGGCCTGCACCGAGCCGGATACCTATCCGGTGACGGGCGAGAAGGCATCAGAGGACGATTGGGTGAGGAAGGAATACGGCAGCGTCTATTACGGGCGCTGAGATCAGGGGCGTTCAGAGCTTGCGGCTCATCAGCATGTAGGTGTCGCGCGGCGCGAATCCGGTGCGGCGATAAAGCCCCTGTGCCTTTTCGTTGTGCCGGTCCACCTCAAGATGGAGCGCTTTGAGACCCGCTGCGGCCAGCGCCTTGGGCAGTTCCAGCAATACTTCGGAGGCAATGCCGCGCCCGCGCACGGCGGGACGGATATAGATTTCGTCGACGAACCCGTCCATGCCGCCGAATTCGACCGACCAGCCGAATGTGATGATGATATAGCCCAGCGGCGCGCGGGAAGGGCCGATCAGATAGACGCAGCCATGCGGGATGCCCTGAAGCAGCGGCAACAGGGCGGCGCGGCGGTCCTCTTCGGTTCCTTGCAGGCCCACCTCGGCATGGAAAGTGGCGACCATGGCGCAGAGCCGGTCGAGATCGTCGGGGCGGGCAAGGCGGAGCGCGGCGGTCATAGCCGGGCCAGCCGCTCGGTAAGCAGGGCGAAGAAGCCGTCAGCATCGAGATCGCCCATGAAAGTGGCGTTGGCGGCGCGGTCGGTCACGCCCCACCAGTCGGCGACGGTCATGCCGCGGGTCAGGTCGGACACGGTTTCGATCTCGACATTGATATGGCGGCCTGTAAACAGCTCGGGCCGGATCAGCCAGGCAGTGACGCAGGGATCGTGCAGAGGCGCGCCGGCGGAGCCATATTTTTCCTTGTCGAAGCGTTCGAAGAAATCGGTCATTTCGGCCACCGCGATGCCGACCGGGGTGCCGAGCGCGCGGAAGGCGTCATTGCGCTGTTTGGTCACCAGCGCCTTGTGCGTGACATCGAGTGGCATGACTACGATGGGAACACCGGATTTAAACACGATATCAGCGGCTTCGGGATCGACGTAGATGTTGAATTCAGCGGCCGGAGTGATGTTGCCGACCTCGAAATACGCCCCGCCCATCAGTACGATTTCCAGCACCCGGTCCACGATGTCGGGGGCTTTTTCAAAAGCGGTGGCGATATTGGTGAGCGGGCCCAGCGGGCAGAGCGTGACGGTTCCGGGCGCCTGCGCACGCAGGGTGTCGATGATGAAATCGACGGCGTGACCTTTGGCCAGCGGCATTTGCGGGTCGGGCAGTACGGGGCCGTCGAGGCCGGTCTTGCCATGCACATGCTCGGCCGTGACCAGCGGATGCTTCAGCGGCCTGTCGCAACCCGCGTAAACCGGAACATCGGTTTTACCCGCAAGCTCGCAGACGATGCGGGCGTTCTTGGCGGTCAGTTCCAGCGGCACGTTGCCGGCAACGGCGGTGATGCCCAGCACCTCGATCTCGTCGGGGCTGGCCAGCGCCAGCAGGATGGCGACGGCGTCGTCCTGACCGGGATCGGTGTCGATGATGATCTTGCGCGCGCTCATGGTGCCTCTCTTCGGTGCCGGACGCGGGACAGTCGCAAGCGTGGTCGGCCTTGTCCAGCCGGTTTATGCCTTGCGGCGCTCCGGTGCGGGTTCGGCGCGCGGGAGTTTGCCGTTTTCGATATGCTCGGCGTGTTTGACCTCGTCCCAGAGCGCGTCCATCTCGGCCAGATCGCTTTGCTGCGGAGTTCTGCCACGTTCGGCCAGCCGCGCCTCGACCTTGGAAAAGCGGCGGGTGAACTTGGCGTTGGTGCGGCGCAGGGCGGCCTCTGGTTCGACGCCCAAATGACGGCCAAGGTTGACTATCACGAACAGCAGATCGCCGAATTCATCCTCAAGCGCGTCGGCGTCCATGCTGTCGCGGGCCTCTTCCAGTTCGGCGGCCTCTTCGGTGATTTTGGCCAGCACGTGGCTGGCGTCGGGCCAGTCGAAACCGACGCGGGCCGCGCGTTTCTGCAGCTTGTAGGCGCGCAGCAGGGCGGGCAGGTTGGCCGCCACACCGTCGAGCGCACCTTTCTGTTCCTTTCCGGCGCGTTCGGCGGCCTTGATCGCCTCCCAGTCGCGGGTCTGCTGCTCGGCGGATTTGTCGCGGGATTCGTCACCGAACACGTGCGGGTGGCGGGCGACCATCTTGTCGGACATGGTGCGCACCACATCCTGAAAGTCGAAATGGCCCGCCTCTTCGGCCATGCGGGCGTGAAATACCGACTGGAACAGCAGATCGCCCAGTTCGCCTTTCAACTCGTCCCAGGCCTGACGCTCGATCGCGTCGGCGACCTCGTAAGCCTCTTCGATGGTATAGGGGGCGATCGTGGCGAAGTCCTGTTCAATGTCCCACGGGCAGCCGGATTGGGGGTCGCGCAGGCGGCGCATGATCTCGACAAGCCGTTCGATCCCGGCATTCGAATCGTTGATCAGCGGATTTTCAGCCATTGCGAAGCCTTTCGTTCCCATGTCAGATGCATCCATCCCGCAGCTTGCAACTGGAGTCCACCCTTTATGCCCGTCGTGAACCGTATTGCCGAGTTTGCCGCCGACATGACCGCGTGGCGCAAACACCTGCACGCCAACCCGGAACTGGGTTTGGATTGCCCGGAGACGGCGGCGTTTGTGGTCGAGAGGCTGCGCGAATTCGCGGTGGACGAGATCCATGAGGGTATTGCGCGAACCGGGGTGGTCGCGATCATCAATGGCGCGGAACCGGGGCCGACCATCGGGTTGCGCGCCGATATGGACGCGCTGCCGATCACCGAGGCGACGGGAGTGGATTATGCCTCGCAATATCCGGGGAAAATGCACGCCTGCGGTCACGACGGGCACACAACAATGTTGCTGGGGGCCGCGCGGTATCTGGCGGAGACCCGCAGATTCGCGGGCCGCGTTGCGCTGATTTTTCAGCCCGCCGAAGAGACCGGCGGCGGCGCCGGAGTGATGGTGGACGAGGGCGTGATGGATCGGTTCGACATCGCCGAGGTCTATGCGCTGCACAACGCGCCGGGTAACGAGGCAGGGTCGTTCTATACCAACCCGGGGCCGATCATGGCGGCGGTCGATACGTTTCACATCCATATTCAGGGCAGGGGCGGCCATGGCGCCATGCCGCATGAAACCCGTGATCCGGTGATGGCGGCCTGCGGCATCGCGCAGGCGATCCAGACCATCGTGAGTCGCAACCACTATGCGTTCGACGATCTGGTAATCTCGGTCACGCAGATCCATACCGGCACGGTGGACAATGTGATTCCGGATACCGCCTATATCAACGGCACCGTTCGCACCTTTGACCCGAAGGTGCAGACGATGGTGAGGGAGCGGATGGCGCAGATCGTGCGGGGACAAGCGGACTCGTACGGGGTGGAGGCCGAATTGGAATATGAAGTCGGCTATCCCGCCACTATCAATGATGAGGAAAAGACGCTGTTTGCCGTCGAGGTTGCCCGAGACGTGGCTGGATACGGCCGCGTTGTCGCGCAGGGCGGGCGCGAGATGGGGGCCGAGGATTTTTCCTATATGCTGCAGGCGCGGCCGGGGGCGTATCTGTTCCTGGGTCAGGGCGACAGCGCCGGCCTGCACCATCCGAAATTCGACTTTAACGACGAGATCGCGCCGGTGGGTGCGTCCTTCTTTGCGAGACTGGTAGAGAGGGCGCTGCCGGTGGCTTGACGTTTTCGCGCGTCGCCACACCACCGGGAACCCGAGAGAGGACCAAGAAAGTGGCTCTGGAAGATGCAAAAAACCAGGTGGACGAGGCGTTCACCGAACGGGAACTCAAGGGGCTGGCCTTTGAGAACACCTTTGGCGGGGCGGTGTCGTTCCTGCGGCGGTTTTACACCAAGAACCTGACCGGGGTGGATATTGCGGTCACCGGCATTCCGTTTGACCAGGCGGTGACCAACCGGCCCGGCACCCGGCTGGGGCCGCGGGCCATCCGCGAGGCGAGCACGCTGCAATCCACCGACGAGCCCTTTGGCTGGCCCTTTGCCGCGCTGAGCGAACTGGCCATTGTCGACTATGGCGATCTGGCCTTCGACTATGCGGATGTGCCAAGCTTTCCCGGCCGCCTGACGGATCACATCCGCACCATCCTGGCGGCGGATGTGGCCTCGGTCGCGCTGGGGGGCGATCACTATATCAGCTTTCCGATCCTCAAGGCCTATGCCGAGAAATACGGGCCGATGTCGCTGATTCAGTTCGATGCCCATACCGACACCTGGCCGGACGACAATATGGACAGGGTCGATCACGGCACCATGTTCTACAAGGCGGTGAAGTCGGGGATCGTCGATCCGAAAACTTCCGTTCAGATCGGTATCCGTACCACCAACGAGGATACGCTGGGCGTTAACATCATCGATGCGCGCGAGGTGTACGAGGCCGGGCCGGCGGCGGTGGCGCGAAAAACCAAAGCGATCGTCGGCGACCGCCCGGTCTATCTGAGCTTCGATATCGACGGGCTGGACCCGGCTTTCGCACCAGGCACCGGCACGCCGGTCTGGGGTGGGCTGAGTTCGATCCAGGCCCAGATCATCCTGCGCGATCTGGCCGGGATCAACATAAAGGGGGGCGATGTGGTCGAAGTGTCGCCGCCGTTCGACACCTCAGGCGCCACGGCGATTGCCGGGGCGCATGTGGCGACGCAGATAATCTGCCTGCTGGGTTGGAACAAGTTGACATGAACCAGCTCAACCAACCGATCAGCGGCAATGATCTGGCGCGGTTTTCCGGGCCGAATACGTTTATGCGGCTGCCACAGGCGGCGTCGCTGGAGGGGCTGGACGTGGCTGTTTTGGGGGTGCCGATGGATATTGGCACCTCTTGGCGGTCGGGCACGCGGTTCGGGCCAAAGCAGATCCGCGCGGAAAGCGCGATGATCCGGCCCTACAACATGGCGACCGGGGCGGCGCCGTTCGATAGTCTGCAGATTGCCGATATCGGCGATCTGGCGATCAACACGTTTTCGCTGGCCGAAAGCCTGAAGATCATCAAGACCAACTATGACGGCATTCTGGCCAGCGGCGTGATTCCGGTGGCGATGGGGGGCGATCATTCGATCACCCTGCCGATCCTGCGCGCGGTTGCAGCAAAACACGGGCCCGTGGCGCTGGTGCATGTGGATGCTCATGCGGATGTGAATGACGAGATGTTTGGCGAGCGCGAGACCCATGGCACCGTGTTCCGCCGTGCTTATGAAGAGGGGCTGATACAGCCCGACAGGACATATCAGATCGGCATTCGCGGCTCGGGCTACGCGGCCACGGATTTCACCGAGGCGCAGGATTGGGGATTCCGGCATTTCCCGGCCGAGGATCTGTGGCATCGCAGCCTTGCGTCGATGGCCGCCGAGATTTGCCGCGATATCGGGGATCGCCCGGTCTACGTGAGCTATGACATCGACAGCCTCGACCCGGCCTACGCGCCCGGTACCGGCACGCCCGAGATCGGCGGGCTGACCACGCCGCAGGCGTTGGAGCTGATCCGCGCGCTCAGGGGGTTGAATATCGTGGGTTGCGATCTGGTCGAGGTCTCGCCGCCCTACGATCCGTCCGGCAACACGGCGCTGACGGGCGCCAACCTGCTGTACGAGTTGATCTGTGTGCTGCCGGGCGTTGCCGCGCGATAGTCATGAGGCCGAGGGTGGTGGTTTTCTGGCTGGTGGCCGTCGCGGTTTCAGGGCTTGGATATATCCGTCTTGCGCCCTCGGACATTTCGGTGTGGCATGTGGAGCCGGTTGGGGAGGCCGACAAGACATACAAGACCGGGGTGTTTCGCGTTGTCGAGGCGGGGCCTGACGGTCTGGCGCGTCTGGATGCCATTGCGCAGGCGACGCCGCGCACGCGTGTTCTGGCCGGATCGGTAGAGGAGAGAATGATCACCTATGTCACGCGCACGAAAGTGTTCGGGTTTCCGGATTACACCACGGCGCTGCAGGATGGCGAGACCCTGCGCATCCACGCCCGGCTGCGGTTCGGAGGTTCAGATCTTGGGGTAAACCAGAAGCGGGTTGAAGCGTGGCTTGGTCTGTTGCAGCCGTGACGACAGACACCCTTCGGACACTTCGCGCCACATCGGCACGTTCAGCGACATCTGGCATTGCGCCATGAACATGCGGCCGTCGACCTGCAGACAGATCATCTCGCCCAGTTCGACGCGGCTGCCCTGACTGTCGGTGCAATAGCAGTCCTGCACTCTGCCACCGGGTCCGACGACATCGGCCCCTGCAGGTGCGGCCAGCAGGCCAAGCAGGATCGCAAGGCGTTTCATGACCCGAGTTTAGCACGGCATGAGCACTTGACCAGAGGCTTCGGATAATAGACACCGCTGCAATGATCCCCGAAGAACGACTGGAACAGATCACTCAACGATTTCAATACCTCGAAGCCGCCATGGCAGATGGCGCTTCGGGCGGTAAAATCGCTGTGCTGGCCAAGGAATATTCCGATCTCAAGCCGGTGGTTGACCAGATCATGGCATGGCGGCAACTGGTGGTCGATCTGGCCGAGGCCGAGGCGATGCTGGCAGATCCGGACATGAAGGAACTGGCGGAAGAGGAAATTCCGCTGCTTCAGGCCCGAATCCCCGAGGCCGAGCATGCGCTGCAGCTGGCGCTGCTGCCCAGGGACGAGGCCGATGCGCGGCCCGCGATTCTGGAAATCCGTCCCGGAACCGGTGGCGACGAGGCGGCGCTGTTTGCTGGTGATCTGCTGCGCATGTACCAGCGCTATGCCGAGGGGCGCGGCTGGTCGCTGGAGATCATCGAAGAGCAGGCATCCGATCTGGGCGGCATCAAGGAGGTTGTGGCCCATATCAAGGGTGACAATGTCTTTGCGCGGCTGAAATACGAATCCGGCGTGCACCGGGTGCAGCGGGTGCCGGAAACGGAAAGCGGCGGGCGCATTCACACCTCGGCGGCGACAGTGGCGGTGCTGCCCGAGGCCGAGGATGTGGACATCCAGATCGATGCGAATGACCTGCGCATCGACACCATGCGCAGTTCCGGCGCGGGTGGGCAGCATGTGAACACCACCGATTCGGCGGTGCGGATCACTCACCTGCCATCCGGCATCGTGGTGACCAGTTCCGAGAAATCGCAGCACCGCAACCGCGAGATCGCGATGCAGGTGCTGAAGACGCGGCTCTACGATCTGGAGCGGCAGCGCATCGACAGCGAACGCTCGGCCAATCGGGCCAGTCAGGTGGGTTCGGGCGACCGGTCCGAACGCATCCGCACCTACAATTTCCCGCAGGGCCGGATGACCGATCACCGGATCAACCTGACGCTCTACAAGCTGGATCAGGTGATGCAGGGCGATCTGGACGAGGTGATCGATGCATTGACCGCCGACGATCAAGCGCGGCTGCTGGCGGAGATGGCGCAGTGACCGGGGCGCAGACAGCGGCGCAGGCCATGGTGGCCGCCACGGCGCGACTGCGGGCGGCGGGGGTGGCCGACCCGGCCCGGGATGCGCGTCTGCTTCTGGCCCATGCGGCGCGGATCGAGGCCAGCCGGGTGACGCTGATCGCGCCTGACGAACTGTCTCCGGAAATCTCGGAGCGGTACGAGCAGCTGGTCTCGCTGCGCGCCATCCGGGTGCCTGTGTCGCATCTGCTGGGTGAGCGCGAATTCTATGGTCGCCGCTTCCGCGTCAGCCGCGACGTTCTGGACCCGCGCCCGGAAACCGAAACCCTGATCGAGGTGGCGCTGAGCCAGCCGTTCGATCACCTGTTGGATCTGGGGGTCGGTTCGGGTTGTATTCTGGTCACGTTGCTGGCCGAACGCCCCAGTGCGACCGGGGTCGGTGTCGATCTGAGCGCGGCGGCCTGTTTGCAGGCCAGCGCCAACGCGGTGATGCATCGGGTGCAGGATCGGGCCGGGATTTATCAGTCCGACTGGTTCGCGGATGTGGAAGGAAAATTCGACCTGATCGTCTCGAACCCGCCCTACATCGCGCTGGACGAGATGGCGGGGCTGTCAGATGAGGTGCGCGAACACGAACCCCGTCTGGCGCTGACAGACGAGGGCGACGGGTTGGGGGCCTATCGGCGCATAGCGGCGGGCGCCCCCGATTTTCTGATGCCGAAGGGGCGCATTCTGGTTGAAATCGGCCCGACACAGGCGCGGCAGGTCCGGGCGTTGTTCGATGCGGCCGGGTTGGCAGATATCCGTGTGATTCCCGATCTCGATGGGCGCGACCGTGTCATCGTGGCCCGTTCGCCGGTCTGATCGGTCGGGCGGACGGAATCGGCCTTGGCCGCCTGTTGCCTTCGATCAGGGCGCAAAATCGCAGTTTTGTTTCACAAAGAACCAAAGTTGCGCCTGATGTGGCAAAAAAGGCTGAAAAATGCCGGTCAATGTAAAAAAGCTGCGAATTTCGGCGATCCCCTCTTGTCTGCGCCGTCAGGACGTGTTTACTCAGAGATGTTGATGAGGTTGACGCTAGTTCAGCGCGCCTCCGGCAATAAGCCCAAAAAAGTCGACTTCCCGTCACATTGAAAGGCCCAGGAAGGCCGTAGGTTACGGGTTGATCGACAGCGAAGTACAAGGCTGACGTTAGATAAATGAGATCTTCCAAATCCCGCTCGCGGGCGAAGAATAACCGCAACCGTCCTACCGGCGGAAACGTTGTCAATCGGGTGTTCGACAGTTCCGGACCCGAAGGCAAGGTGCGCGGCACACCGCAGCAGATCATCGACAAGTACAACCAGCTTGCCCGAGATGCGCAGCTTGGCAATGACCGGGTTGCGGCCGAAAACTTTCAGCAGCATGCCGAGCATTACCTGCGGATGTTGAGCGAGGCGCAGCGCGAGATCGACGCGCGCCGCGAGGAACAGGAGCGGCAGAACCGCGAGCGTCAGGCCGAACGCGACCGCGAGCGTGCCGAGCGCCAGGAACGTGAAGCCGCCGCGCAGGCCGCCGATCCGGCCCAGACGCCGCAGCCGGACGTTCTGGATCTGAGCGAGGCCGGAAGTGGCGACGACCACGGGCTGGTTGAAACTCCGGAAAGCAAGCCCAGGGCCAAGAAGGCGGACAAGGCTGACGCAGAGGCCGAGCCGAAGCCCAAGAAAGCACCGCGCCGCCCGCGCGCCAAGAAAAAGCCCGAAGAGGCGGCGCCGGCTGAGGCGAGCGACCCCTCGCCGGGCGATGGCGGACCGGCGGAAGCCGCCGAGTAAGACGATCCATTGAAGTGGAATTACGCCGCTCCGGTTTGGGGCGGCGTTTCGTTTTGGTGCCGGCGAATGACAGGAATTGACGGTTGGGATCTATGTTCCTAATCTGAAACCGCTCAAGTCGGCAGGCAGTGAGTTTAATCGGTGTGTGCCATAACGCCCTGGAACCTCCATTTTTCGGGATAATGTTATGGAAACAGATGTAAGAACCCCCACCCGTCGCAATCGTCGCCGGTCCACGCCGGCGCCGGAAATCAAGGCCCCTGGTGCTTTTCTGCAATCGCCTGTGTCCCTGTCGGGGACGCGATTCGGCTTTCTGAGCGCGGCCGAGATCGAGGTCATGCGCGCGCGCAGTCTCGATCTCTTGGCCGATTATGGCGTCGTCGTCATTCACCCACGGGCGCGCGAGGCGCTGCTGGCGGCGGGCGCGACACCGGGCCGGGATGCTGACCGGCTGCGCTTTCCGCGCGAACTGGTCGAAGAGGCGCTGGCCGCCGCACCGCGCGCGTTCACATTGGCCGGAAAGACCCGCGAACTGGATTTGCCAATCCCGCGCACCGACGGCGGTTTCATCATGCGCACCGGCACGGGGGCACATGGCTATGTCGACCCGCGCGATGCGGGCTATCGCAACCTCGACCTCGAGGCGGTGCGCGAGATGGCCGCTGTTGCCAGCGGGCTGGATCAGATCGGTTTCATCGCCCATCCCTTTGTGCATGGTGTGCCCGAGGTGACCTCGGACGTGCATTCCTTTGCCGAGATGGTGTCGCACACGAACAAGCATTGCTGGATGCAGCCCTATGGCAAGGAAAACATCGAATTCCTGCTGAAGATCGCGGCGATCGCGGCAGGTGGAGAGGAGGCGCTGCGCAAGCATCCGATCACCTCTGTCATCACCTGCTCGTTTTCGCCCCTGGAATTCAAATACATGGATACCGAGGTGATCCTGCAGGCTGGTGCGCTGGGGCTGCCGCTGCATGCCTGCTCGCTGCCGTCGGCGGGCGGCACTGCGCCGCTGACCTCGGCAGGACTGGTGCTGATGGCAGCGGCAGAGATTTTGTCGATGCTGACCGTGGCGCACGTGCTGGTGCCGGGAACGCCGGTGATCGCGGTGCCGCTGATGTTCACGCTGGACATGCGGACCGGGTCGGCGCTGCAATCGTGCCCGGAATCGATTCAGGCGGCCTCGATGGCGGTACAGCTGATGCGGTACGGGTTCGACCTGCCGACCCACACCTACGGGTCGGGATCGGACACGCCGGACGCGGATCATCAGTCGATGGCAGAGCGCGCGCTGATCACCCAGACGGTGGCGACCTCGGGCGCGGATATTCTGGGCGGTGTGGGGCAGTTGGAATGCGCCACCGTATTCAGCCCGGTGCAGGCGGTGCTGGACAACGAGATCGGCGCGATGGTGCGTAAATTCATGCAGCCGGTCGAGATCAGCGAGGAAAGTCTCAACTGGGATGAGATGCTGAAGGTGCGCGCGGGCGGGCATTTTCTGGACAGCACCCACACGCTGGCGCTGTGCCGGGATCAGCACCAACCAGATGTGTTCCTGCGGCAGGGGCGCGACGATTACGAAAAATCGGGCCGCCGCACCGCGTTCGAGGCGGCGCGGGATAAGGCGCTGTCGCTGATCTCAGGCGCCCCCGAAGGTGGTGTGTTGAGCGCGGAGCAGCGCCGTGAGATCGCCGGGGTGGTCGCCGCGGCAGATCGGTTCATCGTGGATGCGGTGCATCACGGGGGCGGCACGCAGGTGATCTGAGCCTATAGCACTTCGCGAAATACCTGAATCACTCAACGCTGTCTGAAATCAAAAATTTCAACGCGTTGAGTGACAACCGGTGTTTCAAGCTTTTCGCGGAATGCCCTATTTCGCAATTTCCCGTGCCAGCGCGCAGAACGCCTCGATCGGAACCTGCTCGGCGCGTTCGGTGGGCTGAATACCCGCGGCCAGCAAGCGATCCTCGATATCGGGGGCCACGCCTCTGAGCGAGGCGCGCAGCATCTTGCGGCGCTGGTTGAAGGCGGCGGCCACAACGCGCGACAATGTGGCGGCGTCGGCGGGATAACGCGGTTCGGGCAGGGCGGTCAGATGCACGACGGCGCTGGACACCTTGGGCGGCGGTGTGAACGCGCCGGGCGGCAGCGACATGGCGATGCGCGCCTCGCAGCGCCATTGCGCCAGAATGGCGAGGCGTCCGTAAGCCTTGCCACCGGGCTGCGCGACGATGCGCTCGGCCACCTCGCGCTGGAACATCAGGGTCAGGCTTTGCCAGAAGGGCGGCCATTCGGGCGGCGTCAGCCAGCGTACCAGCAGCTCGGTGCCGACATTGTAGGGCAGGTTGGCGGCGATGCGGATCGGCGGGGCCAGGTGTTGTGACGGATCAATCTCGAGCGCGTCGCCGTTGATGATTTGCAACCGACCGGGATAGGCGACGGCGATTTCCTCAAGCGCGGCGATGCAGCGGGTGTCTTTTTCCACCGCGACGACCTTGCGCGCGCCTTGCGCCAGCAGGCCACGGGTCAGGCCACCGGGGCCGGGGCCGATTTCCAGCACGTCGCATTCGCTCAGATCTCCGGCCTGGCGCGCAATCTTGGCGGTCAGGTTCAGATCCAGCAGAAAGTTCTGCCCCAGCGATTTGCGTGCCGAGAGCTGGTGGGTCGCGATGACCTCGCGCAGCGGAGGGAGGGTGTCGATTGCGCTCATGTTCCGGTTACCGTGGCGCGAAAGGATGGGGCAGCGCCAGAAGTTTTTTTGCCTCCGGCGGGGATATTTTCAGCCAGGTGAAGGATCAAGGGTTTCGTGCCATGCGTTGGGCAAGTTTCAAGGCCTCGATCAGGCTGGACGGGTTGGCGATGCCTTGCCCCGCGATGTCGAAGGCGGTGCCGTGATCGGGAGAGGTGCGGATGAAGGGCAGGCCCAGCGTTACGTTCACACCTCGGTCGAAATCCAGCGTCTTGATCGGAATCAGGGCCTGATCGTGATACATGGCAATGGCCGCGTCATAGCGGGCACGGGCGGCGGCGTGAAACATGGTGTCGGCGGGGTGCGGGCCGGTCAGGGTCATGTCTTGCGATTGAAGTTCGGCAAGCAGGGGCGCGATCCACTCCAGTTCCTCGCGGCCCATGGCACCGCCTTCACCGGCGTGAGGATTGAGACCGGCAATGGCGATCCGGGGATGCGCGATACCGAATTGGACGCGCAGCCCTTGCGCGGTTATCGCTATGGTGTCGCGCAGCAGATCGGGCGTCAGGCGTTTGGGTACGTCCGCAAGGGCGATGTGGATGGTCGCGGGCACTACGCGAAGCTGGTCGCTGGCGAGCATCATTACCACGCGTTCTTTACCGGCCAGCGCGGCGAGAAACTCGGTGTGACCTGGATGGGCGAAGCCTGCGCCGTCGATCAGCGCCTTTTTGTGGATCGGTGCGGTGCAGAGGGCGGAAGCGGCACCGGATTGCACCAGCACAACTGCCTGTTTGATGGCCGCAATCACGCCCGGGGCATTGGCCGGGTCCGGTTGGCCGGGCCGGGCCGGGGCGGCGAAAGGCAGGGGCAATACGGGCAATGCAGTGGAGGCCACCCCGGCGGCTTCGGCCGGCGCCGTGATTTCGGCGACAGGAGTTCCGGCGGGCAGGTGCGACGGATCGCCGATCCAGAAAAAAGGACACGCGCCACGCAGCCGATCCCAGGCTTTGGCGGCGATTTCGGGCCCGATGCCGGAGGGATCACCGCAGCTCAGGGCAATCGGCGCGGTCATTGCTCGACGACATGGGCGTCGGCGCGCAACTGTTCCAGCAGGCTGTCGGCAAACGCCTGCAGGCGTTGCTGGGCCAGCGCGTTGGCGACATCCTGGCGGGATACGTTCTCGCCCAGATCGCGGGTTCGATTGCACAGCATCAGGAACACCAGCGTTTGCCCGTTGTTCCGAGTCAGGGCCGTCGAGCTTTCTCCGGGGTCGAGGCGGGCCAGTTCCAGCGCGATGTCGCGCGGAATTTCGGACGGGCTGGCGGAGACGCGGTCGAGCACTTCGGCCGGCTGACCCTTGGCCCTGGCGTATAGGTCGTCGCAGGTGTCGACGCTTTCGCGAAGCTCGGCCGCTGCACTGAGAGCGTCGGGGCTGCGCCCGCCCGGCAGGTAATAGGCGGCATAGTCGATCTTGGCATAGCTCGGTGCGCCACTGGCCGCCTCGCGGATGCCGCGCATCTGAAACAGGGCGACGGCGTTGGGCAAGGTCACCGGTTCGGTGATGTCGCCGGGATTGAGCGCAAGAATCACCGGTTGCATCGCCGGTGGCAGATTGTTCAGCGACAGCCAGTCCAGCCGCCCGCCATTGTTGCGGGTTTCCGCTGCTGAGTATTGCGTTGCGGCGGCGGAAAAGGCGTCATAGCTGTCAAGCTGCGAGATCTGCAGCGCCAGCTCCTCGGCCTGGGCAAGGGTCTGCTGATTGACCGGGATGATGATCTCGGACAGCAGAACCTGAAGGCCGCCGCCGCTGGACTGGCCCATGGCGCGGTCGATCTCGTCATCGCTGGGGCGCGCGCGAGAGATGTAGCGGGCGCTGATATAGTCGCGCCATTCAAGCTGATTCCGAACGAAGTCACGCACGGTTTCGGGTGCGATGCCCTGATCGCCCAGAAGTTTCAGGAATTCATCGGCGGACAACTGGCCGCGTGCCGCGAATTCGTCGATGCCGACCTGCACATCTTCGGGAGCGATTTCGATCCCGGCGTCCCGGACGGCCTGCCGCCGCAACCGGTCGTCGATCAGGGTCTTGCGCACCTCGTCCTCGGACGATCCGGGAATGCCCAAGGTTTCCATGAACCGCATCCGCTGGTCCAGTTCGTACCAGGTCACCACATCCTGATTGACCTTGATGGCAGGCGCAAACAGGCTTTGCGCGGACAGGTCCGAAGGCAGCAGCACCGCCGCGGCCACCAGCGCCGGCAGGATCGGTTTCAGCCAGCGCTTCAGGGGTTGTGTCGGAATACTCGTCTTCAAGTGCATGTTCGCCTGTATTTCTTGTTTCCGCCTTCAACCGCATAGCCAGTCAGGGCAACGGTAAACCCGAAATCGGTCGTGGGCTCAATACTCGATGTTTCGGTGAAGCGCCGCCTGACGGAGAAGTTAACGGTTACACATTCATTCTGATAGGCCAAGCCGAACCCCGCATTGATCGCGCGCGAGTCGTTGATGTCATAGCGGATATCGGCCCGGGTGGTCCAGTTCCGCGACACCAGATAGCGACCATTGAGCCAGATCTCGGAGACCGCCTGATCACGGTCTTCCTGCGGATCGCGGCCCAGCCAGACATAGGTGCCGCTAAGCCCGCCGCGTTCGGCGAGCCAATTGCCGCGCAGTTCCACCTTGTCGAAATTGATCTCGCCGTTCAGCAATGCCCGGCCGGTTACCGACCAGCCATCATCGGATCTGATCTGACCGGCCATCAGCAGGTCGGAGGTGACGCCGTCCAGGCCCGAGGTTTTGGAAAAACGCGGATCCGCGGGGTCGCGGAACACCGCGCCGAGGGTTGCAAAGGTCTGCCAGCCCTGCGGGTGGTACATCGACCAGTTCAGGCCAAGGACGCCGGTGGTGGCGTTTTCGCGCTGATCGTCGGCGGGAAAGCGGGACAGTGACAGCAGGTTGCCCTGATCGAACTCGACGAACTGGCTTTCGTCATTCGGCACATCGCTGTCTGATACATTGGTCCATCCGACCTGGGCGATCGGTTCGAGGTAATGGGTGACGCCGGTGGCGGTGACCTGCGACATCGGATAACGCAGGGTAAAGGCGGTGCGCGGGGTGATGCGGGTCACTTCGCTGGGGAAGGTGTCGTCGTCCCAGACGCGGAATTCATCCGCCGCCGCACCGATCTGCCAGTCGGCGCGCAGGCCATTGCGGAAAACCCACGACCGCAGCCATTCGGCATCCAGCGTCGCGCTCGCCACGTCCCGCCCGACGATGTTCTCGGTGCTGGTTCTTTGATGCCCGTGGCCGTTCAAGGACAATCGCACTTCGCCTCCGATCATGGCGGGAAAGAAGCGCCGCTGATAGTTCACATCGAAGATGCGCGAGGGGATTTCATCCTGATCCTCGCTTTCGCGCAAAGTCTTGTAGTGAATGAAACCAACCCGAAAGGCGGTGTCCCGCATGATCTTTTCCAGCGCCACTTCGCTGCGCAGGCGGTCCAGGTCCGGCAGGCCGTAATCGGCCAGATAGGCATCGTCGGACACCGCCTTGAGATCGAAGGTCAGGCGATAGCCGTTCCAGACCGAAAAGGCGCCGCCGGCAAAGATGTAACCGCGGTCTTCGTCAGGAATCAGATCGTCATCGGTATGCGCGCCCTCGATCACGATCCGCCCGTTTTTGAAAGCCTGGCGGTAACGATATTCCAGCGTGCGGGTGCGCGGCGACAGGTACGGCGTCAGCGTCAGGTCCCGGTGATCGCCAAGCTTGAAGAAATACGGCACCTTGACGCCGGTTTCGAGCTGCGAGGTGGAGCGGATCGAGGGGACCAGAAAGCCGGTCGCCCTTTCCAGCGTCGGGTCAGGCAGGCGCAGCGCCGGAAAGTAGAAGACCGGCACGTCGAGAATGCGAAGCTGGGCGTTTTCGAAATAGAGTTGTCGTTCCAGCTGGTCATGCGTGATCTTTTGCGCTCGGATCTGCCACAACGGCGGCCTGCCGTCCTCGCAGACCTGGCAGGAGGTGGCGGAGGTCTTGTAAAGCTGGGTGTACCGCCCGCCGACACGGGTCATCTGAGCCGCGGCAAGCTGGACCTGCTGCTCGAAAACCATGCGGGCGCCCTGCAACAGGCCGTTCTGCATGCCGTCATCCAGTTCGGCGGCGTCGGCAAGGATGGTGACCGAACCGCCCTGATCGATGCGGATGGGGCCTTCGATGGAAAGCTGACCGGTGGCGCGGTCGAAGGTGATCTTGCGGGCCCGCAGGCGCACCTCGCCCTGATAGGCTTCGACATTGCCTTCGGCGACAAGCTGCCGGTCGGCGGTGATGAACACCTGATCGGCCACCAGCAGCGCGGGTTCCGCCGGGGGCTGGGGCGTGGCCTGATCAAATCCCGGCCCGTCGCTGGTTTGCGCCAGGCCGGAATGCCCCGGGCAAAGCAGGATCAAGCCGGCAATCACGGCCGGGAGGATGTGCCGCATCAGCCGTCCTCCGCGTGCAGCAACAGGCCGATGGACAGCATGATCGCGGCGATTGGCGGGGCCCAGGCCGCAAGCAGAACCGGAAGCTGGCCGTTTTGTCCCAGAATCTGCGCGAAGTTGCGAACGAAATAGAGTGCAAAGCCCAGCAGGACGGCCGTGAGCACCGCGACGCCGGTGCCGCCGAAGCGGACATGGCGCATGGTGAACACCGCGCCCACCAGCACCATCGAGATCAGAAACAGCGGGCGCGCCAGTTGGGCATGCAACCACACTTCGTATTGCTTGGTCGAAAATCCGGCCTGGCGCAGGTCGCGGATCAGCTGCGGCAGGTCATAGATCGATATCGTGTCCTGTTGTCCCAGCGTGTCGAGAATGCGGTCCTGGGTCAGAGTTGTGGAGATTTCGAGCCGTTCGTGAACCGCGGCGTTGGCTTCGGGATTGAGCCCGGAGATGAGGGGCCAGGCCTTGGCGTTTTCCAGAACCCAGGCCCGGTCGCCCAGCCTTGCACTGTCGGCCACGATCTGGCGCACCGGAACACCATCCCTGGAATAGGTCAGAATGGTGACCTCAAGCAGGCTGAATCCGCTCTGGGTGTCGGTTCCGGTCGCGTGGATCACCGATTGTCCGGTTTCGGAGCCCTGCCGCAGCCACAGGCCCTCGCCGCTGATCGACAGCGCCGAGGTGCCGTCGCTGCGATACCCCTCGGCCAGGCGCTGGTATTTTTCGGCGGTAGCGGCGACGATCGGGTTCAGCATGGCCACCGACAGCCCGCCGATGATCAGGGCGACAAAAACCGGCGCCGCCAGTGCGCGGATACCGGATCGCCCAATGGCACGGGTCACCACCAGTTCCGAACTGCGCGCCAGGCCGATGAACAGAACGATGGTCGAAAGGATCATCAGCAGCGGCAGCATCTCGTTGATGGCGGCGGGTGTGTTGAGCAGGGTGAGCTGAAGAAGCCGCCCGAAGCTCAGCCCGTAGTCTTCGAACCGGCGCACCTGTTCGATCAAGTCGATCAGCATGATCAGCGTCAGGAATACCGCCCCGATGAACAGGAAACTTTGCAGGAAGCGGCGGGCGAAATAGCGGTCTAGGATCACGGGCCCGCCTCCGCCATTGGAATCAGATAAAGGACGCCAAAACAGCAAATCAAGCGCGACAGCATATGTCTGCTGTATCGAGTCACTGCGATCCCCCCGGAGCCTGCCAGTCGTTTTCCGGGGACCATAGTCGAATTGAATGCCGGGGAAAACTGCTATCTGGTCAACCGGCCCGTTGCGCGGTACCTCTGGGCGGAATGTTGTTGAGGAGCGTGAAATGAGCAGTCCGACCCCGATCCGTTTTCAGCCCATCGATCTGGATGCGATGGCCGAGGCCGAAGGCCGTGTTGTGGTCGTTGTGCCGCCCGAGGGTAAGATGAGCCCGGCGGTGAGGCGCGCCAACCGGCTGACCAGGGGTGCGGTGGTGCGGCTGATCGAAAGCGAGCGTTTCGAAAAAGCCAAACCGGGTCAGGTGATCCCGCTGGCCTGGCCCACCGGCATGAAGGCAGAGGCGCTGGATGTGCTGGTGCTGCCGCGTCGGGCGGAGGCCGATCAGGCCCGCAAGGCGGGTGCCGATCTGGCCAAGACGGCGGGCGGCAAGCCGCTGCTGGTGATGGCGGGCAATCAGGCGCGCATCGAGGAACTGGCGATGGGGATTGCGTTGCGCGGCTACAGCTTTGACGCGCACAAGTCGGACGATCCGGAAAATCCGAAGATGCAGGGCGACGTCACCATTTGCCACGGCAAGCCAGACGAGGCCGAGGCGTCTTTCGCGCCGCTGCGGGCGGTGGCCGAGGGCGTTCACATGACGCGCGATCTGATCAACGAACCGGCGAATGTGCTGACCACCACCGAGTTCGCCGATCGCCTGAAGGAGATGGAGGCGCTGGGGCTGGAGGTCGAGATTTTGGAAGAGGATCGGCTGGCCGAACTGGGCATGCGCACGCTGCTGAGCGTGGGGCGGGGCTCGGACAGCCCCTCGAAAGTGGTGGTGATGCAGTGGAAGGGCGGCGACAAGGATGACGCGCCGCTGGCGCTGGTCGGCAAGGGCGTGGTGTTCGACACCGGCGGCATCTCGCTGAAACCCGCGGGCGGGATGGAAGAGATGACTATGGACATGGGCGGCGCCGGTGTGGTTGCGGGCACGATGCGCGCGCTGGCGTTGCGCAAAGCGAAAGCCAATGTTGTCGGGCTGGTGGGGCTGGTCGAGAACATGCCTTCGGGCAACGCTACGCGACCCGGCGACGTGGTTCGCTCGATGAAGGGCGATACGGTCGAGATCATCAACACCGATGCCGAGGGCCGTTTGGTTCTGTGCGATGTGATGTGGTACGCGCAGGAGCGGTTCCAGCCGGTGGGGATGATCGATCTGGCGACCCTGACCGGGGCCATCATCATCGGGCTGGGGCATGAGAATGCCGGTGTGTTTTCCAACAACGACATGCTGTGCAACGCCTTTCTCAAGGCCGCGCAGGCCGAGGATGAGGGCGCATGGCGGATGCCGCTGGGCAAAAGCTATGACGAGATGCTCAAGTCGCGTATCGCCGACATGAAGAACGTTGGCGGCCGGCCCGCGGGCTCGATCACGGCGGCGCAGTTCCTGCAACGCTTCGTCAAAGAAGAAACGCCCTGGATCCACCTCGATATTGCCGGGGTGGCGTCGGTATCGAAAGACACGTCCTATGCCCCCAAGGGCGCGACCGGCTGGGGAGTGCGGGCGCTCAACCGGCTGGTGCAGGATCATTTCGAGCAATAGTCATGGGGGCCGCCTATTTCTATCACCTGACCCACCGCCCGCTGGAGCAGACCTTGCCGGTGTTGCTTGACAAGGCGCGTCAGGCCGGGTGGCGGATCGCGGTGCGCGGCACCGACAAGGGGCGGCTTGAGTGGCTGGACGAGAAACTGTGGCTGGGACCGGAGGAGGCGTTCCTGCCGCATGGCGTGGCGGGCGGGCCGCATGATGCGATGCAGCCCGTTCTGCTGACGGCCTCGACCGAGGCTGCGAATGCCCCGAATTGCGTGATGGCGATTGACGGGGCGGCGGTTGACCCCGCCGAGGTGGCGGCACTGGACCGGGTCTGTATCCTGTTCGACGGCACCGATCCGCAGGCGGTGCAGCGGGCGCGGGAGCAATGGAAGGCGCTGACCGGGGCGGGATGCACGGCGCAGTACTGGTCCGAGGAGTCCGGGCGGTGGGAGAAAAAGGCCGAAGCCTAGCGGTGGATTTCCTGTTAGGCTGGCACCCGGACCAACAGAAGGTGTGCCGATGCCGCAGGACAAGGAACTGACATTCGCATCCGCCGTCGCGGCCCATCATGCCGAAAGCGCCTTCAGGTCGCACGACCATCTGCACGAATACTATCAGGCCTCGCTGCTGAGCGCGGTGATGCAGGGTGTCTATGACGGCGAATTGACCGTGGGAGAGTTGCTGCGGCACGGCGATTTCGGCCTTGGCACCTTCAATGCGCTGGACGGCGAGATGATCGTGCATGACGGCGTGGCCTATCGGCTGACCGATGACGGCAGGGCCGCCGTCGCGCCCGTTGATGCGCGAACGCCTTATGCCGCGGTTCTGCCATTTGAGCCGGACGTGACGCTCGATGTTGCGAAGCCGGTTGGAAAGGCGGATTTCGAGGCCGGGCTGGACGAGATCGCGCAGTCCCGCAACCTGTTCTATGCGGTGCGGTTCACGGGGCGGATCGGGCATATCAGATACCGCAACGTCTCGCGCCAGACACCGCCCTATCCTCCGCTGCTGGAAGTGGTCAAAACCCAGGCCGAGTTCGAGTTGCGGGATGCATCCGGCACGATCCTGGGATTTCGCTGTCCCGACTATGCGGTAGGGATCGGCGTGCCGGGGTATCACCTGCATTTCATTTCAGAGGATTTGCGGACTGGCGGTCATGTGCTGGACTATTCCCTGGAGTCGGGGCGGTTGGAGATTGACCATACCGCCTCGCTGCATCTGGAACTGCCGGCAACCGGTTCGTTCCTTGAGACCGATCTTGCGCCCGGTTCAGAAGCGGCGGCGATCAGGAAGGCCGAGGGGGAATGATCCGGCGTCTGCCCGGATCGCAGGACGGTTCCCGTTTCGAAAACACGCTTGACGTGGTAAGAAGAGAGGCCATGGATGCGCGCTCCTGATTGCAAAGCGCTGTCCGGGCGGTGTTGCAGGATATTTCGTGTGAGGGGATTTTGGAACGGAAACTGACGGCCATCCTTGCGGCGGATGTAGTTGGGTTTTCGCGCCTGATGGGGGCGGACGAGGCGGGAACGCTTGCCCGCCTGTCCGGCTTGTTTCGAACGCTGGTCCGGCCGGCGATTACCTCAAGGAATGGCCGGATCGTCAAGCTGATGGGCGACGGGCTGCTGGCCGAGTTCTCCAGCTCGGTCGCGGCGGTGGAATGCGGTGTCGACATCCAGCGGGCGCTGGCCCGGACGGCGGCGGCGCCGGATGAACGGATCGTTTTGCGGATCGGGGTGAATAGCGGCGATGTCATCCTTCAGGGACAGGATATCTATGGCGAGGGCGTCAATATCGCCGCGCGCCTTGAGGGGCTGTCGCAACCCGGCGGCCTGTGCATTTCGGAAGATGTCTATCGTCAGGTCAAAGGCAAACTGACTGCGCATTTCCAGGATCTGGGGCCGCAAAAGCTGAAAAACATCGAAGGCGAGGTGCACGCCTATGGGATCGACCCGGACCCGGCGCGGCTGTCGGCCGAGACCTTCGAGGTTCTGACCGGCGAGCGGTTGGAAATTCCCGAACAGCCCTCGATCGCGGTGCTGCCTTTCGACAACATGTCAGGCGAGGCTGAACAGGAACATTTTACCGACGGTCTGACCGAAGACATCATTACCGCACTGTCCCATTTGAATGGCCTGATCGTGATGGCCCGCAACTCGACCTTCGTGTACAAGGGCCGGTCCATCGACGTGCGTCAGGTCGGGCAGGATCTGGGAGTGCGCTATGTGCTGGAAGGCAGCGTCAGGAAGGCGGGGGACCGTATTCGTCTGACAGCACAGCTGATCGACAGCCAGACCGGCGCGCATGTCTGGGCGGATCGCTATGACCGGCGGTTCGAGGACATATTCGCGGTTCAGGACGAACTGACACGGGAAGTCGGGGTCGCGCTGGCGGTCAACCTGACCCACGGCGAAGAGTTGCGGGTCTGGTCCGAGACCACTCCGGATTTCGAGGCCTGGGAATTGATGTTGCGGGCATTGCAGATGACATACCGCTTCACCAAGGAGGGTCATCTGGAAGCAGAGCGCCTTTATCGCAGGGCAATTGCCATCGACCCCGATTTTCTTGGCTTCCGGGTCGGTCTGGGCTGGACGCTGGCCGCCGGGGCGCGGTTCGGGTTCATGCCGGAAGCGGAGGCGGCTTTTGCCGAGGCGCTTTCCTTAAGCGACAAGCTGTTGGAGCAGGATAGCGGCATGGCGGATGCTTATGGCCTGCGTGGGTATATTCTGACAAACCAATCGGAATTCGAGCCTGCGATTGCCAGTTTGAAAAAAGCGGTCGAGTTGCGCCCGAACGTCTCGCTGTTTCACGCGGTCCGGGCCATCGCGCACAACTATTGCGGCGAATTTGATGCGGCGCTGAACTGTATGCGCAAGGCGATGCGCTTGTCGCCTTATTGCCCCGACTGGTATCTTAGCCATCTGGGAGATGCCTATCGCGGTTCTGGAGAACTGGAAAAAGCCAGGATCGTCTACCAGCATTTGCAGATGCGAATGCCCGGCAGCCTGATAACGCAGACCCGCCTGGCCATGATCCATGCAGATTTCGGCAATTTGAGCGAGGCGGCAAAGAGCGTGGAGGCGGTTCTGTCCATCAGCCCGCAATTCTCGGTGGACAAATTCGTGGCGCTGACCCCGTTCAAGACCGAGGCATTGCGGCAGGACTTGCGGTCATCGTTGCTGAAGGCGGGGTTGCCTGCCTAGCGCTGCAGGATCAGCTTGCCGTTGGCAAAGCTCATATGCGAGAACCGCTGAAGATAGTCCATGCCCAGCAGGGACTGGTTCATGTCGCCCTCGTTGACCCAGGCCGAGAGTCCGGTATCGGTGAACGGGCCGAGCGCGATACTGTCCAGCCGCACCGGCGCGGTGCGGACCTGGCCATTGGCGGTCATGGCGCGACCGAAATAGTTCAGCCCGTTCACGTCGATGCCGACACGTTCGGCGTCGCGGTGGTTGAGTACGACCTGGCTGGCGCCGGTATCGACAAGGAAGGTTACCGGTTTACCGTTGATCAGAAGCTGCAGATAGTAATGCCCGTCCGGGGCGCGGGGCACCTCGACGGCGCTGTCCGAGACCACCATCTGCGGGGCGGGGCTGACGGTGGTGCGGACATCTTCCCACAGGCCGACGGCGGCGATCACGCCAACAAAGATCAGCACCCATGCGGCGGCCTGTTGCATGGTGCGGCTAAGGTTCTGCCGGTTGTGGGTGATGAACCACATCAGCAGCGCCGATCCCAGCAGGACCAGATAAATCACGCGTGCGATGTTGTCGCCATCCATGTCGATCACCCCTTTGCGAAGCCTTGCAACAGATATGGGGGTTCAGGCGGCGAAACCAAAGGTCTTGAGCCCGTCAAGGATGAACTGCACCGAAAGTGCGGCCAGCAACATGCCGAGAAGGCGGGTCAGCACGTTCAGACCGGTCTTGCCCAGGAACCGGCCCAGCGTGCCGGAAGACAGATAGAGGAGAAACACGAAGGCCAGAACCGACAGCATGACGGCGATCACCACCGCCAGCCCTTGCAGCCCCGGTTGCTGGCCGGCCAGCAGGATCATGGTCGCGATCGAACCCGGACCGGCGATCAGCGGGATGCCAAGCGGAAAGACCGACGGGTCGGCATGGTCTTCCTCTTCGGCGCGGTCCTCGCGGCGCTTGGTGCGGCGTTCGAACAGCATGTCGAGCGCGGTCAGGAACAAAAGAACCCCGCCGGCGACACGGAAGGCGGCCATGGAGATACCGACAAAGCCCAGAACCGCCTCGCCAAAGGCGGCGAACATGGCAAGGATGGCAGCGGCGGTCAGACAGGCGCGAATGGCGATGCCGCGCCGGGTGGCGGCGTCCATGCCCTGCGTCAGCGCCATGAAGATCGGCGTCTGCCCCGGCGGGTCGATCACCACGAACAGGGTGGTGAAGGCGGTGATCAGAAAGGCTGTGTCGATCATTGCGCGGATTCCTGTTGCAGGCGGATCAGGATTTCAAGCGCCTGCTTGGCCTTGTCCGAGGGCACATAAACATGGTCGTGGTGATAGCCCGCGACCATGTTGGCGGGTATTCCCGCCTGTGCCAGCGCGTTGGAAACGGCGGCGGTCAGGCCGACTCCATCCAGCGCCGAATGCACCTGCAACGTGATGCAGCGCATCGGCAGGGCGTCGTCGGGCGCGGCGGCGAAAGGAACGATCAGCGACAGGCCTTCGTCCTCGACATAGCTGGCGACGGTTCCTGCGGGCCAGTCCCTGCCGTCGGGCCAGCGGGTGAAGGCAAACTCACCCTCGCGCAGCAGCGGATGCATGCCCGAGATCATGGCGTTGGTGTCGCTGACGGGCGTGCTCATGCCACCGCCTCGGCCGCTTCGAGCCGCTCGGCAGCGGCGACCCAGAGCGTTTCGGCGCGCTGCATCGCCTCGCTTACTTCGGCGAACTTGCGGTTCCAGGTTTCCAGATCTGCCACCTTGTCGCTGTCATAGAGCGCCGGATCGGCCAGCTTGGCCGATAGCTTGTCGTGCATGTCCGTCAGTTTCTCGATCCGCTCTTCGCATTTGCGCAGATCGGCACGCAGGGCGAGAATGGCCTCGCGCGAGGGGCGCTTGGGTCTGGACGCTTGCGGCTTTTCCTTTGCCTCGGGTTTGTCGCGGGCCAGGAGCAGGTCGCGATACGCTTCAAGATCGCCCTCGAACGGTTTCACCGTGCCGTCCGAGACAAGCCACAGCCGGTCGGCCACGAGGCTGAGAAGGTGCATGTCGTGGCTGACCAGGATCACCGCGCCGGAATAGGTGGTCAGCGCCTCGACCAGCGCCTCGCGGCTTTCGATATCCAGATGGTTGGTCGGTTCATCGAGGATCAGCATATGCGGCGCGTCAATTGTGGCGATCAGCAGCGACAGGCGCGCCTTTTGTCCGCCCGAAAGCCGCCCGACCTCGGTTTCCGCCTGCGCGGAACCCAGGCCAAATCCCGCCAGCCGCGAACGGTGTTTCGTGGGTGTCTCGCCGGGGCGCAGGCGCCGCAGGTGGTCAAGAGGGGTTTCGTCGACATGCAATTCGTCCACCTGATGCTGGGCAAAGTAACCGATGCGCAGTTTCGAACTGCGCGTCAGCTTTCCCGCCATCAACGGCAGCCTGTCCGACAGCAGTTTCGACAGCGTCGATTTGCCCTGGCCGTTCTTGCCCAAAAGCGCGATGCGGTCGTCCTGATCGATGCGCAGGTTCAGCCGTTTCAGCACCGGCGTTTCGTCATAGCCGGTGACGCCGCCCTCCAGGTGGATGATCGGCGGGGCCATTTCTTCGGGCGCGGGAAAGGTGAAGGCGCGCAGGGCGGCCTCCTGCGGCGAGGTGATCGGCTGCATCCGGGCCAGCGCCTTGAGGCGGGACTGGGCCTGTTTGGCCTTGTCCGCCTTATAGCGGAAGCGGTCGACATAGGATTGCAGATGGGCGCGGCGCGCCTCCTGCTTTTTGGCCATGGCGCTGGCTTGCGCCAGTTTCTCGGCGCGCTGACGGGCAAACTGATCGTAGGGACCCTGATAGAGCGTCAGCCCGCGGTCTTCGAGATGCAGGATCGATCCCACGGCGCGGTTCAGCAGGCCGCGGTCGTGGCTGACGATGATGACCGTGTGGGGATATTTCGCCAGATAGCTTTCCAGCCACAAGGCTCCTTCGAGGTCGAGATAGTTGGTCGGTTCGTCCAGCAGCAGCAAGTCGGGCTGTGAAAACAGCACCGCTGCCAGCGCCACGCGCATCCGCCAGCCACCCGAGAAGTCGGAGCAGGGTTTGAGCTGATCCTCGTCGTCGAATCCCAGCCCCTTGAGGATCGAGGCGGCGCGCGCGCCGGCGCTCCAGGCGTCGATATCGGTCAGCCGTGTCTGCACTTCGGCGATGCGGGCGGGGTCTCTGGCGGTCTCGGCCTCGGCCATCAGCGTGGCGCGTTCCGTGTCGGCGGCCAGAACCGTGTCGATCAGTGACACGTCCGAGGCGGGTGCCTCCTGAGCCACGCCGCCGATACGGGCGCGGCGGGGCAGGGCGATGCTACCCGATTCGAGCGCCAGCTCGCCCCGGATCAGGCGGAACAGGGTGGTCTTGCCGGTGCCGTTGCGACCCACCAGGCCCACCTTGTGGCCGGTCGGGATGGTGGCGTTGGCGCCCTCGAACAGGGGGCGGCCTTCGACCGCGTATGTGATGTTTTCGATCCTCAGCATGAGGCGGCTCTTAACAGAGTGGTGAAGCCGCCGCCAGCGGGTTGAGATGGTCAGCGGCGGCGACCTGTGATAACGCGCAAAGGGTTTCACCCGTCCGGATTTCGATCATGCGCCCTGCTTCTGGTCCACCGCATATACTGACGCTCATTCTTGCCACGGCGCTGGCGGTGCTGACGCTGAACATGTTCCTGCCGTCGCTGGCCCAGATCGGCGCGGATTTCGGCGTCGATTACGCCGTCGTGAACCTGTCGATCTCGGGGTATCTGATCGTGACGGCGGTTTTGCAGCTGATCATGGGACCGTTGTCGGACCGGTACGGACGGCGGCCCGTGTTGCTGGTGTCGATGGCGATATTTGCGCTCGCCTCGGTCGGTTGCGTTCTGGCACAGTCGGTCTGGGTGTTTCTGGGTTTTCGTCTGTTGCAGGGGGCGGTGATTGCCGGGCAGGTGCTGTCGCGCGCGGCGATCCGCGATCTGTTCCCGCCCAACGAGGCGGCCAGCAAGCTGGGCTATGTGTCGATGGCCATGGCGCTGGCCCCGATGCTGGGGCCGATGCTGGGCGGGGTGCTGGAAATGGTCTTTGGCTGGCGTGCCGGTTTCGTCCTTTATGCGCTGCTGGGGGTGGCGATGCTGGTCTTGCTCTGGGTGGATATGGGAGAAACCAATACCCAGCGTTCGGCCACGTTCGGCCAGCAGATGCGGCAATACCCGCAGCTTTTCACCGCGCGCCGGTTCTGGGGTTACAGTTTGTGCGCCGCATTTTCGGTCGGCGGTTTCTATGCCTTTATCACCGGCGCGCCGCTGGTGGCGGCGGCGTGGTTCGATCTGAGCCCGGCGATGCTGGGGCTGGGCATCGGCGTCATCACCATGGGTTTCATGGCCGGTAATTTCATCACCGGCCGCATCGCCGCGCGCAGCGATCTTGTCGGCCTGATCGTGGCTGGACGCATATTTGCCAGCGCCGGGCCGCTGATCGGGCTGGCGGTGTTTCTGGGCGGTCAGGGCAATGTCTGGGTGTTTTTTGCCTCGGCGGTTCTGGTGGGGTTCGGCAACGGGTTGACACTGGCAAATGCGAATGCCGGTCTGATGTCGGTGCGACCGCATCTGGCGGGCAGCGCCTCGGGCCTGTCCGGGGCGATGACGGTGGCGCTGGGGGCGTTGCTGACCTCCGTCACGGGCGTGATGGTCACGGCACAGAATGCGCCGTTTGCGGTGCTGGGGATGATGTTCGGGTCAAGTTTTCTTGGCTTGCTGTCGGCACTCTATGTGCGTTGGGTGAACCAGCGCGATCCGTTGCCCGACTTCTGAGGTAGCTGGCGAAAAACTATCAGTTCAGATTTGTCGCCGCGTCTTCGAACGGGAAGGAAGCGAAGCCCACGAGCGGGTGATCGCCGTCATCGCTGAAGGCGAAAACGTGGATTTCGTCGTGACGCATCGTGGCTCGGCAGAACACACCTTCTTTGGCGAGGGATTTCGGACATTGCTCAAGATCGGCATGTGCGACGGCTGTCTCGAACAACTGGTATGTCAACGGAATCGCGATGGTTTCCGCAAGTGCGGGGGAGGCCGCGAGAAGGGATGTCAGAGCCAGTGCAAGTTTCATTTGTGTTACCTCGTTTTGTTTGATGATATCGTTCGCGCAGCTTATAGCTGACAGAAATAGTCGGAAAAGCAAGGAGGCATTCGGGATGTGCGTCAATCGCGCGCATTCCCCTCTTTATCCCGCAGATTGCCCGTGTTATCGGGGCGGCAATTCACATCAGGCCGGGCCATTGCCCGGTTTTTCATCACAGGAGCACACCAATGGCACTGGAACGCACGTTCTCGATCATCAAACCCGATGCAACCCGCCGCAACCTGACCGGCAAGATCAACGCCAAGTTCGAGGAAGCGGGCCTGCGCATCGTTGCGCAAAAGCGCATTCACATGACCAAGGAACAGGCCGGCAAGTTCTATGAAGTGCATGCCGAACGCCCGTTCTATGACGAACTGTGCGAGTTCATGTCCTCGGCGCCGGTCGTGGTGCAGGTTCTGGAAGGCGAAGGTGCCATTGCCAAGAACCGCGAAGTGATGGGCGCAACCAACCCCGCGGACGCCGCCCCCGGCACAATCCGTGCCGAGTTCGCTGAATCGGTTGGTGAAAACTCGGTCCACGGTTCGGACGCTCCGGAAACCGCCGCAGTCGAGATCGCCTATTTCTTCTCGGGCATCGAACTGGTCGGCTGATCCGCCGATCCGCTGATTTCCAAAAGGGCCGTCCCGACAAATCGGGGCGGCCTTTTCATATGCGGTGGAAGCGGCTTGCACCCGTCACGATTGCCATGCGGGGTCAGCCGGTGTCCGGTTTCAGATCGGCTGCGCTGACACGCACGCCAATGGCGTCCAGTTCCGCGGCAAGCTGGGCATCCGGTGCCGCTGTCGCGTTGGCCTTGATCCGGTCGAACCGTGCCCGCAATGCTTTCTTCTCTTCGCCCTTGCAATCGTTCCACGGGCGGCCCTGCAAACCCATCACCAGAACATAATAGCCGATGAAGTGCGGGCGGGATCCGGTTTCCAGCAAGCGGGCATAGGCCACGTCCGCACCCAGCGCGCGCAGTTCTTCTGCCGAATGAATACCCGCGCGGGTGCAGGCCTGTTCGAAGGCCGGGCCGAGGTTACGGATGGAGGAAACTGGTGAATTCAAAAGGTTAATCCATTCCGATGCCAATGAGTGTCATTTTTTCAACATCCGCCGGGATATTGGAAGCCGGTGCCAAACTTCGTTGAGACCCATCTCATTTTCAGGTTGTTGGTGTCTTGAGACTTTCTTGCAGTGGGAGAATGGCCGTCTCTGGCTTGGCATCATTCTCGGGAAGAAGCGTGACAAAGATCATGGACCACCGAGGCTGGGAATTCAACATCAATGGCGGCGGCTCTGGCCGGTCGGACCGGCGCAATTCGGTGTCGAAACAAATATCTGAAGGAAATTGAAATAGTGGCGCAAACCGTTCGGACCGAACAATCGCAAGATATTTTCGCACCTTGGCTGGCTGATAGGCACTGGCTGGTTCAGGACAGCAACTACGATCCGAATGGTGACGAATTCATTGCAACCTATGCGTTGGCGTACGCGTTTTCATCCCAAGCCTTCATGTTCGCCGCGTATGACTATCTCGGTAGCGCTGGGTACTCGCAACTGCAATCGGCATCGCAGGACATTCGCGACGCCGCCCAAATGATATTTGAGGAAATTGACGGGTTCGTTGATATTGAATTCTTCAAGAGCGCCAGCAGCAACGCGCCCATTCAGATCGCGATGGATCCGCGGGTGAGCGGCGCATACGCATACCTGCCTGCCGACGAAAAATGGGGTGGAGACGTCTTTTTGGGCACTTTCGTGGTCGACCCTACGCCCGGCAATGAAGCCTATCTTTATATTCAGCACGAGATTGGTCACGCCCTGGGGTTGGAGCATGGGCACGAAAAGCCCGAGTTTGTCGCCAGCGGCTATGACAGTCAGGAATACACCGTCCTGACATATTCGGACTATGCAGGCGATACGGACACTTATTCATTCGATTCAGGACCGATCGATTGGGCGCAGAGTTTCATGCAGCTTGATATTGCCGCGCTCCAGTTCCTGTATGGTGCGAATTATTCCGCGTCCGGGGAAATCTGGAGCGGAGATACCGTCTACGGATTTGCCCCGGACACAGGGGAGATGTTCATAAATGGTGTCGGGCAAGGCGCACCGGCCGGTAACCGCATTTTCCGTACCATATGGGACGGGCATGGCAATGATACGTATGATTTCAGCAACTATGCGACGGATCTTGTCGTTGATTTGGCCCCCGGTGCGTTTTCTTTGCTGTCCGAGGCGCAATTGGCGGATCTGGATCGCTTTTCCAATGATCCGGGCCGGATCGCTGCCGGTAACGTTGCCAATGCGCTTTTGGTTGATGGTGATCTTCGAGCATTGATCGAAAATGCGAACGGTGGTCAGGGCAACGACCATATTACAGGAAATGTCGCGGGAAACCGGCTTGAGGGCAGGCAAGGTCAGGATATGCTGTCGGGGTTGGGCGGTGACGATGTCCTTTTGGGAAATGGCGGCGACGATTTGCTGACAGGAGGTCTTGGGGCGGACTCGCTCAAAGGTGGTGCCGGGCACGATGTTCTGAAGGGGGCTCAGGACGAGGATATTCTGCTGGGTGGTCTGGGGGACGATCTGATCTCTGGCCACAGTGGCGATGACACACTCAAGGGCGGACAGAACGACGATACCCTGCGGGGGGGCATCGGCGACGATTTTGTCTCGGGTAACAACGGGGACGATGTTCTTCGAGGTGGCGGCGGGAATGACACCCTGGTGGGTGGAACCGGCCGGGATTTGCTGTTCGGAGATGACGGTGCGGATAGTTTCCGTTTCTCGGACGCAAGCCACAGCCCTGTTGGCGACAAGGTTGATTGCGTGAAAGATTTTGTCCAGGGCGAGGACATTCTTGATATTCGGGGCCTTGTCCTGACACCGGACCAGATATCTTTCGATGGGCAAGCCGATGAGGGTATCGTGCTGGTGGTGACAAGCGAAAACAGCAAAACAAGGCTGCTTGGGGATTTCGATGGTGACGGGCAGACGGATTTCGAAGTTACCATTTTGGGCGTGACATCATTGAGCGTCGATGATTTCCTGATCTGAACGTGTGACAACCGAGGTACTTCGTCCGTGCAAGCCGTTGTGTCTTGTAGTGTAGTGATCAGATTTGGATAATGTTCATGGTGTCGGAGCAGACCGAAGACGGAATACTGAAATTTGATCTTTCCCGAGCGCCTCGTGAGTTCGTGGACAATCCCTTTCCCTTCTACGATGCGCTCCTGGCCCATGCACCGGTGCTGCCGCAGCCAGATGGGTCGGTGCTGTTGAGCCGCCATGCGGATCTGGACCGGATATATCGCGACACAACGCTGTATTCCTCGGACAAGAAGGCGACGTTCGGACCGAAATTCGGGGTGGGTTCGCCTCTGTTTGAACACCACACCACCTCGCTGGTGTTTTCCGATCCGCCGCTGCACACACGGGTGCGCAAGATCATGACATCGGCCCTGACGCCGCGCGCGATCGCCAGAATGGAGCCGGGCCTGATCGAAGTGGTGGATCACCTGCTGGAGGCCATGGCAGGCAAGGCGCAGGCCGATCTGATCGAGGATTTCGCCTCGACCATTCCGATCCAGATCATCGGCAACCTGCTGGACGTGCCGATGGCGGAACGCGCGCCGCTGCGCGACTGGTCGCTGGCCATTCTCGGCGCGCTGGAGCCTGCGTTGACCGAGGTTCAGCTGGCGCAGGGGCACAAGGCGGTTGAAGAGTTCAAGACCTATCTCGAAGACCTGGTGGCGCGCCGCCGTGCCAGGCCGGGCGATCCGGAAACCGATGTTCTGACCCGGCTGATCCGCGGCGAGGGGGCCGGGGAAAAGTTGAGCGAGATCGAGCTTTTGCAGAACTGCATCTTCATTCTGAATGCCGGGCATGAGACCACGACGAACCTGATCGGCAACGGGCTGGCCTTGCTGAACGACCATCCGGAACAGAAACAGCGCCTGTTGGACGACCCCGGTCTGATCACTTCGGCGGTCGAGGAAATCCTGCGCTTTCGTTCGCCCAATCAGTTCGGGAACCGTGAATCCACCGCCGAAATCAAGCTGGACGGGACGGTTCTGCCGAAGGGGACCAACCTGCATCTGTGCATCGGTGCGGCGAACCGTGACCCGGCGGTATTCGACGACCCGGCCCGGTTCGACATTGGGCGCAAGCCCAACAGGCATCTGGCATTCGCGGGCGGGCCGCATATCTGCGTCGGGCTGACGCTGGCACGGATGGAAGGACGGATTGCCATTGGCCGGTTTCTGGCCCGTTACCCGGGATACCGCCTGTTGGATGGCCGGGTGCGCGGCGGGCGCATCCGATTTCGCGGATACGCGTCGCTGCCGGCGGCCATGGGCTAGGCGTCAGTCATCGCCCTTGTAATATCCGATGACGTCGTTTTCGGTGGTGCATCCCAAGCCGTTCAGCAATCGGTTGGAATAGTTGAAATAGGCGCAGACCTGATTGACTTCGAGAATTTCTTCGTCGGTCGCACCAGCGATTTTCAGGGCTTCGAAATCCGATTTCACCATCTTGCCGACATCTGTGGTCAGTTTGCCCGCATAGCGCAAAAGCGCCAGTTCCTTGCCGCCGAATTCATCCTCGGGGCGGTGGGCCTTGAGCGCCAGGAAAATCCGGTCGCTGCGGGGCTGGTCGCGCAGCAGATTGCGCACGTTCATGAAGTGGTGGGTCAGGGAATAGGTGCAGTCGTTCAGAATTGAGGTGTACGAGGCCACGACCTCAAGAAACCAGAACGGCAGCGTGTTGTCCTCGGAATGCAGCACCGAGCGATAGAGCGTGACGTGACCGTTCATGGTTTCGGGACGCAGCGAATGCACCCGCATCACCGTGTCGACCGTTCCATGCGGCGTGCGGGACTTGTCCAAAAGTTCCTTGAGGCGGCCCGTGGCCTCATCATCGCCGATCATCCGAATCCATGCGCTCATGTGTCTGTCCTCGCTTTTTGGCAACCATAAATGAGTGCACGTCCGGATGCTCAAGAAAAAAATGTACTGTCAGTAAATTTTCTTAGTGAGACCGGCTGCCGATCGCGGTATTGTTACCCGGAAAACTGCCATACGGCCTGGAGCAAAAAATGGATCGTGACCTTCAGATCGGCGCCAACAACCTGTTGCAGACTTGTGCGGGACTGTCCGAAGGTCAGAGTCTGCTGGTACTGCACGAAAATCCCGACGAGGAATATTATGACACCGCCATCCTTGATGCGGTGATGAACAGGGCGCGGGCTCTGGGCATCGCGGCGGAAACTCAGGAGGTGCCGCTTTGCCCCGACGGGGCGGAGCCGGACGACGCGTTGATCGGCCGGATGAAGCGGGCGGACCGGGTTCTGTTTCTGGCCCGCTATGGCGATCAGATCCGGTTCAATGCCGGAATGGAGGGGGTCAACCCGATCATGTGCTATGCGCTGGATGCGGGTATGCTTGGCTCTGGCTTTGGCCGGGGCGACTATCAGGGGTTTGTCGCGCTCAAGAATGCAATCAACGCGATGATGGCGGCGGCGAAGGATATTCGCGTCACCTGTCCGCTGGGGACGGATTTCCAAGGCACCGGTGCGAAATTCCCGGCCACCGGCGCGGATGTCACCGTCACCCGCTTCCCGATGTCCGTGTTCGCGCCCGTTCCGGCGGGGAATTTCAGCGGCACGGTGGTGCAGCACGGTTTTCTTGTCGGCACCGGGTCGCGGTTCTATCAGCCCTACGCCTGCCGGTTGGAGGCACCGGTGACATTCGACATTGCGCAGGGGCGGATTGACGGACTGGCGGGAGAAGAGGCGGATGTCCGCACCGCACGCCAGCATTATGAGCGGGTCGGGGCGCAATATGGCATCGACCCGTGGTTCGTTCATTCGTGGCACGCGGGGCTGCATCCCGGCTGTGCCTATGACCGGCCGGTTGCCGCGAATTTCGAACGCTGGAGCGGCGCGGCCTTTGGCAATCCGCGCCTGCTGCACATCCACACCTGTGGCGCCTATGCGCCCGGAGAGATTTCGCTGAACGTTCTGGACCCGACCATCCGGATCGATGGCGTGGAAGTGTGGAAAGACGGGCGGCTGAATCCCGCGGTGATTCCCGGAGGCAGCGATATTCTGGACCTCCACCCGGATATTGCCGCGCTGTTTGCCAGCCCGTCGCGTCAGGTCGGCCAGTGCCCCGAGGAAACGCTTTCGGGCCACTGGACCTGAACCGCGGTCATCCCGGCTTGGCCAAGAAGGTGTCATAGGCCTTGAGCGCCTTGGCGGAATAGGCCAGCGACGGCCCGCCACCCATGTAGGTGGCCATGGCCAAAGCCTCGCACATCTCGTCCCGGGTCAGCCCCAGACGCACCAGCGAGCGGACGTGAAAACCGATGCAACTGTCGCAACGGGTGGCAATCGCGATGCCGAGTGCCATGATTTCCTTGGTCTTTTCATCGAGTGCGCCGCTTTTCTTGGCGGCGGCGCCCATGGTGCCGAACCCTTTCATCGTGTCCGGCACCTCTTTGGCGTAAGTGCCGATATCGGCCTCGATCTCGGCCATGAATGCGTTCCAGTCCATGTCAGCCTCCTCAGCCGCGTTCGTCCGATCCCATGCGCCGTTCCAGCCAGCGCACCCCGGCGCTGATGATCAGGACCAGCACCAGATATTCGAAGATCAGCAATGTGTAGATTTCCAGCGGGCGGTATTCGGTCACCACCAGTTCGTTGGCGCGCCGGGTCAGTTCCTGCATGCCGATGACGCTGGCGAAGGCGCTCATCTTGACGATGTAGATGAACTGGTTGGCCAGGGGCGGAAGGATGCGCCGGATCGCCTGCGGCAGGATCACATAGCGCATGGTCTGCGCATAGTTCAGGCCAATGGTCTGCGCCGCTTCGCTCTGGCCTTTCGGGATCGACTGGATGCCCGCGCGATAGATTTCGGCGGTAAAAGCGCTGTCGGAAATCGCCAGGGTGATGATCGCGCCCCAGAACGGATCGATGGGAATGTCGAGCCCCATCGACTGGAACACGATGGGCAGGCCATAGAAAACCCAGAACAGCATCGGCAGCAGCGGGATCGAGCGGATGAACTCGACATAGACCCGGTTGATCAGGCGAACGGGCCAGCGGACGGATAGTCCCGGTAGGGCGACCAGAAGCCCGAGAATGATGGAGATCGCCGCCGCGATGAGCGAGATCAGGATCGTATCGCCCATGCCCGAGATCAGGAACTTGACGTTGGTCCAGCCCGTCGCGGTGCGCGGGTCGATCACATACCAGCCCCAGGTAGATGAGCTTGAGCATCCTGACAAAAACAGAATGGGCGCAAAAATAATGATATATTTCTTCATGATACGGCCCGTTCTTAATGTTGCAATATCTGACTTAGGAACTTTTGGCAGCGTTCCGAGCGCGGGTTGCCGAAGAATTCTTCGGGTGGGCCCTGTTCGACGATTTCGCCAGCATCCATGAACACCATGTTGTCGGCCACGCGGCGGGCGAACCCCATTTCGTGGGTGACCACGACCATTGTCATGCCTTCGCCGGCAAGCTCTTCCATCACGTCGAGAACCTCGGAGATCATCTCGGGGTCGAGCGCCGAGGTGGGTTCGTCGAACAACAGCACCTTGGGGTCCATGCACAGCGACCGGGCAATGGCCACCCGCTGTTGCTGGCCGCCCGAAAGCTGACCGGGGCGCTTGAGCGCCTGATCGGGAATGTGCACGCGTTCAAGATAGTGGCGCGCACGATCTTCGGCCTCTTTCCGGCTCAGTCCGCGCGCCTTGATGGGGCCAAGGGTGAGGTTTTCAAGCACCGTGAGATGCGGGAACAGGTTGAACTGCTGGAACACCATGCCGACATCCGAACGGATCGCGGCCACCGATTTAGGATCGTTGGTCAATTCGATGCCGTCGACGCGAATGGTGCCTTTCTGGTGTTCTTCCAGCCGGTTGATACATCTGACGACGGTGCTTTTGCCTGATCCCGAGGGGCCGCAGATCACCACTTTTTGACCGGATTCCACCCAAAGATCGATGTCCCGCAGGACATGGAACGTGCCATACCATTTATTTACGCCAATAAGTTCGATCGCTGTGTCCGGCACGATGCTCTCCCTGAGTGTATTTCCTGGGGGGAAATTTTTTTCTTGAGGCTAAGAGTTATCTTTGCCTTAAATCAAGCGATAATCAGGTTATCATGACCAGAATAAAATAAATTGCCACCAACGGGAGACCAAGATGAAACAGATGTTCAAGGCAGCGGCGGTTGCCGTGATGGGGCTGGCCCTTGCCGGAGCGGCGCAGGCACAGTCGGCGCTCAACGAGATACTCGATGGCGGTGTGCTCAAGGTCGGAACCACGGGTGACTGGAACCCGATGTCGCTGCGTGATCCGGCGACCAACAGCTACAAGGGGTTTGACATCGACGTGATGACGGAACTGGCCAACGACCTTGGCGTCGAGGTCGAGTATGTGCCGACCGACTGGAAGACGCTGGTCAACGGCGTCGTCGCCGGTAAATACCACATCACCGGTTCGGCCTCGATCTCGCCGCCGCGGATGAAAGTGGCCGGGTTCTCGGAAAGCTACATCGCGGTGGAGCTTTACCCCTATACCACCAAGGAAAAGGCGGATCGGTTTGACGGGTATGACTCGATCAACCAGCCCGGCGTGAAGGTCGCCACGACCCTGGGCACCACCTTTGAAAAGCGCGTGCGCGAGTGGTTCCCGAATGCCGAGATCAAGGTTGTCGAAGCACCGGCACGCGGATTCCAGGAGGTGATTGCCGGGCGGGCCGATGTGTTCATCACTTCGAATATCGAGGGATCGACGCTGGAGGAGAAATTTCCGGTGGTTCGGGTGACCGGAGCAGAGCCGCGTTCACCGTCGCCGATCGCGATGTTGCTGCCGCAGGATGATCAGGTCTGGATCAACTACATGAACAACTGGGTCAAGGTGAAGCAGGCGCAGGGGTTCTTTGACGCCACCCGCGCGAAATGGGGTCTCTGAGCCTCGACAGGACGGGTTTGGAATTGGGGCCGTGCGGCAACGTGCGGCCCCGCGCCGTTTCAGGGCTCGCTGCTTTCCGCCTTGGCGATGATTGCAATGAATCTGACCTTGCCGGTCGGCAATTCATCGGGCTGATGCGCGCATTTGCCTTCGAAGGACAGGCTGTCTCCGGGGCGCATGTGATAGGTCTGGTCGCCGCAACGAAACGTCATCTCGCCTTCGAGTATATGCATGAACTCGATGCCCTGATGCAGATAGATGGGCCGCATCGCAAGCGGCTGTTCCAAGGTGATGTCGTAACATTCAAAGCTGACACGACCGTCATCGGCCCGGCCGATCATCTTGTAGGAATGGCCATAGTCCCGTCCCATCCGCTGCACGTCGATCCCCTCGCCGGAGCGCACAAAGGACACATCCGTCCGTTCGACGGTTTCGGCAAAGAAATTGATCAGCGGCACATCGATGGCGGCCGCCAGCGCCCCCAACGTGGACAGCGACGCGGACACCTGGCCGCGCTCGATCTTCGAGATCATCGCGGTCGATACATTCGCGCGCTCGGACAGCCCCGCAAGCGTCAGTTTCGCAAGTGTGCGATGGTATTTGACGGCGGTGCCGATTTTCTGGTCAAGTGTCGGTCCATCGACGGGATGCGGAGGCGAATCTTCCATACTGCAAGCCTAGTATCATCAATTCCAAACCGAAATAGCGGAGAAACGTTCAAATGCAACTGACGCATATGACGTGGCGCGAGGTCGAGGCCCGGATCGGGCGGGGAGCCTGTGTGTTGCTGCCGGTCGGCTCGACCGAGCAGCACGGGCCCATGGGGCGGATCGGGACGGACACGATCTGTGCCCAGGCGGTGGCCGAACGGGCTTCGGAGTTGTGTGATGCCATCGTCGCACCCGCGCTGGCCTATACTCCGGCGCCGTTCAACACCGCCTTTCCCGGGACGGTATCGGTGTCGGAGGCGGTGTTCGAGGCCCTTGTCGGAGAAGTGATCGAAGGACTTTTGCGTCAGGGGTTCCGGGGCGTGTTCGTGGTCAACGGCCATGGCGCCAATCTGGCGCCGCTGAGGCGGATCGCGGACCGGCTGGGGCAGGTTGAGATCATGAGTTGGTGGGACGCGCCTGAAGCGGATGCGTTGCGCAAATCGCTCTACGGCGACTGGGAGGGGATGCATGCGACTCCTTCCGAGATCGCGATCACGCAGGCGTTGCTGGGCGCGTTGCCGGTGGCCGATGCCGCTGACCCGCCCGCCAGACTGTCGCGAGACTATATCGCGGCCCATGCCGGTGACCGCCACGGCCCGCCGGACGAACACCGGGCATCGTTCCCGGATGGCCGGGTCGGGTCGCATTCGGCCCTGGCCACGCCCGAGGATGGAGTCCGGCTTCTGCAACTGGCTGCGCGTGGCGTTGCCGAGCGGTTTGGCGTGTTCAGCGGGGCGGGGCCGGAAAACGAGCTCAGAGCACCAGCGTGACCCTGAGCCCCGGATCAGCGTTGTCGGCGTGAAACGCGCCGCCATGCATCCGGGCGATCGCCGCCACCAGCGCCAGCCCCAGCCCAGAATTTCCTTCGCTCCGTGCGGGATCGAGGGTCACGAAGGGCTGGGCCAGCCGTGTCAGGTCGGCCTCTGGCACGCCCGGCCCCTGATCCTCGACGCAAAGGAAGGGTTTGCTGTTTTTGACACCCACCGACACCATTATCGTGGACCCGCCCGGCGCGTAGCGTAGCGCGTTTTCCACGAGATTCGACAGGGCTTGCGACAACAGCGGGCGATGGCCCTGAATGCGTGCCGGGCTGCCCTTGATGTCAAAGTCGATGCCCTGATCGGCGGCAAGTGGTTCGTAAAGTTCCAGAACGTCCTGCGCCAGTTGCATCAGGTCCAGTTCCTCGAACTGGTCGCGGCCCAGGCCGGCTTCGGCGCGGGAGATTTCGGTGAGTTGCGCGAACACCCGCAACAGGTGATCGACCTCGGACAATGCCCGGATCGCGTCGGTTTCCCGATCCTGCGCCGAGCGGTCGGGATCGGACAGTCCCTCGACCCGCTGGCGCAGGCGCGACAACGGCGAACGCAGGTCATGGGCGATGGAATTCGAGGTGGTGCGCAGGTTGCTGACCAGTTCCTCGATCCGGTCCAGCATATCGTTCAGGGTTCCGGCCATCTGATCGAACTCGTCGCCCGAGCCGCGCAGGGGAATGCGGCGGGTCAGATCGCCCGACACGATGTCGTCGGCGGTACGGGCGATATCCTTGAGGCGGGAAAACACCAGCCGCGTCAGTAGCCAGCCGGTCAGGAGGCTGAGTGCAAATGCAGCAGCCAGCGCCAGAACGAAAGACCGCAGCAGCACCCGGTCGAACTGTTGCCGGGCCGAGGCGTCGCGGCCCACCAACAGGCGATCGCCGCCGGGCAGGCGGATCGAGGCGGCGGAAATCGGGACGGTTTCGCGGGACTCGGTGCGGATCAGATCCAGATCGACCCAGCCGCTGCCGGGTTCGATCCCAGATGGCCAGGTGCTCAAGTTGCCCGCCAGCACCTTGCCGCTGGAATCGGTCAGCAGATACAGCGCGTCCCGTTCGGCGGCATTGGCCAGCCGGCGGTTGATCGTGGCGATGAGGCCGATCATGCCCAGCCGCTCGTATTCGTCGGACAATCCCGTCAGTTCGGCGGTCACGACCGAGCGGGTCTCGCTGGCGATGGTTCGGTTTGCGGTCACATAGACCAGCGCCAGCACGGCTGCGGTCAGAAGCGTGCTGAGCAGCATGCTGGCCAGCATCAGCCGGGTGCGCGAGTTCCTGAGGAACGCAGAGGATTTAGCCATCAGATACCATGTATCCGGCCCCGCGCACGGTTTCAATCAGGGGAAGCGCGCCGCCTTCGTCAAGTTGCCGGCGCAGTTTCGAGATATGCACATCGACGACGTTCGTGTTGGGGTCAAAGTGATAGTCCCAGACGCCCTCGAGAAGCATGGTGCGGGACACCACCCGATTTTTGCGGCGCAGGAAGAATTCAAGGATCTGGAATTCGCGCGGGGTAAGCGTGATGTCGCGGCCTGCGCGGGTAACGCGGCGGGTCAGCAGATCCATCTCAAGATCGCGGCAACTCAGCATCGCCGACTCCTCGGTGTCCTGCGGGCGGCGCAATAGCGCCTCGATCCGCGCATGCAGTTCCTGAAACGAAAAGGGTTTGACCAGATAGTCATCGGCCCCGGATCGCAGGCCCTTGACGCGCTCGTCGACCGCGCTCATGGCGGTCAGCATCAGAACCGGTGTCTTCATGCCGGCGGCGCGCACGGATTTGATCAGCGAAAGGCCGTCGAGACCGGGCAGCATCCGATCGAGGATGATCGCGTCAAAGCCGCCATCGGTGGCGTGATACAATCCTTCGCGCCCGTCAGCGGCGATCTCGATCGTGAACCCTTCTTCGGTGAACCCCTTGGCAATGAAATCGCGTGTATCTGGATCGTCCTCGACGATAAGAATGCGTCGGCTCATGCTCTGAAATCCTTTTCCTCTGGTATACATCCCGCTTTGCGAAAATGCACGTGCCGGGCGCGGGTATCCGCGCCCGGCCGACCGGCGGTCGGGGGACAATCCGGAGCCGCCGGTGGATGCGCGCGTCAGGAGTTCCCGGTGGCCACGCGCGCATGGGCCTCGGTCAGGCGATCTGGACCGCCACGAAGATCTGGTTGCCGCCACGATTGATCAGCATCAGCGCCGGGTCGGTCTTTTCGCTTTGCAATGCGGCTTTCAACGCTTTGGGCGTGCCGGTTTCCTGGCTGCCCAGCTTGACGATGACGTCGCCGCGCTGCAGTCCGGCCTTTGCGGCGGGGCTGTCCGGCTCCAGCGACATCACGACGACGCCATGCACATCCTCGCTGACGCCGATTTCGGCGCGGGTGGTTTCTGTCAGCGGCGCGACCGATACACCCAACGCGGTATCTGAGGCATTGCCGTCGGTCTGCTCCATATCGGCGGATGCAAGTTCATGGGTGCCAATCCTGACGGTGATCTCCTGCTTTTTGCCGCCACGCAGGATTTCGATCTTGCTGTTCTCGCCGATCTCCGAGGCACCGACCAGACGCGGCAGGTCGCTGCTGGAGGTCACGGTCTGCCCGTCATAGGCAAGGATCACATCACCGGGTTGCAATGAGCCGTCCGCCGGGCTGTCGGTCACGACGTCAGAAACCAGCGCTCCGGTTGCCTCGTCCAGCCCCATGGCAGCCGCGATTTCTTGGCTGACATTCTGGATCGAAACACCCAGCCAGCCGCGATCGACTTCGCCGTCATCCATGAGATCGGCGGCAATGTCCTGAACGATGTTCGAGGTCACCGCAAAGCCCAGCCCGACCGAGCCGCCAGTCGGCGAGTAGATGGCGGAATTCACGCCGACAACTTCGCCTTCCATGTTGAAAAGCGGACCGCCGGAATTGCCCTTGTTGATCGCTGCGTCTGTCTGGATGAACTCGGCATAAGGCCCCTCGGAGAGGTTGCGCCCCTTGGCGGATACGATACCGGTCGTGACGGTCGAGCTGAGCCCGAACGGGTTGCCGATGGCGACCACGTCTTCGCCCACTCGAATCGAACCGCTGTCACCCAGAACAACGGCGGGCAGCGGTTCGCCCGCGTCGATTTTGAGCAATGCGATATCGGTCAGGGGATCGGTGCCGATCACCTCGGCCTCGAATGCGCGGTCGTCGTTCAGGCGTACGGTCACGGTGTCAGCGCCATCGACAACGTGGTTGTTGGTGACGATATAGCCGTCCGCGTCCAGCACAAAGCCCGATCCAAGGCCCTGACGGGGGCCACGGTGGGGCATTTCAAACTGTTCGGGTGCCCCGAACTGGCGGAAGAATTCTTCGAATGAATGCCCCTTGCGGTCGAAATTCCTGTCACCGGTGGCCACCGGAGTGGTTTCCTGCTCGGCAAGGATTGTGACGACCGACGGCGAAACCTCTTCGATCAGGTTGGCCAGGGCTTCGTCTGCCATCGAGGGCAGGGCGGTGGTGGCCATCAGCGCGGCCCCCAGGGCCGATGCGCCGAGCCATTGCGAATTCGATGGGATGAGGCGTGTTGTCTTGCGAATGCTCATAGAGGTCTCCTGTGATCGGACCCGGCTTGGCACCGGGATTGATCAAAGGAATGGTGTGGCAACCTGAGGCGTACGTTATCCCGACATTAAGATTCGTTCATGATGCCGGGCTGATCGGCCTCGGACAGGCGTGATATGGCGACGAAGGGGGCCGGAATTGCGGCGATATCATGCGGGCAGGCGAATCAGGTGGTGTCGCGATGGGTCTAATTGTGTCAAAATTGTGACATTGTTCACGCTCGGCGGTTTAATGCCGGGTAAATGCGCGAATTGAAAGAACGTGATCGCCGGAGTTACAAAGCGATGATTTAAACCTGCGCGTTCCATCCGAGGTTGAGGGATTCCCAGCCCAAAATCAACCCTTGTTGCGGGAGTCTCTGAATTTTTGTTAGAATTTCCGGTAAATTGTTCAAGAATTTGTACCTTATCCATTTTTCGGATCCGGAGATCAAATCAACTGATGGTAGAATTGCCGGCAGAATATCACGAATTCTTGATGCAACATGTACCGTAAAATATGGGCTTCGCCGCAAGTTTTTCATTGTTTGAAGCGCGCCGATGCGTAAGCATGAACTTGCCTAGATGAGGGGAACTGTCGACGCGACGCGCGTTTGGTAGTTTAGAGTTCTGATACTGGGAGTGCATGTTGCCAGTGTTAACGAGGGGGTCTTGTATCGGTTGGCGGCGACGGTAGCGGGTAACCGCAGTGCTTTCAGAAATGGGAAAACGAGTGGAAATCATTCTTTAGGCAGATGACCCGGCCAATCATGGCCGGGTCATTTTTCTTTGCGGTTCCGTTCTGCGATCCAATCTGACCAGGCCTCGGGAGTGTCCAGATCAAGGCGCGCGCGATGGCCCGGGAGTGGGACCAGGTGAACCCGGTCCTTATGCCGCCGGACAACGGACAAGGCCCCGCTGTCGCCAGTCAGTGCGCGCAGTTCCGGCCAGAGAGATCGGTGGAAAATGACCGGGTGACCGGGTTCGAGGACCTGTGTGGCGCCTCGCCAGACCAGGTTTTCGGGGTGGTCATGGGCCGAGCGCATGACCATTTCCAGATCTTCGGGCGTCAGATCGGGCAGGTCTGCCAGCAAGACCATCACTGCGGGTGCATCCGGGGGCAGGGTGGCAACCGATCGGCGGAGGCTGGCATTCATTCCTTCGTGGGCGTCGGGAACACTGACCACCTGAACCGGCAGGTCTTGAACGGCTGCATGGCGCGGGTGTGGTTCTGGAGGCAACGCAACGAAGACCGGCCCGGCGGTCATCGCGATTTCGGCGCTGCGGCGCAACAGCGGGCGGCCATCGATGGGCAGCAAAAGCTTGTCGGTGCCGCCCATGCGGCTGGACTGGCCGGCGGCCAGCAGGATGATGGGTATCTCGCTCATCCCGCCACCTTGGCCCGGCAGACCGGGCTTGTCACCCGCGCATCCGCGCCCCGTCCGCGTCAAAGAGCGGGGTTGAGATCACCCGGGCCTTGCGCATCTGGCCGAGGATTTCGATTTCCACTTCCAGCCCGTCCGCCACGCGGTCGGTTGGCAGAAACCCCTGCGCAATGGATTTCTGAGCGTGGTGCGAATAGCCGCCCGAAGTGCAGAAGCCGACCACTTTCCCCTCAAGCCAGATCGGCTCATAGGCGTTCACGTCGGCATCGTCGGCATCGACCTCAAAGGCCACCAGCTTGCGGGCAGTACCTGCGTCACGCTCGGCCTCCGCTGCGGCGCGTCCAATGAAATCGGCATTTTTCTTGAACGAAATGAACCGGTCCAGCCCGGATTCGGCGGCGGTATAGTCGGGCGAGAATTCGGCCATCCACGAGCCAAAGAACTTGTCCAGCCGCAAGCTCATCATCGCGCGCATGCCGAAGGGGACCATGCCGTGGGGCTGACCCGCCTGCCAAAGGGTCCACCACAGCTGCCGCTGGGCCATCGGGTCACAAAAGATCTCATACCCCAGATCGCCGGTATAACTGACGCGCTGCACGATGCATTCGGTCATGCCGACGGTCATCCGGCGCACATCCATGAAGCGCATATCGCTGATGTCAGTTCGGGTGCAGGCGGCCAGAACCTCGCGCGCCTTGGGGCCTGCGATCTGGAACCCGTTCCGTTTGTCGCTGATATTCTCGATGCTTACGCCGCTCTCTGCATGTTGCAGGAACCAGCGCATGTGGAAGGCTTGAGACCCGTAGGAGGCGGTCAGCTGGAATTCATCCTCGCTCAGGCAGGAGACGGTGAAATCGCCGATCAGCTTGCCCCTGGGCGATAGCATCGGGGTCAGGCTCAGGCGCCCGGGCTGCGGAATGCGGCCCGCCATGATCCTGTCCAGCCACGCCCGCGCGCCTGCACCCCTGATCAGGTATTTGCCGAAATTGTGGACCTCGTTGATGCCCACGCCGTCGCGCACGCCGCGCACTTCGCGGCCCGTGGCCTCGAACGCGTCCGAGCGGCGGAAGGATGGGGTTTCATATCCCGGCTCATCGTCTTGCGCGAAATAATTCACCACCTCCAGCCCGTATTGCTGGCCCCAGACCGCGCCCATGTCGCTGAAGATGTCATACATCGGCGTTGTGCGGTTGGGACGGGCGGCGGGCAGTTCCTCGTTCGGGTAGGCGACCGAGAAGCGTTTCTGGTAGTTCTCGATCACTTTGGGGCGGGTATAGCCGGGGCTGATCCAGTCGCCGAAGCGGGCCACGTCCATGGCCATCACGTCACGCTCGGGCTCGCCCTCGATCATCCATTGCGCCAGCGTCAGGCCGACGCCGCCGCCCTGACTGAAGCCGGCCATGACACCGCATGCGGACCAATAGTTGCGCATTCCCGGCACCGGACCGACCAGAGGATTGCCGTCCGGCGCAAAGGTGAAGGGCCCGTGGATCACCGATTTCACGCCCGCTTCGGCCAACACCGGGAAGCGTTTGTAAGCGAATTCAATGCTGTCCGTGATCTTGTCAAAGTCATCAGGCAACAACTCGTGGCCGAAATTCCAAGGGGTGCCATCGACCGCCCACGGTTTGCAGGGTTGTTCATAAAAACCGATGCACAGCCCGCGCCCCTCTTGCCGCAGATAGCTTTCGCCAGCCGGGTCCATGACATGCGGATGCTCGCCGCCAGCGTCGATGATCGCCTCGATTTCAGCGATGTTGTCGGTGACCAGATACTGATGCTCCATCGGGTGCAGCGGGAAGTAGATGCCCGCCATCGCACCCACCTCGCGCGCCCAGAGGCCGCCTGCGTTGACCAAGTGTTCAGCGTGAATGGTGCCCTTGTCGGTGACTACTTCCCAGGTGCCGTCGGCGCGCTGGTTGGTTTCACGCACCATGCAGTGGGTTTCGATCGTGGCCCCGCCCATGCGCGCGGCCTTGGCATAGGCGTGGGTGGTGCCCGAGGGGTCGAGATGCCCATCCAGCGGATCATAGAGCGCGCCGATGATGCCATCGGTATTGGTGATCGGAGCGATCTTTTTGATCTCGTCGGGTCCGACGATTTCGGTTTCAAGCCCCATGAACCGGTGCTTGGCGCGCTCGGCCAGCAGCATGTCGAACCGGTCGCGATTGTCGGCCAGCGTCACCCCGCCCACGTGATGCAGGCCGCAGGACATACCGGTGATTTCTTCCAGTTCCTTATACAGCCGGATCGTATAGCCCTGCAGCGCTGCCATATTGGTGTCGCCGTTCAGGGTATGAAACCCGCCCGCCGCGTGCCAGGTCGAGCCTGAAGTCAGTTCCGAGCGTTCCAACAGCATCACGTCCGTCCAGCCCAGCTTGGTGAGATGGTAGAGAACGGAACATCCGACGACACCGCCGCCGATCACGGCGACCTGGCATGTGGTTTTCATCAAAATCTCCCTTTTTGGGCCGACTTTGCAAAGCTTGCGGTGGGCCTTCTGTTCCGAAAACGACAAGATCTGTCGCTGACATCAATCGGTGCTGCGCAGAGGCGACATCTGGATCAGCCAGACGGCAAGCAGCGGTGCGGCGATTGTGATGACGGCCACCGTGATCATCAGTATCCCCAGTTCGGAATAATCGGCCGGTGTGGTGATCAGCCCTTCGGCATTCCTCACCTCGCGGGTGATGGTGAAGATCTGGTTGAGGTACTTGGTGCCAAGGCTTGAGGCGGAAAGTGCCAGATTGGTGAATGAGGCCATTACAGCAAAGAATGTGGCCTTGAGGGCAGGCGGCGCGTTGCGGGCAATCCAGGCCAGCATGGGGATCATCGAGATCTGGCCCAGCGGCGATTCGACGGCGGTATTGATTACGGCGATAAAGCGCGCATCCACCACGCCACCGGTCATGGCGGCGGTCCAGTGATGGATGCCGTAGTACAGACCGATGCCCGGCAGCGACAGCAGACCGGCGGCGATACTGAGCAGGATGACGATATCGGCGATTGTTTTCGATGCCATCAGCGGGCGCAGAACCACCATCCCGGCCAGCGTCAGAACGGAGGTGATCAGATAGAGCACCGACAGGAATTGCTGGTCGAATCCCAGAACGTCGATTTCGAACCACGTCGAACCCGCGCCGTTCAACGGAACCGCACGGAAGACGAACACGATGATGGCGGTTCCGACCAGCGCCCGGGCCTTGGCCGGTTCCAGATTGCGGATCAGTTGCCGCATCAGCGCAAGCACGATGCCCATGGACCCCGCAAAGACAATTTCCTGCGAATACGAGACATCCGTCAGGCCGACGGTGAGGGTCATGGCGATAAAGACCGCGCCGCCGGTGAAATACCAGTGATTCATCCGGACCGGTTCGCCCTGGGGGTCGAAATGCGCTTCGGCCCGGTGCCGGTCCACTCCGCCCGAGATCAACCGGCGGATCGTGCGGCGTTTCTGGATCGCGGCCAGCAGCACGCCCGAGATCGAGATGCAGGGGATCAGCAACGCCAGCAGATAGACCTGCCCGTAGACCGCAGCCTTGTCGGTCTCGGGCAAGGTCTCGATCCCGGCGAATAGCCAGATATTCAGCAGCGCGACGGTGCTTGCGCCACCGATCAGGGCGAACCGGCCCAGAGTCTGCATCGTGGTGTGCAAGGCGCGTTCGGTTTCCTTGTCCAGCGGATTGCCGTCGGCATCGGTGTGGGGCACGGCCTCGACCGACATGGCGTCGGCCACCGCGTCCTGAATCACATAGCCGCAGGGCGCGAGGATGACGGAAAACACATACCAGGCGGTGACAGACATGATCTCGGGCATCCACGGCAGACGCGTGGCCAGGCCGAACATGATCAGGAAACTGCCCGCGATCAGGGTCGCGCCGATGTAGATCAGGAAGGCTTTCCACCGCCAGATCAGATCGACCAGATGGCCCAGCGGCATTTTCAGCGCCCAGGGCAGCCCGGCCCAAAATGCCAGCCCCGCAATGAAGGCCGCCGAGACGTCGAGATATTCCTTGATGAAAAATGTGCCGACAATCGCCGTCAGCCCCTGCGCGCCAGCGGCGAAATAGATCATCAGTGGCGGCAGAAACGACCAGCGGAACTGGCGCCCCAGATCCAGAACGACCGCGTCGAACCACTCTGCCAGACGCGCGGCGGCGGTCATAGCAGTCGGATTTTCAGGCCGGTGATGCGGTTGCCTTCGCGCGCGGTCACCTCGAAACGGAAGCCGTGAAAGGCGAAAACCTGACCCACGATCGGGATCATCTGGGCTTCGTGGATCACCAGACCGGCGACCGTGTTGGCCTCTTCATCCGGCAGCGACCAGTCCATGGCGCGGTTGAGGTCGCGGATGGTCATGGCGCCTTCGACCAGGAACTGGCCGTCATCGGTGCGGGTTACCGCCACGTCCTCTTCAAGGTCGAATTCGTCGGCGATTTCGCCCACGATTTCTTCGAGGATGTCTTCGAGCGTGATCAGCCCGCGCAGCGAGCCGTATTCGTCGACCACCAGCGCGAAATGGCTGTGCATACGCAGAAACTCTCGCATCTGATCGTCAAGCGTGGTGGTTTCAGGGACGAAATAGGGGGCGTTGGCGACTTTGCTGATGTCAAAGGTTTTGAGCCGGTCGGTATCGCCCTCGGCACCGCCGACCTGCGCATACATGGCTCGGAACAGGTCCTTGGCATGCACGACGCCGATGATGTTTTCCTGCTCGCCCCGATAGACCGGCAGACGGGTATGCGGACTTTCCAGACATCGCTCGAGGATCGTCTCGGGCTCGGCGTCGGCGTCGATCATCTGGATGTTGGAACGGTGCAGCATGATCTCTTCGACCGTTCGTTCGCCCAGATCCAGCGCGCCGAGGATGCGGTCGCGGTCTTCCTTTTCCACAACCCCTTCGGAGTGGCCCAGCTGTAGCGCGCCCGCGATTTCTTCGCGCACCGCCAGAATGTGGCTGTCGGGGTCGATCTGAACTCCGAACAGGCGCAGCACGCCGCGCACCAGCACGCGGACGGCGGTGACCACCGGGGCAAAGAGGGTCACGATCACGCTGATGGCGGGCGCCACCCAGGCGGCGGCTTTTTCAGCATTGGTGATCGCGTAGGTCTTGGGCAGCACCTCGGCAAAGACCAGAACCAGTACCGTCATCACCAGCGTTGCCAGTGCCACGCCGCTTTCGCCAAAAAGCCGGGTGAACAGCGCCGTGGCCAGCGAGGCCGACAGGATGTTGACCAGGTTGTTGCCCAGCAGGACCGAGCCGATCAGGCGCTCGTTGTCCTCGGTGATGTCCAGCGCCTTTTGCGCCCCGTGCGAGCCCTTGTCGGCCTGTGCGCGCAGCTTGCCGCGCGACGATGCGGTCAGCGCGGTTTCCGAGCCCGAGAAAAAGCCCGAAAGCACGAGCAAAAACAGGATGGCGCCCGTGGTGATCCAGAATGCGCCGTCAAATGCGGAAGAGGTCGCGTCCATCGGTCCTTCGTTTCCTTGATGATGCATCCGTTATGGGGCCGGTGCCATGCGCAATCAAGGGGTTAGCCATCGTCTCTGGCCAAAGGATGATGTTCAAGCACAAGTTCCTTTAGGCGTTCATCCAGCACATGGGTATAGATTTCCGTCGTCGCCACGTCCGCATGGCCCAGCAGAGTCTGAATCGAGCGCAGATCGGCGCCGTTGGCCAGAAGATGCGTGGCAAAGGCGTGGCGCAGCGTATGTGGCGTTACCTTATCCGGCGCCACGCCGCCAGCCACTGCAAGCTCCTTGATCAGCAGATAGAACCTGTGCCGCGTCAGATGCCCGGATTTGCCGCGTGACGGAAACAGGTACTTCGAAGGCTGCGCTCCGTTTGCCGCTTTTTCTTCTTCGGCCTCGTCCCACGCGGCCAGCCAGAGCGTCAGCGCATCCCGGGCAGAGGGCGACAGGGGGACCAGCCGTTCCTTTCCGCCCTTGCCGAGGATCAGCAACATTCGGGGATCGCCGCGCGCGGAGGAAACCGGCAGTGAAACTAGTTCGCTCACCCGCATGCCGGTGGCATAAAGCAGTTCCATCAGACAGGTGTTGCGCAGGCGATCAGCGGCTGAGCGTCCGGTGCTGCGAGCGGCTTCCAGCAGGCGGTCCACCTCGATCACGTCCAGGGTTTTGGGCAGCCGTTTCTCGCGTCCCGGGCCACGGATCTGAATGGCCGGATTGGTCTCGCGCCAGCCCTCCTCGAAGGCGAAACGGTAAAGCTGCTTGATAGCCGACAGTCGGCGCGCGCGCGTTGACCGGGCCATGCCCTGCGCGTCGCAATCGATCAGATAGGCCTCGACCCGATCCCGGTCGGCGTCAGCAAAGCCGGTATTCCGCCGGTCGAGCCAGGCGGCGAAATCCCTGAGGTCGCGGCCATAGGCGAGCAGAGTATTGTTGGCCGCCCCCAATTCGGCGGCCTGCGCTTCGAGAAAAGTGGAAATCCAAAGCTCTGCCGTGTGCGGTCCCGCCATGGTCAGGTTCCGTTCACGATCAGCAACTGCAATGCGGCGCGGCGGGCCGTATCCTCAAGCCCGACATGACGAAGCGCGGCCAGCGCGCCGCTCAGGTCAACCAGATTTCCGCGCGCGCCGTGCATGAACAGCGACATCGAGACGAGAATCGCCTCGCCCAGCTGATTATTGGCCAAAAGCCGTTCGATTTCGGGCGGAATCCGATTGGCAGGGTTGAATCCCTCGGAAATGGCGGATGCTTGAATTGAGGGGGCCGACGCCTGATGCGGATGCCCCTTTGCCAGGGCCGCAAGAAAGGCGTTTTCGTCGGATGCATCCGGCGGCGCGTGCGCTGCGGTTTCGTATTGCTCCGACAGAAGGAGGATGCGCCAGCGCAGGGTCTCGATATCGGCATCCGGCAACTCGACTTGTGCCAGCTGCCCGGCGAAAAGCTCGGCAAATGCCACCTGCAGATGGGCATTCGACATTGCATCCCAGACAGACGGCAGTGTTTTCGATATCGCCGCCACGTTCCCGGTCGACAGTGCCTTTTCGAACCGCTGGACTGCAGCGACCCGATCCCAGACGCCACCCGATGCGGCCGGGTCACGTTCGGTATAAAGCCCCAGCAACTGGTTGGGCGTCAGCGAGCCGATCCGGGTCAGACGTTCGGCGGCTTCGATCTGGGCTTTCCAGCCCGCTACGTCGCGCAGGTCCGCTGTTGCAAATGCCCGGGGCAGGGACGCCGTGGGCAGCCGTTCACCGATGGTTTCGAACAGGCGGAAGGTCAGGGGATCGGGCTGCGAGGGTTGGGGCAGGGGTGGTGCGCCTTCGAAAAACTCGGGGCTGAGAAACCGGTCGAGCAGGGCCATCTCGTCGGAAGGCAGGATGTCCAGCGCGTGCGCGGCCTCCAGCGTCAGCGCCGCCGAGGGCCAGTCGCCGCGCCTGACCTTGCAAAAGATCTGAGCGGCGTAGCTCTGCGACAGATAGGGCTGCGCGGTCAGGGCCGAACAGCTTCGGTCTTCGTCGCCGGTCAGCAGGGTGGCGTCGAACCAGCGCGAAAACCGGTCGACCGTGTCCGTCGGCCCGGCCAGTTGCACCAGCGCCTGCGCCGGGTCCGTCGCGCCAAGCTGCATCAGGCGGTCAAGACGAGCCAGCAGCAGCGTCTCGTCCGCGTCGGGGCCGGCGGGGGCACGGGATTCAGACAGCAGCAAGGTAAAAAGCAGCCGTTGCATCGCCGCGTTGTCGCGCACCGGCACGTTCGAAAGCAGTTCGGCGATGTACTCGGGATCGCTGCCCCGCCACAGATCCGCAGGCAACCCCGTGACGCTGGATGACACCAGCCCGATCGGGCGTGAAATCGCCTCGAGCGGCATCACCTCAATCTGGGGACGCATGCCGGTTTGCGTCACCGGAGGTTCCAACAGCACTGTTCCGGGTAGGTTCTGGGGCGGGTCGTTCAGCCAGTCGATTGCCGACAAGGGTTGCTGTGCCAACGCGGAACCGCCCAGGCACATCGCCGCGAGCGCGGCTCTAGTCAACATTCAGGATCACCGGTTCGCGGATTTCGTCCTGGGTTGCCGAGAAATCCACACCAAAGATCGGACCCAGATAGGCATAGCCGACGAGCCCTACGAAAACGATGCACAGGATGTAGACCACGAATTTGATAAGACGCTTCATTGCCGGACACTGCCTCAATTTGATCTTTTGCCCAAGTTATAACTGGCATTTTCCGCAAGATCACGTCATTCACGGTGAAATGAGCGAAATTAGGCATAAACCGGACCGAACGAGTCAGTCGCAGGGCTTTGTCCTGCACAAAACCGTCGTCATGGTGGGCATGATGGGGGCGGGAAAAACCGCCGTGGGACGAGCCCTGGCCGCGCGGTTGGGTGTTCCGTTCCTCGACAGCGACGCCGAGATCGAATCGGCGGCGAACATGACCATTCCGGAGATATTCGAGCGCGATGGCGAGCGGTTCTTTCGACAGAAGGAAAGCCAGGTCATCAGGCGCCTGCTGGAAGAGGAGCGGGGTATCCTGTCGACCGGGGGCGGCGCGTTTCTGCGGGACGAGAATCGCCAGATGATCTCGGAACGCGGCGTTGCGCTCTGGCTGCGCGCCGATCTGAACGTTTTGTGGAACCGGGTCCGGCACAAGGATACCCGGCCTTTGCTGCGCACGGCGGACCCGCATGCGACGTTGCGCGCGCTGTATGACGCGCGGGTGCCGATCTATGCCAAGGCCGATCTGGTCGTGGATTCGGATGCCGAAACCTCGATCGAACGAATGGTGGACCGGGTGGTGTCGGCACTGCTGACACGCGCCGATGTTCTGGAACGGAAATAATGCATCAGACCGTACATGTTCCATTGGGCGAGCGTTCCTATGACGTGGAAATCGGCCCCGATCTTTTGGCCCAAGCCGGCACGCGGATCGCGCCTCTGCTGTCGCGCCCCCGGGTTGCGGTTCTGACCGACGAAACGGTGTCTGGTCTGCATCTGGAAGGGCTGCGGGCGGGTCTTGCGGCGGCCGGCATCGGGATGTCCTCGCTGGCGCTTCCGCCCGGCGAAGCCACCAAGAGCTGGCCGCATTTCGAACGCGCGGTCGAGTGGTTGCTGGCGGAAAAGGTCGAACGCCGCGACGTGGTGGTGGCATTCGGCGGAGGTGTCATCGGTGATCTGGCGGGATTTGCCGCCGCCGTCCTGCGGCGGGGGGTGCGCTTCGTGCAGATCCCGACCTCGCTTTTGGCACAGGTGGACAGTTCGGTGGGGGGCAAGACGGGCATCAATGCACCGCAGGGCAAGAACCTGATCGGAGCGTTTCATCAGCCCTCGCTGGTTCTGGCCGATACCGCGGTTCTGGGCACGCTGACGGCACGGGATTTCCTGGCCGGTTATGGCGAGGTGGTCAAGTACGGCCTGTTGGGCGATGCCGGGTTTTTCGAATGGCTGGAACAGAACGGTCCCGCCCTGTCGGGCGGCGATATGCGCGCCCGGGTGCAGGCCGTGACCCGTTCGGTGCAGATGAAGGCCGACATCGTCGCGCGTGACGAAACCGAACAGGGCGACCGGGCGCTGCTCAATCTCGGCCACACGTTCTGTCACGCGCTGGAGGCGGCCACCGGTTATTCGGATCGCCTGTTGCATGGGGAAGGTGTGGCGATCGGCTGTGCGCTGGCCTTCGAGTTGTCGGCCCGGTTGGGCCTGTGTCCGCAGGAGGACCCGAGCCGGGTGCGGGCGCACCTGAAGGCGATGGGGATGATGACCGATCTGGCCGATATTCCGGGCGATCTGCCCGGGGCCGAGGCCCTGGTCGATCTGATGGCGCAGGACAAGAAGGTTGTGGACGGTCAGTTGTGGTTCATTCTGGCGCGCGGGATCGGGCGGGCCTTCGTGACGTCGGACGTGCCGCGCGACGCGGTTCTGTCTGTACTCGAGGATGCGTTGGCTACCTGCTGATAAATCAGAGTTTTCGGCCTGTGATGACCATCAGTTCCCCGATGTTTTCGCGGGTGATGTAACCGGCCATGCGACCGCTGCCGGTTCGAACGGCGATGGCCGGAGCGCCCTTGTGCAAAGCGTCCAGAACCTCTTCGAGACCTGCGGTCAGATGGACCGAAGGGATGTCTTCATCCATGATCGAGGTTGCCGAATCCGAGCGCGGGTGATCGCCGGCCAGCGCGGCGAACAGGCGGTTGCGGGTCACAAATCCGAGCAGTTCGCCGGAAGCGTCCAGAACCGGAAACTCGTGCTGTGTTGTGTGTATGACGGCCTGCGCCGCCGTGCCGAGCGTGTCCGAGGGGGACAGGGCTTCGAAACTGGTGATCATCGCGTCGCGGGCCAGCATCTGCCGCGCCACCGCCCGCATCGCCACATCCTGGCTTTCGGCATTGGCGGCGATAAAGACGAAGAGGGCGATCAGAACCAGGATCGGATTGCCCGAACTCAGCCCCGCGAAACCCAGCATGAAGGCCACCATCTGACCGGCCAGCGCCGCCACGCGCGTCGCCTTGACCCGATCCATCGTCATGCACAACAGCGCCCGGAACACCCGCCCGCCATCCATCGGAAAGGCGGGGATCATGTTGAACACGGCCAGAAACAGATTGACGAAGGCCAGACGGCTGAGAAAGTCGATCTGAGCGTTGTCGATCTGCGCCAGAGCTTCGACATCGAGACCCGCGCCAAGAAGGACCAGCACCAGCCAGATCACCACGTTCACCGCAGGCCCCGCCAGCGCGACGAGAACTTCCTGCATCGGTTTTTCAGGCATTCGTTCCAGCCTCGCCAGGCCCCCGATGGGCAACAGCGTGATGTCGGGTGTCTTGATGCCATAGCGGCGGGCCGTCAGCGCATGGCCGAATTCATGCGCCACGACGCAGGCGAACAGGGCCAGCACAAATGCGATGTTCTCGACGGCGGCAGGCATGCCGCCAACCGAATAGGCCGAGAATCCGACCCATGCCAGCAGCAGGAAAAACGTGATGTGGACCCGCAACTCCGAGCCGAACAGGCGTCCGAGAGAGAAGGACCACGTCATGATTAACCTCTGCCGCTAGAACGGAATCTCGTCGTCGTCAATGCCGCCGGACGCCGGAGCCGGGCTGCCGGACGGTCCGCCATAGGGATCGCCCTGTGGGCCGCTGTCGTAGCCACCGCCATAGCCGCCACCGGCCTGACCGCCGCCATAGCCACCGCCGCCGCCTTCGCCGCGGTTATCCAGCATGACAAGGGTAGCGTTGAAGCCCTGAAGAACCACCTCTGTCGAATAACGGTCCTGTCCGGACTGATCCTGCCACTTGCGGGTTTGCAACTGCCCTTCGAGATAGACCTTGGAGCCTTTGCGCAGATATTGCTCGGCCACGCGGACCAGACCGTCGTTGAAGATCGCGACCGAGTGCCATTCGGTCCGCTCGCGGCGCTCGCCGGTATTGCGGTCTTTCCAGGTTTCGGATGTCGCGATGCGAAGGTTGCAAACCTTGCCGCCGTTCTGGAAGGTGCGCACCTCGGGATCGCGGCCCAGATTTCCGACCAGAATGACTTTGTTGACTGAGCCAGCCATGAAATTCCCCGTTCTATTTTCGATACTCTTCCGAATCTGAGCGATCCGTCCAGGTGACCCTATACGTCCTGTGACAGGGTTAAAACACCGTTGATGGGACACAGGTTGAGACAGAGTGATCCGGCGCTGCTTCCAATTCAACGCGAATCTCCTATACTGCCGCCCGAGGTTTAACGACCAGGCTAAACAGAATGCGCAGGCTTTTCGGCGGTATCGCTCTTGGCTCTTTCCTGCTTGCATCGCTCCCGATGCAGGCCGATGTGCTGTCGACAAAAAACCGGCGCGACATCTTTCGCAATCAGGCCAAGGTCTTGGACAGCCGGGCGGCGGTCCAGTACAAGGATTCCACACGGCTGAAGCCCAAAACCGCCTATGGCGGGTTCGACAAGCGGTATGCCGGGAAATATCGTGGTCAGTATCTGGAAATGGCACGATCTGCGGCGCGGCTGCACGATGTGCCGGAAGAGCTGTTCCTGCGCCTCGTTCAGCAGGAATCCGGATGGAACCCGCATGCGAAGTCGCACAAAGGGGCGTTGGGGCTGGCACAGCTGATGCCGCAGACGGCAAAGCTTTTGGGGGTCAACCCGCATGATCCGCAACAGAACTTGGAAGGCGGGGCGCGCTATCTGTCCTGGCAGTTCCGCAAGTTCAAATCCTGGCGTCTGGCATTGGCAGCCTATAACGCGGGCCCCGAGGCGGTCGAAAAGCATGGCGGCGTGCCGCCCTATAAAGAGACCCGGAATTACGTCAAGGCGATCTGGGGCAGCTGACCAGCACATGCTGCGGGGCGGCGTGCCTGCCGCTTGATGGGGCACGTGCCGGGGCATTACACTTTTTCTGATCCTTCACATCGGAAAAGCGCTGCCTCATGTCATTTGATCGTCCTGAAATTCCGCCTGAAACGCTGGCCAACTGGCAGAAACTGGTCGATCTCGTTGCGCGGCTCGCAGATGTTCCGGCCAGTCTGATCATGAAGACCGACGCGCCGGACCATGCGGTTCTGGTAACCTCGGATCATCCGGAAAACCCTTATCCGGTCGGCATGGAGTTTCGGCTGAATCCCAAGCTTTATTGTCAGGGTGTGTTTGCCCGTGACGGCGAGTTGGTGGTCGAAGATGCCGCCTGTGATTCCGATTGGCGCGACAATGAGGATCTTGAACATGGCATGACGTTTTATATCGGGTTGCCGCTGAAATGGCCCGATGGCGGTATCTTTGGCACCATTTGCGTGCTGGACCGCCAGCGCAACCGCAGGGCGCTGTTGTTCCGCGAAGGGCTGACCCAGTTCGCGCGCATGGTCGAATCGGATTTGGCTTTGTTGCAAGAGGTTTACCTGCGTCGCGAACTGGAAGAAAAGCTCAATGAGACTCTCGTGCATCTGGAAAACCGCGTGCGTGAAAGAACGCGGGAGTTGCAGGAAACCAATACGGCATTGCGGGTTCTTCTGAGCAGCGTCGAAGAGGATCGAAAACGGCGGGACGCCGAGATTCTGGAGCAGGTCAGAGGCATGGTTCTGCCTTATCTCGACAAGTTGCGTGACCAGATTGGCGCGTCCGAGGCGCATCTGATCTTTCTTGATATGGCGGAGCGGAACCTGCGCGAAATAACTTCGTCCATGTCGGACAAGCTGTCGGACGCCTTCTCGGTCATGACGCCCACCGAGATTGAAATCGCGCAGATGGTGATGTCGGGAAAGACCACAAAGGATATTGCCAAAGCCCTGTCGCGAGAGACGTCGACGATCGATTTTCACCGCAACAATATTCGCCGCAAACTTGGTCTGGGAGGGCAGGGAAGAAACCTGCGCAGCCATTTGCTCGCGATTTCGTGATTATGAAATATGGGTTTTTTCCCCATATTCTCCCCCGATTATTCCGATCTGAGCATATGAAAGTCAGCTTGTTATCCTGCTGAAGACGTCCACGCGCGGGCGGTGAAATCCAACAGGGAGACAAGAACATGGATCGCAAGGATCTCAAACCGACATTGCTGAAGGGTGGCAAAGACGAGCTTGCACCGGGGCTGTCGCGCCGATCTTTCTTTATGGCGGCGGGCGCTGCCGGGGTCAGTGCCGGGGCCGCGATGGTCGGTGCAAAACCGGCCCAGGCGCAATCTCAGGCATGGCTTCAGCCGGGCAACAACAATCACGTGATCGACCTGCAGGGTTCGACCGGGCAGGCCAGCACCGGGGCGGTCGGCATCGACTATTACGGCCATTGCGCCATCAAGATCACTTCACCCGGCGGCGCGACCGTGCTGTTCGATCCCTGGCGTGACGATCCTTCGGGCGCATGGGGGCTGTGGTTCCGCAATGAATTCCCGCAAATCCCCGTGGACATCACCATGTCGACCCACGCCCATTTCGATCATGACGCAATCGAGCGGCCAAGCTCGACCATGGTGCTGGACCGGATGGTGGGGAATTTCGAATTCGCCGACCTCAAGATCACCGGTTTCGCCGACAAGCATGCCTGCGTCGCCCCGGGGTGGTATGAATGGACGAACGCGCTGGCCGAATTTGGGGTTGAAGCCTGCCCGCCCAACAATGTCGGCCACATGGACATGGTGGTCTATCTGGTTGAAACCGGTGGCATCCGCACCCTGATCTGGGGCGACAACCGCCACAATCCGCCGCAGGAATTCTGGGACGCCATCGGTCAGGTGGACGTGCTGACCCTGCCGGTCGACGGTTCGCAGCACATCCTGAGCTATGAGATGGGCAACGACATCGTAGCAAAGCTTCAGCCCAAGGTGATCATCCCGACCCATTATCTGAACGAGGTCACATCCTATACCCTGACAACGCTGCAATCGGCGGATGAGTGGGTGAAGGGGCAGCAAAGCTACAAGATGCTGGACAGCGCCAGCCTGTCGCTTGAGGCAGGAGATGTCGCCGGCATGAATCAGGAGTTCATGCATTTCGGCAACAACGTGATGACGGGATAATAAGACACCAAGTCCTGACCGGACACGTACTCGGGCCGGCCGGGCAATCGTTGCCACTCCTTACCACTCACAGGCAACGCGAAGGGCCAGGTTTTGCCTGGCCCTTTTGCTTGATACCCGTCCAAATGCAGGTCTGCCGAAACAAGAACGCGATGCGCCACGCAAAAAGAAAACCGCGCCAATTCGGGATTGGCGCGGTGTTAGCATTTATTTTTGGTTTGGCTCTATTCCGCTGCGATTTTGATGACGGGTTCCATACGGGCCAGAATGTCTTCCCCCAGGTGACACTTGATCTGATGACCGGCCTCCAGCGTCTTGACCGGCGGCACATCCTTTTCGCACAAACCGCCCGCAACCTCGGACTTCCAGCGGCACCGCGTCTGGAACGGGCAGCCCGGAGGCGGGTTCATCGCCGAAGGGATGTCGCCTTCGAGCACGATATGTTGTTTTTCAACGGACGTGTCGGCAATTGGCACCGCCGACAACAGCGCCTCGGTATAGGGATGATAGGGCGGGCTGAAAACCTGATCGGTCGAGCCCAGCTCCACCACATGGCCCAGATACATCACCATTACACGGTCGCTGAGATAGCGAACGATGCTGAGGTCGTGGCTGATGAACAGCAGCGTCGTCTTCTGTTCGCGCTGGATCTCCATCAGCAAGTCGGTCACGGCAGCCTGCACCGACACGTCAAGTGCCGAGACAGGCTCGTCCGCCACCACGATCCGGGCGTCGCCGGCAAAGGCGCGGGCGATGCCGACACGTTGTTTCTGACCGCCCGACAACTGACGCGGCATCCGGTCGGCGAAGGCGCGCGGCAGCTTCACCAGGTCCAGCAGTTCCAGCATTCGCTTCTTGCGATCGGCCTCGGAGTCGCCGACGCCAAAGATTTCCAGCGCGCGGATGATCTGTCGCCCCACGGTCATCGACGGGTTCAGCGTGTCGAACGGGTTCTGGAACACCATTTGCACTTCGCCCACGGTCTTGGCATCGCGTTCCTCGATGGGCACCTGTTCGATATTGCGGTTGTCCAGCAGGATCTGACCGTCGGTCGCCGTTTCAAGACCCATCAGAACCTTGGCAAAGGTCGACTTGCCGCAACCGGATTCACCCACAATGGCCAGCGTCTCGGATTCATGGGCCTCGAAACTCAGCGTTTCGTTGGCCTTGACCACCTTGGTTTCACTGCCACCAAACAGCGCATTGGCCGCAACCTCATAGTATTTCTTGAGGTTGTCCATCTTCAGAACGACCTTGCCGATTTCCGCCTTTTCCTTTTGTTCGCCCACGGTGATCGGGGCGTTCCAGTCGATCTCCTGGAATTTCAGGCAGCGCGTATGATGCCGGTCGTTGCCCGGAACCACCGACATCACGATGTCCTGTGCGTCGCAGCGGCCTTCCTCGAAATAGTCGCAGCGCGGTCCGAAATTGCAGCCTGGCGGGCGCTCATGGGGCAGGGGGAAGTTGCCCGGAATCGCGACCAGCGGGCGAGCGTTCTTGTCTGCCCCCGGCAACGGGATCGAGCGGAACAGCGCCTGCGTATAGGGGTGCTGCATCTCGTCGAAAACGTCGTGGATCGAGCCGCGCTCGACCGCCTCGCCGGAATACATCACGCAAAGACGGTCGCAGGTTTCCAGGACCAGACCCAGATTGTGCGAGATGAACAGCATCGAGGTGCCGTATTTCTTGCCCAGATCCTTGACCAGTTCGACCACGGCGGCCTCAACCGTCACGTCCAGTGCGGTCGTGGGCTCGTCCAGGATCAGCAGCGCGGGTTTTGACATCAGCGCCATCGCAATAACGATCCGCTGCTGCTGACCGCCCGAGAGCTGGTGCGGGAACGAGTTCAGCATCCGCTCGGGGTCGGGCAGGCGCACATCCGTCACCACTTCCAGCGCGCGGGCATAAGCCTCTTCGGTGCTCACGCCTTCGTGGATCATCGGCACTTCCATCAACTGCTTGCCGATCTTCATGGCCGGGTTCAGCGACGCCATCGGCTCCTGATAGATCATCGCTATTTCGTTGCCGCGGATGTCGCGCAGTTCGTCCGCGCTGATCTCACTCAGGTCCCGGCCCTTGAATTTGATGGTGCCACCGACGATCCGGCCATTCTTGCCCAGATCCTGCATGACGCCCAGCGCCACGGTGGACTTGCCGCAACCGGATTCCCCAACAAGTCCCACAGCCTCGCCGGGCTGTACGCTAACCGAAAAATCCATCACGGCGGGAATTTCCCGCAGGCGGGTGAAAAAAGAAATCGACAGCTTGTCGATCTCGAGGATCGGGCCGTCATAATCCGCCAGTTTGTTCATCTTGTTCTCCCTGTCGGCTCAGAAAATGGGTCCGCATTCATCTGGCCAGAAATATCCCGGGGGGTCCGGGGGGGCTGGCCCCCCGGTCGCTCTCACATCAGTCCTTCAGACTTTCTTCGCGCAGACCGTCGGCCAGCAGGTTCAGACCGAGAACCAGCGACAACAGGGCGAGTGCGGGCGGAAGGGCGGGGTGCAGGTAGATCGACAGCAGCTTGCGCCCCTCGTTGATCGTCGAACCCCAGTCCGGGCTTTCCGGCGGCAGGCCCAGGCCGAAGAAACCCAAGGTGCCCAAAAGGATGGTGGTATAGCCGATGCGCAGGCAGAAATCGACGATCAGCGGCCCGCGCGCATTGGGAAGGATTTCCCACAGCATGATGTACCAGGGACCTTCACCGCGGGTCTGCGCGGCGGCTACGTAGTCACGCGTCTTGATGTCCATCGCCAGCCCCCGCACGATGCGGAACACCGTAGGCGAGTTGACGAAAACCACCGAGACGAACACCACCAGAATCCCGCCGGGCACATCGAAAAGGTCGACATACTCGGGCAGACCCCAGATCGCATAGTCCTTGGTGTTGATAAGGTATCCACCGGTGGAAACCAAAGACAGATAGAGCCAGATCGCCACACCCAATACGCCGATCAGGAGCGGTGTCCTGAACTTGGGGCGTGTGTAGTAGCGCGAATTCAGCAGCACCCCGATAAAGATGATCGGGAAGATGAACAGAACGATGGCCATATAGTTCGGAACGCCGGTTGCGACGATTTCAGGGGTTACCAGAAGATAGAACAGCAGGATCACCGGGAAGGCCAGGATCAGGTTCGCCAGGAACGACAGGAACGTGTCCAAGCGCCCGCCGTAATATCCGGCAGGCAAACCAAGGGTGATGCCGACCATAAAGGCAAACAATGTCGCCAGCGGGGCGATTTGCACCACGATCCAGGCCCCCTTGACCATCCGGCTGAAAACGTCGCGCGCCAGGTTGTCGCCGCCCAGAAGATACCAGGCATATTCGCCTTCTTCGGCACCTGCCAGCGGTGTTCCCGGCAACTTGTTCTTCATGCCCGAAACCTGTGTCAGCGGGTCGTGGGTGACGATCAGATCCAGGGCCCCGAATATGCCGGTAAAAACCCAGAACATCACCAGGCCAAAGCCGATCATGCCGATGGGGCTGTCGTAGAGCTTGCCGTAAAGCCCCAGCCGGCGTTTGAAGGCCATGGACATCGCGAACAGAATGATCAACGCGACCCAGACCGGCATGAATTGTTGTGAGATGGCGCCGACAATTCCGGCACTGGTGCCCATTACGATGCCAAGGACCAGATAGGCCAGCGCCAGGCCAACGCTTGCCAGAAAGGCATATCTGATTGCCGATTGCGACAGGCCGCGAAGACCGCCGGTTGCCTGGATCGTTCCATCCGGATTGGCGATGATCGGTTCTTCGGTGGTGATCATGCCGATCAGGATCCAAAGCACGATGGAAAGGGCCAGAAGCGCAAGCGCGATCTGGATGAGCGGGTTGAGAAAGGCGATAGAGCCTGTCCAGCTGAGTGGTTCCATGATCTATCCTTTCCTTAAGCAATCCGGATGCGCGGGTTGAGGTAGACATAGCCGATATCCGAGATCAGCTGCGTCACCAGAACCACAAACACCGACACCACCGAAATGGCCAAGAGAAGCTGTATGTCGTTGTTGCCCGCCGCCTGAACCAGCGCCCAACCGAAACCTTTGTAGTTGAACAGCGTCTCGACGATCACCACGCCATTCAGCAGCCATGGGAACTGCAGCATGATGACGGTAAAGGGTGCGATCAGCGCATTGCGCAGCGCGTGTTTCATGACGATGTTGGGAAATGAAACCCCTTTTAGCCGCGCGGTGCGGATATATTGCGCCGTCATCACCTCGGTCATCGAGGCGCGGGTCATCCGGGCGATATAGCCCATGCCATATAGCGCGATGGTCAGCACCGGCAGAAAGAAGTTCTCGAAGGTCGGATTGTCCATCGCCTGCGTCGCGGTGCCCTTGAACCATTTCAGGCCCACGGTGGACGAGGTGAAGATGGCGATGAAAATCACACCCGACACATATTCAGGGGTGGCCGTGGTGATGATCGAGAAAGTCGAAAGCGACCGGTCCAGAACCGAGCCTTCGCGCATGCCAGCCAACACGCCGACCAAGAGCGCTGAAGGCACCATCAGAACCAGAACCCAGAACATCAGGTAACCCGTATTGCCCAGACGTTTGCCGACAATGCTCGACACTTCGTCCTTGAAGACGGTGGAATACCCCCAGTCGCCTTGCAGAATACCACAAAATCGCGGTGTCTCTTCCTGCGTTTGCCCCGGTCGTACGCAGGTCCCGACAAACTTGCCGTCAGACAACGTTTTGGTAAATCCAGGCGCTACGCCCAGCCACTGGCCGTATTTGATCAGCACCGGCTGGCGGTAACCGCGATTTTCAAGCCAGTTCTCGACCTGCTCATCCGACATCCGCTGGTTGCCCTGCGTCTTGGCGAGTTTTTCGAGGTTAGGATAGAGATTTGTCAGAAAGAAAACCACAAATGTCAGGCACAATGCTGTCAGCAGCATCACCCCAAACCGTCTGAGGAAAAAAAGTCCCATGATGGCCCCTGTTTTTCAGGTGTTCCGCAGATCATTGGACCATTATCTGGCCTCGAACGTTCCGGCTCTCACCGGTCTGTCTGCGGCTGGAATGGGCGCGCACCGATGACGCGCGCCCAAGAATTTCAATCGGCTGCGGATCAGGCCGCCCAACCCCACTTGTAGTGGTGGTGTTCGAACGCGATATGCATGTCGGTGCCAACCAGTCCGTCTTTCATGTGGCGGTAGAGCGCCCGCCAGTAGGGCTGGATCGTCACGCCTTCTTCCTGGATCAGCGCGGCACCCCTTGCGGCAACTTCGCGGCGCTTGTCGGCATCCGCAATGGCCAGGGCCTCGTCGAGGATCGCGTCGAAATCGGGATTGGCCCAACCAAACTCGTTCCACGCCTCACCCGACTTGTAGGCAAGCGCCCAGATCTGTACGCCCAACGGACGGTGGTTCCAGTTGGTCGAGCTGTAGGGGTATTTCACCCAGTCGTTCCAGAAGGTGCTGCCTGGCAGAACCGTCCGCTTGACCTTTATGCCTGCATCGCGCAGCTGTGCGGCAACGGCGTCGGTGGTATTGCGGCGCCAGTCGTCGTCGATCGAGATGATTTCGTGTTCGAAATCGGCCATGCCGGCTTCTTCCATCAGTTTCATCGCGCCCGCAGGATCGTGTTTCATCGGAGCAAGTTCGGGATACTCCGGATGGATCGGCCCGACATGGGTGTTTTCAGCGACCGCGCCGCGTCCGCCGTAGCCCAGTTCAAGGCAGATCGCATTGTCCACGGCCATCGAAAGAGCCTGGCGCACGCGCTTGTCGGCATAAGGTTGCTTGCCGTCCACTTCTGCCAGTTGGTTCGGACGGATCACGATGGTGCCCATCGTCACCACTTCGGACTTCACATAGCCAAGCCCGTCCAACACGTCGATGAATTCGCCCACCGACTCGTGCAGCATGTCGACTTCGTCTGATTCAATCGCGGCAAGCCAGGAAGATGGATCGGTGCCGTAGTCGATATATTCGATGCGATCCAGTGCCGGACGTCCGAACACAGATTCGCCCCACCAGGCATGGTTTTCGTTGCGCACCAGCGTGCATTTCACGCCCACTTCCAACTCTTCGATCAGATAGGGGCCGGTGCCGACATTGTTTGTCAGGTCGTTCTCGTTGAACGAGCTGTGAACAATGGCCGATGGGTAATCCGACATGCCGGCGATCAGCGAGATGTCCGATTTCGGCAGGTTCAGGCGGACGGTGTGCGAATCCACAACCTCGATACCGCCTTCGATGGCTTGCCCGGTGCCCTCGTCAACCAGTGTGGCGAAGCGGCCCGCCATCGAGTTGGTTTCCGAGCTCTTGTCGCACCAGCGCGCGATGTTGCGCGCCACATCTTCTGCGGTGAAGTCGTCGCCATTGTTCCACGTTACACTTTTGCGGAGATTCAGGGTGTAAACGGTAGCGTCCTCGTTGATTTCCCAGCCTTCAAGCAGCATGCCGCGGAAAGTACCGTCGGAATTGTACTCAACCAGGTATTCCATCGTTCCGCGGGTCTGGTTGCCCATTTCCGACCAATCGTAAGTACGGGGGTCTTTCAGCGGCCGAACGCCCATTTGAACGCGCAGTGTACCGCCCTCTTGTTTGGCGTCCTCACCAGCAGCCAGCGCCGGCGCAGGCAGGCCGATCATGCCATAGGCGGCCACGGCAGTAACACCAAGGCCGGTTGCGCGCGTCAGAAATTCCCGGCGGCTGAGTTTGCCGTCCCGATATTCCTGTGCATGCATTTCGGCGGCCCAGTGTATCTGTGCTCCAGTCATTGTCTCTTTTGTCATGAATGTCTCCCTGTGACGTTCTTATTTAATTGCGGAGGGTTTCGGGATATCCGGGCGACCGAGGATATCGGTCGCATTCATCGTTTCCGTCATTTGGAACCTTTGCATCCCCATGACAGTATTCGGCAACAGAATTCGGGCAAGGTCAATGATTGGAATCGTCATATGAGGCACAAAAACGACATTGTGAGTTGAAATGTCGGTTTCGCAGATGCCCCAAAAAACAGGCTGTGGCACGCGTTTTGTGCAAGTTTTCAAATGGTCCACGCTCTGTCTGTTCGGCGCCCGATAGCTTTTGATCCCAAGATGGGGGCTCGGAAAACTGAAAAACAAACCGATAGTTCTGAAAATTAGGCCGTCAAAACAATGCGATGCCAGTCTTTCATACGTGCCCTGAACCATGTGCGCTGGCGCTTCGCGAATTGGCGGGTCGAAATACCGGCCTTGTCTCGGGCCTCGTCCAGTGTCAGCCTGCCCGCCAGATAACCCATCAGTTCCGGCACTCCGATTGCCTTGCACGACGGCAGCGACGGGTCATATCGATCCCGCATGGCGCGAACTTCGTCAAGCGCACCCTGATCCAGCATCTGATCGAAGCGCCGTGTGATGCGCCCTTGAAGCCAGGTTTTGTCGACATCGAAAACCAACGGAACACAGTCGCCAAGGGGCAAAACCGGCTTTGGCGTTTCGTTCTGCCAGTCCGCCAGCGGGCGCCCGGTTGCCTGCAGCACTTCCCAGGCACGCTGAACGCGGGCGCGGTTTTGTGTGTCGATCCGGTTGGCGGTGGCCGGATCGAGGCCGGACAGGAGATCGGCAAGACTCATCGTGTCGGCCCTGGCGCGAATCCTGGGCGCGGTGGCCGGTATCTCGGCCATGCCTTCGGTCAGTGCGAGGAAATACAGACCGGTCCCACCGACGATGATCGGGCGTGTGCCGCTGGTGAGCAGCGGCTTTACCTCGCGCAGCCAATGCCCGGCGGAATAGACCTTGTCGTAAGGCATGTGGCCGTAGAGGCGATGCCGGGCCTGCGCCTCTTCCTCGGCAGAGGGGCGGGCGGTGATGACGCGCCAGCAGTCATAGACCTGACTTGCATCGGCATTGACGATCATGCCGCCATGACGCCGGGCAATTTCAAGCGCAAGCGCCGATTTTCCTGACGCCGTGGGGCCCGCGATCAGAACGGGTTTGTGGTCGGGAATCGAAGGCAGATGTTCCAGCACCTTCGCCGCATCCGATGCCGCCATATCGTGATCGCCTCATTCCCTGTGATGCTGCATTGAACCTGACCGGCTTTTGCTTCATTTTGCGGCGGAAATAAACCGGTGTCGTAGCGGAGCGCAACATGACCTCTTCCAATATCCAAGCAACCTCTCCCCAGCCGCAGACGAAATTCAGTCGGGTCATGCTCAAGATTTCGGGGGAGGCGCTGATGGGGGACCAGGGATTTGGTCTAAATCCGCCCACGGTTCAGCGCATTGCCGAAGAGGTGAAATCGGTTCACGATCTGGGCGTCGAAATTTGCATGGTGATCGGCGGCGGCAATATTTTTCGCGGTCTCAGCGGGTCGGCGCAAGGGATGGAGCGCACGACCGCCGATTATATGGGCATGCTCGCCACCGTGATGAACGCGCTGGCCATGCAATCCGCGCTGGAAGGCGTTGGGGTGTTCACCCGGGTTATTTCGGCCATTCCGATGGATCAGGTCTGTGAGCCCTATATCCGCCGCCGGGCCGTGCGCCACCTTGAGAAAAAGCGGGTCTGCATCTTTGCCGCCGGTACCGGCAACCCCTATTTCACCACCGACACGGCCGCCACGCTGCGCGCCAGCGAGATGAGCTGCGAGGCGATTTTCAAGGGCACAAAGGTCGACGGCGTCTATGACAAGGACCCGGCCAAATTCGACGATGCAAAGCGGTATGACACCGTGAGCTATGATGACGTTCTGGCCAAACGGCTGGGGGTCATGGACGCGTCGGCGATTGCGCTGGCGCGCGACAACAACCTGCCGATCATCGTCTTTTCGCTGGATGAACCCGGCGGGTTCCGCGGCATCCTGGCCGGACAGGGGACCTATACCAAGGTTCAAAGCTGACCTGATCCTGACAAATGTTGTTTGCAAGCCGGGGCCCGGGGGCCTCGGCTTTTTTGTTCAGAGCGCCAAAATCCGCTTAAAAATGCATAGCTGATGCGTGTTTTCGGCGGTGAAATGCCAACCGCGACGCGAATTGTCCGGATCATTTTCGTCGGTCAGGTCGATTCCAAACGGTGAACAGTCTTTTTTGTCAAACCATCAATCTCGATCACTCCCGATTACAGGTGCATCGAAACCAAGAAGGGAGGGATATATGTCCGAGGCCACAGATTCCGACTATGAAGTCGGACAGGACAACGTTCAGATATTAGGTCTGGATATTCACAATCCGGTTTTTGCCGTTTCGGGCCTGACCATCGTTGCATTCGTGTTTTTCTCGCTCGTGTTCCGCGAGCAGGCGAGTGAATTCTTCGGATGGCTGCGCCCGGCGTTGACCAGCAATTTCGACTGGGTGTTCATGATTTCGTGCAACATCTTCGTCATTTTCTCGCTGCTGCTTGTTGTGACGCCATACGGGTCGATCCGGCTTGGCGGTGCGGATGCAAAGCCCGATTACAGCTATATGGGATGGTTCTCGATGCTGTTTGCCGCAGGCATGGGCATCGGCCTCGTCTTCTGGGGCGTGGCGGAACCGATCTCGCATTATGGCGCGTCGCTGGGCGGAGTGTCGGCTGGCGATGACGGTCTCAGAACCGACTGGGCGCCATTGGGTGCCGGCCTGGGCGATCCAGAAGCCTCCAAAGAACTGGCAATGGCCGCCACGATTTTCCACTGGGGCCTGCACCCGTGGGCGATTTACGCGGTTGTTGCTCTTGCACTGGCCTTCTTCAGCTTCAACCGGGGTTTGCCGTTGACAATGCGCTCGGTCTTTTACCCGCTGTTCGGTGAAGCGACCTGGGGACCGTTGGGGCATATCATCGACGTGCTAGCCGTGTTTGCGACCATTTTCGGCCTTGCGACTTCGCTGGGTCTGGGGGCGACGCAGGCGCTGGCCGGCCTGAACTATCTGTTCGGCGTTCCGGTGACGGACGGAATGAAGGTTCTGCTGATCATCCTGATCACGGGGTTTGCTCTGATTTCCGTGGTCGCGGGGCTCGACAAGGGCGTCAAGCGCCTGTCCGAGGCCAACATGGTACTCGCTGCGGCGTTGTTGCTGCTGGTGCTCGTGGTGGGTCCGACCGTTGCAATTCTGACAGGATTTTTCGACAGCATGATCAACTATGTCGTCGCGTTGCCCGAACTGTCGAACTGGATCGCGCGCGAGGACAGCAACTTCCTTCAGGGCTGGACCACCTTCTACTGGGCCTGGTGGATTTCCTGGTCACCGTTCGTTGGCATGTTCATCGCGCGGATCTCGCGCGGGCGCACCGTGCGCGAATTCATCATTTGCGTGCTGGTCATCCCGACGGTTGTCGGTGCGCTTTGGATGAGCGTATTCGGCGGTGCCGCGTTGGATCAGGTCATGTCGGGCACCGGGCAGGCGGTTTCCGAGGCAGCGCTTGAACTGAAGATGTTCAAGATGTTCGAGGCCTTTCCGCTGACCGGTTTGCTGTCCTTTATCGGCATCATCCTGGTTGTGGTGTTCTTTGTCACCTCATCGGATTCCGGTTCGTTGGTGATCGACACCATTACGGCAGGCGGCAAGACCGACGCACCGACGGCGCAACGCGTATTCTGGTGCATACTGGAAGGCGCAATAGCGATCGTCTTGCTGCTGGGCGGCGGATTGGGCGCCCTGCAGGCCGCCGCGATCGCGACCGGCTTTCCGTTTGCCATTGTTCTGGTTGTGATGTGCTTTTCCATCTTCCTCGGGCTGGTGCGTGAAAAACGCCGCCACTGAACGCCGCCATTGAGCGTTTGGCAAAGAAACTCGAAAACCCCGGCAGTATGTCGGGGTTTTCCGCGTAGGGTCCGGCTTGACCGCCGCATACCGTGCGGTTAGGAATTCGTGTCCTTGGGCCGATTGAATTCGATCTGACGGGCTGCCGACGTTCCCTCAATCCTTCGCAGGGGCCGCGGCTCGGCTGGAAGACCTGCCATGTTGTCGGAGTTGTCCGGGATCATGCGCGGACGATTCCCCCGAGACGTGGAACATGATTGAGGAGACTACGTGCATGAGCCATCTGGATATTGAATTCGTCAGAGCCCAGTTCCCTGCCTTTTCCGAACCCAGCCTGCAGGGGCAGGCTTTTTTTGAGAATGCCGGCGGGTCTTATACCTGCAAGCCGGTAATCGACCGGCTGACGCGGTATTATACTCAACGAAAGGTCCAGCCTTATGGACCCTATGACGCAAGCCGTCTGGCCGGGGCAGAAATGGACGAGGCGCGGGCACGGATGGCTGCGCTGCTGGGCGTCGAGACCGATGAGCTGAGTTTTGGCCCTTCGACAACGCAAAACACTTATGTTCTGGCACAGGCGTTCCGACAGTGGATGCAGCCGGGTGACGCGATCGTGGTGACAAATCAGGATCACGAGGCGAATTCCGGCCCGTGGCGGCGGCTTGCCGATATTGGCGTTGAGATCAGGGAATGGAAGATCGACGCCGATACCGGGTCGCTCGACCTTCGGGATCTGGAAAATCTGCTGGACGGGAAAGTACGGCTGGTCTGTTTTCCGCATTGTTCCAACGTGATCGGTGAAATCAACCCCGTGGCCAAGATCACCGCGATTTGCCATGCCGCCGGCGCGTTTGTCTGCGTCGACGGGGTTTCTTACGCGCCCCACGGCTTTGCCAATATCGGAGAGCTTGGCCCGGATATCTATCTGTTCTCGGCCTATAAAACCTATGGCCCGCATCAGGGCTGCATGGTGATCCGCCGGGCGCTTGGCGAATTGCTGCCCAATCAGGCGCATTTCTTTAACGCAGATGTCCTGTACAAGCGGTTCACTCCGGCAGGGCCGGATCATGCCCAGATCGCTGCCAGCGCCGGCATGGCCGACTATGTCGATCAGCTGTGTGACCATCACGGCGGCCCGGCATCGGGCGCGGCAGAGCGGGGCGCGTTCGTGCACGACCTGATGCGGAAGCACGAAATCGCGCTGCTGCAACCGCTGCTGGATGCGGTCAAAGACCGCAATGCGGTGCGCCTGATCGGCCCCGCCGACGCGGAACGGCGCGCGCCGACCGTCGCACTGGCGCTGAACGGCTCGGTCCAATCGGCCGCCAAGGAGCTTGCGAAACACGATATCATGGCGGATGGAGGCAACTTTTACGCGGTGCGACCACTGCAGGCGATGGGTATCGATCCGGATACCGGGGTGCTGCGGCTGAGCTTTACCCACTATACCTCCATGGGCGAAATCGACCGATTGCTTGACGCGCTGGACCGTGTCTTGTGACCCAGTTCCACAGTCGCGTATTCCGGGCACCCCGAAGGGACCGGAATACGCCCCGACAGCCGTTCCGGACGTGCTGGTGAATCATTGAAGAACCGGCCCCAAAAGACAAAACTTGCTTGAAATCCAATCTGCTTTTAGCCTGTCAGAACATCGCAATGGGAAGAGCGAATGGTCCTGACATCGACGGAAGGGCAGGAAAATCTGCCGCGATATTTCACGCAAGTCATGAAGATGCTGGATGGCATGAAGTCCGGACGTCTGGATATCGGTTTGCCGGACGGGCGCGTATTTCGGGCCGAAGGAGAATACCCCGGACCCGTGGCGCGCATCGACATTCATGATCCGGACGTTTTCGCGCGACTGATCCGCGAAGGCGATCTCGGATTTTCGGATGCCTATCTTGAAGAAGAATGGAGCACGCCGGATCTGAGGTCGTTCATGGATCTGGTCAATCTCGACAATGAAACCGTCTATGACGGTTTTCCCGGCCATTTTCTGGCTCGCGCCTATGAGCGGTTTAGGTTCTGGCTGCAGCGCAATCACAAGGAACAGGCCAGAAAGAACATCTCGTACCACTATGATCTGGGCAACGACTTCTACGGCCTGTGGCTGGATGAGACCATGACCTATTCCAGTGCGATTTTCGAGACCGGGCAGGAAAGTCTGGAAAAGGCGCAAACGGCGAAATATGCCAGCCTGGTCGACGAAATGGGGGCCAAGCCCGGCGATCACATTCTGGAAATCGGCTGTGGTTGGGGCGGATTTGCCGAATACGCCGCCAAGGAGCGCGGGTTGCGCGTGACCGGCTTGACGATCAGTCAGGAACAATTCAACTATGCGGCGCAAAGAATTGAAAACGCGGGGCTTTCCGATCTGGTTGATTTCAAGTTGCAGGATTATCGTGACGAAAAGGGTTCGTATGATGGTATCGCCTCAATCGAAATGTTCGAAGCGGTGGGACAAAAATACTGGCCGGTCTATTTTGATGCGGTGCGCGAATGTTTGAAACCCGGAGCAGCGGCCACTTTGCAGATCATAACCGTTGCTGACAAGCGTTGGGAAATCTACAAAAATGGCATTGATTTCATTCAAAAATACATCTTTCCCGGTGGAATGCTTCCCGCACCGGGAATTCTGAAGCAGCAGATCGATCAGGCGGGGCTGAATTTCGTGCGGTCCAAGGAATTCGGCAAAAGCTATGATCTGACGCTGCGCCGTTGGTACGAGACATTCAATGACAAGTGGGATCAGATCTCGGCCATGGGGTTTGATGAGCGTTTTCGCCGCATGTGGAATTTTTATCTCACCTCCTGCGGCGCGGCCTTTGACACCGGCATTTGCGATGTGACACAGATCACAGTTGCAAGACCAAACTAACGCCGGAACCCGCCTATGCCTACAGCCTCCCGTCTCGTTGCAGCGCTTTGTTTGGCCGTGCTTGCGTTTATCGTGTCCGGCCAAATCATCGATCAGGCGCCCGAAGGCACCAATTTCGGAAAATTCACCTATGTGAACATTGCCCTGGGGATTGCGTGCGGCTGGGTCGTTATGGGTCGGCGGGCGGGTAGGGGCACCACCTGGGCCATCAACAACGGCCTGACCGGTATGGCGGCGCTGGTGTTCTGGGGATTGTTCGTGCAGGGCACCAACGAGATGTTCAGGCTCGCCATGCGGCACCGCTACGACGGACCGTTCGAAGCCGTGCTGGCGATTTTTACGCTGGGCGTTGATTTCGGTCAGGCTCTGCTGATGCCGCATATCATCTGGACGCTGCTGATTGGTGGCGTATTGTCCGGCTTGATCACCGAGGCCGCCTGGAAACGCTGGCGGTAAATCAAAACAACCCACGGAAAGCTCAATTTGGTGACTGACCTGTTTTTTTACGGCACGCTTCGCTTTGCGCCGCTGCTTGAATGCGTTCTGGGGCGGGAGATGGCGACCATCGATCTGACGCCGGCGTCACTGGAAGATCATGCGGTTTACGAAGTCAAGGATCAGGCCTTTCCGATGATCGTCGAACGGCCAGGCGCGCGCGCAGCCGGGATTCTGGTCCGGGGGATGAGCGAAGAGGACATTCGGCGTCTGGCTTTTTACGAGGGCGGCTTTGACTATGATCTGGCGACACGCAGCCTGAATCTGCCTGATGGGTCCCGGCGGGACGCAAAAGTGTTTTTTCCCACGGCAGGCCGCTGGCCGCCTGGCGAAATGTGGTCGCTGGAGGCATGGGTGGCGCGGTGGGGCGAAATGACCCTGTGCGCTGCAGAAGAAGTGATGGCCTATTTCGGGCGTGAGACGGTTGAGACTATCGACCGGAGCTTTGGCGCCATCCGGATGCGGGCCTGGGCCAGGGTGGCGGCGCGGCAACGTCGAACGGGCGATCCACGTGAAGTGGACCGGGATGTGGTTCTGCATCGGCACGACTACCCCTATATCGACTATTTCGGCGTGCAGGAGGTTCTGCTGCAACACCGCAAGCACGATGGCACCATGGGACCGGTGATCAGCCGCAATGCCCTGATGACGGGGCAGGCGGTGGTCGTTCTGCCCTATGATCCCATCCGGGACACCGTGCTGCTAGTCGAACAGTTCCGCGCGCCGGTCTACATGATGGGTGATCCCGAGCCGTGGGTCTGGGAGCCTGTCGCCGGCATGATCGACCCCGGCGAAACACCGGAAGAAACCGCCCGTCGTGAAGCGCTGGAAGAGGCTCATGTGGCTCTGGACGGTCTGGACTATGCGGGCGGCGCTTATTCCTCGACCGGGTCCTCGACGGAATTTGTTCATTTGTTCGTGGGACTGGCGGATCTTACCAGGACCATCGACAATGGCGGTTTGGAGTCCGAAGGCGAAGACATCCGCAGCCGAATTCTGCCATTCGCGGAGTTGATGGAGATGGTGGACAGCAACCGAGCCAAAGACCTGCCGCTTTTGGCCCTGGCGCACTGGTTGTACCGGAACCGGAAGCGGTTACGCGGTGCGAAATCTCGACAGGCATCCGAGTCTGCTTGAGATTGCCGGGGGGCGAGGCTACATCTGTGCCTCAAACTGACCGAAAGAGGGACCTATGCGCATTGCACGTGATCTGGCGGACGCCGTTGGAAAGACACCGTTGATCCGGCTGCGCCGCGTCAGCGAGGAGACGGGCTGCGAAATTCTTGGCAAGGCCGAATTCATGAACCCCGGCCAGTCGGTCAAGGACCGCGCCGCGCTGTTCATCATACGCGACGCCATCGCGCGCGGCGATCTGAAGCCGGGCGGCACCATCGTCGAGGGGACGGCCGGCAATACCGGTATCGGTCTGGCCCTGGTGGGGGCGTCGATGGGGTTCAAGACCGTGATCGTCATCCCAGAGACACAATCGGAAGAGAAAAAGGATATGTTGCGGCTGGCAGGTGCGCAACTGGTGCAGGTGCCGGCGGCGCCCTATCGCAATCCCAACAACTTTGTACACTATTCCAGGCGTCTGGCCGAAGAACTGAACAAGACCGAACCCAATGGTGCGATCTGGGCCAACCAGTTCGACAATGTGGCCAATCGCCGGGCGCATGTGGAAACCACCGGGCCCGAGATCTGGGAACAGACCGGTGGCAAAGTCGACGGGTTTGTCAGCGCCGTGGGTTCGGGTGGCACGCTGGCGGGCGTGGCCGACGTGCTGCAACCCAAGGGTGTCAAGATCGGTCTGGCAGATCCGATGGGGGCCGCGCTGTTCAGCTATTACACCACGGGCGAACTGGCGATGGAGGGCAGCTCTATCGCCGAAGGAATCGGTCAGGTGCGGATCACGCGGAATCTGGAAGGCTTCAGCCCCGACTTTTCCTATCAGGTGCCGGACACCGAGGCGCTCCCCTATATCTTCGATCTGTTGCGCGAAGAGGGGCTGGTCATGGGCGGGTCGACCGCGATCAACATCGCTGGTGCGGTGCGTCTGGCCAGGGATCTGGGGCCTGGCCACACGATTGTGACTGTTCTTTGCGACTATGGCACACGCTACCAATCCAAACTGTTCAATCCGGACTTCCTGCGGGAAAAGGAATTGCCGGTTCCCGACTGGATGACCGAGGCCCCCCGTAGCATTCCGGGTGTGTTCGAGGACGTGTGATGGCTTGGTTGGGCCGGGTACTGTTCGCGTTTTCCGCAATCCTGTTAATAGGGTTTGCCGCCACGGCGTCCGCCCAGCTTTCTGAAACGCAGACCGAATATTACCGGGACTGGTTGAAAACGGCGAAGCGGGCGGAAGAGGTGGTCAGGACCGACCGGGCCTCGAACGCCGCGATGGAAAACCTGCGGACGGAAATCAACGAGTATAGGGAAGCGTTTAACAAGGCCAGACGAGCGAACGCAGAACGAATTCAAACGCTTGAAAGTCAGGTCAAGGCGCTTGGCCCACCACCCGAAGATGGCACCGAAGAACCTGCGGACATTGCCCAACTCAGGACTCACCTTGACGATCAGCTGGACAAGTTGCGGGTGCCCCGGATCATTTCCGAAGAAGCCTATAGTCGCGCCAATGGCCTGATAACCGAGATCGACCGGACCATTCGCGACCGGCAAACCAAAGAGCTTTTATCCCGCGGCCCCTCGCCTCTGAATCCAGCCGCATGGCCCGGCGCTTGGTCCGATCTTGCCAAGGCATCCCATGCGCTGATTAACGAAATCGGTGCCAACATTCGCACTGCCAGCGTGCGCGAAACGGTTCAGAACCGCGCGCCCGGCATTCTTGTTCTGTTTTTCATGTCGTTCATTCTGTTGTGGCGCAGCAAGCGGTGGGTTGAACGGCTGGGTGCTTATCTTCGTTCGCTCGGAGGGAGTGGGTCAGGGGTTTGGACCTTCACAGTCTCGTTGTTCCGGATTTTGCTGCCTTGGGTCGGGGTGGTCTGTCTTACGACCGCCATATCAATCAGCGGTGTCACTGGGGTGCGGGGCACACTGCTGCTGGAACAGATACCTTATTGGGCGGCAATCCTGCTGTATTTTGACTGGATCGGGCGTCAGATCTTTCTTATGGGATCGACAAACAGGTTCCAGCGGTTCTCGGCAAAGCAAATTTCTGAGTTGCGGTTTCACATCGGCCTTCTTGCGCTTTTTCTGGTTCTTCATGATCTGATCAACCTGTTTGAGCGCATCGAGAATATTTCGGACGCGACGCGGGCTGTGGTTGGATTCCCGGTCATATTGGCCACTGCGCTCGTGCTGTTGCGAATGCGGCAAATTCGGGAACGCAAAGGTTCCGAAGATGGCGAGGCCAAGGCAACGGCGCGGGCTGCGGGTTTTGGGCAGTTGGTCGAAATACTGCGAAAGGCAATGTTCCTGTTGGGCATCGCGTCGCCTGTTTTGGCCGCAGTGGGATATTCCAACGCTGCCGAGGGGATCGTTTTTCCCGCGGTCAAGACACTGGCACTTATCGCGGCTCTGGTGATCTTCCAGAGGTTTATCGGCAATGTCTATGGGTGGCTTACGGGGCAGGGGGATGCAGCGCGGGATTCGCTGTTTTCGGTTCTCGTCGGATTTGCCCTCGCAATACTCGCTCTACCGATTCTGGCAATTTATTGGGGTGCACGCAGGGCCGATCTCAGCGAGCTCTGGTCCCGGATGTTGCTGGGGTTCGATATCGGTGGAGTTAACATCTCGCCGACGAATTTCCTGACATTTGTCGCCGTCTTCGCAATCGGGTTCGGGTTGACGCGCCTGCTGCAGGGCGGGCTGCGGAATTCCCTGCTGCCGAAAACCAGAATCGATCCGGGAGGCCAGAACGCCATTGTCGCTGGCACCGGATATGTCGGGATCTTTCTGGCCGCGCTGGTGGCGATTACTGTGGCAGGTTTCGATCTGTCCTCTTTGGCCATCGTCGCTGGTGCACTGTCGGTCGGTATTGGTTTCGGGCTTCAGACCATCGTGTCGAATTTCGTATCCGGCATTATCCTTCTTGTTGAACGCCCGATTTCGAAAGGGGACTGGATCGATGTGAACGGGATGATGGGATATGTCCGTGATATTTCGGTTCGTTCGACGAGGATCGAAACCTTTGATCGTTCTGACGTCATTGTCCCCAATTCCGATCTGATCAGCGGTGTGGTCACCAACTATACACGTGGCAACACGGTCGGGCGGGTGATCGTTCCTGTAGGGGTCGCCTATGGTACGGACACCCGCAAGGTCGAGAAGATTCTGGGTGAAATCGCCAACGCGCATCCAATGGTTCTGGCCAACCCGGCGCCGACCATCGTTTTTCAGGGTTTTGGCGCGGATTCGCTGGATTTCGAAATCCGCGCGATCCTGCGCGATGTGAACTGGGTGCTGTCGGTCAAGTCCGACATGAATCACGAGATAAACCGGCGATTCACCGAGGAGGGCATCGAGATTCCGTTCGCGCAGCGCGATGTCTGGCTGCGCAATCCGGAAACCCTGCAGCCGCAAAGTGGACCGCCGCCCAAAGCGCCGGAGCCATCGGAAGATGCCAATGTGCCGGACGAGGACGCAAGCCGTCAGAATCCGGTGCACCTGACCGAATCCGATATGGGAGCAGAAAGCGGCGATGACTACTGAACTTCTGTTTCGCCGGAACGCCTATTTGCGCCAGGCTGATGCCCGCGTGACCGGCCTGACCGAGGCGGGCGGCATAATCCTCGATCGTAGTCTGTTCTACGCAACTGGCGGAGGGCAGCCAGGCGATGCGGGGCGTCTGCTCTGGGATGGCGGCGCCACTGAAATCGCGACAACGGTCAAGGGTGAGGGTGGCAGCATAGTCCTGCTTCCGGTTGACGGAATTTCCCTGCCACCGGCCGGGGCCGAGGTCGTGCAGGAGTTGGACTGGGAACGGCGTTTCGGCCATATGCGGGTGCACACGGCGTTGCATCTTTTGTCGGTGGTGATCCCGCTGGAGGTGTCCGGAGGCGCGATTGGCGCGCAAAAGGGCCGGCTGGATTTCAACATGCCCGAAGCGCCGCAAAACAAGGAAGACCTGCAGCATCGGTTGCAGTCTCTGATCGACCGGGATTTGCCGGTTTCCGAAGACTGGATCACCGATGAAGAGCTTGATGCCAGCCCGGGTCTGGTCAAGACGATGTCGGTCTCACCACCCAGGGGAACAGGGAGGGTGAGGCTTGTCAGAATCGGGCAGGGCGGCGAACAGGTCGATTTGCAACCCTGCGGCGGCACCCATGTCGCAAGAACCGCGGAAATCGGGCGTATCAGGTTGGGAAAGATCGAGAAAAAAGGCAGACAGAACCGGCGCGTCTATCTGCATCTAGACGAATAAACCATGGATTCCGCCCTTGCAAATCCCGCACCGATCGTCCAAATAACCCCGGCACGGAGAGGTGGCCGAGTGGTCGAAGGCGCACGCCTGGAAAGTGTGTAGGCGGGAAACCGTCTCCAGGGTTCGAATCCCTGTCTCTCCGCCACCCATTCCCGTCTCACTTCAGTGACGTTTTTTGTCCCGGAATTGTGCCGCATTTCCCGGGGATTGGAGTGCTGTCTCGTGAGCGGAGACCGACGTTCTGGGGCAGGTTGAGGGCGATCTGTCCGGAAGTCTCTGTTGGGCATTTTGGTGGGTTCGGTTTGAGCGCAAATTCCCTGAAAACTGGCGATTTACAGGGAATTTTGACGAACAGACCCTGTTTTCACGAATTTCGCGACGTCTAGTGCGCTGTAATATATGGAAATTTAGCGACATTTCCCTAAGCGTCGGAACAGGGAATTTTTTCACCCGAACAGGGAAGCATTCGGATCAAAACAGGGAACCCGTCTCGGAGATCAGGGAAGTCGGGAAGCCCATTCAGAAGAAGCCGAAGGTCTTCTCCTGCTCGTGCCAATCCAGAGGGTGGTTGACGCTGACCAAACGCTTGAGCGACAACTCTGGCGGTTGCGAGCCATCAAGAATGGCAGCCTGTATTTTCGGGGACAGAAAGGCGAGCTGGGTTCGCGTACGGATGAACGCGTCGGAGTGGTTTTCGCGCCGGGCTATATCGGTCAGGTTTGTCCCGGTTTGCAACTCGCGAGCCCAACCATGGGCACGGATCAGCATGGCGCGAAGATGCGTGACTGGCGCTGGTGTGATGTCGCCGGCGATGATTTTTGTCTCAACGCCTCGGCGGCGCAGGTTGAAGGGGCCACTCACGTGCAGCAACGATGGGTGGAGGTCATCCACGGGAACCCGGAGACTCCTGGCCATTTCCCTGCCATCCATGTGGATCTCGATCTGTCCGCGGCGGAGAGCGCCGGACTGGATCAGACCGGAGCATTCTGCGCCACCGGCATCACTTAACCGGGCGGCCAGATTGCAAAGGTGGTGCGCTGCTGCGGTTGATGCCTCGGCATCGGGCTGGATCAGGATGGCGTGAGTGCGGGCGGCCGTGTCCAGATGAGACGCAAGGATGCGGGTCACGGCCTTCTCCAGCGCCGGCCCCGGCAATCGCCAGCCGCTGGGATCGGGGCCGCCCGAGATTAACCGATTGGAGACATAGTAGCGAAGCCGTCGGCCCTTGAGGGTGGTGTGGGTTGGCGTCAGACGGTCGCCGGTATCGTCCCGCAGCAGGCCGGTGAGCCAGGCGCCCGGATCCGTCGCTCTGGATTGCGCGCCAGGTAAGGATTGCCCGCGGGACCGGCGTGAGGCTTGCCGCATCAGATCCTGTACCCGGTTCCAACGTTCTTCGCTGACGATAGCGGGGTGCTGGCCGGGCCAGACCTTGTCCTTGTGGCGGATCCTTCCGAGATAGACCGGGTTGCGCAGCAGGTAGTAGATCTGCCCGCGCGCCAGGATGTGGCCGCCTTTGCTGGAGCCGTCCGGCCGTGCGATCCGCTTCGACCGCAACCTGTCCCGGGCGGCGACTTCTGCCACCTGGCTCAGGCAGCCCATTTCCGCATAGAGATCGAAGAGGCGCCGGACCGTTTTGGCTTCGTCTTCGTTCACCATCAGTGTTCTTGCCTTCGGGTCTGGATGGCGATCATAGCCCAGCGGCAGGTTGCCTCCCATCCAGAGGCCCTTTTTCTTGGAGGCGGCGATCTTGTCTCGGATGCGCTCGGCGGTCACCTCGCGTTCGAACTGGGCGAAGGACAACAGCACATTCAGCGTCAGTCGCCCCATGGACGATGAGGTGTTGAAGGCCTGCGTCACCGACACGAAGGAACAATTGGCGTGTTCGAGGCGCTCAACCAGTCTGGCGAAGTCTGCGAGTGACCGTGTCAGACGGTCGATCTTGTAGACCACCACCATGTCGATGCGCCCGGCATCGACTTCTTCGAGCAGGCGTTGCAGGGCGGGGCGCTCGAGCGTGCCCTCCGAGAGGCCGCCGTCGTCATAGCGCCCGGGCAACAGCTTCCATCCCTCGTGGCGCTGGCTGGCGATGTAGGCAGCGCAGGCCTCGTGCTGGGCGTCGAGCGAGTTGAACTCCTGATCCAGCCCTTCGTCAGAGGATTTGCGTGTGTAGATGGCACAGCGGGTTTTCGGGCGTTGGCTCATTTGCTGGCCTTTCCCTTGAGACCAAAGAAGCGGGGTCCGGACCAGTGTGCGCCCGTGATCTCGCGCGCGATGGCCGAAAGCGACCGGTAGGCACGACCATTCCAGTCAAAGCCATCATCGGTGACATCGACCACATGGGTCGCCCCTTCCACTCGCGCAACAGGCGTCCGCCCGGTTTGAGGGCAGGGCGTTGGTCACGCCGAGCCTGGGAGGGGCTTTTCTCAAGGGCGGTCCTGACCTGGCGGGGCAGTCCGCCGAGACGGCGGGACTGCAATTCGAAGGCAAGATAGCGGCGCAGGAAGAGCATGCTCATCTTCCTGGGGGCAGGGGTGCCAAACACCTCCTGCCAGAGCGCCAGCAGGTCCTGGCGATCCATCACCGTCAGATCAGCAGTGGCGACCGACGCGATCACGACCTTCCCTCCGGTGCTACTACCATGTGATAGGTGGCGGGTGATCCCGGTGTATCCGATGCGCGGCGTTCGATCGTGGCCCCTTTTTTGCGCAACATGCTGAGCGCGGCTCGCGCCGAATGTTGTTGCCAGCCGGTGGCCTTGCAAATCGACACCAGGCTTGCACCGGCAGGGCGGCACAACATGGCCTGCACTTTGGCAGTCTTGGTCTGTTTGGCTTTGGACATGGATGATCTCCTCGTGTTCAGGGGCCAGCAGGATGCTGCACCCCGGTACCGAGGAGAGCCCGAAGCGTTCGGGCGTGGGTCCAGTGATGCGTGGTTTGGGGAAGTAGTCCAGTCGAAAATCGCTGCCGCTGACGAAGAATTCTGGGTGAGCTAACATAAAGTAAATAAACAATAAACTTGCATCTTGTCGTTGGGCCAGCTATGTTATGGAGGCCTCATACAGGACCTTCATTTCCTGCCAGAAGCACTCAAGAAGCTAAAACGCCCTCAGGGAGCATCGAAAGAGGCAATGAACCGGATCGCTGGATCCGGGGAGTTGCTGTGTGCTCTCTCCGCCTTTCCTCCCGCGATCCATTCCGATCCCCGCCGCATCTGCGGCACCACTGAATGGAGACACACATGCAAACCAAGCCCACGACCCCCGATGCCCTGGCAACGACCAAACCCGTCTGGATGGCTGAGAAGGTGATCCAGACGCCGGTTTCCAAACTCAAACCGTACGCCAACAACAGCCGTATCCACACGGCAAGGAATGTGGAGAAGCTTCAAGCGTCCATGGCACAGTTCGGGTTCGTCACCCCGATTCTTGTCGATGGCAATGGTACAATCATAGCCGGTCATGGCCGTTATGAGGCCGCGAAGGCTCTGGGGTTGAAAACGGTGCCGACCGTGGTCGCCGCGCATCTGAGTCGGGCTGAGGTGCGCGCTCTGCGCATTGCCGACAACAAGCTGGCGGAACTGTCGGAGTGGAATCTGGAAGCCCTTCAGATCGAGTTGGGCGACCTGATGGATCTGAGCCTCGAGGGCATGTTAGACTTCGACCTCGACATCATTGGCTTCGAGACACCCGAGATTGACATCATCATAGACAGGGCAGGGCTGAGCGATACCGCTCCACCGGAAACTGTCGAGAACCCGGACCCGGGCACACCGGCGGTGACACGGCCGGGCGATCTCTGGTTGCTGGGCAATCACCGCATTCTGTGCGGCGATGCGCTGCAGGAAGCCAGCTATGCGCGGGTGCTGGATGGTGATGTCCCGCGCATGGTGTTCACCGACCCGCCTTACAACGTGCCGGTGCAGGGGCACGTGCGCGCTGGCACGGGCAGCGGCCATCGCGAGTTTGCCATGGCCTCGGGGGAGATGTCGGAACCTGAATTCCGCAGCTTCCTCGAGTCTGTCCTGTCCCGTCTTGCGGCATGCCTGCCTGCGGGCGCCATCGCCATGGTATGCATGGACTGGCGTCACATCGAGGAGCTGATCGCAGCAGGCAAAGCACGGGGGTTTGAGCTGATCAATCTTTGCGTCTGGAACAAGAGCAACGGTGGCATGGGTAGTCTCTACCGTTCCAAGCACGAGATGGTCTGCATCTTCAAAAAACCGCGCGCGCCGCATATCAACAACGTGGAGCTGGGTAAACACGGTCGCAACCGCACCAATGTCTGGGACTATGTCGGAGCGAACAGCTTCGGCAAGGGGCGCGAGGCAGATCTGGCCGATCATCCCACGGTCAAGCCGACCGCGCTGGTGGCGGATGCAATCATGGATGTGAGCCATCGGGGTGACCTGGTCCTGGATGCCTTTGGCGGCTCCGGCGCCACACTGCTGGCCGCTGAGAAGACCGGCCGTCGGGCCCGGTTGATCGAGTTGGACCCGCTTTATGTCGATGTCGCCATCCGCCGTTGGCAGGAAATGACCGGCAAAAAGGCCATTCTTTCGGGCTCCGGAGAGAGTTTCAATGACCGCGCGGCTGCCCAGGCCTGCGTCGAGGAAATGGAAGCCGAAAATGTCTGAGGATGGAAAGGACTACGATGTCGGCTACTGCAAACCGCCCAAGAAGAGCCAGTTCAAGCCTGGCCAGTCGGGTAATCCGAAGGGGCGGCAGAAAGGCGCCAAGGGGTTTAATGCCAGCCTGAAGCGTGAGCTTGTATCGAAAATCACGGTTCGCGAGGGCAATCGCGAAGTCCGGATTTCCAAGGCGGAAGCCATGGCCAAGCGGCTTACGGAGAAAGCCCTGAAAGGAGATTTGAAGGCGCTGATGGCCCTTCTGAAGCTTGACCGCGAACTGTTCGGTAACATCGATGTTCACGATTCTGTTGCTGGTCCTTCAGGGGTGCCCGATCCAGTTGACTTTGACATCCTTCGGGATTTCCTGTCCGAGCTACAGACGGGTGAAGAGAACGTCCAGGGCAAGGAGAGCGACGATGACGGCACCTGATCCTCGTATGGTTCGGCAGGCCGCCAGAGAGGTTTGCCGGGACAATTTCTTCCCGTTCGTGTGGAAGGTGTTTGACACCCTCCATCACGGGTCCAACGGCAAGTTCGAACCTGCCTGGCATGTGCGTGCGATTTGCCATGAGCTTGATGATGTGCGCACCGGCGCGACCAAGCGGCTGGTCATCAATATCCCGCCCCGCTGCCTGAAATCCGTGACCGTAGCGGTGTCCTACGTGGCCTTCTTGCTGGGACATTCCCCCGGGGCAAAGATCATCGTGGCCAGCTACGGTCTTGATCTCGCCCGCAAGCATTCCGAGGATTGCCGGCGGGTCATGTCCTCGCGCTGGTACCACGAGATGTTCCCGGAGACCCGACTGGCGAAACGTGGCAACACCGTCGACGAAATCCGCACCACCGGGGGTGGCAGCCGCAAGGCAGTTTCCATCGGCAGTTCGGTGACCGGCCATGGCGCCGATTATATCATCATCGATGATCTCCTGAAGGCCGGAGATGCAAATTCCGAGGCGGAATTGATCCGGGCGCAGGAGTTCATTGAAGGCACATTGTTGTCGCGTTTCGACAACCCTTCTGAGGGCCGGGTCGTGATGATCGCGCAGCGGCTGCACGAGATGGACCCTCCGGGTTACCTCCTTGACAAGGGCACCTACCGGCATCTGAACTTGCCCGCCATCGCGGAGGAAAACGAGGTCGTGCCGATCAGACGCGGCCACGTTCATCGGCGCAAGCCGGGTGACCTTCTGTTCCCGGCGCGCCTCGACCGGGAAACACTTGATCGCATGCACCGTGAAATGGGGTCCGCCGTTTTCAACTGCCAATACCAGCAGAACCCGATCGCGCCGGATGGCTCACCGCTGCGCTGGGAATGGTTCGGAACATATGATGAAGTTCTCCCTCGAATCCGGTACCACCTGGTTGTCCAGAGCTGGGATACCGGTACTTCGGCTGATCCGCGGTCGGATTTTTCCGTCTGCACGACCTGGGGGTTCCTGCCGCCTCATTGGCACTTGCTCGATGTCTGGCGCGGGCAACTGGACTATCCCGATCTCAAGTCCAGGGTGCTTGCACTGGTTGACCGGTGGGTCCCCGAGAAGGTTTTGATAGAGGATGCCGCGACCGGTCGGCCACTGTTCCAGGAACTGTTTCAGGATGACAGGCGTTACGTCCGCATGACCCCCGACAAAGATAAGGAAATCCGCTTCAACGCGGCCTGTGCTCCGGTGGAGGAGGGCAAGGTCCTTCTGCCAGCCGAAGCGCCGTGGCTGACAATCTTCAAGCACGAACTTCAATCCTTTCCCCGCGGGCGGAATGACGATCAGGCCGACAGCTTCAGCCAGTTCCTAAACTGGTCAAAAGGAAACGGGTTCTGGCGGACGCTTGACCGGGACCATCCGTTGAAACTGGAACGACGTGAGCGCAGCCGGTCGCGTGTCAGACGGCGGTAATACCGCCGTCCGCGTTTTCTTGTAGGCCGACCGGCTTAATCGTCAGGCTCATAACCTGAAGGTCGCAGGTTCAAATCCTGCTCCCGCAACCAAAATAAACGACAGATAACAGACACTTAGCCTCGCAAATCGCGGGGCTTCCTGCGTTGGGCCTACGGCGCTGGAAGCACTGTGGAAGCAGCAGGAACGGAAACACGATGTGGCGAACACGCAACAGAGACTGTCCGCTCAAATCTTCGCAAATAGGTCGCGATGAGTCTTTAATTGCCAATCCCAAACTATTTGATCTCTGCGCCTGCATGCGCCCGGTTAGCGGGTGAGTGCAGTCATTCGATTCAGGGATGACGAATTTGAACTGAGCGGACAAAACCGACCTTGGTTTTTTCCTCTTCGCTGACGCAGCATCGCTTTGCACATGCGGCGGTTTCTTGCTGCGTTGCCGCCCATGTCGCGGAAGCGGTCATTGCTTGCTGGTTTCGAACGGCTAATCCATACCGCCCATTCGCTGCATGGCGCTTGGACACGAAAGACGCGGGACAAATTTGCCATTGGCTCAATGGTTACTGAGGACCGGTCGCAGCCCGAAGCGGACCTTCGCAACCAAGCTTTGCTAACTCCGAAATACACAACGAAACGGCCAGTTGCAGAGGTTGTATCGGCGGTGGCAACCAACCATTCATGTCGTCGACTAACCTGTTCAACGTCGCACTACAACTTCTCCGAACTGATCCCACGAGGACCTAATCTTCGAAGCGTTCATTTGGCTCGACCACATTTACTTGCTTCGGAACTTAGTCGGTGTCATTCCGGTTTGACTTCGGAAAAAGCGAGTGAAATGGGACTTGTCGGAGTAGCCAAGCATTAGCCCAATCTCCGCTATTGTCATCTTGTCTTCTTTGAGGTGCTCCTTGGCGACATCGACACGCAGCCGTTTGATCTCGCGGGGTAGCGTTGTGCCTTGTTTCTGAAGCGCTTTCAGGAACCGTTCCTGTTGTATTCCCAACAATCCAGCCACCACCTCTGGTCCCAAATCGGTTTCATCCAGTTTGTCGCGCAAGACAGATCGCAATGCAGCCACCACGGTTACTTCTTCATCTTGTCGCTGTGAGGCTGCGGGCTTGGCAGAGACCTCTGAGACATGGTGCAAAAACAACCATTCCACAGGAAAACTGATTTGCATTCCGGGGTCAGCCCCAAGGCCAACCCCGATCCCCTTGTAGTCGAAAGGCAGACCATTGATGTATCGGCTTTCCAATCGCACAAGGGAAGAATCCCAGTCACCTCCAACGACTGTCTGCAACAGGCGTATATAGATTGCAGCCCCGAAACCGGTCACCTGAATGGGTGGGACAGTTGGCTCCTGTTGTCTATCGACACGATAAGTCGCTTTGTCCGCTTCAATGATAAGGCTGTGCCGCACAGAATTTGACTCCTGAGGTACGAGCCCAACAAAGCGGGTAAAAAACTCGAACAGCGTCTTTGTGGTTCGCAGGGCTTGAGCGAACGGAGGCCACTCTTGCAGGTCAAACGACTCTCCTACATTCAGTCCAAGGTATCGATCCCCTGACACTTCTGAGAAAGCATTTACCAAGCCGTAAACCAACTCGGAGTGAACGAACACGGATGGGTTAGTCAACAGTTCGGCTTTCAAGCCGACCTGATCCAATGCTGGTTGCGGATTGATCTTACGTTCGGTGAGATATTGCAGAAAGGGAGCGGCTAAAGAGAGGCGAACAAAGCCCTCGCTATGCTCTCGGAAGGCGGAGTTGAAAGGCAAGCTCATAACCCTTGTTTGGATTAGCTTTAAGAAGTGGCCATTTTTGCAGTCACATTCGTACATCCTAATTCAAAAGGGGCAACCGAGCCAATGAATTCCAGACTATAGTTGGCAAAACATGAATATGAAGGGAGTACTTATGTCCGGCTTACGAATGTCTCTTTGCTCGACGGCAATTGTCGCGGCAGTTCTTTCTTTTTCGACGACCGCGCAGGCTCAGGATCAAGAAGAACCCCAAACGCTGTTTACCAACGTGCATGTCTTCGATGGCGTCAATGAACAGCGGATCGAAAATGCGAGCGTTCTGGTCGAGGGCAATCTGATCAAGTCCGTCTCAACCGATGCCATTGATGCGCCGAGTGCGACGGTTATCGACGGTGGCGGACGTACTCTGACACCGGGCTTTATCGAGAATCACGCGCATCTGATGCTCATGGGGCCATCGATTGCCGAGATGGAAACCAACTCGACCTGGGAGGATTTCGCCATCCACGGGACACGGATGGCCGAAATGTACCTGATGCAGGGCTTCACGACCGTTCGCGATGCCGGGGGCGCTGGCGGTGGGCTGCGGCGCGCAATAGACGCCGGCCAGATCGTCGGCCCCCGCTTTTACCCTTCCGGGGCATTTCTCGGAACACGTGGTGGTCACGCCGATTTCGCATCCTTCACATCTCCGCCGGGCGGGGTGACCAATTTTGGCACTCTGAATATGGCCCAACAGGTCAACGGTGTTGATGAAATTTACATGTATGGCCGCAACAACTTGCGCATGGGTGCCACGCAACTGAAGTTCATGCAATCGGGTGGGGTGATTTCGGCATTCGATCCATGGCAGTTGCTCGCCGGTTCGAAGGAAGAGATTGAGGCCGCTGTTCAGGTTGCCAACGAGTACGGCACCTATGTCATGGCACATTCCTACCGCAAAGAAGCGATCATCAATGCCCTGAATGCAGGGGTCAGAACCATTGAACACGGATTTCACTTTGACTGTGAGATTTCTGCTTTGATGAAAGAAAAAGGAGCGTACATCACGACGAACATCACAGCATTTGATCCAGGCCTACTTGATGTTCCGTCCGTGAAAAACAACCCCAACAGTTTGAGGAAGGCCAAATCGGCCTCGGCGACATTCGAAGCCTACATTCCCAGCATGAAAGAATGCCCGGCACCGCGTGGTTTCCAAACCGATTGCGTCGGCTCGGTCGAAGCGTGCAACATCCAGATCGCCTATGAGAAACATCTGAATAACCATTTCTTCGGCCCTTATGCGTCGATGGTAACCCTAACTTCGGTAGGTGGCGAGATCGCGGCACTTAGCGGTGATTTCATGAACCCCTATCCGGAAGGCAAACTGGGTGTGATCGAAGAAGGCGCCTATGCGGATATCCTGCTGATCGACGGCAACCCGCTCGAAGATTTCTCGGTCGTTGGAACGGGTGATCAATGGTTTGGCGCGGACCCGAGGCCGGACAGCCCGGAAACAATCCGCCTGATCATGAAGGACGGTGTGATCTACAAAAACACACTGGATTGACCAGATAAAGCAGCCGGAGAGCATTCATGCGAAATTGGTTTTGCTCCGCAGTATTCGCAGGGTTGGTTTTGTGCGGTTATGATGCTGCGGCGACGCCTGGAACCGCGTTGGACTGGGCAGATCTGCCAGATCCGTCTGCGCAGGTCTTTGATGACCCCTATCGTGAACTCAGCCCCGAACAGTTCGACGATGTTCTTTTCGTTGTGCGTATACGCGGCAGGTTGCAGCAGGAGGTTGGCAGCGCCGAAGAACGGCAGAAATGGCAATTGCTTTTAGCAGAGACCGAAGACGCCTTGGTGTCAGACGGAATTGACGTCGACTGGTTACTCGATCAGCGCGAGGTTGTGACTGAACGTCGAAGAAAGGCTGGAACGAGCGGAAACCCGCAATTCGACGGCAGAACAATCACACTCGCGGGCTTTGCCATTCCTGCTCCAAGCGATCCGGACGGCCGGCCTGTGGCGTATTTGGTGCCAGAAAGAGGGATGTGCAGCCACATGCCTCCACCTCCGCCTAACCAGATGATCCGTGTGCGGTTGAACGGGGACTGGGCGCCTAGCTATTTCCACGAACCCGTTCGGCTGACAGGCACGCTGACTATCGATCCTTCCGTTCATAATATGATGGTTGTGGATGGCCTCATGCCTATGAATGCGACTTTCCAGCTAGAGGCGGAACGTGTCGAAACTCTGGAAACCGAGGCAGACAGGTTGGAATGGAAGCAGCGTGCTGCTGATCGCATCCGCGCGGCAGGAAATCGCAAGACCGGTGGGGCACAGGCGTCAAAATGATAAGACTTCTGGTTGCCGCATTGAGCATTGCATTTGCTGGCGCAGCGTCGGCTCAGGGACTATCCGGGCCATCTTCAGTCGAAGCCGATCTTGCGCCCGGAGACGGGCTCACCGATCCGCAATATCGTTCCGATTTTCCACGCAACATCGCACCGGGTTGGTTTCAGTGGAAAGACCGACTGGCTGAGGGTGGTTTTCGGTTCAACATTGACTACCTGGCATTGGGCCAAACCACGGATGCTGATCTGGGAACCGGCGAAGCAGCCAGCGGAATTGCGCGGTTCTACGGCAGTTGGCAGGCAACTGAACGGGGGTCTCTGACATTCAAGATCGAAGACAGGCACAGTTATACTGACGTTGCTCCGCAATTTCTCGGGCTGGATGGCGGAGCCCTTTCAATCACGGGAACAGCCTTCAATGACAACGGTTTGCTTCTGACCAATTTGTTCTGGACCCAAAGGGCTGAGAATGGGTCGTGGGCGCTGCAAGTCGGCCAGATTGATGTAACGGACTTTGTGGATATCTACGGGTTGGTAAGCCCCTACAGTGGTTTTCAAAACCTGTCTTTCAATACCAACCCGACAATCAACACGCCCAACCAAGGCCTTGGTATTGCCGGTGGGGTAAAGCTGAGCGAGAACCTCTACGCCGTTGCCAGCGTATCAGACGCAAACGCCGACCCGTCCGATCCAAACTTTGATGTGTTTAGCGACGGCAATCTCTTCAAGTCGCTCGAACTTGGGTACACGTCCGGCTTTGATCGCATCTACTTCGACAATATCCATCTGACCCTCTGGCATGCGGATGCGGCTGACGATGGCAGTCGAGCAGAAGATTACGGCGCAGCGTTTTCCGCCGCATGGTTTGTTGACAATAAATGGATGCCGTTCTTCCGTGCAGGGGCCTCGAAGGGAACCGCAGCGCTTTATGAACGGTCGATTTCTGCCGGTCTCGGTTACTATGGTCGCAACACCGATTTGGCCGGTCTGGGCCTAAACTGGGCCGAAGCAAGAGGCATAGATGGCGATCAGTTCACGCTTGAAGCTTTCTACCGCTTTTCAATCTCACCCGGATTGCAGATCACGCCATCGGTACAATTCATTTCCGACCCGCTTCTAAATCCCGATCAGGACCGGATTACCCTGTTCGGTCTAAGAACCCGGATCGTTTTCTAATGCGGGGTGAAGGCAGTCACTAAGGGGTGTGCCAAAGGGCAACTAAAAGAGATCAAGCGCGTGCCGGAATTTTCAACGCCGGTCGAATGAAGTTGGGAAGCAAAGGAACAATCTATGAAGATCGCATACGGAATTCTCGCAGCCTTAGCAGTTGCGTTTTTCATCCTTGGAGGCAGCGATGCCCATGCCAAAGACAACAAGGGTAAAAAGCCGAACAAGGGGGGCAAGAACGGTGATGTCAGCATTCAGATAGAAGACAAACCCGGCAAAGGCCCAAAAGCTGTACCACCTGGACAGATCAAGCGCTACACGCGCGGTGCCAAGCTCCCATCTGACCTGGAGTTCGAGGATATTGGGGACCTTTCCAAATGGAAGCTTGGGGAGCCGGGCAAAGGAAACCGCTACATTCTGGTCGATGACGAAGTCCTCGAAGTTACGAATGACCTGTCTACCGTGGTCGATGCCGTCGGCATCGTCGGTGATCTTCTAAATTAGGCGAAAGTACGATGTTTCAGGGCAAGAACTACCTCGTTTGCCCTGACGCTGGCCGGGGCGATCATTTGTGAACCCCGGCCCAAGTTCAAAACCCGGATCCGAGGCGCTACGATGATAAAGGCCCTTCTTGTTCTTTTTGCGCTTGCTACCTTTTCGTCAGCACGCGCCCTACTCGCTCAGGAAAACGGTGCAACTGAAGTCCCGCAAACAATACGCTTTGAGGGCTATGTATAGCCCAGTCGCGAAGCAGAACTGTCGCCTTTGGTGGACAATGTGGTCAACCGGACTTTGCAAAGTCTGCTTTCTGCGCATCGCTGACCTTAAAGCGCGTTGAAGCATTTTGTATTTTGGGCTCTCACCAAGATTTCGCCGCCACCAAGCCGAACCTCGGCTTTTGGGACACGGACGGCAGCTCATCATCGGAAACGCCGCAGGATCAACCTCTTGGCCAGAGCTGTCGATGGCCGGTTCATGTCCAAGCCCAACAAGGGCCTTTCTGCTCAAGCATTCGGCGGCAGTGAGCCCACTCTGACCGATGCTGCGAAGAGCGCCAATGTCCGAGACATATCAATTGCCGTCATCCTTTGGTCTGACAACATGGTCATTTCCGGAACCCCATCCTATTGTAGTCGTGGAAGGAGGCTGCCTGAAAGTCGAGGATTTGTGCTCTCTCGCCTCGATCTGTAAAATTAAACTGAAACTGGAAAAAGGGAGTGGTCATAGATGAAACGTTTCTTGCCTCACGAAACGGATCAGAAATTTCTTATTTTCGCCGCGACCGGAACGGACCTGATTTTCAATCGCAGGGTTGAACTGCCTGGGTTTGCGTCATTCCCCTTGGTTGAGGATGCCAACGCCCAGCCGATTGTTGTCGACCAAATGCGCGATCTGATGAAGGTGGCCGCCAAGGCCGATCTGGGTTGCATAATCGATACACTCACGTGGATGGCAAACCGCGACCGTGCGGCACCGCTTGGCTATGGAGCTGACCGCTTGGCAGCTTTGAACCAGAAAGCAGTGGCCCTTATGTGCAACTTGCGAGACGAGGCAATGCGCGATGATGTTCTGGTGGCGCTCTGCATCGGTCCCTCCCGTGATGCCTATGCCAAACTTCCGCCCCTGACGGTCGCGGACGCGCGCGCCTATCATGCTATTCAGATAGGCGCAGTGGCTGACGCCGGAATCGATTTGGTTAATGCGTACACTTTCAATCAAGTAGAAGAAGCCGCAGGTGCTGTACTGGCAGCCAAGGATTGCGGGGTGCCGATTGCGGTCTCATTCGTTGTGGAAACCGATGGCTGCCTGGACAACGGAACTGGTTTGGAAGAGGCGATTGATCGCGTCGACGCACTCACCGATGGGGCTGCGGCCTATTTCATGGTCAACTGCGCGCATCCCGATCACTTCAGCCATGTTTTGACAGGGCACCCGCGGCTGAAAGGAATGGCGGTGAATGCCTCGCGGTGCAGCCACGCTGAACTCGACAATGCGACCGAGTTGGACGACGGAAATCCGAAAGAACTCGGTGCCGAGGTTGCGCGCCTCGTACGCAGTTTCCCGGATATCTCTGTTGTAGGCGGCTGTTGCGGTTCGGACATGCGCCACATGAGAGAGATGGCGGCCTGCATCAAGGCATGAAACCATGGATTGCTAAGGCTTTATGACGGTGTTCAACTGTAACCAGTCAAATGACTGCAAGTACCTAATTTTACACGTTCGCTAAAGAAGAGCGAACTCACACTTTGTCCGCGACCTGTGAATTGGCTGGTCCGTCTTCGCTGCGCCGAACATCAATGGCCGGTTTTCCCGCCGCAAAGCGGCGTCCGTGATCGCGCTACT